>NZ_JAKKUW010000003.1:140113-543625 GCF_021864455.1 Erythrobacter sp. SN021
CCTCGCGCGCGGCCTTCACCTCGGCGGCCACCTTCGCCACCGGCTCCAGCTCGGCATAGTCGCGGCTCGCCTGGACGAATTCCTCGCCCTCGAGCGTACCCGACGCCATCCGCGCCTCGAGCTCGGCGAAGCGATGGGCGATCTGGTCGAGGCGTTCGGCTGGAATGGTCATGGGTGGTTCGGGTGGCGGATGGGTGACGAAGGCGACAGGGTGTCACCTTCAAATTTTCTGGCTAAGGTATTCATTCACTGCAACATTTTTTCTTGGAAGGCGGTTGACGGTTCGCAGGGCCTCCCCCCCGCCCTTGGCGTTCCTGCCAGTCGAGAAAGCTCCCTAGCGAAGGACGGGGCGGGTAGGAAAGACTTTCGCCGCTTCACCTCCGACCACGGGCAACCTTGAACGACCGCCATTCACGCACGCTCCTCCGTCATCCCGGCCCCCGAGCCGGGATCGTGCTTCCTCCGGCAACGCTGAAGATAAGCACCACCCCGGATCAAGTCCGGGGTGACGGATGGAACCGGCGCATCTCCCCATCCCCGTCATGCTGAACTTGTTTCAGCATCCATCCCGCCCCCTCACCGACGGCGCTATCGGCGAGATGGACCCTGAAACAAGTTCAGGGTGACGCAGAGTGCCGGTTGATGGCAGCCACGATCCTGCTGGTATCCCCTTCGCCCGAGATTCCATGATAGCCGCGTTCATCGACCCTGAGAATATGTTGCGGGTTTTGTTTGACCGCCTTGTCGTAGCGCTTTTTCGGCGATCCCGATGCCATGATGTCGGCGGTGACGCCTCCGGCTCGCAGATCGGATAGCAACGCGATTGCCGCAGCCATTCCGGCATCATTTTCTACCAGCACCATTGCTTCGAGGCGCCCTTCTTCCAACTCCCCCACCAGCATCGCCAGCCGCTCGATCCCGGCGGCCCAACCGACTGCGGGCGTCGGCGCGCCGCCGAGGCTTTCCATGAGGCCATCGTAGCGCCCGCCGCCGAGGATGGTGCTCTGGCTGCCAAGCTTGCCCGCCGCCTCGCTGCCCTCGTCGGGAATGAATTCGAAGGCGGTGTGGCGGTAATAATCGAGCCCGCGCACAAGGCTTTCCGCGCGCTGCCATTTCACGCCCGCTGCATCGAGGCCGCTGGTCACGGCCTCGAAAAAGGCTTTCGCCTCGTCGGTCAGGAAATCGTCGATCTTGGGCGCGTCGGCGACGAAGCGCTTATCGCGGCGGTCCTTGCTGTCGAGGATGCGCAGCGGGTTCTTTTCGAGTCGCTCCTGCGAATCTTCCGAAAGCTCATCCTTCACGCTGCGGAAATGCTCGACCAGCGCGGCGCGCCAGGCTTCGCGGCTGTCGCCATCGCCGAGCGTGTTGAGGTGCAGCGTGACGCCCTCGATCCCCAGTTCCTTCAGTAGCTGGTCGGCCATCGCCAGCAGTTCGACATCGGCCTGCGGTTCCGCCGCGCCGATGATCTCGGCGTCGATCTGGTGGAACTGGCGATAGCGGCCCTTCTGCGGACGCTCGTAGCGGAACAGCGGCCCGTGCGTCGCGACCTTGAGCGGCGCATGCTGCTGCCAGCCGTTCGAGAGATATGCGCGCGCGATCCCGGCAGTGAATTCGGGCCGCAGCGTCAGGCTTTCCCCGCCGCGATCGTCGAAGGAATACATTTCCTTGCTGACGACATCGGTCGTCTCGCCGATCGCACGGCTGAACACTTCGGTTTTCTCGAACACGGGCATTTCGACGCGGCGAAAGCGATAGAGCTTGCGCACGCGTTCGAAGGTTTCGACGACGAAGGCGAAGGCTTCCGCATCGGCGCCGAAAATGTCCTGGGTTCCGCGAATGGCTTGGGGTGTTTTGGGCATGGTGCGCGCGATTAGAGCGAACTGCGCGGGTCCGCAATCTATAGCGATGGTCCGATGCGGGCAGGAAGCGGGACAGGACAACTACAGCCTATCGACGAAAGTCCCTGTTTACGCCTGCGCCCCGCCCCGCTATCCGCCCGGCGAAGTCTTTCTGGGGAGAGGGGCGAAACCGAAATTTGCGAGAAGAGTAGCGGATGCGCATCGACAAGATTCCGACCGGCGACAATGTGCCGGAAAGCCTCAACGTCATCATCGAAGTGCCGACTGGCGGCGAACCGGTGAAATATGAATTCGACAAGGAATCGGGCGCGCTGTTCGTCGACCGTATTCTGCATACGCCGATGCGCTATCCGGCCAATTACGGCTTCATTCCGCACACGCTCTCGCCCGATGGCGATCCGCTCGACGCGCTGGTGATCGCGCGTTCGCCCTTCATCGCCGGCTGCGTCGTCCGCTCGCGTCCGATCGGCGTGCTCAATCTCGAAGACGAGCATGGCGGGGACGAGAAACTGATCTGCGTGCCGATCGACACCACCTTCCCCTATTATTCGGATGTCGCCGAAACGAAGGACCTGCCCTCGATCATTTTCCAGCAGATCGAGCACTTCTTCACCCACTATAAAGACCTGGAAAAGGAAAAGTGGGTGCGCATCGGCAATTGGGGCGACGCCGCAGAGGCCAAGCGCATCGTCATCGAAGCGGTCGATCGCTACAAGGCGGAAAAATAAGAGGAAGCCGAGCCAGGGGGCACCGCCACACGCCCCTTGATTGCCAACGGCAGCTATTCGACCGGCCGCGACGTATCGAGCAGGTCCTTATCCTGCTCCCCTCCCGTGCGCCGTTCCTCATCGACCATGGCGGCAATCTCGTCGGCCGGGCGAACGTCTTCTTCGGTCTCGGTCACGGTTATCTCGCGCACCGGCTTCGCCTTCTCGTCACGCTGCGCGGCGGGTCCGGCGGTGGCTTCGGTGGCGAAGGGTACCGTGGCCGAACGCGGGTCGAAACGCAGGCGATAGATCGGCTCCGGCAGGCCGAACCCGGCCTCTTCCAGAGCCCGCTTCACGGCGGGGATGGCCTGGCTCTGCGCCTTCCACCAATCGGTCTCGCGCTGGTCGACCCAGCCGAGAAAGCGGATCACCACATTCGAATCGCCGACCTCGATGATCCGCGCCTCGGGCGGGGGATCGTCGAGGACGAAATCCAGCCCGGCCAGCGTATCGCGCCCCAATTGGCGCGCGGCGCGGGCATCGTCATCGGCATCGACTCCCAGCTCGAACTGGAAACGCCGCTGCGGATTGCGCGTGAAATTGAGAATCACGGCGCGGAACACCTGGCCGTTGGGAATACGCAGGTGATTGCCGTCCAGCGTCATCAGCACGGTCGCGCGGCTGGTCAGACGGATGACCCGCCCCTCATACGTGTCGATCTGAACCCAGTCATTTGCGCGGAAGGGCTGACGCAGGCTGAGCATGAGCGAGGCGACGTAATTCTCGATCGTATCGCGCATGGCGAAGCCGAGCGCGATGCCGATCACGCCCGCCCCGCCCAGCACCGCGCCGAGCAGAGCGGTGGCCCCGATCATGTCCAGAGCCACCACCAGACCGCCGATGAAGAACACGAAGCGGATCGCGCTGGCGATCAGTTCGGCCAGGAAACTGTTGGGAGCGATACGGTGCCACAATGCCCCCAATCCGGCGATGACATAGCCCGCCGCCGCGATGAGAAACCATACACCGAGCGCGGCGGCAATCAGCGGTAGCGCGCTGACGAAAGCGTTCCAGCGCTCGCCCAGAACCGAAATACCGGCGCTGTCGGCGGATACCGACAAATCCCGCTCCAGCCCGTTTTCGATCGTAACGACGCCGGATATCCGGTTCACGATCGCCTCGGCGCGATCGATATCCTCGGCCTTGGGCACAGTGCCGGAAAGAGCGACGACGCCCTCGCTCACCTCGACCTCGACGCCGGTAAAGGCCGGCAATTCGGCGAAGATTCCGGCGATGCGTTCGGCGATCTGTTCGTCGGCGCCCGCTTCCTGTGTCGCGGCGATGGTCTGGACGGGCGTGGGTGTCTCGACCGGTTCGGTCGGCGCGTCGAGCTGGGCTGCCAGCGGCATCGCCCAGATCAGGGCAAGGACGGCGAGAAGCCGCGTCACTGGCCCGCCACCGACATGCCATCGATGCGGAAGGTCGGCACATCCACCCCGCGCACCAGTTCCAGATCGTCCGCGGGCACCAGTGCGCGGAACATGTCCGGCAGCGTGCTGGCGATCGTGATTTCGGCGACCGGCCCGACCAGTTCGCCATTGCGGATGCGCAGCCCGCTGGCCCCGCGGCTGTAATCGCCGGTGACGAGGTTGACGCCCTGGCCGAAGAGGTCGGTCACGAACAGGCCGTCTTCGATATCGGCGATGAGGTCCGCGACCGATTGCGATCCTGTTTCCATGACGACATTGCTCACGGCAATGCCCGGCGATCCGCCGCCGCCGCGGCTGGCATGACCTGTCAGGCCGAGGCCGAGCTGCGCGGCGCTGGCGACATTGGTGAGCCAGCCGGTAATGCGTCCGCCTTCCACCAATGCGCGTTCGACCGTCGCCACGCCCTCGCCGTCGTAATGGCGCGATCGCAGGCCGCGCAGGCGATGCGGATTCTCGGCGATGCGGATGGTTTCGTCGAAGTGCTGTTCCGTCTCGCGCCCGACCAGAAAGCTCGCCTTGCGCGCGATGGAAGGCCCGGCGATCGCACCAAGCAGGTGGCCGAGCACGCCGCTCCCCACGCGCGGATCGAATACGACCGGCATTTTGCGCGACGGGATCGACCCGGGCCCCACCTTGCGCACCGCGCGCTCCCCCGCCTCGCGGCCGATTTCGGCCGGGTCCGGGAGGTCGCTGCGGTGGCGCTGGGTGCGATAGGCATAATCGGTCTGTTTATCGCCTCCCTCGCCCGCTACCACGCTCGCCGAAAGGGTATGCGATCCACCCGAATGGCCGCGCGCGAATCCGTTGGACGTGGCCAGCGCGAAGACCGAACGCGAATAGGACGCGCTGCCGCCGTTGGAATTGGTCACCCCATCGACAGCGCGCGCGGCATCTTCGGTGGCGAGAGCGGCCTCGCGCAGATCCGCAGGCGAGGGTTCGGACCGATCCGAAAGGTCGAGATCGAGCGGTTCGCCGCTGAAAAGCGCGTCGCGTGGCGCGAGCCCGCCATAGGGATCCTCCGGTGCCAGGCGCGCCATTTCCACGGCACGCTGGGCAAGCAGCTTCAACCCGTCGGGTGCGAAATCGCTGGTGTTGATCGATGCGGAACGGCGACCGACGAACACCCGCAGGCCGATCTCCTCGCTCTCCGAACGTTCGACCTCCTCGAGCGCGCCGAGCCTCACGCTGACGCTTTCGGAAGAAGAGGCGCGCGCGGCGGCATCGGCTGCGTCGGCGCCCATCGAACGGGCAAGGTCGACGAGTTCCCGGCACCGGTCGAGTGCGGCGTTGCTGTCCATCATGGGCGATTGCCGAAAAGGGTCATCATCCGCGCGAGGTAGGCGCGGGCCGCGGTGCTGGCAACTGCCGCGAAAATCAGGCGAAGATGATGTTGAAGAAAGTCGTGAGGGCGAAGGGCAAACCGATCGCCAATGCCCACAACAGCAATTGGTCGCGGCGGAAGGCCGGTTTCAGACCGATTTCGGCGGCCTCTTCGTCGCTCAGGCCGATCCAGCGCCGTTCGAACCAGCGGCAGGCGGGAATGATGCCGGCGACCAGAACCACGAGGGCGAGATAGGGCATGATCGAGGACGATCCCTGCTTCATCGCATGAACCGTCACGAAAATCTGCAGCGCGGTGTAAACCAGCAGGGCGAGCGCCACATTGTCGCTCATCGCCTTGCGCCAATCCCGCTTGCGAGCGGATGAGCGACCACCTGCGAAATCGTTTTCGTCGAGCGCCTTGTTCACTGCGCCTCTCCCTGTTTCTCCTGCCCGAATCGCATTGTTTCAAAAATGCCGCCCGCTGGCAAGCAATCCTGCGCGAACGGGCAATGGGATGTGGGAAAGCGCCGGGCGCCGGCGCCTATGCACGAATCCTGCCAGTTCGTCGAAAAAGGCAAGGTCGTGGGGTTTTCACGCCCGGTTCGCGTGCTATGTCGCCGTGCATGGCCGATATCGGATTAAGCTCGGACAATGCCGCAGTGCATGATGCCGCCCCGCCCATTCCGCAGGGCGGGCTCGAAGTTATCTCCATTGCCAAGAGCTACGACAAGCGCGCCGTACTGACGGATATTTCCCTCAGCGTCGGCAAGGGGGAGGTTCTCGGCCTGCTCGGGCCGAACGGGGCAGGCAAGACGACATGCTTCTATTCGATCATGGGGCTGGTGCGGCCGGACGCCGGGCGTATCCTCATGGATGGCGAAGACGTTACCAATCTGCCGATGTATCGCCGCGCCATCCTGGGGCTCGGCTATCTGCCGCAGGAAACCAGCATTTTTCGCGGGATGACGGTCGAGCAGAATATCAATTGTGTGCTCGAAATGGTCGAGCCCGATCCGGACACGCGCGCGCAGGAGCTCGAGCGCCTGCTCGACGAATTCGGTCTCGCGCGGTTGCGGGCGAGTCCGGCCATGGCGCTGTCCGGCGGCGAGCGGCGCCGCTGCGAGATTGCGCGGGCACTGGCGGCGAAGCCCTCTATCATGCTCCTCGACGAGCCTTTTGCCGGGATCGATCCCCTGTCGATCAGCGATATCCGGGATTTGGTGAAAGACCTCAGAACGCGCGGTATCGGTGTGCTGATCACCGACCACAATGTGCGCGAGACGCTGGAGATCGTCGATCGGGCCTGCATCATCTATGGTGGCCAGGTGTTGTTTGCCGGTACGCCCGAAGCGCTGGTGGCGGATGAAAATGTACGCCGCCTCTATCTAGGCGAGGGATTCACTCTGTGACGCGCAGGCACGCCCGGAATTGAACCATGGCGCTTAGCCCAAGGCTGGACCTCCGGCAGACTCAAACGCTGGTGATGACGCCGCAGCTCCAGCAGGCGATCAAGCTGCTGGCGCTGTCCAATCTGGAAATCGAAACCTTCGTCGGCGAAGTGCTCGATGCCAATCCGCTGCTAGAGATGGGAGAGGTCGGCCGGGAGGCCGGCGAAGAGACGCCACCGGATGTCACCGAACCCGATAGCGCGACGGAATTCGGCGGCGAGAATGCGCTCGACGTCGCCGACCACGCCATCGATCCCGAAGCCGCGCCGGGCGATATGGCGCAAGGGGAAGCCGGCGACTGGAGCCGTGCCGATATCGGCATGGCCGGCGGTGAATTGCCCGATCTCGAAAACCGCTCCGCCGCCGGGCGGACGCTGGCCGATCATCTGACCGAACAGGTCGGTGCGGTGGCGCGCGATTCACGCGAGGCGCTGATCGCCATGCGGATTATCGGGGAACTGGACGAGGCGGGTTATCTGCCCACCGACCTGCTTCAAATCGCCGAGGAGCTGGGTGTGCCGCTTGCCGAAGCCGAACGCGCATTGGAGACCGTCCAGTCGCTCGATCCGACCGGCGTTGGCGCGCGAACTCTGGCCGAATGCCTGGCACTGCAGGCCAAGGAGGCGGACCGGTACGATCCCTGCATGGCGAGGCTGATCGACAATCTCGACCTGGTGGTGAAGGGCGATATCGCCCGGCTGAAGCGCATGTGCGAAGTCGATGACGAGGACTTCACCGACATGCTCGCCGAACTGCGCGGTTACGATCCCAAGCCGGGGCTGGCCTTCGGCGGCGGCACCGAATCGGCGATCGTGCCCGACGTGCTGATTACGCCGAGTGCGCAAGGCTGGGACATCCGCATCAACGAGGCGAGCCTCCCGCGTCTGGTGGTCAATCGCGAATACTATCTCGAACTCAAAAGCGGCGCGCGCGACAAGGCCTCGCAAAGCTGGCTCAACGAACAGCTCGGCGAAGCCGACTGGCTGATCCGCGCGCTGGACCAGCGCCAGAAGACGATCCTGAAAACCGCGGCCGAAATCGTAAAGAGGCAGGAAGGCTTCTTTCGCGAAGGGGTTACCGCCATGCGCCCCCTGACCCTGCGCGACGTGGCCGAGAAGATCGAGATGCACGAAAGCACGGTCAGCCGCGTGACCAGCAACAAATATCTGTCGTGCCCTCGCGGAACCTTCGAGCTGAAATATTTCTTCACCAGCGGGGTCGCCGCCGCCGATGGCGAAGGCGCGAGCAGCGAAGCGATCAAGGCGCGCATCAAGGCTTTGTGCGACGCGGAAGATCCCAAAAAAGTGCTGTCGGATCAGAAGCTCGCCGATCTGCTCAATGGCGAGGGGTACGATCTGGCGCGCCGCACGGTGGCCAAATATCGCGAGGCGATCGGCATCGGGTCCAGTGCCCAACGCCGCCGCGAAAAGAAGCTGCGCGCTTTATGAGGCCCGGATGGCCGCTTCGAAAAGTTAACGATTTTTACCCCGCGTTAACCTTTTTCGTTCAGATGTGATGTGGTTAATACAGGGCAACACCTCTTTCCGGGGCGTTACCGAACGACACTAGGGACCATTCAGGGGAGTTCCGATGCGTGTACTGCTGATCGAAGACGAGCCGACAACCGCCAAGGCGATCGAGCTCATGCTCACCACCGAAGGCTTCAACGTCTACTCGACCGACCTCGGCGAGGAAGGCTTGGATCTCGGCAAGCTGTATGATTACGATATCATCCTGCTCGATCTGAACCTGCCCGACATGCATGGGTATGACGTGCTCAAGAAGCTCCGCGTCGCCAAGGTGCAGACCCCGGTACTGATCCTTTCGGGCATCGCCGAAATGGACTCCAAAATCCGTTCGTTCGGCTTCGGTGCCGACGATTACGTGACCAAGCCTTTCCATCGCGAAGAACTGGTCGCCCGCATCCATGCCGTGGTCCGCCGTTCGAAGGGCCACAGCCAGTCGGTCATCCGGACCGGCAAGCTGGCGGTGAACCTCGATGCGAAAACCGTCGAAGTCGACGGTGCCCGCGTCCATCTGACCGGCAAGGAATATGCGATGCTGGAGCTGCTTTCGCTCCGCAAGGGCACCACGCTGACCAAGGAAATGTTCCTCAACCACCTGTATGGCGGCATGGACGAACCCGAGCTCAAGATCATCGACGTTTTCATCTGCAAGCTGCGCAAGAAGCTCAGCCATGCTTGTGGCGGCGAGAATTATATCGAAACCGTTTGGGGGCGCGGCTACGTGCTGCGCGATCCGAACGAAGAGGCCGAGGCGGCCTGACCCCCTCACCCCTGGACGGGACAGCGAGAGACGCCCGGAGCTTCGGCTGCCGGGCGTTTTCTATTTGTGTTCCGCCATACGCGCGAAATCCAGGCCGCTGGGTTCCTGGAAAATGCGCAGTTCGAATTCGGGGAGGATCGCAATCAGATGGTCGAAGATATCCGCCTGGATCGATTCATATTCGCCCCAGTCGACCGTATCGGTGAAACAGTAGATCTCTAGCGGCAGGCCCTGCGGCCCCGGAGGGAGCTGACGCACCATCAGCGTGAACCCCCCGCCCGCGATACGCGGATGGCTTTTGAGGTAGGCAATCACATAGGCGCGCAGGGTGCCGATATTGGTGATGCGACGGGCATTGATTTCGTCGTAATCGCTGGACAATTCGTGGCGGTTCCACTCCGCTATCTCGGCCTCTTTTCTGGCGAGGTACTCGTCGAGCAGCCGGAAGCGCCTGAGCCCGGCAACCTCGTCTCCGCTCAGGAAACGGACCGCGTTCTGGTCGATCACCAGCGCCCGCTTGATTCGCCTGCCACCGCTTTCGCTCATCCCGCGCCAGTTGCGATAGGCATCGGAAATGAGCCGGTGCGTCGGAATGGTGGTGACGGTCTTGTCGAAATTCTGCACCTTGACCGTGTGCAGCGCGATGTCGATCACATCGCCATCGGCATTCATGCTCGGCATTTCGATCCAGTCGCCCACGCGCAGCATATCGTTGCTGGTGAGCTGAACGCTGGCGACCAGGCTGAGGATCGTATCCTTGAAAACCAGCATCAGTACCGCTGCCATGGCGCCGAGACCGGACAGAAGCAGCAGCGGCGACTGTTCGATCAACACCGCGATCATCAGGATCGCCGCACCGCAGAACACGACGATTTTCACCACCTGGACATAGCCCTTGATCGGGCGGCTGCGCGCTTCGGGTCGGCGCGCATAGAGCTCGTTCGCGTAATTGAGCGCCCAGCTGATCGCCATCGCCACGGACAGCACGATCAGCGCCTTCACGACATTGACCGTGACCGTCACCACCTCCGCCGGCAGATTGGGTACCACGGCAATCCCGCGCGATACAATCAGCAGCGGGATCACGGTGGCGAGCCACGCGACCGAGCGATCCACAGTGTCGCTGCGCTTGTCGAGATAAGGCGCGGCAGCGCGCAGCAGAACGCGCTTGATCAGCCAGTTCACCGCCAGCGCGACGACCGCGAGGCCCGCGAGAGCGATCAGCGACTGCAGCCACAGGGCGAGTTCGGAATAATCGTCGAGAAGTCCTTGCATGCGCTGCCGCCTAGCCGTTCCCGCAACACCGCTTCAACCCCCCAGCCCGGCAGAGATTTTCTATCTCGCCCGGCTCGGCGAAGCGCAGTAAGTGCCGTCAGCGACAATTGCGAAAGGCGAGCCCCCGATCATGGAGGTGTTCGGTATCGATCTGGGGGTGATTGCCCCCTTCATCCTGATCGGTTTTGCGGCCCAGATGGTCGACGGCGCGCTGGGCATGGCCTTTGGCGTCATCACGAATACGCTTATGGTCGGCCTGCTGGGGGTGCCCCCCGCGCTGGCCTCGCAGCGCGTTCATCTCGTCGAATGCTTTACCACTGCGACCTCGGGCATCAGCCATTTGCTCAGCGGCAATATCGACAAAGCCCTGTTCTTCCGGCTGTTGATACCCGGCATTATCGGCGGGCTGATCGGGAGCTACGTTCTGGCATCGATCGATGGCGATACGATCAAGCCCTTCGTGCTGCTCTATCTCGCTGGTATCGGCCTGTGGCTGCTCGTGCGCGGCCTGCTCTACCCGCCCAAGCTGCGTCAGGCCAGATATGTAGCGCCGCTGGGCCTTGTAGGCGGGTTCCTCGATTCCGCCGGTGGTGGCGGCTGGGGCCCGGTGGTGACGTCCAACCTGCTGGTCCAGGGAGCCGAACCACGCAAGGTCGTCGGCACGGTCAATTCGGTCGAATTCTTCCTGACACTCTCCATCTCGGTCAGCTTCGCCTATCATCTGGGCATATCGCATATCGCCGGGCCCACGCTGGGCCTGATCGTCGGCGGGATCGCCGCGGCACCCTTCGGGGCACTGGCGGCGAAGCATTTCAGCCCCAAGCTGATGCTGATCCTGGTCGGGATCGCGCTGAGCGTCACCAGCGCGTACGGCATCTGGACGACATGGGGATGATGGCGCTACGGCGCGCCGCATGTCAGCATTCAAGGAAGGCGATCCGACCACGCTCAACCGGCTTTATGGCCGCAGCCAGGGCAAACCCCTGCGCGCGGCACAGCAGGAGCTGGTCGACAAGCTGCTGCCGCAGATCTCGGTGCCGAGCGAAGGGCCGGTGACGTCCGAAGCGCTGTTCGGCTTCGAGCGCCCGCTGCATTTCGAGATCGGCTTCGGCGGGGGCGAGCATCTGGCCGAGCGTGCCGACATGCTGCCCGATCACGGCTTCATCGGCGCCGAACCCTTCGTCAACGGAGTGGCGCAGGCGCTGACCCATGTGCGCGACCGGACCCTGGCCAATGTCCGCATCCACCATGGCGATGCGCTGGAAGTGCTGCGCCGCGTGCCCGACGGCGCGTTGACGATGCTCTACCTGCTCCATCCCGATCCCTGGCCCAAGAACAAGCACGCCAAGCGGCGGATGATGAATGACGGGCCGGTTCGCATGATCGCCGACAAGCTCAAGCCGGGCGGCGAGTTCCGCTTCGGCACCGATCACCCTGTCTATCTGCGCCACGCCCTGATGGTGATGCGCCGCTTCGCCGATCAATTCGAATGGATCGTCGATGGCCCCGGAAGCTGGCAGAACCGCCCCTCCGGCTGGCCCGAAACACGCTACGAACACAAGGCGCGCACAGTCTACGGCCACGAAGTTTGGTACTTTCGATTCAGGCGGACCGAAGGGTAGCTCCGGCGTGGAAAAAGTATTCTAGCGCAGTACCATATCCACGCGACGGTTCGCGATCCCTGGCGGTGCCTGCCGCCTCGATGACTGCCGAGCGCGGTCGCTGCATGATGCGGCAAGGCTCTCGCCATGACCGGCGCATTCTCCGGTCCCGCCCATAGGCGATCGGCCCTGTTTCGTGCCCGCATCGATTACCCCCCCCCGCCCCGCGGGAAAACCGCGCGCCGTGTGCACCACATGCCGGGGCAAGCGAGGCAGAATGGCCCGGACGCCTTCAGGGGGCGTCCGGGCCAGGATACGACCGGCCCGCGAGTACGGGCGTCGAGGGGACTAGGCCGGCCGATCCTATTCGAAATGGTGCGTTAGAGAGCGAAGTTGATCGAAGCCCGCAAAACGTAGCCGATCTTGTCGTTGTTCTCCTCGGCCGACAATTCGCCGCTGACAGTGTAAAACTCGTCGCCTCCATACCCTCGCAAGCGGGCGAACCAGCCGCTGGAACGTTGATCGGGCAGCAGGGTGAAACTGTCGCCATCGCCGAAGCGGGCGGTCGTCCCTCCGAGCTCACCCGCGAGGATTTCGCGCCAGCCCCCTTCGGCTTCGAGACGCAACCACATATCGTCGCCCCGGCTCATGCCGAGCAGGTCAAAGCCCAATGCGGTCGCCAGATTCAGGCCGAGTTCGTCGCTCGTGCGGTCCTCGACGGAAAGATCCAGCGCCTCGCCCCCGCCGGTCTCTTCATACCCGTCTTCGTCGAGGCGAATGTAATCGACGATAATCGAAGGCCGCATGAAGAAGTACTGGGTGCCGGCCTCGACCGAAGCCCCGGCCATGAGCGACGCCACATTCCCCGACCAGTTGCGATCTATCGTCCGGGAAATCTCCTCGTCGCCATTCTTGCCAAGGAACCGACGCGAGCCCTCGAAATCCGAGAAGCCATAAGAACCGCGCGCGAAGGAGGAAAATGCGCCCCAGTCGCCGCGCCAATAGAGCGCCGCCTCATATGTGTTCGAGACGACGCGGTTATCCGGGCCGCTGTCGTAACCGTTCCACAGCCAGCTTGCGCTGGCGCCGATTGTCCCAAGCCCGGTGGCCAATTCGGCGCCTCCCGAGAACCCGAGTCCGTCGAGATCGTAGCGGGCGCTTTCCTCGACATCCTTGCGGGAGTCCCAGCCGGCACCCGCGAATGTCAGACGTAACTTGCCCGTAGGCTCGATAGGCCCGTCGCCATCAGCCAGTCGACGGGCAAAGCTACGCATGCCGAGACTTAGACCCTCGAAAGTTCCCCCGGCGTGATCCGGTAGGGCCTGGGCCACTGTCGCGCGGAACAGCGCTTCATCGGTAATGGCGAGAAACACCCCGGCGATGTCCTCGTCCTTGGCCAGCGCCGTATAAAGCGCGTCATAGGCAAGGCTCTGTGAGCGATTCAGCCCCAGGTCCTTGGTCGGCTTGCGCTCGATATCGACTGTCAGCAGACCGGCGGCGTCTTCGATTGCCAGAGCGGCCTCGTACATGAAGGGAACGAGCGTGTTATCGGTCGTCAGTTGATCGGCACCGGTCAGGCTTCCCGCCTGGATCACGGTATAGGTGCCTTCGGCATCCGCTATATCGGTCAGCCGCAGCTTGAGCTTTGCACCGTCCTCGAAACTGGCGTTACCGCCGACGGTGATGGCGCTGCCCTTGTCGGCATCCTTGCTCAGGGTGGCGACAATGACCCCTTTCGAGCCGACATCGAGCGAGGCAATCATTGTCGGTGCGACGAGGTCGAGCGTTCCGCCTTCGATTGCCACTGCGACGTTCTGGCTGTTGAAAAGGCGTCCGGAGAACGAGGCCTTGTCCGAAAGCGTCACCGAGGCGGCGCCTCCCCCGAAATCCGCTTGCCCGGCGAATGAGGAAGTGCCCGCCATGGCCAGTTCATCCGCCTGGCCACCGAAATCCACGCGTCCGGCGAACTTCGCGTCTCCCGCCATCAGCAGCCGGTCCTGTCCCGAACCAAAGGCAACATGGCCGGCGATCTCGCCATCGTCGATCCGGAGGAGGTCACTGCCGGTTCCGAAACGGATGTCGCCCTTGATCAGCGGCGCTTCGACACCCGAACCGACCGTCGTCTGCCGGATCGTGGCGCCGGACGTGACGCTGATCAGGTCGATGGCGATATTGCGCCCCGAGCCGGCTTCGGCGCCGGTCGCCACGATCTTGCCGCTGTTTTCGACGAGGCGAAGCGAACCGCTTTGATCGGCAATGGCAATGGCAGTGCCGTCCTCGCTGCCGGATGTGGCCTTGATCGTTCCACTGTTGCGCAGGTGCGGAAGGCTTGCTCCCTGATCGATCGCTATGGCAGTCGCGCGGCTATCCGCCCCCTGGTCGGTCACCGCTGAAATAGTCCCGGAGACGCGCAGCTCGCCGGTTGATGCGCCGTCTCCGAAATGTAGAGCTGTCGCGTTCGCGTCCTTCGAGGTCGCTTTGATCGACCCTGCCACCGAGATGCCGTTTTCGATCGCGACTTCGCCGCCGCGTCCGCCGATCGCCAGTCCATTGCCGTCGACGCCGGCATAGACCCCGTGGCCTGCGATATCGCCATCGACAATCAGAGCGAAACCCGACCCGGTCGCGGGAACCGCGCCAATCGCGATGTCGCGATCCTCGGCTCCGATCACGACCGCGGGTGCAGCTCCGTAGGAGACGACCTTCGCGCTGCCTTCCTTCGCATCCTCGATCCCGTCCTTGTCCTCATCCGGATCGTCCTTGTCGGCATCGGGTGGCGCGACGGCGAAGTGAATGCCTTTCCCTACATCGCCTTCGATTACGAGGGCGCTACCACCCTGTAGCAAGTCGTCGTCATCGAGCTTGGAGGGGTCGGCAGGCGAGGCGGTGTAGCGATAACCCGTTGCCGAAATATCGCCCTGAACGACGAGCGCGCCGTCGATGTCGCCGCCGAGATGCGCACCCTGGGAACCTGCGCCGACTGCGGTAATCTTTCCGGCGAGACGGATATTGCCGGTCACGTCGTCCAGCCCGACACCCACGCTATCGTCGCCGACGACGCTGGTTTCGCCATCGTGGACGAAATCGCCGTCGAGCAGGCCCGTTGCCAGGATGCCCGCGGATTCATTGCCTTCCACCGTAATGGTGCCGGTGTGGCGAATGTCGCCGGTCAGGTTTCCGCGAACCCGAATGGCAGCCCGGTCGCGCCCGACCGCGAAGGGGCCGTCGAGATCCTTGTCGTTGTCGATATCTTCGGGCGTATAGGTCTCGTCGATGGTGATCGTACCCGCGTTGACGATATCGGCCTGGCGATCGCCGACCACTTCCATGCCGCTTGCGCCATTCGCATTGGCGACCACGATCTTGCCCTCATTCACCGCATCGTGATCCGAATCGACGATAATCGCCGATCCGGCGGTAAGCTCGATCGAACCCGTGTCGGTCACCTTCACCGCATCGCCGGTTCCATCGTTAAGCTGGGAAGTGCGGATCGGCTGGGTGCGCTTCCCCTCGACAAGCGTCTGCGCCGCGAGCGGGGCGGCTAGAGTCGCCAAGGCGGTACCGGCCAGCAGGTAACGATGCATGCAATTCCTCCGTCTGAATGATGGGAGGACGGAGCCAGATGCGGGATGCCTTGAAGAAAATTACCCCCCTCACCGGGAAGACTGCGGGGCCGTGTGCTTAGAACGAGAAATCGACGCCCAGCCGAATAGTTCGCGGGCGCAGGGGCGTCACCTGCTCGCGCAGTACGGCGAATGGCGTCCCGAGAGCGAAGCGATTGCCTTCGGTCCCGGCGAGATTCGTGACCGAAAGTGTCCCGCCAAACCGCTCATTGCCGATGCGGACCAGCATACCGCTATCGACATAATCGCCCTGCGGATCGCCGAGCTCCGGCCCTACTCCGAGCCGGGACTTACCGATGTAGCTGGCCCACACCCGGGCATCGAGGTCGAGATCCCGGCCGACGGATCGCGAGTATTCCAGACCCATCCGTCCGGAGAATTCGGCAATATTGGGCACATGGGAGATGCGAGGGGAGGAGAAGCGGGTCGGCTCGTCGATCGTGCTGCGATTGATGGTCGCGCCGCCGGTCAGGCGCAAATCGTCGGTCAGAAAGACACTGCCCGAGGCGCTGAAGGTCCAAACACGGCCGTCGCCGATGTTGTCCGTGCTGGGGAGGCCCAGATTATCGATAAAATCGGCCTGAATGTCGTTCCAGCGCGTGTGCGCTACATTCACCGCCAGGTCGAACGGATCGATGCCCGCGCGCCCGTACCGCGCGCCCATTTCCAGCGTGCGGGCATGGTCCTGCCGAAAGCGGCGGACGAACTCGCCTTCGATAGCCAGCCCGCCGGGCCGGAAACCTTCCTGATAGCGAATATAGAGAGTGGTGGCACGAGCGAGCCTGGCCACGAGCGATCCTGCGGGAAGGAACGCGGACTGATCCCGCTCTTCCGTAATGGCAGCTCCCGCGACCGCCAATGCCAGGGCCACGTCTTCCGCTGCGCCGCCCAGCCGTGCCCGCGTATAACGGGCTCCCAATGTCGCTATGACGCCGTCTCGCAGCCGGTAGGAGGCTTCCCCATAGATCGTGCCTTCCGTAAGCGAGTTACGCGCGCCGGTAGCAGAGGAGCGCTCGCGGTCCTGCTCGAGCCTGCGGTTGAGGCGGGCGCTGTTGTCGACGAGGCTCAGCCCGGCGAGCCAGCCAAAACGCCGGTCTTCGATCGGCAGCCAAATACGGGTCTCGTGGGCAATCATGCGCGTATCGTTGAGCTGGACGAATACCCGATCCTCGTCGCCCGGCATGGTCGCGTCGTAGCGCTCCTGGACGTCCTGCCTCGCTGCGCCGGTGGTCGAGCGGACGTGAAGGACGCCGATACGCCCGGACACCACGAGCTGGCCGTGGAAATAGTCGGCGTCCGCGCCCTCGCGCACACGCGCCAGGCTGTCATAGTCTTGACTGTTCCGCGCCGCATACTGGCTGTCGGCAGCATGAATCGATTGCGCCAGGCCGATCACGTCCAGCGCCCAGTCCGGAGCGATCGCGACGTGCATGATCGCGCGACCGGCGAGCGTTCGCGTGCGGTTGACATCGTCGCGATCAAGCAGGGGCTTGTCGATGTAACCGCCTTCGCTGGCCGCATCGAGCACCATCCGCAACGCCGCTTTCCCGGGAGCAAGCGGAATGTTGGCGATCATATTCGCATCGACGCTTGCTGCACCGTACTGCGTCAAGGCGTTGCCCAGCGTTCCACGCATGAACAGGCTGTCGAGTTCCGGTGCATTGGGAACAAGCCGGATGATGCCGCCCAAAGAGCCTGCGCCATAGAGCGTTCCTTGAGGCCCCTCGAGCACTTCGACCCGCTCGAGATCCGAAAGACGCAGGTCCGGATCGGGTGCATTGTAGCTAAGCCGCATATCGCCGAGGTACTGGCCCACGGTTGCTTGAGTCGGTCCGGTGAAGCTGGAATCGGCAATCCCGCGAATGAAGAGCTTGTTGCGCCCACTCCCGAGATAGGTCGAGGACACCGTTGCCACGCGCTGGGTAATCTTTTCCGTCCCGCCCGTGCCGCCCAGGGCCAGATCCTCGCCATCGATAAGGCTTATCTGGGCTGCGAGCTCGTCGAGACGCGTGTCGCGCTTGCTCGCCACCACCACGATCGGTGTCGGAGGAACCGCAGGCGGCGGCGGTTGATGGACAGCACGGCGCCGGGGATCCGGAGGCCTGGACCTTCCGACCGAAGCGGTGCGTCGCGGGCGCGGCTCGATCCGCCAGGATGAGGTGCCCGTCGCAACCGCTCGTGCCCCCGCGCTTTCCGCCAGGCGCCGGATGGCCTGGCGAGCGCTCATTCGTCCGCGAATTCGCGGCGTGCGTCGCTTGGTCAGGACGGGATCGCTCACCACGATACTCGTGCCAGTCTGCCGCGCCATCTCGATGGCCGATTCCGGGACCGTGCCGGCAGGCACGTCGATCGCCTGTTCCCGCGCCAACGCGGACGCGGAAGAGCAGGCTACGCAGGCCGCAAGAATGACGGGCCAGGGGCGCATGGTCAGCGTGCCGAGAGCATCCAGGTATCTCCCCGCCGCTCGATCTCGACGCCGAGAAGAGAACCCAGCGCGGCGGGGTCCGCACGCAGGGGCTCGATGACGATGCTCCCCGAAACCGGGCGGTCGCCGCTACTCCCCGAAACCGTATAGGCTATTCCGCTCGCCCGCGAGATTTCCGCGGCGACATCCGCGAGGGCCAGATCGCGGAAGGTCAACCGTCCCTCGCGCCATTCGCCGATCTGGGCCAGAGGCACGTCCGATATCCGGTAGGTGCTGTCGCCGCGATCGAATGTGAGCCGTTGGCCGGGCTCGATCCGCGCGTTCTCCTTTGAAGGATTATAGATCACAGCCCCTTCGGATACCGCGACACCGACATCGGATCGCAATATGCTGACATCGAATATCGTGCCCGCATCGACCAGAGACGCGCGTCCGACATCGACCCGGAAAGGGTTACTCTCGTCATGACGGATCTCGAACAGGGCGCGCCCTTGCTCCAGCCGGGCATAACGAGTTCGGTCCGGATCGACGACGAGTTCAGTATCCCCCGCCAAAACGATAGTGCTGCCATCGGCCAGCGCGATCGTCTGCATCTCGCCCGGCTCCGTCCGATAGGTCGATCCCGCCCCGCCCAACGGCCAGATCCACAGCGCCGCGACGAGCGCCAGGCAGGCGGCTATGGCGGGACCCAGCCAGCGGCCGACACGCCGGGAAGCCCCTTGATCGACATCGTTGGCGGGCACGGTATCGACGCTTGCCGATCCGGTTTCCACTGCCGCCATGACATGGTCGTAGGCCGCCGCATGCTCGGGCGAGCGCTCGAGCCAATCGGTAAAAGCCGGCCAGTCGCCGAATTCGGGATCAGAGGTCCTGACCGCCCAGACGGTGGCCTCGCCGAATATGGTGCGATCAAGCGTCATGAAGTATCACTCCTGCCATAAGGACGGAGTCGCTGCGATCATTCCTCATCGAACCGCTCCCGAAGCTCGGCGAGCGCCCGGTAGACACTGCGCAAATCGCTCTCGACCGTGCTGATGCTGATCCCGAACTCCTCGGCGATTGCGCGCTGGGCGACCCCGTCGATCCTGCTGCGCCGAAAAATCGCCGTGGCGCGTTTCGGCAATCCAGCAAGCACTTCCTCCACTTTTCGAGTGGATTGCCGCCCGGCGATTACGCGCTCGACCGAAGGGCTGTCGGATATACCGGGCATCGGCCCCGAGCCGGCCTCGACCCAATCCTTTTCGCGCTGCGCCGATTGTTTTGCCGAACGATAGCGGTCGATCATCACCGTGTTGGCTGTGCGATAGAGATAGGATAGCGGCGCCGAAACCGGACCAGGGGGTCTACGCGCGATCCTCAGCCATACTTCCTGCAGAATGTCCTCCGCATCCTCGGCAGCCCCACGCGCGAGGAGAAAGCGCAGCAAGACTTGCCGGTTGGCGAGGAAAACCGCCTGCAGGCCATCATCGTCGGGATCGTCGCTCACTGCGCGGGTCACTCTCTCACACTTCGCTTCGCGCACGATCGCCCGGCCTTCAGATGGACGGCCATGCCGGAATCCAAAGGCACCCAGGCGGTCTGTGATGCCTGAAGTATGGAGGATCGTCCAGCTCGGCAAGAGGCCGCAAGCGTGGGGGCGGGAGCAAGGCCCCGCCTGTCGGGCGAGGTTTCAGACGAGGATCCGGCCGCGAAGGGCGGCTGAGATTGGAACAGGCAGGGGCCGAAGCTGTCCTACCGGATCCGGGGGATGACCAAGACAAGGTGGGTGGCGAGAGGCCTGGAGATACGGATCGTCATCAGGTGTTCGTGGATCAGGGGATGGGGTTATAGATCCGCCGCCCCGGGCGCTGCTTGGTGTCCACTGCGTTCCCCCACACCGACGCGGTTCGTTTCTCGATTTTAGCCAGGGGTCCTCTCGCAACCCATGCGAGAAAACCCCTGCTTTCGTGAGCAGCCAGCCCCGTCACCTACGGTAATCGAGCGGCGGCTCCCGATCGCCAAGCAGCGATTCATAGGTATAGTCAGGCCCCAGCAATTCGGTGAATTCGGCCTTCGCCTGCGCCCGCAAATCGGGATTGGAGTACAGTTCCACCCCCATCAGGACCATGGCCTTGGCGGCATGATTGGCACCTTTGAATCCGATCGACATGCCGCTCGCGGCCACGGCCTGCCAGCTATGAGCGCTCGTTCCGGCGAACGCGCTCATGAATGTCGCAAGGAGGATTGCCAGCAGGGCCGCCCACAACCGGAGGTCTTCGTAGCCCGCGATCGGTTCCGCCGGTCGATCCGGACCTGGGGGTAGCAGTGGCATGCTTGGACGACCTCGGAGGGCTTGGACGATGGCCGACCTTGGCGGTGCCCTTGTGAAAGCGCCCGATCGCCGGTGTTGCTCGCAAGGTAGAGGCACCCATACATGGCACAAGGCGCAACAATTGCATCTATATAGTGCATTGAAGGTCATGTATGACGCTGCTACTTCGCGGCCATGCAGAAGCTCGACCTGAATTTGCTTCACGCCCTGTCGGCGCTTTTGCAGGAGGGAAGTGTCGTCGCGGCATCCAGGCGACTGGGCATCACCCCGTCCGCGACAAGCCGCGCACTGGCCAGATTGCGCGATGTTACCGGCGACCCGCTTTTGGTGCGGGCTGGTCGGGGACTCGTCCCGTCCCCTCGCGCAGCGCAAATCAAACAGCAATTGCCCCGGGTGATGGACGAGGTTGGGGCGCTGCTGGGTCCAGGCAGTTCTCTCGACTTGACGGCACTGGAACGGGTTTTCGCCATCAGGTGCCGTGAAGGGTTTGCGGAGACATTCGGGCCGCTACTGATCGAGGCGGTAGCGAAGGAGGCGCCTCTGTGTCGCCTGACCTTTCTTCAGAAAACCGACAAGAGCAGCTCGATGTTGCGCGATGGCTCTGCCGATCTGGAGACAGCGGTATTGTCCGACCGGATCGGCCCGGAGGTCCGGGGCCGCCGCCTGTTCGAGGATCGCTATGTCGCGGTACTGTCGAGCGGCCATCCAGCCGCTACGCAGCCGCTCGATGCGGACGCATTTGGCAGGTTCGGCTATGTCGGCTTGTATCGAGAAGAAATGGAAGAGCATTTCGTCGCGAATGCAATGCTGCAGGCGGGGATCGAACAAGCTCCTTGCGCCATCGTCGCCAACCATGCGGCTGCCATTGCCCTGGCCCGACAGTCCGAACTGATCGCCATGGCCCCCGGTATCCACACACGGGGCCTTCAGGCGGGCGTGACCGTGTCCGACTTGCCATTCGAGGCACCCCCTTTCACGATCTCCCTGTTGTGGCACCCCCGGCTCGAGGCAGACCCCGCGCATCGCTGGTTGCGCTCTGTCGTTGTCGACACCGTCACCGGATGGACCCGCCAGCGCCATCTGGGAGAAATTCAGCAAAGCCCGGAACGGTCGAACCGATAGGAGCTTTGCAAGTGCCAAGCGAGCTTCACCGCTTGGCGCCCGCAACCTTTCGCGCTCACATCCGGGCAGAAAGCGCAGGCCCACAAGCCGATAGAGCGCGGGAAAAGCGCGATCGAGTTCCAGAATGCATGGGAAATGGAGCGGGCGAGGCGATTCGAACGCCCGACCCCAACCTTGGCAATCTTGCCACAAGCCTTTCTCCAACCTACTCTGCAGTGCGCTAGATTGCTCCATAGTAGATTGATATAATTATAGATTATTTGCAACATCTACGCTACAGATATCCTAGAGCCAACCGCCAGTTTACACTCATGGTGTTGACCATGTGTTGACCGAGGCCAACCGGATATCGTGCCAATGCCCGCAAGTTCAAAAGTTCGGCTGACAAAGACAATTGTCGATACTGCGGTGCCCACAGCCAAACGCTACGCGGTCTGGGATAGCGAATTAGCGGGCTTTGCCGTTCGCATTGAGCCTACCGGGACCAAGAGTTTCGTCGTGCGATACCGCGCAGATGGCGGCGGTCGCACTGCCCCGCAACGCTATGTGACGATTGGCCGGTTTGGCAATCTCACCGTCGAAGAAGCGCGCAAGAAGGCCAAGAAGGTTCTGGGCCAGATTGCTGTTGGCGAAGACCCCGCCGCCGCGCGGAATTCCAAGAGAGTGGAGATGAAGGTCGCCGCGCTGGTTGATCTTTATGAAGCAGAGGGCTGCTATATCCAGCGCGGCGTTCGGCAGGGTGAGCCGATGAAACCCCTGACCAAGCAATATACGATCGGGCGCTTGCGTCATCATGTGGTCCGGCTGCTCGGCCACAAACGGATTACCGAGCTGACTGCTGGCGATACCGAGCGTTTCTTCAGAGATGTTGAATCCGGGAAATCGCGGAAGGATGAGAAGGTGGGGCCACGCAAGCGCATCCTCGTGCGCGGCGGTCCTGGGGCCGCCCGCAAGGTCTTCAGGGATTTGTCAGCGATGTATAGTTTCGCAGTGAGGCGCGGATTAGTAGAGGTAAACCCTTGCGACAAAGCAGTAGTCAGAAAGACGGATGGCCGCCGTACGCGCTTTCTCTCTCTGGCTGAGGTCAGAAAGCTCGGCGAAGCCTGTGATGCTTTGGAGAAAGAGGGTCTCAACTCCAAAGCACTCATCATTACACGGCTATGGATACTGACCGGTTGCCGCCGTCAGGAAATCGTGGAGCTCAAGTGGTCCGAAGTGGACTTCGAGCGGGGCCTGCTGACCTTGGCCGATAGCAAAACCGGGCAATCGGTTCGTCCTTTGGCAGGAGCCGCGATCGGGCTGCTCAAAGGAATTTCCCGGAGCTACGCCAGCGACTATGTTTTTCCTGCCGAATGTGGCGAAGGCTACTTTCAAGGGACCAAGAAGCTTTGGCCCAAGATCGTCAGCAAGGCTGGCCTCACTGATGTCACGCCACATACCTTGCGGCACACTATGGGAGCTATAGCAACATCAAGCGGCGAGGCGCTGGCGATGACTGGTGCGATACTCGGACATGCGAATATGCGCTCAACCATGATTTATGCCCATGTTGATCACGACCCGATGAAAGCGGCAGCTGATCGGGTGGGTATCAAGATTGCAGATGCACTCGGTTGCCTTCGGTAAGACGTCGCTCACGGACTTGCAGTTCGCAACTAAGCTGAGAGACGGACTGCCACACGATTCCGGAAGCACCGACAGCGACACCGTGTTGCGGCGGCAGTGCGAGATTTCAGCTCGTCAGGAATTGAAGTCCGGACAATGCTTGCAGCCGATTGGGAAAACGCAGGTGACGCAGGTGCAATTGCGATTGATGTAGCAGGCTGTTCCGCGTTTCCTTAGTCAAGAAAATCGCAATGCCTTGCAAATCACGATTGGTCAGGACAAATTGACACGATGAACACAAGCGCTCCACGTTCGGGCACACGCCTTTATCAGGCACTGGCCGAAAAAATTATCAGGCTAATCGCATCCGGAGAGTTTCAGCCAGGCGACCGCTTACCAGCGGAACGGGAATTGGCATCGATGTTTCATGTCAGTCGACCGACTGTGCGAGAGGCCGTCATCGCACTTGAGATCGAAGGCCTTGTCGAAGTGCGTGTGGGATCCGGGGTTTATGTTCTCAGCAAGACGCCCACAATAGAAGGTGTGAAACGCGACATCGGAGCTTTCGAACTTACCGAAGCGAGGCGGTTGATCGAGAGTGAGGCCGCAGCCCTTGCTGCGAGCAATGTGACCGATGAAGAGTTGGACGAATTAGAGCGCCTGCTGTCGGAAATGGAGCAGGCCAACAAATCGGGGGCAGGTGCCGGCGAAACCGTGGACGAGCGCTTTCATTCGTATCTTGCAGGTTGCAGCCACAATACCGCGATGCAAGCTGCGGTGGAGCATCTATGGACAATCCGCAACCGTTCTCCGCAATGCGCACTGACATTCGAGAAATCGCGCGCCAAGGGTCATAAACCTGTGATCGAGGAGCATCGAAAGATGCTCGATGCACTGCGCGATCGCAACCCGGCCGCCGCGCGCAAGGCGATGCGAGACCATCTTGGCAGAGTGCTGCAGTATCTTCTGGATTCAACTGAAACTGAGGCGATCGAACAAGCCAGAGCCAAAGTCGCGGCACAACGTGAGCGATTCAAGATTGGTGAAGAATAGCGGCCAAGACAAAGGCGAATATCTTTACTCGGCTCCGTCTCGCACGACGTGACTTACAAGCAATACGACCGGCGTCTCACCTTCGTTGCGCCACCAATGCGTCAACGAAGAAGGCTCGGTCGCGATGTCGCCTCCTGTGCGAACAATTGGGACGCTACAATCGGAACGGTACTCGAGCGCGGTGCCCGTCAGCACGTATGCGAAGCCCGGCACCACATCATGGCTGTGCAATTCGAGCGTCCCACCCGGTTCGATGGTGACGCGCCGGTATTGCAGAACCCCAAACAGACCTGTTGAATCTTCGAGCGGGATCGCAACCTCGTTGAGCACCTCTACACCGGTGCTTGTCGCAGGACCCTCGATGGGAACATCTGCGCGGACCTGATCTACGGGGCATTCCGCAGCATGCGCGGGCAAGTTGACGGCGAGGACTACTGACGCGGAGATAATGAACACTTTCAACATTGAGTTGCGCCTTCCAAATGAGTAGGGAAAATCAAATGGTTATCTTGCGTGAGCAATTCGCCGAAGTTTATTCTCTATCTTTGTTATTTCTCTAGCTCATCGCGGCCTAGCTTGCATCGGCTCTGATGCGTTCTTCGATAGGTCTGAGGCCCAGTCCGGGTGTCTCAGGAACCTGCATAATCCCATCCACTGGAAGCATCCGGTCTTCGAAATAGTCCCACAAGCTCGCCAAGCGGATCGCGCCGGGGTGTTCCTGCGTCCGGTTGGCGGTTTCCGCCCAAGCGACAAAATGCGTATGCGCTGCCGACAGCAGCGTCGGGCGCGCATTGTGTACCGAGATCGGCAGATCGTGCACATAAGCCATCGATGCTACCATGATGCCCGGCGTTAGGCCTGACAATTTGGAAACGTCGGGATTGAGCAGATCAGGCCGCGCCTGTTCGATCAGATCGCGGAAGGCGAAGGGTGTGTATTCGTGCTCGCCATTCGCCACCATGATATCGCACGCATCGGAAACCGCTCTTGTGCTGGCATAATGATGCATCGCACAGGGTTCTTCGAAGACTTCAACGCCGAGTTCTTCATACAGTGCTTTGCCGATGACGATTGCGCGCGCGGCGCGATAGCCGTTGTTGGCATCCACATAGAGCGGCACTTCGTCGCCTATGGCCTGACGCACAGCACGTGCGACCGGCATTGTTGGATCGTCTACAGGATCAACGCCTTCTTCGCGGATTGCCATACGCACCTTGATCGCGCGAAACCCCTCTTCCATCATTTCTGCAGCGCGGCGTGCCGCTTCGTCCGGACCCATGAGTCCATCACTGCCTTGACTGCGACTGAACGAGCCATAGACCGGAAAACTGTTGCGCACTTTCCCGCCCAGCAATGCCCAGACTGGCAGACCCAGCAATTTACCGCGCAAGTCCCACAACGCGCAATCGACGCCGGCGAGGGCCTGGCTTGCCAGTCCGCCGGGGCCAAGCTCGTCTACTTCGTAATAGCCTTTCGCCCAAAGACCGTATCCGTCGAACACGTCTTCGCCTTCGTAGAGCGGCGCGATTTCGCGGCGGATGACATCGGCTACCAGCCTCCCGCCGGAATGACCCGCTTCGCCCCAACCCGTTGTACCGTCATTCGCGGTAATCTTCACGAAGATCGCTCGGGGAACTGCGAATGCTTCTACGGACGCAATCTCGAAGTTTCCGACATTGCCAGCCATTTGCGCGAAGGCAGGCACCGAAGCCAGTCCAAGGCCGCCACCAACGCCGAGCGCCAGGTTGCGCAGCACCGTGCGTCGATCAATCTGAGTGTTACCGCGTTGCATCAAACGTTCCTTCCACGATTGCTCGATGTGATTCTCGGGTGAGAGGGTAGCCCCAGATCAGCCAGCCAGAGAGCAGCACGCCGGCAAGCGGTATCAGAGCCATGATCGCCTTGAGCCCGAGCAATGTTTCTTCACTCTGCTCGACATTGGGAGTGTATCCGATCCAGATCAGCAGCACGCCGAGCAGCGCGCCGTTGATCCCCAGAGCGAGCTGTTTTGCGAAGGAAGCAATGCCGAAGACCTTGCCATCGTGACGCTGGCCGGTCTTCCATGCGTTGTATTCCACTGTGTCGGGCAGCATGGCCCAGAACAACACCTGATAAGCGATATTGCCCGCCGAGATGAGCGCGATAAAGAAGCTAGCGACCACAGGATCGCGCGAGGTCGAAAAGAAGAACAGCGTATACGCGACCACGCTCAGGACGTTAGCGACAAGCCAAGTGGTACGCTTGTCGATCCGCCGCGCGACCCACGCCCAGAACGGTGCAAAGAGCAAATTGATGACCAGAGCGAAAGGCACAATGCGCGGCACTAGATCGGGACGTTCAAGATAATAGGTGACGTAATAGACCAGGCATTTGTTGGTCATGGTGAACGCTAGGCTTGAAACGATGATGCAGCCGAAGATGCGCACGAGCGGCCCATTGGCCATGGCCATACGCACTGTGGCGCGAAAATCCTCGACAGACGCGGCCACGCTGAAGCCTGAAGGATTGGCCTCGCGCAAACGCTCTGGCTCGCTTGTGTTCGCGAATACAACCCAGAAGAAGGGCAACGAGATGAGGCCCGTAAGGCCTGCCGCCAGAACATAAGTCGTTGATTGCGTTTCCTCGCCGAGTGATTGCACCAATTGCGGCATCACAAAAGTGACGAACGCGCCGCCGGAGAAAGCAAAGAACATTCGCCAGCCCGCCATGCTCGAGCGTTCACCAGAGTCTTGGGAAATCCTCGCCGAAAGCGAACTGTAGGGGATCGAGACCAGCGAATAGGCGGTGCGCAGAAAGACCTGGCTGAGCAAAGCATAAAGAAACAGCCCACCCTGCTCCCAGGCCGGCGTGAGGAATGCCAGCATGAAAGACACGACCAGCACCGGAGAGGCGAAGATCAGGTAAGGCCGATAGCTCCCCCAACGGCTTCTAGTCCTATCAGCGATAGCGCCAATGATAGTATCGGCGAAACCATCCCATAAGCTCGCAATCAGGAAGACTGTCCCTGCCAAAGCCGCGTTCAAGCCGAGAACATCGGTATAGAAAGGCAGCAGCAGCAGGTTGAGCGTCTGCCAGAAAATGTTGAAGCCAAAGTCGCCGACGGCCCAGCCAAGCATATTGCGGCGTGCGAGAGGTCGAATTTCGCTCATGCCGGGTCACTCCACAAATCTTTAAGTGCCCAAGCGGCCATTTTCGGCTCGCGCGTGCGGGTGAACACGCCTTTGAGATTGTAGACCACACGGCGGCCATGTTGCGCGGTCCGGAAATCTGCGAAGTTCCAGACATGGCCGCCAGCGACCGACGGATGGCGGTCGAGCTCGGCCCAATAGGCCTCGATGAAGTGCTTTTGGTATTCCTCGGTAAACAGCTGATCGTGGGTTGCGTGCTGCCCGGCGAGGGCATCAGCGCCAAATTCGAGCAGCATTACCGGCTTGCCATGCTCCGATACGGCATCAAGATCTGCTCGCAACGCCGCCACGGCTTCGCCTATCTGGGCCGGGTTTGAGTACCAGCCATGGTAGCGATTCATGCCGAGGAAATCCGATCGCTTGAATGCCGGATCATCATTGCCGGCATAACCGACATTCGCGTGCGTCATCGGGCGGGAGGGATCGAGTGCGCGGGCATGGGCAAAAAGGTCGTCCCAATACTCGCCAGACTTTTCGCGATACTCTGCCTCGCCAAGATATCCCGGCTCGTTGGCGAGCGACCATGCGATTACACAAGTTCGGTTGGCATCCCGTGCGATCAATTCACTAATGGCCTGCTTGTGCCGGTTTAGAGTATCCGAATTAACCCGGCGGAAGTCGAGATTTATCGAAAACACCTCATCGATCACCAGCACGCCAAATTCATCGGCAAGATCGAGGAATTCCTCACTATAGGGATAATGCGAGGTGCGTACCGAGTTAGCGCCGATCCATTTCAGCAGGTGAAAGTCCTTGACCAGTTGTGGGAGGTTTAAACCGCGCCCGTGCAGCGGGCTTTCCTCGTGCTTGCCGAAGCCCTTGAGCTGGATCGGCGCGCCATTGAGCAAGAACTGGGCGCCCTCGATCTCAAAGCTGCGCAGGCCAATACGTTGGCTTGCCATATCGATGACAGCGCCCGCAGCATCGAGCAGGTCTATCTCAAGGTGATAAAGTTGCGGATCGTCCGGGCTCCAAAGGCGCGGCTCTTGCGGGGAAAGTCGCAGCCGAGCGGTTTGTTGCTGTGACAATGCCGCGCTTGCTTCGATCACATTCTTGTCATCGATCAGTCGCGCTGTGATCGTAGTTCCCGCATCGGCGGAAACGTCAATCGAGACCCCGGTCATATCCGAGGTCGCGCGCCAATGGGCAAGGCCCGCAAGAGGCCTCTCGACCAGATAGGTCGGCCGGTTGATGCCGCCATAAGGGAAGAAATCAAATCGGACGGCAGGCAGATATTCGTCGCGCGGTCGCCCTTCCTCGGTATAGGTCGCCTTGGCAATGCCCTGAGTTGCTTCATCGGCGTGCAATTGTGCGTCGACCCGCACAACCAGCTTTGCCTGCCTTCCTGTCGCTAAATCGCGCGGTATCGCAACTTCGAAGGGCAGCATCGGCGCGCCACTTTCGCCGAGCCTTCGACCATCAAGCCAGACTTCGCCGTAATAATCGACCGAGCCGAAGCGGAGAACCAACTCGCGTCCATCGCCGGTTGCGGGCAAGAAAATCTCGGTTTCGAACCATCCCGTGCCGCAGAAATTCATGTAACCGGCTTCGGCTAGTTGCTCGTTCCAGCTTCCCGGGATGGCGATCGCAAGCGCCCTGTCTTCCGGAATGCCTGTTTCCCAGTCCGGCTGTTCACCTGAAGAGGCGAATGCAACACGCCAAATGCCGGACAAGTCATGAAAGCTGCGCAAGGCGTTTCGTTGTGGGCTGATCATGCCGGCATCGCCTCTGTAGGGATGATGGCCCCGGGATGCATAATGACGCTCCCTGCTAGCTTGTTGCCAGCATGGGCTGCCGCAAGGGGATCACGCTCGCTCAGCAGCGAACACAGGAATCCGGCATTGAAGGAATCCCCCGCGCCGGTTGTATCTCTTGCATTGCGACGCTCCGGACAGGGGATCTTCTGCACCGATGAACCTTCAACGGAAACCAGTGCGCCTTCCCCTCCGAGCTTAAGGACGACTAGCCGGGCACCCATTTCGTGCCATCTTTCCAGACTATCGTGCGGATCGGCATCGCCGAACAGCGCAACCTCGTCTTCGAATGTCGGCAATGCGATGGTGCAATAGGGTGCAATGGCGGCAAAGGCACGGCGCGCGGTCGATGCATCTTCCCAGCCGCTGGGGCGGTAATTGCCATCAAAGGCGACGCCTCCTCCATTGGCACGGACCGACGCGGCCAGGTCCACGACGCGCTGGCGCCCAATCTCGTCAAACAACGAAAGCGTGATGCCCGACAAATACAGCAGGTCCGCTCTGGCGGCTATTGCAAGCGCTTCTTCGGCACCAGCTATGCCGAAGAAGTTCCGGGCGGCCGATCTCTCGCGCCAATAGGTAAAGCTGCGTTCCCCAGCCGCATCTGTATCGATGGCATAGAGCCCTGGAATGCACTCGGGATGTTTGAGCAAAGTCCGGCAATCAATGTCTTCGCTCATGAGAAAGGACCGCATTGCTTCGCTTTGCATGTCCGAGCCAATCGCGCTCATGAAGGAAACCGGAGCGCCGAGGCGCGCGCTATAGATAGCAACATTCGCCGTATCGCCGGCAAAGCCCATTCGCCACAGGTCGCCTTGCGAAGCCCTGCTCAATTCGATCATGCACTCGCCAAAACAGACGATGCCTCCCCCGGTTCGTTCGGAATGCACGACCTCACCAGTTCCACATCGTGCCATCTTCAAGCCGGGCAACAGGAAGTTGCATCGGTTTGTAGGGATATTTGGCGGCGAGTTCTTCGTCGATTTCCACCCCGTGCCCGGGCCTGTCGCCGGTCATTAGGTATCCATCGTCAAAGTGATAATCGTGCGGAAAAACCGCGTCGGTATCCGGCGTGTGTCGCATATATTCCTGAATGCCGAAATTTGGCACCCAGCTATCAAAATGGACCGCAGCGCCGAGCGTCACTGGAGAGAGATCGGTAGCACCGTGGCATCCCGTTCGTACCTGATACAAAGCGGCCACATCGGCTATGCGGCGCAGATGAGTGATCCCGCCAGCGCCGACAATGGTGGTGCGGATGTAATCAATCAGCTGATTTTGGATGAGGTCCTTGCAGTCCCAGATGGTATTGAAGATTTCCCCCACTGCGAGCGGCGTAACAGTATGCTGGCGCACCAGGCGGAAAGCTTCCTGGTTCTCCGCCGGCGTGCAATCCTCCAGCCAGAACAATTGATACGGCTCCAGCATCTTGCCCAGATTTGCCGCCTCCTGCGGCGTGTAACGGTGATGGCCATCGTGCAGGAGATGGTGATCGAAGCCATAGGTATCGCGCAGTTTTTCAAACAGCCGGGGGATGGTATTGAGAGCTTTGCGCGTATCCCAGCCGGTTTCGCTTGGCAGGCTGGCATCCGCAGGCTCGTAGTAGAGATCCCCGCGCCCCACACCATAGGCATCCTTTACGCCGGGAATGCCTGTCTGAGCCCTGATCGCCTTATAACCCAGGTCAATATAGCGTCCAACAGCCTCCACGGTCTCATCGATATCGGCCCCATTGGCATGCCCATACACCATGATTTTCTCGCGGCTCTTGCCGCCCAGCATGTCGTAAAGCGGCATGTTCGCCGCCTTGGCCTTGATATCCCACAAGGCAACATCGACAGCGGCAATTGCGCGCATGGTTACCGGACCTCTTCGCCAGTAGGCACCACGATATAAATACTGCCAGATATCCTCGATGCGGCGCGCATCCTTGCCTATGAGCGCTGGGCAAAGGTGATCTTCCAGGTAGGAAACCACAGACATTTCGCGGCCATTGAGAGTCGCATCGCCAATGCCAGTCAAGCCGCCTTCGACCTCTATCTTGAGCGTGACGAAATTTCGCCCCGGACAAGTGACGATCACCCGCGCCGACTTTATTTCCATTGCAACTTATCCTTTCGATACCCGTCTGCCAGAAGTTGCGGGATTGCACCGATGTGTTCACTCTGAACATTGGTCTGTCAAGTCCAAGATACCTATCTTACCAATTCAAGGAAGATTTGGAAGTCCCCCCAAGGTCGACAGCGCAACAATTACCTATGGAGAACCTGACATCGTACGCGGGCTGCCTGCTGAAGAGCCAACTCTTCGAAGGCCTTTAGCCTCCAAATGATGAGACCCTTTTGTTAAAGGCCCGAACTAGTTTTGAAGGGTCAGCGTGACGTCCTGCAAGAAGAAGTCTTGCCGCCCTCCATCGTCATGGCCGCCATCATCTCCTACCGCAATATTGATCGCACCCAGACTGAGACCATCAATATGACCGAATGCGAAGTGTGCGTTCGCCGTCGAATAATCGACGCTCCCGGACTGACCCTCGATGTTGATGTTCCCGCGAGGCTTGGCGGAGCGCACGGTAACGTCAAAAGGATCCCGAATGGTGAGCACGATGTTTCGCAATATCAACCCCTCGATCGGCGCGTCGGGGTTTCCGGCGATGAGGCTCGCCCCGCTGGTTTCGATCGCAAGGTTGCGAAAGGTCGTATCGACGATCCGGCCAAGCGAGCGATCCGCTTCGCGCCTGTCGATATCAAGAAAGATCGGGAATTGCCGCGAGTTGCGGCCCCCAGTTGAAATCACGATATTCTCGAACAGATTGTTTGCGTGAGTGCCGCCATCGATCATGAACAGCGCGATACCATAGCGTGAATTTCGAATTTCGATGTTGCGAAAGACCGAATTGGTCACCCCTTCCCGCGATCCGGTGCCAAATTTCAGCGCGGCATCATCGCTTTCCAGATAGCTGTTTTCGACCAGAATATTATCGACGATCCGGTCACCTGATTTGAGCACGATTGCGTCGTCGCCAGTGCGGATGTCGACCCCTCTGATAACGGCATTGGACGTGTCGCGCAGCTGGATACCATCAGTGTTTGGGCTGCGCGGATCGTTGCGGATCGTAATGCCTGTGGCGCTGACACCGTCGCAGCGATGGTATCGTATCGCATAGGCTGGCATATTGGTCATGGAAATGCCGGAAACATGCGTATCGCTGCAATTGGCCAGTTCGATAACCGGGCCGGGGCGCGGAAGTGTGGGACGACGTAGGCCACTTTCATAGAAGCTATCGTCCCAGAATGCTTCGCCATTGCCTTCAATCCGGCCTGCACCCTCGATCCGCAATGCCTCTACGCCGTCTGCAAGGAGCGCCGCGCGCACCATTGCAGAGCCATTGTCGCGCGAAACCGGCATTTCAGGAAAAAGGTCAATATCCGGATGCAAAGCCAGGACAGCCTCTTGCTCGAGCAATAGCGTCATGTTCGAGCCTAGGCGAACAGTGCCTGTTGACCATTCACCCTGCGGGATAACAACCGTGCCTCCGACACCTTCACATGCCGCCACAGCTGCCTGGATCGCAGCAGTGTCGGGTAACCCATCGCCTGCAATCGCTCCGAACGTGCGGATATCGCAGCGCGCACTTGAGGCATCCTCCGTTTGCTGCGCTGCCAAAGGCAACGACGCACAGCTTGCTAACAAAAGTGCAGAAGAACCAATTGTCTTAGAGAAATTCATGCCGAAGAGGCCTTCATGCGATAATACTCCTGCAACACGAAGAACGCCTGTTTGCGGTGCCCTTCGGGCGAGACGAGGCCTTTGCGGTTCCACAGATTCTGAAACCGGCCGTGCCAGCGCCGGGGCGAACGGAAATCCTTGAGCAACCACGGGGCAAGGCCGACGCAGCCCGGCGTCTCTGCAACAACTTTCAAGGTCTCTTCGTATAGCCAGGCCTGATAATCCTCGGTCCAGCGCTCCTCACGCGCGCCGCGATGGCCGTAAAGCGCGCCTGCGCCGAATTCTGAAAACATCAGCGGCTTGTCATAGGTATTCCGGAAGGAAACCTGGGCAATCTCGCCCGGTGTGCGCTCACCATACCAGCCTTCATACTGGTTGATTGCAACGACATCGAGGCTGGCACCCAGTGGGTCGCGCACCTCGATCACCTTTTCACCATCGCGCACGCCGCCCACATCGACATTCTTGTTGAGCGCGGCGGTGATCAATCGGCTGGGATCAAGTGCCCGCACATCGGCAATCACGGTTTCAAGAAAGCGCGTTCGTGCATCGCTTTGCGGCGTTTCATTGGCAACAGACCACATGACCACGCTAGCACGCGAACGATCGCGCATGACAAGCTCGCGCATCATTTGGCGTGCCAGAGCCAAAGTACGTGGCGAATCATATGCGATCTCTTCCCAATAGACCGGAATTTCAGCCCACAGCATAAGTCCTATCTCGTCCGCCAACCGGGCGACGTGTTCCGCATGAGGATAATGCGCAAGGCGTACGAAATTGCAGCCCAAGGCCTTAGCTTCGGCGAGCAGTGCCCGCGCCTCGGCCTGGCTGACTTCGCGCGTCGCTTCGGGTCCAAAAGCCTCTTCGTGCATCGATATGCCACGCAGATAAACTGGTTCGCCATTGAGCAATACTTCGCGGCCCCGTGTCTCAATCTTGCGCAGGCCGATGCGCTCGACCAATCGGTCAGATGCGGTGGAGACCGTTAGTTCATAGAGCTGCGGATTGTCGGGCGACCAGCGTTGCAGCCCGGTTACGTCGAACTGCAATTGCGCACGCCCCTCGCCATCGGTCGATACGCTGGACGCATTGCCATCGCCGGTGAGTGCAATCGAAACCTCGGCGTTGGCGCTGGAGGGACCATCAAGCTGGACGTCCACCAGCAGGTGATCGCCTTCCAGCCTTGAATAGACATCCTGAATGAAAGTGACCGGCACTTCGACCAGCCATACTGACCGCGTGATCCCGCCCCAGTTCTTCCAGTCGAAATCGAGGCCGGGCACGGTTTCCGGGCCATGGCGGCTATCCGCACGCACGACCAGACTGTGCGTGCCGGCGCCGGTTCGCGCAAGGATGTCGGTGATGTCAACCGCGAAGGGTGTGAAGCCGCCCTCATGACGGGCAATTTCGGCACCGTCCAACCACACGGTCGCGGCATAGTTTACCGCCTCGAAATAAAGAAACTGGCGCAAGCCAGGTCGCGGCCCGGCATTGATCTCGCGCTGGAAATACACCGGCCCTTCATAATAATGCAATTCGGGCTCAGCCGTGTTCCAGTCGCCAGGAATGGTCATTTGATCGCTGGATGACCATTCGTATTCGATCAGACCGGTTTCCGCCGTCTCAATCCGGTTCTGCCAAAACGACCGCCGCCCGGTCGGCTTGCGACCTGCGACATCAAAGGGGTCGAGAATGTATCTCCACGTCCCATCGAGAGCGCGCCGCTCGCGACCGGGAAGGTTTCCGGGGAGGCTTGCGGCAATAGGATCCGGCTCCTGTGCGAAAGCTTGCCCGGCTACCGGCAGGATTGCGGCTACACCCGCTCCGGCAATGCCGCTTTTCAGGGCGTTTCGGCGGGTCAGTGTCTTCATGGTGTACGTCCGTTCAGATAGGCGTTCACGTCCTCGCCCCGCAGGTCGCGCAGATAGAGTGAGAGAAAACGCAATGCGAATGTTGTCCCGACATCGCGGTTGAGCAATTCGAGCCCGCCATCGCGCTGCTTTTGTCTGGTGTTGATCACTGCGCCAGCAAGATTGGGATCGGGATGATCGCTGGCGAAGCGATTGCGAATGATCCAGTCCGCCAAAGTATCGATGGTCTCGTCGAACTCGCTGTAGCCATAATCCTTCAAACGCAGCATCAGCAGGCCGTTGAAGGCTACCGAAGAACCGGTCACTTCGGCGCGGTTGGATTCCCCATCGATACTGGTTCGGTAATATAGAGTGCCGTCGTCGCGCATCACGCTTTGCGCCCAGCGCGCAGTGCGCGCTGCTCCTTCGAGGTATTTGCGGTCACCGGAAATCTCGTAAGCCTGCAGCAGCGCTTCGGCATTCCACACATTGAAGCGAGGATGGATTTGGCTCCCATCTTCGTTGTTAGGTTCGAATTGCAGCCACAGTCCGCTTTCATGCTGCCGTTCGAGAACGCTGTCAGCCTGCGCCAGGAAGCGCTCGCACCAGACCTCCTCCGCTGTGTGGCGGCACATATCTTCGAACAGGAATCCCTCGATATTGGGCCGGGCCATGCGGTTGATCGGTGGTGTCTCGCGCGCGGCGCGTTCGGGATCGCGTGGCACGCCCTGCGTGTGCACGTCCCAGTCACGATAAACCAGACCGGTCTCCGGCTCGATGATGTTGTAGAAGAGCCATTCGCCCCCCGGAATCTCGTCAGGAACGCGGGTGTTGTCCCACAACCATTGGCCTGAGCGAGCGGCGCTGTCGGCATAGCGCGCATCGCCGGTTGCGCGCGACAGGGCAAACAATCCGGGCGTACCATCGGAGATTGTTGTCCAGTTGATAAGATCGCCCAAATGATCACCGTGCGCGGCCCAGACCAGTCCGGCAAGCGGATGATCGCCGGTGAATTCGGTCGAAACCCACCAATCGCCGCCGCGCCGGGCCTTGTCGACCAGATCGGGACGATCCAGCACAAGCCCCGCCTCCAGCAGGCCCCATATGAGCTGTCCGGTATGCCAATGTGTCTCATAAGTAATCCACTCGCTGTCGATCACGGAGTAGTCAGCGCGCCCGCTGCCATCCTCGGCAAGCAGCGTATCTCCTGCAAAGACAGACATTTCCTCTATCGCACGTGTGATTTCGGCGCTGCGTTCAGACGAGGGTGCCTGCTCCTGCGCCAAAGATGGCGCATTGGGACCGGTCGCACATGCGCCCAGCGCCAGGGCCACAAGGAGTGGTTTGGCTTTCATCATACTACAGCTCCCATTTGCCAAGGCACGAATTCAAGATCACCCAGCCCCAGCATTTCCGATTTTGATTTCTCGCCCGATGCGACCCGCAGGATTAGATCGAGGATCTGCTCGCCCATGTCATCGAGGCTGGTGCCTTCGAGCACCGGCGAGCAATCGAGATCCATATCTTCTGACATGCGCTGCGCCATGACGCGATTGGTGGCGAGCTTTACGCAAGGTGCCGGTTTCGATCCGAACACCGATCCGCGTCCGGTGGTAAAAGCGAGGATATTGGCGCCAGACGCCATCTGGCCAGTTGCCGAACACGGATCATAGCCGGGGCTATCCATGAACACGAAGCCGTGCGCCGCAATCGGTTCGGCATAGCGATAGACAGCTTGCAACGGCATAGAGCCAGATTTGGCCACGGCACCGAGCGACTTTTCGAGAATCGTGGTCAGCCCGCCCTCGATGTTTCCCGGTGAAGGATTGTTATTCAGCTCCGCGCCATTGCGCGCCACATATTCGGCCCACCAGTCCAGCCGGCTTTGCAACGTCTGGCGCACCTCCTCTGTCTTGGCGCGGGCAAACAGCAATTGTTCGGCACCATAGATTTCCGGCGTTTCGGAAAGGATGGCCGTCCCTCCCGCAGCGACCAGCAAGTCAACCGCCCTGCCCAATGCAGGATTTGCCGTAACGCCTGACCAGCCATCCGAACCCCCGCACTGAAGTCCGAGCACGAGATGCTCGGCGGGAAACTCCTCCCGCTCAAGGCCCGCATTGCTTTCGATCATCTCCTGCACGATGGCGCGCCCGGCCTCGATCGTCTTAAGCGTGCCGCCTTCATCCTGGATCGTCAGTGTACGGACGACAACGCCGTCGCGTGCCGCCTGCGCTTCATCAGCAAAACCGGACATTTGCATCATTTCGCAGCCGAGGCCGACAACCAGCACGGCGGCAAAGTTTGGATGGTGCAGATAGCCTGCAAGCGTGCGGCGCAGATTCTCTGTGCCTTCGCTCGATGGCGTCATCCCGCATCCCGTTGTGTGCGTCAGCGCTACGACGCCATCGATGGCTGAATTGCCTTCGAACAAGGCGGCGGGAAAGCTGTTGGCAATGGCGCGCGCGACCGTGGCCGAGCAGTTCACGCTGGTCAGAATACCGATGTAGTTGCGTGTGCCGACCTTGCCTGATGCGCGGCGATACCCTCGGAAGGAAGCTGCACGCTTTTCGGCATGGCGCGAGGTGTCAGTTTTCACCGAACGCCGCACATTCGCAACATCCGCGCTCACGTTGTGGACATGAACATGCGCGCCTTTGGCCACATCCGCGCTGGCTACGCCGATCACCTGACCGTATTTTAGCACAGGGTCGCCTGCCGCGATGGGCGCGATCGCAATCTTGTGCCCGGACGCAACCGCTTCTTTGGCACGCGTGCCGTCGGGCATAGTGTCCCCGGCACTGATGCCAGAAAGGGCAAGTGCAACGTTGTCCTCAGCGTGCATACGCAGGATTCGGGTCTCTGGCACCGCTCAGTCCTCCGCGCTTGCGGGATCGCTAAATGCGGCAACTGTACTCGCTGCGGATGTTTCGGCGATCTGGATATAGTCCTGCACAAGCTGCTGCACGAAGGGCGGGTCAAGGGGCAGGTCCTTGCCGAAAATCGCGGCCATGCCGAGCAGGTTGTGCACCTCCGCTTCTCGGTCGCCGCCAGCTTCTTTCAAGACATTAGCGGTCGCCTCTGCAAGCGGATCGTCAACCTTATGCGATATTCCATTGTCACCGCTGCCGGACTGCCAATGCATCCAGCCAGCCACCGCCATCGTCAGCGCTGCCGGAATACCCAGGCCAAAAGTGCGATAAGCGCGGATCGTATTGAGCCAGCGTTGCGGTATTTTCTGGCTGCCATCCATCGCGATCTGGTGCGTCAAATGCCCCAGAGCGCCGTTGGCAAATCGTTCGCCAAGCTGCGCCCGATATGCTGCCGGGTCGAACCCTTCAATGGGAGACAGCGTTGCCTGGGCCTCGTCCCAGAGTCTGTTTATCAGCCGGTCAAAACCGGGAGCGGCAATGGCCTGATGCACATAGCGATGCCCGGCCAATCCGCCCAGATAGGCAATGGCGGAATGGGCGCCATTGAGCAGCCGCAACTTGGCCATCTCCCATGCTGCCACATCGTCAGTCAATTGCACCCCGACATCCTCAAGCGGGGGACGCCGATTGCAAAAGCTGTCCTCCACCACCCACTGGGTGAAAGGCTCTGTCTTTACCAATGCCTCATCACGAAGCCCTGTGGCGCTTTCAAAATTGTCGATATCTTCTTGCGTGGTCGCGGGAACGATGCGGTCGACCATCGAAGATGGAAAGGCGACCATCTGCGCAATCCAATCAGCCAGATCGGCATCGATCTCGCGCGCGAATGCCAGAACCGCCGCTTTCGTACGCTGGCCGTTCTCGGGAAGATTGTCGCAGGAAAGCACGGTGAAGGGCTCGCCCCCCGCTTTCCACCGCGCGGCCAGACCCGCGACCAGAAAACCGGGAGCGGTAGCAGGCGCGCTCAGATCAGCGATATCCGCCGCAACAGCAGGATCGTCGAGTTTCAGATCGCCCGTTGCAGGATCAAGGCAATAGCCCTTTTCTGTCACCGTCAGCGTGACGAGCGCCACATCGGGGTCGGCAAGCGCGCGAACCAGTGCAGCCGGGTCATGTCTTGCAACCAGCACTTCGGCAATGGAACCAACCACTTCCATCCGCTCATTCCCGCCCTCTCGGACCAGAACAGTGAAAAGACCGTCCTGCGGATTCATTTGGTCGGCAACGCCGGGAGAACGCAGGCTCGCCCCGCGGATCATCCAGCCACTGTGACCGTGTGCCAGCAGCCTGTCGAAATAGGCAGCCTGATGCGCCCTGTGAAACGCGCCGGTGCCAAGGTGGACAACGCCGCAGGGCTGCGCGCGGTCGTAAGCATGAACACGCGCGTTCGCCGGAAGGCGGTCAAGCGTTGCGGAAGCGAGGCGAGTCATTGGAACTGCTCCGGGAGCCATAGAGTGAGGGGTGGGAAATAGGCGACGAGCAGCAGCACGCCGATGAGCGCGAGATAGAAGGGCCAGATCGTCCGCACGACATCCTCGGGCCTCGCTTTGCCCACTGCGCAGCCGACGAAGAGGACAGAGCCGACAGGCGGTGTCACCAGGCCAATGCCCAGATTGAGCATCATGATGATGCCGAAATGGACCGGGTCCACGCCGGTGGCCATGGCGACTGGCAGGAAGATCGGCGTGGTGATGATGATCAGCGGCGCCATGTCCATGAAAGCACCAAGGACCAGCAGGACAAGCAAAATCATCAACATTATAATGGCAGGCTCCTGCGAGATCGCAGTAAGGCCGCCCGAAAGCATTTCCGGCCCGTGCAGCACGGCGAAAAGCCAGCCGAACATCCCTGCCGTGCCGATGATGAGCATCACCATCGCGGTAGTTCGCACAGCCCCGCTGGCCGCTTCGACAAAGCCAGCAAAGCCCAGCGAGCGATAGACGAACACGCCCACCAGAACTGTGTAGATGACCGCGATGGCGGAGCTTTCTGTGGGCGTGAAAATGCCTAGCAAGATGCCGAAGACGATGATGAGCGCAGTCATCAAACCGGGCAGCGCAGCGACAAACGCCCGCGTGAACTTCTTCCACCCGGGGAACGTGCCCGAAGGATAGCCGCGCTTTATGGCCACCCGCCAGGCGACCAGCATCAACGCTGCCCCGGCCAGCACTCCGGGAAGGATGCCCGCGAGAAAGAGATCGCCCACACTGACACTGACAGGTGATGCTGCGGCGTAGATGATCATATTATGCGAAGGCGGGATCAAAATCCCCAGGATCGCTGCGGTAATCGTCACATTGACGGCATAGTCAGCGTCGTATCCTTTTTCCTTCATCATCGGCATGAGGGTTGAGCCCATCGCAGAAACGCTTGCGACAGCAGAGCCAGAAACCGCGCCGAACATCATGCTGGCCCCGACATCTACCTGTCCCAACCCGCCGCGTGCCCGCCCGAATGCGCCCTCAGCTACCTGCACTAGCCGCTCTGCGATGCCCGTTCGCGCCATCAGATCGCCTGCAAAAACGAAGAAGGGAATAGCCATCAAGGTGAAGACATTCATGCTCCCAGCCATACGCTGAAAGGACACGACCACGGGGATATCGAGCAGCACGAAAGTGGCTAGCGACGCAGCTCCGAGGGCAAAGGCAACGGGGACGCCGATCGCGAGCAGGATGGCCAGCAGGACAAGAAGGAAAGTCAGCTCCACAGCGGTTCTACCTTCCTGTCCGAACGTTCGGCCAGAATGTGCTCCAAGGCAAAAAACGCAATCAGCAAGCCAGCAATGGCAAGCGGTACATAGCCAAGGCCTCTGGGAAGGCCCAGCGTAGGGATCATGTGTTGCCAGGTCTCGATCACCAACTGGCCGCCGCCATAAGTCATCGCCAGCCCAAAGGCGCCGACAACGGCATGACACACAATAGCCAGAAACCGGCGGCGTGGCTCGGACAGGCTGTCCTGCATTAGCGACAGCCGGATATGAAAACCCTCGCGCACCCCGGCAGCAGCGGCAAACAGTATGAACCACAACATGAGAAACAACGCGGCCTGCTCGGCCCAGGCAGGGGCACTGGCCAGCAAATAGCGGCCGATCACCTGCCAGCCGATGATAACGGTCATCGACACCAGCCCAAATGCGGAGAACCACAAGGATAGGCGGCTAAGCAGAATGGAAAGCGCCGTCATTATGCCGGGTCCATTGCGCGGATATCGTCAACCAGCTTGCGCATGGTCGGCGTGGTGACGAACCGGTCCCAAACGGGTTGCACCAGAGCCTGAAAGGGAGCGGGATCGGGAGCGGCAATGCGCACACCGCTGGCGACGATTGCAGCCCGCGACTGCTCGACCTTCGCATCCCAGAGCTCGCGCATGACAGGAATGCTTTCCTGCGCGCACTGGCGAATGAGCGCTCGATCAGCGGCAGATATTCTTTTCCACGTAATCGCCGACATGGTCAGCACTTCAGGCGCCATGACATGGCGCGTCTCGCTATAGAACGGGGCAACCTCGAAATGCCGTGTGCTTTCGTAGGACGGCCAGTTGTTCTCCGCGCCATCCACTGTGCCCTGCATCAGCCCCTGATAGACCTCGCCAAAGTCCATCGGCGTCGGATTGCCGCCCAAAGCCCGCACCATCTCCACGAAGAGGTCGGAACTCTGCACCCGTATCTTCAGCCCGCGCAGATCTTCTGGGCGCTCGATCAGTCGCTTCGTGGTGTAAAAACTGCGCCCGCCACTGTCGTAGAAACATAGGCCGATCAGGCCGTGCGGCTCAAGCGCATCAAGGATCGCCCGTCCAGGCTCGCCGTCCATCGCTGCGCGCATATGCTGCGTCGAACTAAACAGGAACGGAAGGCCAGGCACCAGAGTCTCCGGTACAATCGGATTGAGCGGCGCAAGACTGACCCGGTTGAGATCGATCCCGCCAAAGATCGTAATCTCAAGTGCGTCACGCTCCTGACCGAGGACTCCGCCAGCATAATGCTCAATACCGAGTCGACCCCCGCTCCTTTCGCGAAGCAATTGCCCCATATATTTCACTGCCTCGACCGTAGGGTAGCCATCCGGATGGGTATCGACCGCGCGCAGCAACTGACCCTCCATCGGCGCACAGCCCGCCGCCAGGGCCACACTGGCGCCGCCAATGGCGCCGCCAAGTCCGCGCAACAGGGAACGGCGGTCGAGCGCGATCACAGGCGGTAAGCTGCCTTGGCGAGATTGTAGGTCAGGTCGTACGCGACCCGTTCTGCGTCCTCTTCGCGCATCCGGTGTTCAGCGACGAGACGGGCCAGAAATCCGCAATCCATGCGCCGCGCAACATCATGCCGGGCGGGTATGGACAGAAACGCGCGAGTGTCATCGTTAAAGCCGACCGTATTGTAGAAGCCGGCAGTCTCGGTCGCCTGCTCGCGGAAGCGGCGCATGCCTTCAGGGCTGTCATGGAACCACCATGGCGGCCCCAGCTTGAGCACCGGATAATGCCCTGCCAGCGGAGCCAGTTCGCGCGAATAGACCGTTTCGTCCAGAGTAAACAGGATGATGGTGAGGCCCGGCTCATTGCCAAACCGGTCAAGCAGCGGCCCCAGCGCAGTTACGTAATCCGTCTTCGTCGGGATATCGGCACCCTTGTCGCGCCCGAAGCGTTCGAAAACCTGTCGGTTGTGATTGCGATGACTTCCGGGATGAATCTGCATCACGAGCCCGTCCTCCAGGCTCATGCGCGCCATCTCCACCAGCATGTGTCCGCGAAAAGTCTCGGCCTCGACTGGCGAGCACTCGCCTTTACGGGCTTTCGTAAACAGAGCTTCTGCCCCGGCGCGTGTGAGGTCAGCTGTCGTCGCAGTGGGATGACCGTGATCGCTTGACGTCGCGCCGTGACGCTTGAAGAAGGCGCGGCGATCCATCAGCGCATCGATATATCCTTGATAGTCAGTGGTATCGCAGCCGGTGATCTCGCCAAGCCGCGCGATGTTCTCGGCAAACCCTTCATAATCGGGATCGAGAACATTGTCGGGACGGAAGGCGGTAATGACCTTCTTACCCCATCCATCGTCCTGCAATTTGGCATGATGCACCAGAGGATCGAGGGGGTCTTCTGTGGTGGCGATCACTTCAATGTTAAACCGGTCGAACAAGGCACGCGGTCGAAAATCATCCTGCCGCAGCTTGTGATCAATGACATCGTAGTAATGATCGGCCGTCTCGGCAGACAGCGTTTCTGTCAATCCGAACACCTGAGAATAAACCCAGTCGTGCCATATGCGCGAAGGCGTGCCATCGAACAGGTGGTAATTGTCGGCAAAAATACGCCAGACTGTGCGCGGATCAACAGGGTCGCCACCGTCGATCTGCGGCACGCCCAAATCCTCCATCCGAATGCCTTGGCTGTACAGCATCCGGAACACGTAGTGGTCTGGCGTAATCAGCAGGTCTGCGGGATTGGGAAAGGCTTCATTGCCGGCAAACCAGGACGGATCCGTATGGCCATGCGGGCTGATAATCGGCAATTCGCTGACCTTCTCATAGAGTCGGCGCGCGATCTTGCGCGTTTCTGGATCAGACGGAAAAAGGCGATCTGCATGTAGCTTAAGCTGTGCCACGTCTGTTACTCTCCAAGCTGGAATCTGCGCCGCTCACCGGCGATTTCTGTGCGCACGCGCTCAAGCGCTTCGGCTTCGGTCGCCTCGAAAACCATATCGGCCACGCCGCGAAGATGCGTCCGCATGGCCGCGCGCGCAGCACCAGCATCGCGCAGCTTGAGGGCGCTCACAATTGCCATATGTTCGTTTATCCGGGGCTTCACGCCTTCTGCCCGCACCTTCTCGAGAAAGCGCACGTTCTGAAGCGACTGGTTTCGCGCCGCCCACAGCGCTTCGACCGCTTGCTCCATCGCTGAATTTTTGGTGGCAGCGGCAATAGTCATATGAAAACGCCGGTCGGCATCCTCCGACATCACGACATCGCGCAAGTTCTCCGCCTCCATCTCGGCAACAAGAGCTTGAAGCGTGTTCAATTCTTCGTCGGTGATATGCTGCGCTGCAAGCGCAGCTGCTTCCCCCTCAATGAACGCGCGCGCCTCAAGCAATTCAAATGGGCCTACATCACGAGGGGACGCGCCTCCCGCGCGGCGCCTAAGCGACCGAACATAGACGCCCGAGCCAGTGACAACTTCGACCAATCCGTCAATTTCCAGCGCAATCAGCGCCTCTCGTATGGTCGGTCGGCTGACCTCAAAACGATCCGACAAGTCCCGCTCAGATGGCAGTCGCTGGCCAATCTCATATTGTCCGCCGAGTATCTCGCCGGATAACGCTTCGACGATCCGTTCGTAAAGACGCTTTCCTGCCATCTCGCTAGCTCCATTATCTATTTTTGGTCTGGCCTCTTGCTGCTCTACTGCCGCATTGGTCGAGGAGGGTCAATAACTTGTATGACCAATTTTTACCAATTTGCGGTTTGTAGGACGGGTCGGCGATCTTGCCCAAGAAAACCGACTTGGTGCGCGCAGATACTCTCACGGTTTAGTAGCCCCCGAGCTGTCCACTATCGACCGGTATAGCGTCGGCCATCGTCAGCGCGCGGCCACCGACTAGCACGCGGTCAAGAGTGATGCGTTCAGCATTGCTAACCTTGAGCGGAAACTCCGCTTCGCCCATTGTAAGATTGCGAATGACGACATCACGAACCGGAGCGTTTTCGTGACCATCGATGGAGATTCCGACAACAGTCCTATCGACTTGTACTGATTCGATCAGAACACGCTCAAACTGAGGTGGATAGTTACCACCTCTGTAAGAATGATAGTCATTCGTAAAGACGAGCAAGGATTGCGTCTCTCCGGCATTTATGTTGCGGATGTAGATATCACTAATCAGACCACCGCGATCGAGATTGGCTTTGAAATAGAGCGTGTGCACGGCACGCGGCAGGTCGTATCCATCGACGAAGATATTGCGCACCCCGCCGGACATTTCCGATCCGATGGCCATTCCGCCGCCCGCGCTTCCACTATATGTGCAATTGCGCACGACGACATTTTCGGTGGGGATCCCGACGCGCCAACCATCTTGGTCGCGACCGGATTTGAGCGACACCCCGTCATCACCGACATCGAAATCGCAGTTCTCGATCAGGACGCGGCGCGAGCTGTCCGGATCGACACCGTCGCTGTTCACGTGATCGGACTTGCAACGGATATTGCGGATGATGACATCCTCGCAAAACAGCGGATGCACCATCCAGAAAGGGGAATCGATCAGGCGCGGCCCATCGACCAGAACTCTCCGGCACCGGTTGAACTGCACGAAATACGGGCGCAATCGGCGCTCTCCAACGAACAGCCGCTCTTCGACCGGGACACCGTCACGTCCCATATCGCGCAAGAGCCGCTGGATCGGTCGCTGCGTATCGCGCCAGGGAAGCCAGTATTGCTCACCTTGACCATCCACAGTGCCTGAACCGGTAAGCGCGATATTCTCGCAGTTTTCGGCATAGAGCATTGGTGAATATGTGTAGAGCTCGGTGCCCTCCCATCGTGTCCGGACTGGAGGAAGATATTGCTCGACGTTCGGAAGAAAGCGCAAATGCGCTCCTTCTGCCAGGTGCAGTTCGACATTCGAGCGGTAGTGGATGGGACCGTCACTAAGCCAAAGCCCGGAGGGAATGATTACACGACCACCGCCAGCGGCATGAGCGGCTGCAATTGCCGATTGGATAGCGGGCCGCGCGTCGCTGCCATCATTATCGAGTGCACCGAATTCGGTGATAGCAAATTGCCGAGCGGGAATTTCAACTTGGCCGATTTCGCCGACGATACGGTCTGCACGGGACCACGGATTATCAAGCCATGACGGATCATCCAAAAGAACGGGATTGGCGACGCAGCCTGCTGCTATCACCGAGCCACCAGCTAGCAAAGACGAAGCAAGAAGCGTACGACGACTGATTGTTAAGTATTCTTCGTTCATCGTCGCTCATTCTGATTTCAGCAATGGGCTGAAAACGTTCTGCATGCATGGAGTGAACCGCGCGACTGACAGTGTCAGTCGCGCGGTTCTGGGAGGGACGCGTTAAAACCGAGCGCGAACGCCAAATTGATATGTCGGTCCGTAATCTTCCAAGGCCGAAAAAATCGGCCCGTTCAGCGTCTGGTCGCTGCCACGGAAGAAGCGGCGATCGCCAGCATCCGTAATGTTTTGAGCATCGAAATACAGCTGCACGCCATCGAAAACTTCATAGCGCACGTTGATATCGACCTGTGTGCGCGAGTCTTCCAGCACATCACCAGCTGTATCATTTCCGTCATCCAGCCCGCCGAGATTGACACCGCGAAGCCTGTCGCCCTGATAGGCAACAGCACCGCGGATCGAGAAAACTTCGTTCTCCCAGCCCACGGACAAATTGCCAATCACATCGGACTGGTCGGGGAAGCGGAAGTCACGGTCCACGAGATCGCTCGAAGCCGAACTCTCCGCAAAGGTGACATTGGCCTGTGTGAAGAGACCGCCAAGGATACCCGGCAGGAAAGTGTAAGCCTGGTAATAGCTCAGTTCTAGGCCCGTGATCGTCGCGCTGTCGCCGTTTGCGAAAGTTGTGATCCTTGAAATACCCAGCCCGCTCTCGGTGCCGTCGTCGACGTCAAATCCGAGCCGTGTCACATCCTGCCCTGCCAGCGAGATAGGAACGATGAAGTTCTCGATCCGCTTGTGGAAGACTGCCGCCGACAACGCCGTATTGTCATTGGGATACCAGCCGAAAGAAACATCCCAGTTCATCGACGTCAGAGGCTCAAGGAATGGATTTCGTGCCGGATCAGCCTCTGTTTCGAATGCCAGTTGGCCAGTGTCAGCAAGCTCCTCGGCACGTGCGCCCGACAGTGCAGCTTGCGCCTGCGCAACGCTTGTAAGAACTCCGCCAAAGGAGGAGGGATCTGCCGGGCACTCATCGAGCGATCCGGTGCCGCCGAAGTTCTGGATCACGAAACCGCAAAACAGATCATCGTCAAGTTGTTCACTTGTGCTGAGAAACTGAATCGCTGCCGCTTCACGATACTCAGGGCGCTTGATGCCGGTCGTGAACGACGCCCGGACCTGCGTCGTATCGGTCGGCTCCCAACGAATGTTCACGCTAGGAAAGAAGTCTGTGTATGAGTTACCGCCGCTTCTGTCTTCGATGACCGAGCGTGGCTCACGGCCTGCCAGGAATTGATCAATCGCAGCGTCTGCCACACCCCCGTTTTCCAGTGCTGCCTGCAGTGCGTCGGTAATTCCGTCATCGTATTCGAGCTGGCGTACGGCTGAACCAGAGGTGGAATAATCGGTGTTCTCGACCCGGACACCAGCGATCACTTGAAACCGATCAAACGGATTAAAGGTCCACTGAACATAACCCGCCAGGACATCTTCATTTGCGATGAAATCGTCTTGAAGATCCTGGATAGTGATAAAAACGCCGCGATCGGCAACCGTAGCGACACGCCCATTTTCGATTAGCTGCCTGAGGGTCGCCTCAACATCACCGCGCTCAACGTCGATGGGAATATTGAGATTAGATCTGTCGGCGGATGGCGAATTGGGAAAATCGGCAAGAGTTACATCCGGATCAACCAGATATTCTATACGTGTGAAATCATATTCACGCGTGCGTTCCCTGTATCGTCCACCGATCTTTATCGCCGATTCACGCCCAAACATCGTAAACTCGCGTTCAAGATTCAGGTAATACGAATTGAACGAATCGCGTGAGCGCGTGAACGTCTCATTAGGTGTGCCAAAGTTTTCGCCTCCAATATTTGACGTCCGAATTGGGAAGCCTGCACCCACGGTAGGGTCGAGATCGTCGTCGTCGAAATCGAACTGCTCTCGACTGAGATCGATATCAACACCATTCGGACCCAGATTGGCGAAAGCCATCGTGATGTTATCAGATCTAAAACGCCCCTCAATACGATCCTCATCCTCGTTGTTGCGCGAGAAATTGGCACCGTAATTGGCCGTCCAGACATCGCCAAATGTGCTCGTACCTTCAAGCCCGATAGTCCAAACTTCCTGTGTCTGATCGCCGGGGCGCAGGCGGCGTTCTGCACGCCCATCTTCAAAGACACCGAAGACTTCACCGTCGTCCTCAAGGCCAAAGCTCACGATTTCATCGACATCGGGATCGTCTGTACCAAGGCCCTCTGCTACATCGCCATCCGAGCGTGAGAAATCGAAAGTGGCGCGGTTTGTATATGAGGATTCGTCGACACGGGCATAGCTGCCCCGAACCTGAAACAGATGGTTGACCATCTCGAATTCGAGCTGTCCGCTGATCGAGAAACGCTCGCGGTCGAGTTCTTCTGATCGCAGATCGGCCTCCACCGGGATCAGATAGCATTCCAGCACGACATCACCATCTTGGCAATTGTCGGCATCGCCTCCCTGAATATATTCCAGATCGCCATCGTCATCGTTAAGGAGGAAGAAGTTCAGACCGTCGCCAACCTCTTGAGAATCGGTAATCGTCTCTCGGCGTGACCAATTGGCCGCCGCCGCGATCCCGATTCGGTTGTCTCCGGCATCGATTATTCTGGTAAATTCGGCAGCAAACTCTGGGTTCCACGCCTCGGCCTTTTCACCATATGCTACCTCAGCTCGCCCACCAAACGAGTTGCGCCCACGATCAAGGGCAGAAATTGTCCTAAGATTGACGGTGCCTGCGATGGCGTCTGCTTCCATTTCAGGGAGCAAGGTCTTCACCACTTCAATGCGCGACAGATTGTCGGCAGAGAAAAAGTCGAGGCTCGTCGAGTTTACGTCTGGGTCGGTCGAACCAAGCCGCGCTCCATCAAGCGTCACGGTTGCAAATTCGGTCGGCAAACCACGAATGGAAACTTGCTGACCTTCGCCGCCGGACCGGTTAATCGATACGCCAGGGATGCGCTGCAAGGATTCAGCAACCGTTGGATCACCAAACTGACCAACGTCGTCTGAAGTAACCACCGACACCAACTGATCCGCATCGCGCTCCGCGTCGATGGCACTCTCGATTGCGGCGCGACGCCCCTCAACCACGATAACGTTCGGATCCTCAGAGGTTGCCGCTTCCTGATTGTCCTGCGCCATCACAGTAGATGGCGATGCGAGCACGGCAATCGCCGCTCCCGATACCGATGCAAACAAAGGCGCACGCAAGCTGCGAAACATAACACTCTCCCATTCACGTCCCGTTTTTCGGAACCTATCTGACCACTTGTTATATTGGTAAGGCGGGTTTGAAAAGTCCTGACTTACCGTTTTTTGTTCCATGGCGCTTTTTGTAACGTTTCTGCAACACGGGCGTGGTGCGCCTGTCCAAACCTAAAATGTGACCGGCGCCAAGAAATAGGCGAGGATGGTGATGACAGGTATCGCGGCAAGATTGAGTCGCAATCCTGCGCGTGCCATCGTCGGCAGCGGAACGCGATCGGTTGCGTGGATCACCGCATTTGGGCCAGTCGCCATCGGCAGCATGAAGGCGCAGCTGGCCGCAAGCGCGACCGGTGCCGCCAGCATTACGACATCAAGGCCGGTTCGCTCGGCCAGCGCCACAAGAACCGGCATGGAAGCTGCAGCCGTGGCGACGTTCGATGTGATTTCGGTGACGAAAATGATCACGGTGGTGACGATTGCGATCAAAAGAATCACGGGAAGTGTAGCAAATATTTCGAGTTCTCCGCCTATCCAATCGCCCAGCCCACTAGAGCGAATGAAGGCCGCAAGAGCCATGCCTCCTCCAAAGAGCAGCACTACTCCCCAAGGAATCGATTCTGCTGTGCGCCAGTCGAGCAAAGTAGTATTTTGCTGGCTTGCCGAACCGGCGGGAATAATAAAGCACAGGAAAACTCCGAGAAGCGCGGTCACCTGGTCGCTTAATCCGGCAAAGGGTTGAGTGCCCAAAATGACTAGTTCAGAAATTGGTCTGCCAAGAACCCAGAGACTGGCGACCAGCGCAAACACAGTCAGTACGCGCCGCTCGGGCACGGTCAATGTACCGAGTATTTCGAGGCGCTTCTTCACTGTGGCCTTACCGCTTTCAGATTTGTCGCTGTCGATCTTGAACGCCATCCGCGTGAGGACCACCCATGCCAGCGGCACCAGAACGATCACCGCCGGGAGCCCGAAGAGCATCCAGTCGACGAAGGTAATTTGTTGTCCAGTGCTTCTCTCTATTGCATCCTTGATGAGGAGATTAGTCGGTGTTCCAATGTAGGTGCCCAGCCCGCCAATAGAGCAAGCAAATGCAATGCCGAGGAGCAGCGCAAGAGTGAACTGCTCGCGCTCATCTTCGGGAGAAGACAGTGCGGCGGCAACAGATAGTGCAATGGGAACCATCATGATGGCGGTTGCGGTGTTGGAAATCCACATGGAAAGGACCGCAGAAGCCATCATGAACCCGCCGATGAGGCCTGCCCGGCTCTTGCCGAAACGCACTACCACATTGAGCGCAATTCGCTCGTGCAGGTTCCAGCGCTCGATTGAACGCGCGAGAATGAAGCCTGCAAGGAGCAAGACGACAACAGGGTGGAGGTATTCTCCCGCAACATCACCAAGCCCTGCGACGTTCCAAAGCGGCAAGACGACCATCGGCAGCAAGGAGGCCACTGGGATCGGCACCGCTTCTGTCACCCACCAGATAGCCATGAAAGCCAAGAGGGCGAGCACGACCCACGCCGAACGCGCGGCTGCGGCGGACTGATCGGGCGGCATCTGCTCATCAGTAAACTGTGTAAGCAGCTCGATCGGCAGAGGAATGAAAAGTATTGCAGCAAAGACCAACGGGCCTGCCCACAAGCCAACGAGCTGGCGCGGCGATCGCGCGGTTTCTTCAATAGCCATTGCCGGCATTCCTCTCGATTTTAGGTAATCTTGCCATCGATCAAGATGATCCTCAGGTCGTTAACGTTGGTTAGGGTGGGGCCGGTGATCAGAAGGTCACCCAGCTTAGCAAAAGCAGAGTATGACGCGTTCCGCTCGAGCACTTGCCCCAAATCCAACCCGATGTCTCGGGCACGAGCCAGCGTACTGAAGTCGATGAAAGCCCCGGCCGCCTCACTATTTCCATCGATACCGTCGGTATCTGCTGCGAGTGCGGAAACACCCGGCGCTCCACCAAGAGCAAGGGCAAGCGCAAGGAGATACTCGAGATTTGGCCCGCCGTGTCCATTGCGATCCTGCAACGTCACAGTGCACTCTCCACCGGAGATTAAGGCATAGCGTTGTGAGCTTTTACTAAGTTCCAGCGCGCGGCCGGCATGCACCAGGCCAACTTCGCGCGCTTCGCCCTCGATATCGCCTCCCAGAACTATTGGCTTATAGCCTTGGTTGGCCACGAAGCGCGCGGCAGCATCAAGAGCGTTGCACGAACCCGCGATAACTGACACCTTTCCCGCGACGAAAGCTGGATGGTCCTTTGCAGGCAAGGCGTTTCGAGGATCGTTCAGCGCGGCGTAGACGGTATCGGTTGCCGCGATTTTGTTTTTGCGCAGGATCGCGATTGCATCGGATTGAGATGTCGTGTCCGGAACCGTCGGGCCAGAGGCGATTTGGGCAGGATCGTCTCCAACCACGTCAGAAATGCAGTATGTTTCGACCCTAGACGGTGCGGCGGCGAGCGCCAGTCTTCCCCCCTTGCACGCCGAAAGGTGTTTCCTGACGCAATTGATTTCACGCACAGACGCTCCGCTAGCGAGCAACAGTTTTGCGAGAGCCCTCTTATCCGCTAAGGTCACGCCATGCCCTGGAAGTGCACAAAGTGCAGAACCACCGCCCGAGATGAGCGCAATGCAGCGATCATTCTCAGTAAGGCCCTTTGCCAGATCGAAAATGCGTGCAGCGGCCCGCTCGCCGTTCAGGTCAGGTAGCGGGTGTCCGGCTTCGACTACCTCTAATGATGGAGGAAGACTGGCAGTGCCGATGTGACCGTAGCGGGTGAGTGCGAGCCCCTCGACCTCATTTCCCAGTATTTGGTAAGCAGCTACGGACATGGAAACGGCAGCCTTACCTATAGCGAGCACAACTGTCCTGCCTGTTACAGACCGTGGCTGAAGGTAGTTCCGAAGACAATTTGCCGGGTCGACAGCATGTATCGCGTCAGAAAATGCACCTTCCAAAATGTCGCGCTGTTTCGACGCTGACGACCATGAAGAATGCAAAATTGAAACTTGCGGGACTATCAAACGCCTCTCCTTTACGACTGATGCTGGTCCTGAGGCTTTCCAGCCAATTTCATGAAGACATCACCACGCCTCAATTGGCTTTACCAGATAGCGCTATTGGACAGTAAGGTCCAGAGGAGCTTTGAGCATCGGTTAGCAGCTTTAAGGTCACAAGAACTTCATGTTTTATCTAATGAATTTATGATGTGAATGCACCTCGCCAACGGTTCATCCAAGATCGACCCCTTGCACTGACTCAAGGCAGCTTGACCGCAAGCTTTGCAGGTGGCAAATATTGGTAAGATAGGTTTGATAAATTCTATGAAGGGAATTTGATTTGAAATTTGCGACAGCCGGGGTCGCAGCACTGTTAGCGCTGTGCGCACAATCTGCAGTAGCAAGCGACGGGCCGCTTGCTCTCAACCATGTCTGGTCGAGGCTAGCTGACGTAAATGGGGAATATGGTTCGGTCGAGAGTGCTGAATTTGATCCTGCATCGACACGCATCGCTACGGGGACGAAGTTCGACAACACAGTTCGCGTCTTCCGCGTTTCTGATGGCTTTGAATTGTGGTCACGCACTGTGCCTCAGGAGATAGAGCGCGTTGCATGGTCACATGATGGCACACGCGTCATCTCAGTAAGTGAGGACGGATTCTTAAGAGTGTTCGATGCGGAAACTGGGGATCTCATCGCTCGGCATCAACACCAGAATGGAATAGACGGCCTGACGGTTAGCCATGACGGTCGTTTCGTTGTCTCGGGCCAAGAACGTGTTCAAGATGAAGGAGTTGTGCGTGTTTTCGATGGCCGGGCGGACATGCTTTTGACTACTCTTTCATTCCCCGGCACAGTGAACGAGGTCGATTTCAGTTCCGACGACCGCATAATGGCTGCAGTGGGTGATTACACAGCGCGCATCTATCGCACTGACAGTGACGATCCCCAGAATTGGGTTGTAGCCCATGAGTGGACACTTCCCACAGAAGCGGGACCCTACGGCCGAGACAACATCTACATCAACACGAAGTTTAGCCCTGACGGTCGGTATCTGGCTGTAGGTGGCGCCTTCGGTTTCGTTTATCTGTTCGATACCTCAAGCGGCGAGTTGCTTCGTACTTTGCAAAAGTCTGTCGAGAAAACAGAAACAGTAGCTTGGACTTCGGACGGAAATTATCTGCTTGTCGCGGGCAACGGTATGACGATTGATTTCTTTAGAACGGCCGATCTCCTAAATGTCGACTACAGAAACTCCGAGCAGGTGCCCTTTGCATTGCGCGTTACTGTGACCGATGCGCTTGAATATATGGATTTCAACGCAACAGGCGCACTTCTGACAACAGCTCATCAAGACGGGACGGTCCAACTTTGGACTTTCATGTCCGACGATCCGACGATCAACGATCGTCAACACCGCAGTGTTCGGCGTGATCAAGATGCGGCTGCAAGAGCAGAGGGCCGCTATGTAGATTGAGGGGCTCAGGCTTTATGGACATCTCCCGTTCCGAAAAACCTGGATCATCATGTGCGGAGCCGAGGAATCCAACAATCCCCTCCCAGATCAAATCTCAGATTTAATACTGTAAAGGCGAGGAGATAGGACCTGATGACCCTCGACCTGCGCCAGCTTCGCTTCGCTGTAACCGCAGCTGATACTGCCAGCTTCCTGCGCGCGGCCAAGCAGCTAAATGTGAAACAGTCCACGTTGAGCAAGAAGGTATCGGCGCTCGAACATCGCCTTGGGATCACTCTGTTCGAGCGCTCGACCCGAGGCGTTGTGCCGACAGAGACCGGCAGGGCCTTCCTGGAAGTCGCGCGGCGGATCGTCACCGATGCCGACAATCTGCTGACGACGGCGAAGGCCGTGAGATACGGGGAGGTCGGGCGTCTGATGGTCGGCTTTTCCGGCTCGCTCAGCACAGGCAATTTACGCCTTCTGCTTGGCGATCTGCTTGAACGCTTTCCCGATGTGCAACTCGATGCACTCGAAGCCAGTCCGGAACGCATGCTATCAGGGCTGCAAACCCGCATCGTCGACATCGCCATCCATGCCAGCCAGATCGAGGAACCCGGAGTCACCAAGCGCTGGCTGTGGTCCGAACGGCTGATGGTCGTTTTGCCCAAGGAAGATCGCTTGGCCAAGAGTGAAAGCCTGTTCTGGACCGATTTGCGCAAGTCGGTCTTCGTGATGCCGCAGGAGCGAAGCGGACCGAGGATCGCCGAAGTGATCCGTCAACGGCTTGGGAGCAATGGCTTCAAGGCCAACATCATCACCCAGGAAGCGAGCGCGGAGACCATCGCCGCGATAGTGCCCTTCGGCAAGTTCATTACCGTTGTGCCCGAAAGCGCGACCGGTGCTGCCCGGCCCGATGTCGTGTTCCGCGAGATAACCGACCCAACCGGGGCTGCGCATCTCGATTTTGCAGCCTGGTGGCGCGAGGACAACGACAATCCCGCACTCGCCCGCTTCTTCAAGCTGCTCGATGAACGCTATCCGCTAACCGCAGCAGGCTGAGCTGCGCGCCGCGCCTTCACGAAGGCCCGATCGGTCGCAATGAACCGCTCAAGCATTGGCGCGATAAGCTGCTCTGGCGCGGGCGCATCGCGTCCTTCCCCGCCATTCAGCACCACGCCATAGGCGACCATATCGCGATGCAGCCGTGCGGATATCTCGATGGTCAGCTTGACCGGCTTCTCGTCGGTGATGTCAGATAGCTTGAGCCTAGTCACGACCCACTCTCCAGCACGATATCGCGGGTGACCAGCACCCGCACAGGAAAGCCCGGACGAATCGTCAGCGTCGGGCGGATATTGAGCTCGCGCGAGATGATCTGCTCACCTGCACGGTTGACGCTGTCCTGACTGCCGCGCCGTAGCGCCCGCGCCAAATCACTGTCACTGCCGGAACCCAGTTCGCTACCGATGCCCAGCAAGGTCGAGACCAGCGCGGCCTTGAGGACGCCGCCCCAGTGGTAATCGACCCCGTCTTCCAATCCAGCATAGCCGGAGGGGTCGGCCGCAGGCTGGCGTTCGAGCACAATTGAACGGCCATCGGGCAGGATAAGCCGGTTCCAGGCGAGCAGCACGCGCCGCTGGCCAAAGCCGACATCGGATTCGTACTCGCCGATCAGGCGCGCGCCCTGCGGGATCAGCAAGCGGCGTCCGGTCAGGCTGTCATAGACGTTTTGAGTCACTTGCGCGGTTACAAGCCCGGGCTGGTCGGAGCGGATACCGGTGATGAGCGCAGCGGGAATGACTGAACCGGCCTGCAACAGCGCCCCCAATGGTGCGGCATCGAGCCGCTCGAGCGAAACCGTGCGGCGCTCGGCCGGGCGATCAAGAAAAGCAGGCTGTGCGGCAGAAATCGAAGCCTGAGCTGATGCAGGCAATGGATCGGGGGGCGGGAGCGCCTGCGCTAGACTGGCAGCGGGCGCTCCGCCGCCAAAAAACAGGCGGCTACCGCGTGCGGCTTCGCGTTCCTGTTCAATCCGCTGACGCGCCGCTTCCTCTGGGCTGATGCCCTGCGGCGGCGGTGGGGGCGGTTGCGCGCCGACAGGCGGTAATGCAGCAACAGCGCCGCGCTCCTGCGCATCGAGGATCGGCTTGCCGAGATCGCCGGGAAGCGGCGGTCCAAGCCTTGGTACCTGCGAATAATCCCTCGGGGCCGATGCCAGACCATCGGCCACCGCGACACCATCGGTGTTGAACAGCTCCTCCTCGCCCCCTTGCGAGGCAGGCTGCAGTGCATAGAGCAAGGCTCCGCCCACCAGCGATAGTCCGACGGCGCTGGCGATACCAATTGCCTTTCGTGACAGCCGCACGACGCGCGGGCCCTCGCCGCGCAGGCTGGTGATGGATTCGGCGTCGACGGGCCGTTCGGGATCAGGCTCGCTGCCCATCACTCGCTCCGCGCCCGATTGGAAATTTTGACGCGAACCTGCCTGCGTCCCGCGCCAAGCCGCAATTCTGCCTTATGGAACAGCCGGTCGACGATCAGGTAGCGCCCGTTCACCCGGTAATTGACCAGTTCGGCCTCGCCCTCCTCGCCAATGACAAAGAAGGGCGGCATTTCGCCTTGGGCAATATTGGGCGGGAACTCCACGAGCGTGCGCTGACCATCATCGAAAACGCGCAGCGGCCGCCAATCGGGTTTGTCGCCCGATATCCGGTAATCAAAATTGAGGTTTTCGATCGTGAACCCATCCACAATCGGCGCCGCGCGCACGGCTTCCGCTTCGGACTGGCGCAATGCGATCAGCTCGTCTTCGGGATAGGACCAGCTGACCGAGGCCATGTAGACGCGCGCATTTGCGCGCAGTTCGACATGATAGGTGCGCCGGTCGGTGTTGATCACGAGATTGGTGGTGATGTCAGGCCGGGTCGGCTTGACGAGGATATGCACCCGCTGTGTGGCGCCCGATCCGCTGAGCGTATCGCCAATCATCCAGCGTACCGTATCGCCTGCCGCAACTGGGCCGGGGCCGACCAGCTGCTCGCCTTCCTGCAGCGCGATATCGGTCACTTGCCCTGGCTTGGCATAGATATGGAACAGCGCTCCTTCGCTAAAGGCATAGCGCTGGATCGCGTTCTGGAACCCTGCATCCTCGGGTTGGATCCGGGCAGCATCGTTTGCCGCTCCCACTTGGCTCTCGGGATCAGGGGCAGTTCCAGAGCCAGGGGAGCGGCGCGCGGCAGTGGGGGAGGTCTGCCGCGAAAGGGTGTTGATGTGCTCAAGTGCTCGGATTGCCGTGGCCGGACGCAACTTTGCCAGCGCGACAAAAGCCGCCTGCATGGCTGACGCCGAAGGTGCCGGGGTAGCCGACGCGGAGGAAGCCAGCGACAGCGAAGCGGCACCAAGCAGGCTGACGCAGATTTTGCGAGACAGAGTATGCGAGCGGGACATCAGCCGAGCTCCTTTGACCAGTTGATGGATGTGACGAAAATGCCGAGCGGGTTCTTGGTGAGCGCATCGGGATTATTGGGCGGCTGCACGGTGATACCGAGGATCGCGGTCCAGCGGCTCGTTTCAGCGAGCGCACCGTCACGGTAGCGGCGCTCGACCCAGGCCACCCGGAAACTGCGCGGCGACGCACGGATCACGCTGGTGACATCGACCGCCACCTGCTCGCGTCCAATCACGGAAAAAGGATCATTGGCCCGCGCATAGTCATTGAGCGCCAGCGCGCCCTTGTCGCTCGCGAAGTCATAGGCTCTGAGCCAGTTTTCCCGCACAACAATGGCATCATCGGGAATGGCGCGGACATGCTCGATAAAACGGGCAAGGTGGAAGGCGATCTGCGGATCGGTGGGTGCAAACTCGGCATCGGCAGGCGCAACGCTGCGCGCTTCGCCAAGCTTGTCGACCTCGACCACCCAAGGGACGATGGTGCCGCGCGCATTCTGCCAGATAAGACCGCCTGTCAGCGTTGCCGACAGGCCGAGGGCGCCGAAAAAGGCATAACGCCAGCTCTTCGCCTGTACGCGGGCCGAACCGATGCGCTCGTCCCAGACCTGTGCCGCGCGCTGATAGGGCGTCTCGGGTTGTGGTGTTTTGCCATATCGGATCGAGGGGCGTTTGAACATGAGAGGTCAGTCCTTCTCTTTGGTGTCGATGGAGGAGCCTGCGCCGTGGCCGTCACCGGAGCGCACAGTGTGAGCGGCGAGTGAAGCCGAGTGGCCGAGGCTCTGGCGCTGCTTCATGGATTTGGCCCAGGCGGGCGGGGCGTTTTCGGGCTGTGGATCGGACGGCGTGCTGCCCGGTGTAGGCACGATGCGTCCGCCCATATTGCCGACCGACGCCCGTGCACCTTCGCGGAAATTGCTTTTGGCGCTGTCTGCCGCCTTTCGAAGCGGCGACATGGCTGCGCCTCCTGCAGCGCGGCCGACACCGGCCATACCGCCTGCAACCGCTGCACTGCCGCTCTTGCCTGCGGAGCCTGTGGCGTAGGCCATGCTTGCCCCGCCCGCAGCGCGCGATGTGCCTTGCGCGACCGACGAGGCAGCGCTGGCGACAGCGCCGCCGGCCAGCTTGGCTCCGGCAACACCGCCAACGGCAGCACCACCTGCGAGCAAGGCGGTGCCTGCAGCGGCGCCTGCTCCGAGCTGCGGCCCGCCCGCCACGATGCCATTGGCGATACCCGGACCAAAAATGCCAAGGCCGAGCAGCGTCAGACTGGCGAGGACGATGGCGAGTGCATCTTCGATGGTAGGTTCGCCGGGAATGGCGCTGGTGAACTCTGCGAACAGAGTCGAGCCGATGCCGATGATGACGGCGAGCACGAGCACCTTGATGCCCGACGAGACCACATTGCCGAGCACGCGTTCGGCCATAAAGGCGGTCTTGCCGAACAGGCCGAACGGAATGAGCACAAAGCCTGCGAGCGTCGTCAGCTTGAACTCGATCAGAGTGACGAAGAGCTGGATCGAGAGAATGAAGAACGCGATCACCACAACCGCCCAGGCGATCAGCAAAATGACGATCTGCAGGAAGTTCTCGAAGAAGCTCACATAGCCAAGCAGGTCGGCCATGGATTCGATCAGCGGCCAGGCAGCATCGATCCCGACTTGGGCTACGCGCCCTGGCTGCAATAAGTCGGCGGCACCCAGCCCCGAACCGCTGGCTTTGAGGCCGAGACCGGCAAAGCTGTTGAAGATGATGTTGGCGAGCGCGCTCCAATTGCCGATAATATAGGCAAAGATGCCCACAAACAGCGTCTTCTTGACGAGCCGGGCGATGATGTCGTCATTCTCGCTCCAGCTCCAGAACAGGGCTGCCAGCGTCACATCGATTACGATCAGTGTGGTCGCGATGAAGGCGACCTCGCCCGACAGCAGTCCGAAGCCGCTGTCGATATATTGGGAAAAGATCGCCAGAAAGCGATCGACGACGCCAGTGCCGCCCATGTCAGTCCTCCCCTCGCTGTTTGCCAACTGGGGCTGGCACCGGGAGGTCAGGCGTGTCCGGCGGCGCAGGATCAGCGAGCCCGGAATAGGCCTCGGGATGATCGACGCCCAGAAAGCGACGGCGCTTTTCGGCCCATGCCTCACGGCAATCGGGTGAGGACAGCGCCAACTCGCCCATTTCTGCGCAGGCCTTGATCTGTAACGGCAGCGGGTCGCCGTCGGGCACCCATGCGATTGGCACGGAGTCGGGCCGCGTGGCAGGCTCCTCGCGCATCTGCACGAGTGTCATGGCGAAGGCGAGGCCGACGAAGACGGCGGCACCGACGCGCGCGAGGAGCTTGCTATCCATGGCCGATTACTTCGAACCGCTTGGCAGGTAACGCGGCCGGTTGGCGAGGAAGCGCCGCAACTGTTCGCGCGCCTGCGCCTTGGCCGCCGCGCTTTCGGCAGCATCGAGGGCCTGTGCCCGGCTCATTGCTGCAAGCGTGGCGGTGAGATCGGCCAGTTGGCCCGCTTGCACGGCCAGCAATTGGTTGCCCGCCTGCGCGGCCTGCAAGGCACCAGTGGCGGACTGGCTGGCGCTGACCAGATTGCCCACCGCTTCGCGCGAGCCTTCGATATTGGCGACCGCGCCCGCCTGGACCTTTAGTGCGTCTTCGAAACCAGCGACGCTGTTTTGCCAGCGCGCCTCGGCGCCATTGACCATCGTCTGCTGCGAGGCATTGAGCGGGATATTCTTATACTGCGCATCGAAGGTCGCTTCGATTTCGCGCACATCATAAGCGATGCGCTGCGCCTGCTGGAGCAATTGCTGCGTCTGCCGAATCTGGTCCTGCAGGGGCTGCAGAACTGTCAGCGGCAAGCTCTGCAAATTGCGCGCCTCGTTGACGAGCGAGTTGGCTTGGTTCTGCAGCATGCGGATCTGGTTGTTAATTTGCTCAAGCGTGCGCGCAGCCGTCAGCACGTTCTGGGCATAGTTCGACGGATCATAGACAATGCCGCCGAACTGCGCGTGGGCAGGCGCGGACACGAGGGCGCCGGAGCCAGCACAGGCAAGCACGACACCGGTCAGAAGGCTGCGGACGTATTTACGGGGGATCATGGGAGGTCTCCTTGTTGGGGGCTGGGGGTAAGGGATGTTGGCTCGGGAGTGCCGAGCAGGTCGGCAGCCCAGTCGAGGCCGCGATGTCTGAGCCAAGCGGCGGCAAAGCCTTTGCGGCCAGAATTCTCGATGATCCGCGCTATGGCGAGCTGGTCGCGCTTGGACGAGGCGGCAGTGAAGGCGAGCGCGACCTCGCCCAGACCCAGCTCGAACAGGCGGTTGCCGCGCGCTGACTGACAGTAATAGTCGCGCTTGGGGGTTGCCCGGCTGAGGATTTCGATCTGACGATCGTTGAGGCCGAAGCGGCGATAGATGGCGAGGATTTGCGGTTCGACCGCGCGCTCATTGGGCAGGAAGATGCGGGTCGGGCAGCTTTCAATGATCGCTGGCGCAATCGCCGATGTCTCGATATCGGCAAGGCTCTGCGTGGCGAAGACGACGCTCGCGTTCTTCTTGCGCAGGGTCTTGAGCCATTCGCGCAATTGCGCGGCAAAGGCCGGGCTGTCGAGCACCAGCCAGCCTTCATCGATGATGATCAGCGTGGGCGACCCGTCGAGCCGGCCTTCGATCCGGTGGAAGAGATAGGAGAGCACCGCCGGTGCCGCTGCCGATCCGGTCAACCCTTCGGTTTCGAAGGCCTGAAAACTCGCTTCGCCAAGTCGCTCGCTTTCGGCATCGAGCAGGCGCCCGAACGGGCCGCCGATGCAATAGGGCGCGAGGGCCTGCTTCAATGCCTGTGATTGCAAGAGAACAGCGAGCCCGGTGAGCGTGCGTTCGGCAACCGGCGCGCTCGCCAGCGAGCTCAGCGCCGACCACAGATGGTCCTTGGTCTCCGGATCGATTGTGACGCCCTCCGCAGCGAGGATCGACTGGAGCCATTCTGAGGCCCAGTTGCGCTCACCCGGCTCATCGATCCGCGCCAGAGGTTGCAGCAGGACCGACTCGTCGTTGTCCTCGGAAAGACTCGATCCCAGATCCTGCCAGTCACCGCCGCAGGCGAGCGCCGCCGCGCGGATCGAGCCGCCAAAATCGAAGGCGAAGATTTGTGAGCCAGCATACCGGCGGAACTGCAGCGCCATCATGGCCAGCAGCACTGACTTGCCCGCTCCGGTTGGGCCAACGACGAGGCTGTGCCCGACATCGCCAACATGAAGCGAAAAGCGGAACGGGGTCGAGCCTTCGGTCTTCGCATAGAAGAGCGGCGGTGCATCGAAATGCGCATCGCATTCCGGCCCAGCCCAGACCGCCGAAAGCGGCATCATATGTGCCAGGTTCAGCGTGGAGATGGGAGGCTGGCGGACATTGGCATAGACATGGCCGGGCAGCGATCCGAGCCACGCCTCGATCGCGTTCATGCCTTCGGTCACGCAGGTGAAATCGCGCCCCTGGATGACCTTCTCGACAAGGCGCAGCTTTTCAGCAGCAAGCGTTGCATCCTCATCCCAGACGGTGATGGTCGCGGTGACCAGCGCCAGACCGACATGGTCTGCGCCCAATTCCTGCAGCGCAGTATCCGCATCTTCCGCCTTGTTGGCCGCATCGCTGTCGACCAGTACCGAAGCCTCGTTGGTCATCACCTCTTTGAGGATCGCTGCGACCGATTTGCGCTTGGCGAACCATTGGCGACGGATCTTGGAGAGCAGCCTGGTTGCGTCGCTCTTGTCGAGCATGATCGCTCGGGTTGACCAGCGATAGACGAAGCCTTGTGCGTTCAATTCATCGAGCAGGCCGGGAAAGGTCGCGCTCGGAAAGCCGATCACGCTGAGCGTGCGCAGATGCGCAGAGCCCAGACGCGGTTCGAGCCCGCCAGTGAGCGGCTCGTCGGCGAGCAGCGCATCCAAATGCATCGGGGTTTCAGGAACGCGGACGGGCTGTGCCCGCGTCGAAATGCAGCTGTGCAGATAGGTCAGCGTTTCGCCATCATCTAGCCAATGAGCCTCCGGAAAGAAGCCTTCGAACAGGCGCAGCAGCCGGTCAGTCCGATCCACGAAGCCGTCCTGCAATTCACGTGGGACAATGCCTTTCTCGGCCTTACCCTCGTAGAGCCAGCTTTCGGCGCGTGCCGCCTCCTCTGCGGGCGGCATCCATAGGAAGGTGAGAAAATACCGGCTCTCGAAATGCGCGCCTTCCTCCGCGAATTGTGCGGCGCGTTCGCGCTCGACAAGTGCCGATGCCGGATCGGGGAAGGCGCAAACCGGATAGTCCAGCGCCGGACGGCGCACGGCTTCGACGAAGATCGCCCAGCCAGATCCCAACCGCCGCAGCGCGCTGTTGAGACGTGCGGTGGTGGCGATCAGTTCGGACGGCGTTGCGCTGTCGAGGTCGGGCCCGCGAAAGCCGGCACTGCGCTGAAAACTGCCATCCTTGTTGAGCACCACGCCCAGCGCAACGAGTGCTGCCCATGGCAGGAAGTCCGCGAGCCGGTCGGCTTTGTTCCGATATTCGCGCAGCGAGAACATTCCTCACACCCCGCAATGGGCAGGAAAGCGCAGGTGCCGCCGTGCGACGTCCACGAATTGCGGATCGCGCCGCGCTGCCCAGACCGCCACCATGTGACCGAGCGCGAAGAAAACGAGCCCAGCGATCCACAACTGCAGGCCCAGACCAATGGCTCCGGCCAGCGTTGCATTGGCGATCGCGAGCCCGCGCGGTGCGCCGCCCAGCAAGATATGCTCGGTCAGCGCGCGGTGGACCGGAACCACGAAGCCGTTAGGCAGGCCGGATGCGCCGCCCTCCATCAGACCAGCGCTCCGCCGCCGAAGGAAAAGAAGGACAGGAAGAAAGATGATGCGGCAAAGGCGATCGACAAACCGAAGACGATCTGGATCAGCCGCCGAAACCCGCCCGATGTGTCTCCAAAAGCCAGCGCCAGCCCGGTGGCGATGATGATGATCACCGCGACGATCTTGGCAACTGGCCCTTGGATCGATTCAAGGATCGCCTGCAGAGGCGCTTCCCAGGGCATGGATGAGCCAGCAGCATGGGCAGGCGTGGCAACCACCAGTGCGACAAAGCCGCCAAGAATGAGAGCTGACAGGCGCGAACGCGCGCGCGACAGAATGTGGATCACGAAGGGTCTCCTTGAGTGGTGGAAAGGGGTGCGAGGACGTATTCGCCCGCCGCATCGAGCCCGCGGACCTCGGCCAGTTCGGATAACCGTCGGCCGGTGCCATCGCGAACAAGCACAGCAATCACATTGATGGTCTCGGCGATCAGCGCGCGCGGCACGGTGACCACGCTCTCCTGGATCAGCTGTTCGAGCCGCCGCAGCGTGCCCAGCGCAGTCCCGGCATGGATCGTGCCGATCCCGCCCGGATGGCCGGTGCCCCAGGCTTTGAGCAGATCGAGCGCTTCTGCGCCGCGCACCTCGCCAATCGGAATGCGGTCAGGCCGCAGGCGCAAGGCCGAGCGGACGAGGTCTGACAGAGTGGCCACGCCATCCTTGGTCCGCAGCGATACGAGATTGGGAGCGGCGCATTGCAGTTCGCGCGTATCCTCGATCAGAACGACGCGGTCAGAGCTGGGCGCAACCACTGCCAGCAGCGCATTGGTAAGCGTGGTCTTGCCGGTGGAAGTGCCGCCAGCGACCAGAATGTTCTTCCGCGACACAACGGCATCGGCCATCAAATCGGCCTGCCAGTCTGCCATGATGCCCGCCGCGACGTAGTCGGTCAGCGTGAACACCGCGACGGCGGGCTTGCGAATGGCAAAGCTGGGTGCGGCAACCACAGGCGGCAACAGCCCTTCGAAGCGCTCTCCGCCCTCGGGCAGCTCCGCCGAAACGCGCGGCGAACCTGCATGAACTTCAGCACCGACATGATGCGCGACCAACCGAATGATCCGCTCACCATCGGCGGCACCCATCAGGCATCCGGTTGCGGCAAGACCTTCGCCCAGACGATCAACCCAGAGCCGACCGTCCGGATTGAGCATGACCTCGATTACAGCAGGCTCTTCCAGCCAGCGCGCAATCTCTGCGCCCAAAGCCGTACGCAACATGCGCGCACCGCGCGATGATGCTTCGGACCGGATTGGAATGACACTCATGGGCTGCCCCTATTTGCAGCAGCCGACCACCGCCTGCGCTTACGGGGCAGATCAAAAGGACATCAGAATGCCGTCAGGCAACAAGGATTTACGACAAGCGTAGATTGGCGCAGATAGAGAAAGGGACGGCGGAAGCCGCACAGAAAATGGTCTTTCGTCCATGGAGAGGTTTTGGAGAAATGGGCTGCGGGCAAAGTGTCGAGTTTCGCCTGTGCAAGCGAGTTTGCTTCTTTTTGCTTTTCCCCACACATGTGGAAAACTCTGTGCATTTCAAAGCAGCTTTCCTAACAAAGTGGGGTAGACGTATCTTTCAATTAGCAAGAAAAGGCATTCTGTAATCAATACAGGCAGACTTTGCGATTAAGCAGCACAATGGGTATCGGATCGAATCAAAGATGAACTTACTTGGCCTGAGGTTAATCGCGAATATCATGGGGTGGGAGGACGATGGTGTCGCGACCGCTGAATATAGTTGGCTTCGCCTCATATCCTCCGCCAAATATGATGGTTACAGTGACTTCCGCGCTGGATCACGTTTTGTCGAGAATCTTGCCATTTGGCTCAAGCAGTTCGATCCAGATGATCGCCCAACTGCCTACGGGTTCGTAAAACATCGCCTTGTCTATCTATCTGGCGCCGAGATGCAGCGCTCGATCGAAGCTTTCTTTCCTGAAACCGTCACACCCCATCTGCGCCGGCTGGCCGCCGAGCAAACCGGCGTGAAACCACACGAGGTTTGGGGAAGTGCGCTAGGAACTGAAGCGTTCGACCAACTTCTGCGTCGTTCATTGTTTATCGGACTTAGCGACGGCAGCAGGATTGATACGTTGCGGCGAGCGAATGCGGGGCGAATCTCGCAGGAACAAGTTGTCCCGATGATGAACATCGGCAACGAAAAATGGCAGGACCTTGCCAAGAAATTACGCGAACGCAACCTTGAAGACCAACGCTTCGAACATGTGTACCTAATCGACGACTTCACCGCGTCCGGCACGACGTTCATTCGTTTCACGGACGACAAATGGAAGGGAAAGCTTCAGAAATTCAATGATATGATTTGCCGGGCCCGAGCGAATGTCGATGATTTTCCAATCGCGGATAACTATGCGCTGCATGTTCATCATTACGTGTCGACGTCCCAAGCGCGTGAAGCGCTCCTTGAACGCACAGAGGAGGCCCACCAAGCTTGGGCCGACCGGTCTTACAGCTCGATCGACATAACCGAGGGCGTGTTGCTTCCAGCGTCGCTGAAGCTACGAGAAGGCCATGACGATTCTATTATCGCCCTGTGTGAGAAGTATTACGACCACGCGCTCTTTCTTCGCTTGGCCGAACATGCCGGCGAGGCGGAGCAAACGGATCTGAAAATGGGTTATGCTGATTGCGCACTTCCGCTCGTGCTCGAGCACAACACCCCGAACAACAGCGTCCCGCTACTATGGGCTGAAACGGTCGGCGGCGAACACGGCCCGGCGATGCGTCCTCTCTTTCGCCGTCGCGACAGGCACGGCTAACCATGGCAAATCCTTTCCTGCGGCGTGCAACGGAATATATTCGCGACGACACCACCTTTCTCGAGATCGTCAGCCCAGCTCCGCTCACCACCTTCTTGGCAGACCATCAGCGAAAGCCAGATCTTTTCGACCTACCAGTTCGTATTCTGGGCGCGCCGGGAAGCGGTAAGACCATGCTCGCCATGCTCGCCGAGTTTCAGCTGGTCGAAGCAATCCTTCGCGATCAGACTAGCGACACAAACCGTGATCTTGCGCAAGCACTTGCCGGAGCTGGCTTCCTGGAAGACGGCAAGCCCAAGGTGGCCGCCGTTCGTATTCCCATGGAATCGGAGTATCGTGACTTTTGGGAGCTGCCCTACGACGATGCAGTGAAGACCAAGTTAGCGCTTTGGCTCGTCCAAGCCAGAACAATGCTCGCCCTACTGCGAGGATTGACCAATGGCGGTTTGCGTAAGCTCGAAGATATCACCTTCATCGCGCGGGATGCTTCCGAAGCTCAATTGGAACAAATTGGCGGTTTAGCCGCAACAGGTATCCGCGATCGCGCCCTAGCTGTCCAACGGGCCATCTATTCCGTTGGCGCAAGCCTGCTTCCCCCCAAAATCGAGGACCTCCCAAGCGACGCGACCGAACCTTATCAGCCGTTTGAGTGTATTCGTGAGATCGAGATTGATTGGATGGGCGAACGCCATCGCCTCACGCCGGTTGCCATGCTCGACGATGTCCATGCCCTTCATCCCGATCAGTTCGAGCATATCTTTACAGCGCTCGCCCGACGAGAGATCAAGTTCGGGCGCTGGATGATGATGCGGCTCGATGCCCTGAGTCCAGGTGCCGTTTTTCGATCTGCCAAGAGCCTTGCAACCCATAACCTCCAACCCGACCGCGATTTTATCGACGTCTTCATGCAGGGCGGCGAAAAAAGGGCAAAAGAGCGGAAGCGGTTTCGCGGCATGGCCGCAGATATGGCCGATCGTTATCTGCCGAGAGTCTCTGCGTTTCGAAACCGTAACGCCAGGCAGTTCCGCCGCCTGGTCCCGGACGAACCGCCGAGAATTACAGACGCCAAGATGCGAGATTTATCGGCCACCGTTGGCCGCGACCAGCAGCGATACGAGGTGGCTTCCGCTCGTAGGAAGGTCATTGAAGACCTGATCGCAGCCTATCTTGACAGCACTCAATCGGGTGATCGCCAACCCGAAGTCGCACTCGCGATGTGTCGTATATTGATGGCGCGCTACGCCAATCGGATTAGCGGGAAGCAGGAGTCGCTGTTCGAAGACTTCGATCCCGATCCCAAGATACCGCTCAAGGCGGACGCGACGGTCGCCGAAGCTGCTCGGTTGCATTTGAACGAATTGGCGGGGCGGCCATTCCATTACGGTTTCGATGCTGTCTGCGATGCCAGCAACGAGAATGCCGAACTCTTCCTGCAATTGGCGGGCGCCCTGGTCGCTCGCATGGAGACACAGGCTATTCGCGGGCGACCTCTTGTCCTGTCGGCAGGCGCACAGCAGGACGTATTGCGAGCAAAGGCAAACGAGATCATGGACGGCTGGGCCTTCCCGTTCGCGCGGCGCGTGCGCGCTCTGGTTGACCACATCGGGAATGAATGCCGCGAAGTGTCGCTTACCCCAAACGCGCGGCTTGGCTACGGTGCCAATGCAGTCGGTATTCTCGAAGACGACATCGTCGGCCTGCTTACGTCAGGTGACGAACTTGCGCTGGTCTTGAAGTATGCGGTCGCGCACGGCGCAATCGATGTTGAACGCGAATACGGTCAGGGTGGAAAAAGCTGGTGCTTGATCGAATTGAGCGGGGTCGTTTGTCTCGCACGCGGTCTCACTCTGCGTAGAGGTGGTTTTCTCGAGCGCGATCTCGACTATCTTAGAGAAGCGGGGGCTGAATGACCCGGCCGCATTGGGATAGATGTATTGCCCATTTTGATGATGCCGTTGGGAGCTTCGCGGCCGATTACTTCGGCGACTCCAGTCGCCGTTGCCTTGTCGTAGCGGCGGCCGGCTTCGATCCCCGCTCGCTGCGCATCCCGACTCTGCTGTCTGAAGCGTTGGGCGGCAGGCTTTCGGGGCTCTTCGTCCGCGAGGAACGGGGTACCCCGGACGCTGGCCTGATTGCTGCAGCGACCGAAAATGCACAGGCACTGAGCGAAATGGTCTCCGGTTGTCACATCGAGTCAGTCGACATCTTCGGTGTCGATAACGCGCCAGTGGCCGGTGCACGCATAGCTTCGGTCATTTCCAACTACACAATCCCTTCGGAAGTAACCGACGTCGTGCTGGATATGACTGCTCTCTCCATAGGGATCGGTTTTCCCGCCGCGAAGTTGCTGCTTCATTATTGCGAAGAGAACGATCTTGCTTTTCACATCATGATCGCATCGAATCCAGAGCTCGATGACGAAATAGCCAGCGAGCCTGGTGACCGGCCTATTGCAGTGCGGGGATTTGCGGGTGCGGATCAGTCGGCCAGCCCGCTCGAAATAGCGAAGATCTGGATACCCCAGCTCGCTAGAGGGCGATCAGCCGCGCTGACCGAAATTGGGCGATCGGTCGGCGAGACATACAAAATTTGTCCGGTTGTTCCTTTTCCAGCACGCGACCCCCGGCGAGCAGACGCCCTTGTCGCCGAATATCAAACCCAACTCGTCGATGAGTGGCAAGTTGATCCCCGTGATCTTGTCTATGTCTCGGAGCGCAATCCGCTCGACTGCTATCGAACTCTGAGTACATTGAAAGCGCGTTACGATCAGACAGTTGCCGATATCTTCGAGCCTGCCATTATTCTTTCTCCGATCGGAAGCCGGGTGATGGCGGCCGGTGCGCTCATGGCGGCTCTCGAACACGACCTCCCGGTCCAATATATTGAGACAGTTCGCTATGCTTTCGACCCTACACAACCCGCTGCAGAACCATCGCAGGATATGATCGTTCATCTGCTCCTATCGGGGCCTGCGTATAGCCAGTTCCAAACGCCCGCCTCGCAAGTTTCTCAAACGCCTTACTCCGGTGCCTCTGAATGACCCGGTTTGGCGAGAAATTGGACGTGTTGTTGAGCACTGTTGAGCTGGTTCGGAACGCCAACCTCGATGCGCTTGTCTCGGCTCTGGCCGACAATCGAGGGCGCGGGGCGGTTGCGGTCGGATCAGGCGGGTCGATGATTGCGGCTCAATTCTTCGCGCGCTGTCGGGAAACACTATCAGGCGATCGAACCGAGGTCGTCACGCCTGCCGAACTAGTTCTCGCCAACCGGAGCTTGGAGGGGGAGGACGTCTGGTTGTTCAGTGCTGGCGCCGACAATGCTGACAGTGTCGCTGCTGTCCTTGCGGCCCGGTCCCGCAATGCTGCTGCTGTAAACGTTGTTACGCGCAATGCGTCTGGAGCGGCGGCGCTATCAATGGCCGAGAAACCCAATTCGCGCCTAGTCGTCTTGCCCGTTGCCGATTCCAAAGACAGTTTCCTAGCAACCCATTCCCTAGTGAGCGCTGTGGTCGCACTAGTGCTTGCCGCCAATCGGGTGAGTGAGGACCCACTTGAAGAAGGACCGGGTGACCAGCTTATCTCGGGCCTCGAAGAGATCGTCCGGGATCCTTTCCGAGCCGCCATGGCGGAACGCTTCTCGGAGTTGCGGCCCGACGATCTTCTTCTGCTCATTTCCGATCCGCAAGTTCGGTCCGTTGCCGATCTAATCGAAACCTCAGTCTGGGAAGCGGCAATCTGCGCGGTCCAGCGAACTGACATCAGAAATTTTGCCCATGGCCGCCATACGTGGCTGCACCACCGCGCCGAAAAGACATTTGTGCTGGCACTAACTGGCCATGATACAAGCCGCATGTGGGACATGGTGGCATCCAATCTGCCAGCTTCTGTGCGTATTCAGCACCTCGACTTTGGCGATGGCGGAAGACTTCGAAACGCCATCGGTATCGTCGAAGGTCTCCTTATCATTGAGGCGATGGGCAAGGCGGTAGGAATTGATCCTGGAAAGCCCGGAGTTGGCGAATTCGGCCGCAATCTCTATGACAACGACGGCCTGCTTGTGCTAGCCGACCGACTGGGGCCCTCAATCCGTCAGAAGCGTGCGGCAGTATTCGCCCGCGATGATCTGGCGGCCTGCCATCAGCCACTATGTCTCACACAAGATGAGCGACAGTCCCAACTCACTAATGCGATCATTGGCGGCATTGTCCTAGACTATGACGGTACGCTTGTATCAGATTCCGAGCGTTACGGTCTTCCGCGTCAGGCTCTTATCGACGAAATGGTGAGGCTCGACGCTCTCGATGTGCGGCTTGCGATCGCGACCGGGCGCGGCGGGTCGGCTGGGGCCGCCTTGCGCGAAGCCCTGCCGACCGCGCTTCATAGACGGCTAATGATCGGCTATTATAACGGGGCCTACATTCAACCACTCGAGGTCGACATCGATCAGGCGCGGCCTGCGGTTGATGCCGCGCTCGCCGAAACCTTTGCTTGGCTCGAACAGCAGCCGCATCTATTTTCCGGTCCGTTCGAGGGGCGATTCAGCGACGTGCAAATTTCGGTCAAGCTTGAAAATCTGGTCGACCAGGACGCATTCACAACCGACGTGCAAGATTGTCCGGCAATCGCCTCCGGCACCGTGCGATTCGCTGCTTCCGGACACAGCATCGATTTCTTTGGGGCTGGCACCTCGAAGCGAAATGTAGTGCGCCAAGTGCAGGAATCCCTTGCAAATCGAAATGAGGTCCTATGCGTTGGGGATAGTGGCGCGCGGTCCGGCAATGACAACGAACTTTTGTCATGCGAACTTGGTATCAGTGTAGGTACAGTGTGCGGGCGCCACGATGGTTGCTGGGCACTATTCGGCACGCAACTCACTGGACCAGAAGCCTTGCTCAAACTGCTTCAGGCCCTACAAGGTGCTGCCGACGGGAGCGTTCGAATTGACGTTAATTCGCTTTATCTCGACAGGCTCGCATAATGAGTACAAATAGAGAACATGATGCAAGCGCAAGCTGATTCGGTTGATGTTGTCGGCACCGGTTTTACGGTGCTCGACCGTATTTACGCGAACGGCGATTTTGCTGCTGAAGCACTCGGGGGATCGTGCGGCAACGTCCTGGTTTCTCTGGCGATGCTACATCGCCAAGTTGCACCAATGCTCTCGCTCGGCTGCGATGATATAGGCGAGCAGCTAATTCACGAGTTCCGGCTGGCTGGTGCCTTAACAAGTTATATCTACAAGTGCGAGGGCAGGCGTTCACCGGTCCTGCGTCAGGAGCTAGACACCCTGTCGGGGCAACATAGCTTCAGTTTTACGTGCCGCGAGACTTCCGAGGAATTTCCTCGGTTTGAGCCGATCGGGTTTGAAGAAGTGCAGTCCGCGACATCAGCCTTGGGCGGCTGTACAATTTTCTATGCCGACCGCCTGTCGCCGACGATCCTGCGCGCCATGGAATGGGCTCATGCAGCGGGGGCGATCGTTTTTTTCGAACCATCTGACATCGAGAGTGAATTGTTCGAAGAGGCACTCGCGCTGACAACTATCCTCAAATATTCAGCTGACCGCCTGGGACCGGAAATCGACGGTCAGGTCGCGTCCAGCGCTACCGTGGCAATCGTGACCTTTGGCGCTGACGGCCTAGAAATCCGCCATGGCTATGAGCGTATCTGGAGTGCGGCCATTCCAGCTAGCCATATTACCGATACTTGCGGTTCGGGGGACATGGTTAGCGTCGGAATCATCGACTGGCTCCTGGCGAGGGCCGACCGTCAGCAGGGAGCCTTAGGCATTCACGATCTGGTACAGGGCGTCGTGGCGGGACAGCGCTTGGCCGCTGTGAATTGCGAATTCGCGGGCGCGCGCGGCATATTCCGCCACCATGATGTCGCATTTATACGCTCGGTGCTGGCGCAGTCATATCGCGATTACTGACAGCCCTACCTCAAGCCGCTGCGGCTACCTTTGCTTGCAAGCTGACTTTAGCACGCAAGGAATCGCGAAGCTCCATTAGTAAAACGCCGAGCATATTCTTACCGACCCCATCCACCTCACCCCAGAGGCGGTTCACTTCATTGTCGACCGTGGCGCTTTCAACGAGCCGGGCATTGCCAGTTGAAAGCAACAGCGCTTTTAAATCCTCGTGCTGCTCGAATTTCACCCGCAAAACATCGCGCATCCGATCGAACTTGGTCTTTGACCATCCGGGCGCCACGTCCCAATAATAGAGACCATGCGCTGCCATGGCCAAGAGTGCTGGGGAGGGCGCATTCATCAGCCATTCGCGCACTTCAGGCTTACGAGGCTTGCCCGCCTGATAAGCGTGCTCGCTGGTTGGAAACCGCTCCCCCTCGAATTCGATCTCACGCCTGTAAAGATTGCTGAACGCACCATAGGGTTTCTCGCTCGCACGGTAAAAGCGGATTTCTTCGGTCATTGGGTTCTCTCTTGCAAATTCGCACAAATAGATACATGCAAATTTGCATGAAAGCAACAGCTCAGCAAATCGCAACGCTGCAAGAGCAGATTGCTGCTGCGCGCGCGCGCACTGCGCTTACGGATACCGGGATTGGCGAAATTTCAGGTGTTCATCCTAGCCAAGTCGGTCGGATTGTCCGTGGCGAATTCAAGACTATCAGCTTCAATGTTGTGCAAGTTTGCAAGGCTCTTGGAATTGCGTTGGAAAGTGCGCCGCGAAACGTTTCTCAGGAGAACGCCGCTTGGCTCCGCCTCGAGGCAAGCCTTCGGAGTCTATGGGACGATACTCCGGAAGGGGCCGAGAAGATCGTAAAGGTTCTCGATACTATTGGCGCACTCCGGCAACGTTAGCGGAAAGAGGTGTGACGCAGCGAAGGCTGCGTCTCGCATATGTCATCTTTGCTTCTAGCGACCTCAACCGAAACGCTTAGCTGCTGTTCTGAGTGATTTCATTTGCAAGCCTCTGTCCGCGCTCTACACGTTGCGCCAGAGCCTCGATAAAGCGTTGGAACCGTTGTTCACCAGCAGCCATGGCCGGACCAGACTCGCCGTCTGGCATCGAGGGCGTCAATCCGAGCCAAAAGCGCACAAACAAGGCGACAGCCTCATTTCCTACCTCGACGTGATAGTCGAGCTTGTCCATTTGCCGCGAGATCCGATCCAGACGGCGACTGAATGCAGCCTCCATCCTCTCGGAACCATCCGGCGAGAGAAACGACGCAACCGCTGCTTCGACCACCGATGCCTGCGAGACCCGCTTGCGCCCGGCGTAGTCTGCCAGTTGCCGCGAGAGGTCTGGAGGCAGCCGAAAAGTGTGCTTGATGCGATTGCCCTTGCTCACAGTTCGATCCCGTCATTCGGATCGAGCGCCGCGCGCCTGGCGTTGGCGCGCATCTGATCGGTCAATCCGCGAGCGGTGCTCGCGATGTCAGCATCGCTCCTCTCCTCAAAATCAAATTCATTGCGCACGGGTGCAGCTGCTGGCGCAATGTCTTCGTGCTCAGGCAGTTCCGGCTCGCGACGAATCCCGCCTTCGGCATCGGCCTGATCATCTTGGCACTCGGACTTGGTGCCGGATCTTCCCCTTCGCTGCACCGCTTTAACAATCGTGCCCTCCCAGTCACCGGCAGCTCCCGTGTCGACTGACTGCTGCGGGGTCGGTGGCGCTTCGATCCGCTTTTTGAGCCGCGGATCGGCATAGTAACGCGCCTTTTCCGCACGGACCGGATGGCTTCCTGCCAGCATGACGATTTCATCGGTGTCGGGCAGTTGCATGATCTCGCCCTGGGTGAGCAGAGCACGAGCGGTTTCGGAACGCGAGACCATCAAATGGCCAAGCCAGGGCGACAGCCTATGTCCGGCATAATTTTTCATCGCCCGCATTTCAGTGGCGGTGCCGAGAGATTCCGAGACACGCTTGGCGGTCCGCTCGTCGTTGGTAGCAAAGCAGACCCGGACATGGCAGTTGTCGAGGATCGCGTTGTTCTGGCCGTAAGCCTTCTCGATCTGGTTGAGTGATTGCGCGATCAGGAAGGACTTGATCCCGTAGCCTGCCATAAAGGCGAGCGCGCTTTCGAAGAAGTCGAGGCGGCCAAGCGCCGGAAATTCGTCAAGCATCAGGAGCAGCCGCTGCCGCTGAGCGCCGTCAGCAAGATCCTCTGTCAGGCGCCGTCCCAACTGGTTGAGGATCAGGCGAATAAGCGGCTTGGTCCGGCTAATATCGGAGGGCGGCACGACAAGGTAGAGCGTGACCGGGCGCGAGGCATCAACCAGATCGGCAATGCGCCAGTCGCATTGCCTCGTGACTTTCGCGATGACCGGGTCGCGGTAGAGGCCGAGGAAGGACATGGCTGTCGACAGCACGCCCGAGCGCTCATTCTCGGACTTATTGAGCAATTCGCGAGCAGCGCTCGCAACGACCGGGTGCACGCCACCATCGCCCAGATGCGGGGTCATCATCATGGCGGCGAGTGTTGCTTCGATCGAGCGCTTGGGATCGGACAGGAAGGCCGCGACGCCTGCCAAGGTCTTGTCGGCTTCGGCATAGAGCACATGCAGAATGGCCCCGACCAGCAGCGCATGGCTGGTCTTTTCCCAATGGTTGCGGCGCTCGAGCGAGCCCTCGGGATCGACCAGCACGTCGGCGATATTCTGGACATCGCGGACCTCATTGATTCCGCGCCGTACCTCCATCAGCGGATTGTAGGCTGCCGACGCCTCGTTGGTTGGATCGAACAGCAGGACACGGCTGAAGTGCGAACGAAAACCTGCGGTCAGGTCCCAGTTTTCGCCCTTGATGTCGTGCACGATGGCCGAGTGCGGCCACGTCAGCAGCGTCGGGATAACCAGTCCCACACCCTTACCGCTGCGGGTCGGTGCGAAGCACAGCACATGTTCGGGACCGTCGTGACGCAGATAGAGATTGGCGTGCTGGCCGATAACCACGCCCTTGCCAGCGAGAAGGCCTGCTTTAGCAATCTCTGGTCGAGTGGCCCAGCGTGCCGACCCATAGGTCGCGCTGTTCCTGATCTCGCGGGCGCGCCAGACTGACATGGCAATCGCCACCACTACCGAGGCGAGGCCGCCCGATGCCGCGATCATGCCGCCTGTTTCGAAGATACGCGGCGCATAGGCTTCAAAGCTGAACCACCACCAGAAGATCGCATAGGGCGGATAGACGGGCACACCGAAAGCCTCGAACCATGCCGGTCCCAGCTCGGGCTGGAAGCCAAGTGCTGTCGCTGTCCATTGCGTGCTGGCCCAGATGCCTGCCAGCGTCAGGGCGAACACGGCGAGGATCTGGCCCCACAATATTCTGGTTGCCGACATGGTGCCTCCTTTCGGGAGGCAGGAGGCCGAACGAAGGCTGCAATTCAAGCGCTGCGCTTGGGAAGCGCAGTCTGGCGCAGGCAAAGAAACGGGCGGCTAGATGGCTTCCCAAGCGAAGTCAGGTTCGCCGGACCATGTGAGCCGATACATGGCCCCTTGTACGACCGACTGCACGACATTGGGCCAGAGCGCGGCAATGCAGGTTCCGCCTTGATGGCGCACCGAGGGATAGATGATCCCGTTGTGCCCTTCACCGCGTGCCTGAGCCGCCAGAGCATTGCCTGCCGGATAGCCTTTGGCAGCTTCGGGGTCGAGGCTGGGATGATCAGGCTGTTCGCGCAGATCGATGAAGACACCCGACATGCTGGCAATCATCTCGCCATATTCAACGACAGCGTTGAAATCACCCGCATCGGACAGCGCTTTGGTCAGGTGATGGCCGACTTCGGCGATACAGGTTTCGACGGCGAGCGCTGCATACCAGGCGCCGCGTTCAGCGGGATTGAAGCGGTTGGGTTCGCGCGGCTTGGCATAAGCGAAGCTGGCATTGATGAAATGCGCATGGGGCACACCGTGAACCAGTTCGTCGGCTGTCAGACTGCCAAGTCCCCGCTCCTCGGCAATCAGTCGGCCGCTTGTGCCCCCTTCGATCTCTGCAAGGAGAGCCAGATCGGCGTCATCGTCAGCAAGCGGCGCCATGACCTGGTCACGCAAACGCGCGCTGGGCACGAGCCTGATAGTCCGCTCGAAGGCTTCGCGTATTGTTGGAAGCTCGGCTGGTGGAAGACCGGCCTCGCCCTCAGAGCCCGCCACGAAGCGAGTCGATATATTGCCGGGTTTCCAGCATGCGCGGGATGCCACCATCGATCATTGCTTGAACAGGTGACAACCGGTCGAATACCGGCGCCTTGTTTGCAAGCTTCGGCCAGCGATCGGCCATGTCGTTGGCGAAGAGCAGGTGGAGTCCCTTGAAAAGACCAATCAGCGCCGAAGCGCGGGTCAGCTGGTCCTGGCTGAGCGTACCTTCCCATGTCCCGGCCTTAATCCGGTCCCAGGTGCTCTCAGACACACCGAGCAGCGCCGCGCCCTCTGCATTGCTGCCACCCCAGGCATCGACAAGCCGGAGCACGGCCTTGACCGCCGCGCCGGTCAGGCGGCGGCGATCATCATCGCCCGCAAAGGTTTGAAGTCCGCGCGGGGCTTCGACTGGTTCAAAAGCTGCACTCGCCATATCGCTTCTCCTGATGCGTAGATAAGCATCATGTGGTGCTTTTGTCAAGATTTGTATCATGGGCTTGCCTCCTCAGATTGCTGGGCCGCGCGAGCGGGCAAAGCTCCAGTCGACGCCTCCGCGCTGGTTGATCCTGCCGGTCACGGCCTGCCCGAGGTGGCGGTCCATATCCTGCCGCCAGGGGACGAGCTGGAACCCCAAGCCATTGTCGATCATGGCGAAGCGACCAGACGCGAGCGTCACTCGCTCGCGGTAGATGCCAGCGACATGGTCGCCAACACTGACGGGCTGAGCGATGCCGCCGTGACGTGCGGCCAGGGCCTCGCCTGCGTCGGCCAGTTCGCGGTCTCGCAGCGTAACGAGCAGACCGCGCGCAAAGACGATGCGCTGCCCCTGCCGCTTGGCGAGCCCCTCATCGATCAGAGCCTCCGCCCGCTGGTCCAGTGCATCGCGAACCTCCGACCCAAACCCGTCCGGCAGCGTTTCGGATCGCGGCGATACCAGTTGCCGGTCGAGCCATGTCGCGCCGCGCGCACGGATCTGTGCCTCGATGGAAAGGTCGGACCGGACCAGCAGGCTGGCCTGCTGCCGACCTTTGCGATCAGTCCAGCTGCTGGCCTCGACGATCGCGCCCGGCGCAGCGTCAGTGGTCCGATCGATATCGGGAAAACGCAGATGATGTGTGCGGCCATCCACCCCATCGACGATCGCATAGGCCTCGCCGGTCAGTTCATTATGCAACCCGCGTTCTATGAGCCTGCCGATGACGCGCTCGCCATCAGTTCGTCCATGCAAGGCGAGGCGCTCGGGGGCGATGGTCAGACCATGGCCGGTCATGGCGCGGTGCATGGTCTTGATGATGTCGCCGCGATCACCCAGCTCGCGCAGTGTCGGCTCGACATCCGCAGCCAGCGTCCAACTGGCCGGACCGACACGCTGGGCCAGACCCATACGTTCGAGTGTCTGCGCACGGCCAAGCAGCAAGCTTCGATCCTTTCGCGCGCCTGATGCCTTGGGGCGCAGGTCGACCACACCAAGATCGTCTCGTTGCCGCTGCAATCGGCGGTCAAGCGAAGTCCAGCGTTCGGCATCGACTTCGCGCCGCAGCGAGTTCTGAATATCGCGCTCCCTGCGCGGGCCGAGTTCCACCGTTACCCGCTTTTCGGCGCGGGCGCGGAGCCCTTCGCTGATATAGGCGCGGTCGATCACCAGATCCTTGCCATCGCTGGCCACACCCCGCACCAACACATGGATATGCGGATTGCCGGTGTTCCAGTGATCAACCGCGACCCAGTCGAGCCCAGTGTCAGGGTCAATATCCAGATCGTTTGACATATCCCCCATCATCTCGCGGGTGAAGGCGCGCAGGTCCGCCATCTCGCTCGCATCCTCAGGCGATACGATGAAGCGGAAGTGGTGCCGGTCCTCCTCGCAGCGCTCGGCAAAGGCTTCGCCATCGGCCTGATCGGACCCGGCATCGAACATCTGACCGTCCGATCCGTCGCGGGTGACACCGTCTCGTTCGAGATAGGTGATGTGGCGGGCAAGCGGGGCCGAACGAAACGACGTGCCTCTATGGCGGACAACGCGCGCTTTGATGACGACGCGCCGCTGCGAAGCACTGCGGCGGCGTTGGAGCGCAGCGCGCTTGCCGCGCCCGAGGTGTCCGGTGCCGCGGCCCGATCTTCCGTGACCGAGCGGCGTGTAGCCTGCCCGGCGCGAGACCTGGAGCACGCGGCCGACTAGTGTGTTGGCCTTGCTGTAGGCGCGGACACCGCTGTCCCGCGAGCGGCCCGGGCGCACGTCGAATTCATCATCAGCCATGTGTAAGGAAACCGGGCGACGGCGGTTCGGCCGTTGAAATTGCGAGAGAATTCGCCAAGAGCGACGGTAGGGCCTGAACAAAGACGGCGCATATTCCCCAATAAAACCAACCACCTGCACCCCGACCGACGGCGGTGCTTTTATCTCGCCATCCTCCTTTCCCCTTTCTGATGCTTCCCGCCATCCTTCGCCCAGCTTCGCCAAAGGACGAAGCCGGGCGCGAGAGCATGATTGCGGGCATCACTGATCCCTGACTGTGGAGACAGGTGCGAAGAGGTCGTGCGAACGCTGATCGGCACGCGCGAATGGATTGGTTGGAGCTTGCTGTTCGTTGGCTTCTGTTGGGATTAATGGTGCAGCCGTTTGGACAGTAAATGCGGGCAACGCTTCGCTCATCGGTGGCTGGGTCGCTGCAACGAAAATGCGTTCCGCCTGAAGCATGGGCGCAATCTTGGCGACATACCGACGCGTTTCGAGCGGGAGCGAACGCCGTCCTGTACGCCATGCCTCATACCGTCCCGGTCCAGCATTATAGGCCGCAAGGAAACCCGGTGCGCCAAAGCGATCATACATTTCCCGCAGGTAAGATGTTCCTGCCATGATGTTGTCACGCGGATCGAAGGGATCGCTGCCGAGCGCAAACCGGTCGCGCTGGCGCGCCCAGGTTCCGGGCATGAGCTGCATCAAGCCCATGGCACCGGCGGATGACACGGCGCGCGTCCGGCCCGCACTTTCGATGCGGATCACCGCATAGATCCAGTTCTCAGGAATCCCGAAGCGCTGCGCCGCTTCGCGCACGTGGACGTCAATATCGATGCGCTGTGTTTGCGAAGCGGTTGCGCCTGCCTGCGCATGAACGGAAGCCGGGTAGGCCGAGGCCAGTGCGGCCAAGGCCGCAAAGACCAGTGGATGGTGGCGCATCGCTCAGTCCTTCGCTTCGCGGCGCGAGGGGCGTGACCACATCAGCACATGGGTGCGCGGGTCCGACTGGAACAGATTCGCGCGCAGCGGCTGCACGAGCGCCGGATCGTCAATCAGGACCACGACATAAGCGCCCGCCTTGTCGCCGACGCGCTTCCAGCCTGCTCCGACCTCGAAGGTGGCATCGCCCTCGCCAGCCATGATACGGTAGTCCGGCGCGTTCTCGGCTTCGCCGGGCTCAGCAGGGACAAGGGTCAAGGCGCTGTCGATCGTCAGCGTTTGCAGGCGTCCTTCGAAGCCATCGGGGCGCGCGGTGAATGTGCCGATACAGGTCATGGTTTGGTCTCCTTGGTGTCGTGAGGGTTGGTGTTGGCGATTGAGATCAAATGCGGACGGGCGAACCAGATATGTTCGCCGTCGCCCGCTTCGTCGGTCCAGACGGGGTTTGCGCGTCCGATCACCTGTGCGCGCGCAATCGGCCCAAAGTAGCGCCCGTCAAAGCTGCCGGGCGCGCTCCTGTTCATGACGAAAATTTCATCAGCGCCGATAATTTCGCAGCCCTGCCAGTCGGGTAGTGGGCGCGCCCGGCTGTCGAGCGCACGCGCCTCGCCTGCCGGTTTGCCATTGATCGTTATGACGAGGCCACGGCGGCAAACGGTGTCACCGCGCAGCGCCGCGACCTCCTTCAGCAGCGGCACGCCGGAGGGCAGATAGCCGCGCTCAGCGAGATAGGTGCGCAGAATGGGCGGCGGATCGATGGCCACTCGCTCGCCGACGTGGAGGCTGGCTTTCCCGCGAATATGATAGAGGCCGGTCGGCACGCTGGCGGTAGCGTTCCAGAGGAGAATGCGCGACATAGGCAGAGCAGCACTGAGCAGTGCCGCCGCCGCAACTGTGCCTGCCAGAAGGATCGTTCGCCGCTTCATGATTGCAGTTTGCGGCGACGCAGCCATGCAAGGTGGCGGCTCTGTGCATAGCAGCGCGGCAGCATGCCCCCTGCCAGCCTGTTGTGCATATGCCGCCAGTGATCGGGTGCGACTTCGCGCGGATCGTGGCCCGCCTGTTCGATGACGTCGATCAGTTCAAAGGTCTGGCGAACCTTCGGCCAGCTTCGAACCGACAGCAGGATTTCGCCGCCAGGGTCGACCTGGGGCAATGTCGTATAGGTTTCGCCGCTGGCGACTGCGCGCACGATATCGAGCGTTGAACGAATGGTGCCGTAATCATTGGACGCCCACCGCACCAAGGCGAACATCTGCCCCGGCGCATAACTCTCGATGCGGGTTCGCCGGTCAATGATCCGTTCGGCAACCGGCTTGCCAAAGCGCAGCCAGTCTTCGCGCACGCCTTGCTGCCACACCAGTGTGACATGGGTGAGTGGCGGATTGCCTGCTTGCGCACCGAGAGTGGCGGAAGGAGGCTCCGCCGCGCCCTCTGTGCACAGGCGCTGCGCCGTTAGCAGGAATCTGGAAGATTCCTTGTTAGGATAGTTAAGGGGCGCAGCAGCCCAGCATTTCTGCGGGTTTGGGCTCGATTCCGGTTCCCGATAGTCCGAACTTTCGGTTCCTGATAGACCGAGCGCGTGGGTTCCTGATAGTCCGAACATCACACCGACTTGTCCACAGGGGGCATGCTGATCCGCCGCATGGCGGCATCGAAAGGATCGACGGGGAGGCGGGCGAAATTCAGTCGCTCGCGGCCTAACTGATGCTCGAGGGTCAGGGTGTAGCCCGGCAGCGGCTGACGCCGGACGATATCGCGCATCTCGAAGGCGAAGCGCTTTAGCGGCGAGAGCGCCCCGGATTTGAGGTGGAGGTGCGCAATATCGAAGCTCCACCCGCTCTTTTGTCTGCCGCCATGCTTGCGCACGATGCGATACAGCCAGCGTTCGAGCCCGCCGGTCAGCTGGAAATAGGCCGGGTCGATCGTCAGCACGAGCGCCCGGTCGAGCACGCCTTCATAGAACCAGTCGGGCACGATCATCTCGATACCGAGCGCGCGGCCATTGGCATCGAGGCGCTCGCGCCATTCGTTGATCCAGGAGAAGCGGTGACGGCGGCGGGCACCAAGTTGTCGGATCGAGGTCGCAACGGTAGTCGATTGCAGCCGGTCGAGCGCGGCCTTCAATCGGTCATAGCCCGCCTTGCCGGTCCCGCGCCGCGTGAAGGCAAGGATTTCATGCGGCGTGGCAGCAATGAGCCGCGAGGTTGGTCTACCGGCATCGCGCGCCTCAACGATCTGGCTAGCTACCCAGATCAGCACATCGGCATCCCATATCGTTGCCATGCCATGTTCGGCGGTGGCTTCAACGAGGATCGCAACCTCGCCCATGCGAAAATCGATTGGTTTGACGCGCTTCGACTTGGCGAGGCTGAAGAAAGGCCAGGCCATCAGGTCCTGCGCATCGCGCGCCGCGATGTCGCCGCCGGCTCCGACGAACAGGTCGAGCTGCTGCGCCGCGCTGGAGAGAGACGGGGCAAAAGTTTGGCGGGTGGGCATTGGCCTGACCTTCAGCGCCGGACGGGACCGGAATAGCCGTCGATCCGCTTGGCGGGATGGACCACCCCCTTGCCCGGATCGCTGGTTGAACGGCGCAGGCCTAACTCGGCCCAGCTGTCGAGGTCGTCGAGGTGGTAGACGATCCGACCACCCAGCTTGCGATAGACAGGGCCAGTGCCAAAGCAGCGATGCTTTTCGAGTGTACGCGGCGAAAGACCCAGATGGACAGCGGCATCGGGTGTGCGCAGATAGCGGGGGCGGATCGGGGCGGGAACGGCGTCCATGGAAAATCTCCGCTTGAGACAGGTTGCTGCAGCGCAGGGCTGCTGGTTGCGGAGTGAGATGGCGCAGGGCAGCGCGGCGAAGGGAGTGACCAAAGGAAGGCGGCTTAAGCGGTCACCCCGATCAAATGGAGCGATCAAAACCGGGAAAGCCGCGGTAGCCGCCGTCGCGCAATTTCAGCGCTGCTCGCAGCAGGCGCAGCACATGGCGCTTTTCGCCCGAGGCCTTCCATTCAGCGCCTCTAAGAAGGCGGGAATTGGGATAGACGAGAGTGAAGGCAAGCTCACGAATGGTGGCACCGGCTTCGCGCGCATCGAGCATCGCCAACATGTTGGCCAGCCTGCGGCGCTGGTACTCGCTTGGCGAGAAATTGGAGGTTTGGAACGCCGCCCGTTGACCTGCGCAGGCAAGCTGGAGGCGATAAAGGGCCTCGGATCGCAAGGATGCGAGCGCGTCGTCCGGGATAAGGAAGGCGGGTGAAAGACCGGCTGCCAGATTGGATCGCCACAGCCGAAAGCGGCCAAATGTGCTGGTTAGAACATAGTGCAGTCCGTCCGAACAAGCGCAGCTTTGAACCGCCTTCCAGGAAAGGTCCGAGAGCAAGCGTCCGGTAGGTTCGGTTCCTGTCTGGATGATAGTGGTGCCAAGCACCTCGGGCGACCAATGCGCCGGTTCATCCGTCGCCGATTTTGCCGGATCGCAGGGGAAAGCTCAGGCCCCATCGCCGAGCCAGGCCCTCCCTTTCTTCCTGTGCCTTTGCCGGATCGGCGAGGGCTCGTTGCTCTGTCTGACTGTATTCGCGGGCATAGTCGGGGTTGCGGCGCAGGAATTCCTGCGCGAAATCCGCATGGTCATGGGTCTTAAAGCGCTCGGCATAGTCAGCTGAGCGCCAGGAGCCTTCTCCCGACATTGCAACCTCCTATGGCAGAGGGCAGCTTGGCCAGACTGAAACGTTTGAGAGAATTGAAGAATCGGCAAGTATCCGAATCTTCTGATTGTTGCTCTTCGCGCCGGCACAAGTAGACGCGTGAAATTACCTAGAATTGCACAAAGTCGAAATTGGCTCGCAATTAATCCTTCGCGATCAATTGCCTGTAGCCACTACGCGCCATCCATCGTGCGCGCTCGAGATGCGCCGCGTGCATCGCGCGCGCTGCGTCTGGGTCGTCAGCGGGATCGAGGCCAAACACAAGTCGGACAACTTCGCGCCAATCCGCGCCTTCCGCAGCGGCATCAAGCAGGCGCAGATAGGTGACGAAATGCGCTTCATCATAGTCCGTGACATGTTCGGACTGCGGCGGAACGTCCTGGAAGGCAGGGGTCTCGGTCATGGTCAGCTCGGTTTCGACTCGCTTGCTTTCGGGCTTGCTTTCGGGCTTGCTTTCGGGCTTGCTTTCGGGCTTGCTTTTAGCACGAAATCCTTCGCCACTCTTAGCTATGCCGCTTATCCCCAAACAGGTAATGCGATATTCCAGTTGAGGCTAACGTGGCGCACGACAAAAGCCGCTGAGTTTCAAAGCTTTTCGCGAAATCAGCACACACCTACTTACATTCAGAGTATACTCCGTGGTTAAATACTCTGCAATCCCGCTCACTCGCCAGCATGACCCTGCGCGAGACCTTTGCTGCCAATTTGCGCCGCTATCGAAAAGCGGTCGGCCTGTCGCAGGAAGAACTTGCCCATCGCGCGCAGATCGACCGGACCTATGTCAGCAGCCTTGAGCGCTGTCAGTATGCCGCAACGCTTGATGTGATCGAAAAGCTGGCAGTCGAGTTAGGTATCGAGCCCGCGGAATTGCTTGCAACTGCGGAAGGCGACAAACTGGCAACTTAGCGGGGTGTCCGCTTTGGGGCTGCGCAAATGGCGTTCTCAATGGCAGATATTGGGTGGATAGCGGGCATCCATATGCAGTCAAAATCCAGCTCAATTAGCTTCGCAATCAGGTCGTCGTCCAAGTTCATAATGGCCTCAGCGGCACGGAAATGACTCTTCGAGACTGCTAGCGCTGCACACGCCGAAAGAAGCGTCGATTCATCCCATTGCTCGGCTCAGTGAGCGGCTACGCAATCGGACAAGTTAGCTAAGGCTGACACGTAAGCTGACTTAAGATCCGCCGGGATTTCCGGCGCTCGGCCATTTTGACGCGCTATCTCAATGGTGGCGGGAAGTTGAAAGAAGCCGAAATCAATTGGCCCTGGAGCCATCGCAGCAATTGATACGATGTGTGGGACTGCGGCGTATGAAGCGTCGTAGGCTTCGCCTTGATGACAAAGGCTCGACCAGAGGGTGAACCAAGGCTCGGCCTCGTAGCCAGACGATGGTCCGCTGGAGGAAGCCAATGTGTGCAGCAGACCGGGAATGTCGGTAGCGTTCCCATATGCATGTGACAGGGTTGACCATTGGGGATCGTCTAGCGAGAGCATGGGCACACCCTGTATCAATCGGCCAATTCGGGCAATGTCCGCAATTGGGTCGCAAACCGAATGTCGCCTTTCTGCCCTGTAGGGTCCAAAGTGGACTACTTACGAATGAAGCCCCGCCCGGCATGTGCCGGGCGGGGCAGCCTTGCGGCGATTATTCGCCGTTTGCTTTGCGGCTGCGGGTCCAGATCAGGCTGAAATTCTCGCCATCATCTTCGGCGAAGAGGTTCGCGTAGATCGGAGCGACGAAGCTTGGATCGTCCAGCTTGACCGAGAGATAGTCGCGGCCTTCCTGGCTCTGCTTGCTCCATGCGGCACCGATTTCGGCGCGGCCGACGAAGACCCGGTGTGAGGGAGCGTTCTCGCTTGCCTGTTCGGTTTCGGCGACGATGCGCACATTCTTCTGCTGCACGCTCATGGTGACGATCTCGCCCTTGTAGCCGGTGCCCGTGGTGGTGAAGTTGCCGATATTGGCCATGATGAAATTCCTTTCGCTTTGGTTCGAACCTGCGCCCATCGCAGCCTCGATGGCCAGACGAGGGCGGTTGTGCGGGGCGGGCGCATCCCGTCAGGGACCGCAGCGACAGCGAAGGACGGCAGCGGGAGCGGCTATTTTGTTTCGCGATGCAAAGGGCACCCCGGTGCCCGGCGGAAAATAGCCATTTCCGCGCCGTTGCGCCCCGAAGCCCCGCAAGGGCGAAGCCCGTCCGCCGCCAGAAAGGCCATGCACGAGGCAGCAGGTGGGGCAGGTGACGCCATGCGAACATGGTGGATCAGGACACCAATCGGCCTCCTTGCCTAGAGCGGGTACTCATCGGTCAGGGGAGGGCGCCATTTGCGTTGCCGCACAATCCGGGGCATTGAAGTCAGCGAACTTTGTGCTCGCAAGCTGCCCCGTCCGCGTTTCGGATCAGCGACCTTCGGTGCTGACAGCCAGCTGGGTCATGCCTGCGCACAATCGAGGACGAGCCGTTTCCGACAATCGCCCAGTCCAGCAAGCGACTTACACCCATGATGGCGGGTTCGGCGATGCGGGAGCGCCACTGCGAACGGCGAGCCAGCGGAGGGCCGCAGCGCTTCCGATCAGCATTGCCGCCGCGAGGCTCAGCCCTTGGACAAACAGGCCATCGGGAAGCAAAGCAAGGGCAAGACCATGCGCCGCATGATAGCCCGCCGCTCCGCCGCACAGGCCGAAGCCTGCAATCGGCACAAGTCGCAAAACAGGGGAGTGCGCACCGGCGAGCAGATGGGCGGCAACCAGCAGCAGTGTGGCAGCAGCCAGTCCGGCACATGCTGCAAGCGTCCAGCCCGCCCCGCTGGCAAAAGTCCACCACGCAGCTGTGCCGCCGCACCAGAGCGGCAGGGCGTAGAGTGAGAGCGAATAGAGCAAGCGCGCTACCAGAACGGCAGCGACGAGCACGGTGAGGGCGGCAATGACAATCATGGGGCGTCCTTTCATGGCGAACATTCGCCGGACGCACCTCCCGACCTCCTCCACGGTGCTTTTTTGATGGCCAACCAATACAACCAAGCGCCCCGATACACAATGCGGGCGGCGGGGAATCATCCCGCCGCCCGCATCGCAAAACGCAAGGTCAGGCCGCGAGCGGCTCGGCCTCCGGCGTGTCTTGATGGTCTTCCGAAGCAGCCTCCGCGCATTCCGGTTCGTCCTCCTCGCCTTCGACCAGCCAGGCCGCGCGCTTCGCAGCCGAAACGCACGGCACTCCGCCACGCGATGTATAGGCAGCAGGCGGGAAGGCCATCCAGAGCGGCACCCAGCGTTCGACCTTGCGCCGCTCGTTTGCGCCGGTCAGATGATCGGAGATGAGGCCTTTGAGGGTCGCGCTTTTCTCGGTCGCATTGGCGCTGGCCACCGCCTCGCCGCCGACCTCGCCAAGCAGCGCAGCCATCACTTCCTTGTCGCGCAGCAAACCAAAAAATGCATCGTCGGCCTGCCAGTGATCGGCCATCTCGATGTCCATGTGCTGGCCAAGATAATCGACGGCCTCGCTGCCAATGGCGAGCGTCTCGGCCATGACCAGTGCTACCACCTGCATGACCTCGCCATCTTCCAGCTTGAGCAGCCGGTGCAGGATCGGAACAAGGTCGCTGCCGTAGCGGTCCTGACACAGCGCCTCGCGGCTTTCCTCGAAGCCCAGTAGATCAAGTATCGTGCGGCGGCGTTCGGCCAAAACCTTGGTCGCGGGGCTTGCGGCAAGACTGGCTGCAATCGCCTCGTTACGGCTCGCCGTGTCGGCGGGCCGGATGCTCCACAGCGGCGAACCGGCAATGGCATGGGCGACGATGACGCGCAGCGCCAGCGACGGTTCGGTCGAGAGCCGCTCGCTCACCGCCGCATGGCGGTGAAGGTCGATATAGCTTGCCAGCGTCGAGGTCAGTTCGGGCCGCGCGGGCTTAGTGTCCCCGTCTTCGCCGCGCGCTCGGCGCACTGCCGCCTGCGCCTCGCGGCGGCTGATAAAGCCTTCGTGGAACACCGCCTCGCCATTGGCGCGGCACTGGATATAGACGCGCCCGCCCTTGCGCTTGGAAGCATGTTCATACTCCCAACTGGCGAAATGCTCGTTGGGCGGGACGATCACGACATCGGCCCAGCCTGCTTCAAGGTAAGCGGCCTTGCGCGCCTCGACTTCGGCCATCTGCGCTTCCCAGAAAGCATCGGTGTCCGCAAAATAGCCATCCTCGCCGAACAGATCGGCAACGATCTGGCCGGAATGGCTGTCGAGGTCGAACAGCGCGACGTTGGTCGAAATCGATGCGCCGCCAAACAGCCAGCCTTTGAGCTGACTGCCGCGCGGAGCATAGGCCTCCGAATCCTCGAACAATGCCAGCCATGCCTTCTGCTGCGCCTTGCTGGCGAGCGTCAGATGGCGCACCGTCGCGGCATCAACTTCCTCGGCGCGGTAGGCCTCGCGGATGCGGGGCAAGAGATTGCCGAGCGCAAGGATGCGCTTCACTTGCAATTCGGTAAGCGCGAAGGTCGCAGCGATGTCCTCGACGCTGCGGCCTTCTTTCACGAGGCGGGTGAAGCTCTCCCATTGGGTGACCTCGTCAGGGTCCTGCCGCAGCAGGTTCTCGATCATCGAGATTTCGAGCGCTTCGGCATCGTCTCCTTCGCCGATGACGATACAGGGCAGGCTGCGCTCCTCGCCGCTTTCCTTGGCGGCTTCAATGCTGGCGAAATAGCGGCGCTTGCCCGCCAATATCTCGAAATGATCGGGCTTTCCGTTTGCCCGAACGAAAAGCGGCGACAACACGCCGCGCGCCTTCACCGAAGGCAATATGTCGCGGACATCGGGGGCCTTGCGCCCGCGCCGCATATTGATGGCGGAGACCGAAAGACGGCCCAGCGGAATATGTTCGATCTGCATGATAGTGACTCCTTGAATAATCTCATGGATAGGGTGGCCCCGCCCTCCGGTCGGGGGCTTGAGAGGCGGAAGGCGGGGCCGGTGTGTCCCGCATCGAAGGGACGGGTCCGATGCGGGCTTCATCCGCCGTTTGGGGCTACGGCGGTGAAAGGCTCCGCTCGCTCTTTCTGGCCCGCGCCAGCACCGCTGCCGCGCGGGTCAAATGGTCGGGATGTTCGGTGATCTGGCCGCAATGCCGCGCAGCATCGGCATAGACCGAGAGCGGATGTTCGGCGGCAAAATGCAGATCGCGCTCGATTGTGAGGCCCAGAGGTAGCCGCACCGAGGCGATTTCCGAGAGGCTCGCACAGCCCAGTTCGGGAAAACCGAAACCGAGATCGCACAGGCCGAATAGCGTATCGCCATCGCTGTCGAGTTCGGAAAACAGCCAGGTCGCTGCGCCAACCGGATTGAAGAATTTGACGAGCGGCACATGGTCGGCCTTGCAGGCTCCGTTGGTCAGCAGCCGCTCGCGAAGGGAATGGGTAAGAAGGTCCATTGCATCCCCTCCCGTCAGAACATTTCGAGCTGGTTGCGGGCGTTTGTATCGAACAGCCCGTGATTGGCGAGCCGCTGGCCCTTGCGGGGAAGCAGTGGCGCATTGGCGAGAACGCCAAGCCGCTCGCCCAGCGTGACCGGCGCAACGCCGGGCACAAGCGTCTGGGCACCGGCCTCGGTGTCCTCGGCCTCGAAGGCTCGCGGCGCGCTGCTGCTTTCAGGCTTCCTGCTCATGCCGCCTGCTCCTGTTCGATGGATTGACAATGCAGCAGGAACTCGGCTGACTTGCTCGCCTGACTGGCCGCACGGAAGATTGCGCGATTGTCTGCGCGCAGCACTTCCAGCCAACTGCCGAGATAATCGGCGTGGCGCACCGTGGGTTCGATGCCGAGCGCGGCGCACAGAAAGGCCGAGGCCAGTTCGGCAACCAGTTCTTCGCGCGCATAGGGCGCGGTGCCGAACCGTCCGGTCTGGTCGCGGCCCAACCGCGAGCCGTGACCGGTCCAGTGGCCCAGCTCATGCAAGGCGGTGCGGTAATAGTCGATCTGGTGATGAAAGGCGGGTTGCGGCGGCACCATCACAAAATCGCCGAATGGCGAATAGAAGGCCTTCGCCCCGCCAATGCGGAAATCCGCGCCCGTTGCGGCAATGAGGTCTTCGGCAGCGCGGTGCAACTCGCGCTCGGGCAGCGGCGCTGGCTGCGACACCAACCCTTCGGGCAAGCCATCGCACTGCGCGGCATTGAACACGGTAAAGCGCTTGAGGAACGGTATCGAGCGCGCCTCCTCGCCGCTCTCGACCTGCTCGCGCCCTTGCCCGTCGCGGTCGCCTGCAGGAGTGAAGCGGTCGGCATAGAACACCGTGCGCCCGCGCTCGCCCTTGCGAACGCAGCCGCCAGCGGCCAGCGCTTGGCGAAAGGTCAGCCAGTCCTGCGAAGGATAGCCGCCCTCGATCACCGCGCCCCACAGGACCAGCACATTGATTCCAGAGTAAGCCCGCTTGGTCACCGCATTGCAGGGCAGGCCGAGCGAGGCCTTGGCCTTGCTCCACGGCCTGACCCAAGGAAACACCCCGTCCTCAAGCTGGGCGATGATTTTTTGCGTGACCTCGTCATAAAGCGATGCGCGGGAACCATCCCCGCGCGCGGCGCTGCGCGCCGCCCCTCTACGCTTGCCACCTGCACTGCCTTTTGAAACTTTACGCGCCATCGCCCTTCTCCCGAACTGCCCAAATCCGCACACCGGCCCCCGGAAGGGGCGGGGTGGGCGGTGACAGCGACCAGAAAGGTGCGGGGCGGACAGCCGCACCCGTATGACGCGAATGGCTGCCTGTTCAGCCAGTGCGGTAAGGGCTGCAATGCAATGGAAGACCCGGTCCCTTCAGGGCCGGGTTGCGGCTGGCCGAACCGTGCCCAGACGGAAGCGCCGCCCACCCCGCCGCTTTCGCGGGCCGACACCAACAACGCCGGCGCGCGAGCAGCGCGTCGTCCACAGCAACCTGCTCATGCCGCGAATCGGGGCCGAGCGACCAGCGAGGTGCAAAAGACAGAAATGCGCACCCTGAATGGAGGCGTGTGGTGCCAGTCTCAGGATCGGCCGCCCCGGCGGGGCCTGTCGTCCGGCAGGCCGATCTTTTCGACAATGCAAGCTGTAATCAGAGTGCGTGCGGGGCCCAAAACAGAAACGCCGTGCCCTCAGGAGCAGGCCGAAAAGCATGCGGGATAGAGCGCGTCAACAGCTCCGCTCCACTTCACGGGGCGTTGCGGGGTGTCCCCGCAGTAGGGGTAGCCGGAGACAGCACAGCGGCTCCGGCTCAGGGGAAGGCTTTCCCCTTCAAGGTCAGAATCAAAGAGAACTGTGGTCAACACGCCTCGTTGAGCGTGTTGACCAGGTGTTGACCAAAGCCAATCTCGCCTGATCGCCCAAAGCGATAGGCGCCAGAAAGCTTTGATATACTATCGGAATAATGGAGCGGGCGAGGCGATTCGAACGCCCGACCCCAACCTTGGCAAGGTTGTGCTCTACCCCTGAGCTACGCCCGCTCACTGGCGCTACCGAAACCGCTTGGCCCCGGTGGGGAGGCGGCCAACTAGCAGCGGCTCTCGAGTCTCGCAAGTCGAAAATTGCAGATTTTTCGATGCCCTTGCAGCGGCGCCCGCCCTCCTTCACATTCGCGCGACAATGCCCACATGATGCGGGCACGATTTTTCGGACGAAAGGTGGATTTACGTGGCGAGCATGGGCCTGAGCATGGATGAACAGAAAGCGGTCGAGCGCTTCAAGACCGACGTCGTCGAGCCGTCGATGACGAAGCTCGTCATCCTCGATTTCTACGCCGACTGGTGCGGGCCGTGCAAAGCCATCGCGCCGATGCTGGAGAAGGTCGCTGCCGAATATGCCGATAAGGGTGTGGTGCTGAAGAAGATCGATGTCGACGAGGAAAAGTTCATCGCGGCGCAGTTTCAGGTTCAATCGATCCCGACCATTTACGCGCTTTTCCAGGGGCAGCCGGTTGCCGATCTGACCAATGCGCGCAGCGAATCCCAGATGAAGCAGACGCTCGATCAAATTCTCGGGCAATTGCCGATCAAACCCGGCGCCGATCAGTCCGCGGAAAACGCTCAGGGGCAGCAGGATGTCGGCCAGTTCGTCGATATGGCCGAAAAGGTTCTGGCCGATGGCGATGCCGAACGCGCAGCGGGTGTGTTCATGCAGGTCGTTCAGATGGCGCCCGACAACGCCGCGGCCCATGCCGGTCTGGTTCGGGCACTCGTGCAGGCAGAGCGGATCGACGAGGCGAAATCGGCGCTCGCGGCGGCGGAAGGCATTCCTTCTGTCGCGGACGATCCACAGCTAGACCAGGCACGCAATGCGCTGGAGCTGGCCGGCAACAAGGTGGATGACGGCGAACTCGCCGCCCTGCGCGAAAAGGCCGGGGCCGACCCCGAGAACCTTCAGGCTCGCTACGATTATGCGGAGGCCGCCTTCGCCGCCGGCGATCGCGATGCCGCCGCCGACGAGCTTCTCGCTCTGGTCGAGAAAGACCGCGAGTGGAACGAGGGCGCCGCACGCACCCGCCTGATCGATATTTTCGGCGCGGTCGGGCTCGAAGATTCGTGGGTGGTCGCCACCCGGCGGCGCTTGTCCAAAATCCTGTTCGGTTAGGGAGCGTCTTGAGTACCCGGATCCCCATCTTCCCTCTGCCCGGCGCAATCCTGTTTCCCGGCCTGCAACTGCCGTTGCACATTTTCGAGCCGCGCTATCGCGACCTGGTCGGCAGCGCGCTGGCGAAAGACCGGCTGATCGGGATTATCCAGCCGCAGACCTCGAAGGACCGTGCCCCGCTCTACGCAATGGGCTGCCTGGGGCGGATCGGCGATGTCGAGGCGCTGGAAGATGGGCGGTACAATATCGTCCTGGACGGCGAAGCCCGTTTCCGTGTGCTGCGCGAACTCGATGTCACCACGACCTTCCGACAGGTCGAGGCGGAACTGATCGAGGATCGCGAAGGACAAACGCTGTCGAGCGTCGAGCGCGCGGGTTTCGAATTCGAGGCGCGGCGCTTTGCCGATATGCAAGGCTATTCGGTCGACTGGGATTCGGTCTCGCGGCTCGATGACGAAACGCTTATCAACGGCGTTTCGCAGATAGCGCCCTTCGATGCAGCTTCGAAGCAGGCGCTCCTCGAAGCGAGCAATTTGCGCGAGCGATGCGAGTTGATGATCCAGCTCATGCAGTTCTTCGCCCTGCGTGACGACGGGGACGAAATCGTCACTCTGCAATAGGCGCGGGCTCGTCGAGGTTCGTCAGCATGGCCGCAAGAGCGGTGAAGGCGTGGCGATCGGCATCCTTGTGGTTGTAGTTTCGCGCCTGCACCACGAGCACGGCATCATAGGCCGGGACCAGGGCGACGATGTTCCCGCCATTGCCCTTCATCATCCAGGCGCTTTCATATCCGCGCGGCGACCGGATCGGCACGGCCCACCAGAGGTTGCCGTAATACACATGCTCGCCCAGCCTGTGGCGCGGGACAAGCATGCTCTCGATCCAGCTTTCGGGCAGGATTTCCTCGCCTTGCCAGCGCCCGCCGTCGAGTACCATGCGGCCGATTTTCAGCAGCGCCTTCGCATCGATCGTCAATTGCCCACCCGACTGGATCTCGCCGCTGCGCGAGCGCCGCCAGACGACCCCGTCGATACCCAGCGGATCGAATAGCCGGCGCTGTACATAGGCGTCGAAGCGCTCGCCGGTCGCCTTCTCCACCACTTGGCCCAAAAGAAAGACCCCTGCGGTACAGTAGGAAAAAGGCCCTTCGCCACGCCCGTCCCGGACATATTCGCGGGCAGGAAGAGACAGCACGAATTCGCGCCATTCGCGTTTGCGGTACATCCGTTCTTCCTGCCCCGGCGAATTGCGTTCCCAATCATTGCAATCGATAGCGGAGGACATGCCCAGCAGATCGCCGACGGTGATGGCATCCCACGGTTCCCCGCGCGGGGAACCGAGATAAGGCCACACCGGGACGTTCGTGTCCGCAAGCGCGCCATCGGCAATGGCCGCACCTACCGCCAGCGCGGTGATGGATTTGCCGGCGGACCGGATATCGACAGGACTGTCGGCCGTCTCGCCATCGAAGCGTTCCAGATAAACACGCTCGCCCCGCTGTTCTGCGGCCAGAACGGCGATCCGGCCGAGTTGCCCTTCGCCAATCGCCGCCGCCAGTTCGGGGATCGTGTATTGCGGCAACGGTTGCGCGAAAGCCGGGTTGCCCAGACCCATGAGAGCCGAGACGCAGCAGAGCAGGGCCATACGCATCCTGGAAACGTATAGCGGTCTGGTGAACGCCCCCCGAACGCCCACGGATGCCGCAGCCTCAGATGCTGAAACTGTTGCGCAGACCATCGATGACATATTGCGCGGCCAGGGCGGCCAGAAGCACGCCGAGAACGCGGGTTATCGCCGCCTCCACCTTGTCGCCGAACAGGCGCATGATCGGGCCTGCCGCCATCAGGGCGAGCATCGTGATGACAAGCACGGCCACCAAGGCGCCCAGCACGACAAGGGTCTGATCCAGACCCTGTGCCTCGTTCATCAGCAGCATGATGGCCGCAATGGCGCCGGGGCCGGCAAGCATCGGGATGGCCATGGGGAAGACCGACACATCTTCCACCTCGGGCGTGGCCGCGACCTTTTCGGCGCGTTCCTCGCGGCGCTGGGTACGCTTCTCGAAAACCATTTCGAAGGCGATCCAGAACAACATCAGGCCGCCCGCGATGCGGAAGCTGTCGAGCTCGATATGCAGCGCCCCGAGCAAGTCCTCGCCGAACAGCGCAAATACCAGCAGAATGACCAACGCTATACCGCTCGCCCGGATTGCCATGTTGCGGCGCTGCGCCGAGGTCGCGCCCTTGGTCAGCCCGGCATAGATCGGGGCGCAGCCCGGCGGATCGATCACCACGAACAGTGTGATGAAGGCCGAGAAAAAGAGCGCGGTCATGTCACTCGCCCCCCGGAGCAGCGACGCTGCCCGACATCGCATCGATCATTTTGCCGTCCCGGTTGAGCATCAGCTTCCAGTGACGGGACAGATCGGGTGAAACGACGAACGTCAGGAACAGGCTGCTATCGGCACTGACCTGATCGAAATACGTGCCACCCGCGGCGGGGCGCGATCGTTCGGCCTGGGCGCGCAACTCGGCGGCGACATCGCGCTGCGGGCAATCGGCGACATCGGTGCGCACGAATTCCGGTTCCTCGAGCGGGCTTTCGAGCACATCGCCCTGGTCGAGCATCCAGCGATATTCGCCATCGCGCTGGCGCTGCCAGACAGTGGTGAAATAGCCCACTGAACCATCGGCCCGCTGCCACGCCCCGCGTGTGACCGCCAGCGTACCATCGCAGCTCGACCAGACATGGTGCGGCTGCCATGCCACCGCCTGCGCCGGGTTTGCGCGATTTTTCAGCCAGTCACGGGCGTCGACGGGCTCGGGCACGAACATGACGGACCCTTCGGCGGCATATTCGCGAAAGGCGGTCCACTGCCCGTCTTCCTGCGCCAACCGCGCGAAGGCGAGTTCGGTGGCGACAACGCGCGACGGACTGGCGGTGGGGGTGAGAACACGCGCATAGCGATCGCGCGCGCTTGGTCCCGCCGCGCAGGCCGCGACGGCCAGCGCGAGCAATGCGACCGCGAATCTCACAGCGCGCCTTCCGCTAGCTCGAGCCCTTCGTTGCGATAGGCGGCGACGATCGCATTGCGTAGCAGCACGGCAATGGTCGTCGCACCGACACCGCCCGGAACGGGCGTGATCGCACGGACGTGGCCGAGTGCCTCGTCATAGGCGACATCGCCGACGATCCTTCCCTTCTCCTCGCCCGGTTCGGGGGCGAGGCGATTGATCCCGCCATCGAGCACGATCGCTCCGGGCTTGAGCCAATCGCCCTTGATGAGAAGCGGCACGCCGACCGCCGCGACGACGATGTCCGCGCGGCGCAGCACATCGGGCAGATCGCGCGTGCGGCTATGCGCCATCGTCACGGTGCAATTCTCGGCCAGCAGCAACTGCGCCATCGGCTTTCCGAACAGGATCGAACGCCCGACCACGACCGCGTCGAGACCGCTGAGATCGCCGAGCATGTCCTTGAGAATCATCGTGCAGCCGAGCGGCGTACAGGAAACCAGAGCATCCATTCCCAGCACGAGCCGTCCGGCATTGGCCGGCGTTATGCCGTCGACATCCTTGTCCGGATCGATCTCGGCGATCACCGCCTTCTCGTCGAGATGTCCGGGTAGCGGCAACTGGACCAGGATGCCATCGACAGCGCGATCGGCATTGAGCTTGCGCACCAGCGCGACGAGTTCGTCCTGCGGCGTGTCGGCGGGAAGACGGTATTCGAAGCTTTCCATACCCGCAGCCACGGTCGCCTTGCCCTTGCTGCGCACATAGACCTGGCTCGCCGGGTCCTCGCCCACCAGCACCACCGCAAGCCCGGCCTTGCGCCCCGCCTTTTCGGCGAATGTCGCGGCGAATTCGCCCACGCGTTCGCGCAGCTTGGCGGCGAATGCCTTCCCGTCGATTACCTGCGCCGTCATCAGCCGTAGATCACATTGCCGAGAACGATGAGGATGATGTTGAGCAGGATGATCAGCACCAGAGGCGAAAAGTCGATCGAACCGGTATTGGGCATCACCCGCCGGATCGGGCCGAGCACCGGTTCGAGCAGGCGGTTGATCGACATGTAGAAGGCGCCCAGGAACTCGTTGCGCGAATTCACCACGTTGAAGGCAAACAGCAGCCCGATGATGAACTGAATGATAATCAGCATCACCAGCACGTTGGTGAGCATGGCGATGATCTGGTAAATGGTACTGAGCGCCTGCATTTCGTCGAGCGTTCCCTTGGGTTTGGCCGTCATACGCGTCCTACAAGAGCGACACGGGCCGCGCCACCCCTGTCGGGCCGGTTACCGACCCTTTGCGACCAGCGTACCGGCACCGCGCGCGGTGAAGAATTCGAGCAGCATGGCGTGCGCCACGCGCCCATCGAGCACGACCGCCGCCTCGCAGCCCGATTCCACGGCCTGCACGCAGGTTTCCAGCTTGGGGATCATCCCGCCCGAAATCGTCCCGTCCTCGCGCAAGCGCCGGATGTCGGCGGGGGTCAGGTCGGTGAGGAGATTGCCCTGCTTGTCGAGCACGCCCGATACGTCGGTCAGCAAGAGTAGTCTGGCAGCGCCCAGCGCCGCGGCCAGTGCCCCGGCCATGGTGTCGGCATTGATGTTGTAAGTGTGGCCGTCCTCGCCCACGCCGATCGGCGCGACCACCGGAATCATCCCCGCCCCGGTCACGGTTTCGATGATCGTGGTATCGACCTTCGATGGCTCGCCGACGAAGCCGAGATCGAGCGCTTTTTCGATATTGCTGTCCGGGTCCTTCTGCGTGCGCTGCAGCTTGGTCGCCGTGACCAGTCCGCCATCCTTGCCCGAAATGCCGATCGCCTTGCCACCCGCATGCGCGATCGAGCCGACGATCGCCTTGTTGATCGCGCCGGAGAGGACCATTTCGGCGATCTCGGCGGTCTGTTTGTCGGTCACTCGAAGACCGTCGATGAATTGGGTCTCGACGCCGAGTTTTTCGAGCATGGCCCCGATCTGCGGGCCGCCCCCATGTACCACCACCGGATTGATACCGACCGCCTTCAGCAACACCACATCCTCGGCGAATTCGCGCGCGGCGCGATCGTCGCCCATGGCATTGCCGCCATATTTGACGACGAAGCTTCTGCCCGCATAGCGCTGGAAATAGGGCAGCGCCTCGATAAGGGTTTCGGCCTTCGCATGGATGTCGGGTCTCTGGGTCATGGCGGGCGAGTTAGCGCCGCCATGCGCGCGAGGCAAAGGTTTCCGCCATGCCTGCCTGCCACAGGCGGATACGCCCGGCTATCGGTCGGGCTAGGGATGCGCAGCGGTCTGTGGCGGGTAGGGCACGGCCGGACCATGATCGATGCTGAGGCTTTCGAGCAGACGGAAGCGGCCTTCCTGCGGCATCCACTGCCAGGAATGGATGTAGCGCCCGCCACCGGTCATCTCCCAGCCGCCCTGCCCGCCCTCGAGCGAGGCGCGCCATTCGTGGAAGGTGTGGTGCCCTTCCTCCAGCACCCCCCAATCGCCGAGCTTCTGGATGCGGCGCGATCCCGGCACCGGCAGGCGGCGGTTGCGATACCCTTCGTTCTTGCCGCCCGGGGCGCGATCGGCGCAATTCCTGCGGGATTGCTCGATCATCTGCGCCCCGCTCGAAAGCGGCATGCCGACAAGATCGTGCAGCATGCGAAAGTCCGGATGGATCAGATCGGAAACCGCATCGGGATCGCAGCCCTCGAAAAACCCCCAGAAGAGCCGCGCGTCATTGGCGACGATCCGTTTCTCCAGTGCATCGCCGGTCGGCATGGGTTGCGGCGCGGGTACGGCGGCGGCGGCGGGAGCCTGAGCGAGGAGCAGCGCGGCGACGAGGCTGGGCAGCATGGAAAATCCCTTTCCCTTTGTGTATTGTCGATATAATACAGTGAGAGCACTCCAGGGCAACCGGCTTTCAATCTTGCGCCAAGGGGTTAGGGATAGGGGATGGTTTCCGCTCGCATTCTACCCGCCCTGGTCGCGGCGCTGACGCTTGGGGCCTGCGCCCACACATCCAAGCCGCCGACGGACATTGCGGCCTATCCGCAAGAGGCCTTCTGGCAGGCCCTGTCGAGCCATTGCGGCCGGGCTTATGACGGGCGCCTGGCAAGCAGCGATGCGCGCGATGCGAATTTCCCGCAGCGGCGGCTGGTGGCGCATTGGGCGCAATGCGACGAGGAGCGGATTGCGATTGCGTTTCACGCGATGCACTTCGGCGCGGCGGACGAGCCCGTCTGGGACCGTAGCCGGACCTGGATCGTGACTCGCCAGGGCGCGGGGGCGGACGCTCGCTTCACGTTGAAGCACGATCACCGCCACGCCGATGGCGAAGCCGATGCCGTGACCTTCTATGGAGGAGCCTCCGCCGACGCAGGGGGCGTGCGGGGCCAGGACTTTCCCGTTGACGATGAAAGCATCGCGCTGTTTTCACGCGAGGGGCTCGATGCCTCGCTGACCAATGTCTGGCGCATCGAGGTCGACCCGGCAGGCATGCCGGACGCCGCCTTCGCTTATCAACTCACCCGCCGCAACGATCCGACGCGGCTGTTCCGCGTGGAATTCGACGCGAGCGCGCCGGTGGAGCCGCCCCCGCCCGCCTGGGGTTGGTGACGGCGGCAAAACCCCGGCGCGGGGCCTCCCCGTTCCCAGGCGATACCCGAGATATGGGCCGCACCGATCGCGGGCTTGGATAAACGACCGTATCCGCCGCGCGCCCCCTTAGCGACGCATCGCAAGGAGGGGGGATAATCGGAACGGCACACGAACGCCATCATGCCTCGCGGTGACCGCAGCAGGAAAACGCCGTCCGCCCCCGCGAGCCTGATCGGGCACACCCGTTTCGCTTGCGCGGATTACTCGGTGTCGGCCTGACCGTTATCCGCAGGCGCGCCCTCTTCGGGCACATTGGTCATCGGCGTATCGGGCGTGTCGACGGGCACCGCATCGGGATCCGGCTGGGTCACGATCAGTTCGCCGCCACCTTCATCGGTCGCGTCGACCTCGTAAGCGGTCTCCTCGGGCTCGGCGCCGCAGGCGGCAAGCGCGAAGGCGGCTGCCAGCGGCAGGGTTGCGGCGACAAGACGGCTGTTCATGGCAATTCTCCTGTGGTGAGACCTATGCCGGGAGGCCCGCACGAGAGCGGCGATCCCCCGGCAAGCGATCAGGCCGCTTCGCGCGCCTTGGCGACGATGGCGGTAATTTCGTCGAGCAGGGTGAGGCGCTTCCTCTTGAGCTCTTCGGTGCGCTCGTCGCTCGCCGCCTCGGTCTCCGCCTCGATCCGGTGCACTTCGCGGTTCACCTCGTGATATTCGTCGGCGAGCCGCGCGTAATGCGCATCGTCCTGCTTGAGCCGCGTAATCAGTTCGCGATCTCGGGCGAAGATTTGAGTCAGTTCATTGGGCGTGTGCTGCGACATGCGGGTCCTTTCCGTAATGTTGGCGACAACCCTAGCAGGGGCGGCCGAACAATCATTGAGCTGGATCAAATTTGCGGCGGAGGGCGGTGGGCCGCGCACGAGTGGGCCTATCCACCGGCAATAGTCAGAGTGGCTACACACGACCTGCACGGTAGCAGCCTGCGCCTCGGGTTCAGCGCCCGAAGATTATCGCGGCTGCTTCTGCCGCGAGGGACGGGGCAGTGGAAGGTCAACAAACAGAACAGCTTAGAAATCAATGCGACTAAATCTGCGACAGGTCTTTAGACTAAGCCTCCCACGAAGGATCATTAACCGCTCGCCTCCGCAGGCAATCCGGGAGCCTCTAAGTGCGAGATATAACGCCCAGCTTGCGGACCCCAATCATAGTACATTCCGCACATCATCGTATTGACGCTGCTGGCTTCTGCCTCGCTCATCATGAGGTCCAGTGAGATAAGCCTGACTGGCTTGGTGTCACCTAGAATATTTGCAAAAACCTCAAGTTTGTAATTCCCGCCCTTCCAGCGGAATTCGGAATGATCAGCGGGCAGCAAAAAATGATGATTAACGACCACCCCGGTATCACCGACAAAAAGGCCACCCCCTCTCACAAGCTGATCGTCGCCGTGGACCCAGATATTGAAATTCTGTCGGGACTCGTCTCGTGTCAGTGTTGCGTAAAGGGTTTCGATCACTCGACCGCGCTTCGCCTCTGCTAGCAACAACGCTCGCAAGAATACCTTTGGCCGACCATTTGGGCCGGAAGACGGAGAGCCATCGGAGCCAAGGAAAACCTGCGTGGGCCGTGTCATCCGGACTGACCCTTTACGAAAGTAGGTCAACCAGAGCGTCGCCACGGAAACCGCAAGCGCCAAGCCTGAGATTGTCAGCGCAAGCAACTGGTCCCCGTTCATTGTCGCTTCAAATCACTCCGCCGCCACGCTCCCACTTTCCTCGCCGAACAGGCCCGGGCCGTCATCCTCGGCTTCTTCCTCGTTCGCGGCCTTGGCCTTGTTGCGCTTGTCGAAGCTCGACCAGACGGTGTTCCAGTCGCCGCGGGTGGCGCCCTTCGAATATTCGGTCGCGCGGGTTTCGAAGAAGTTGGCGTGCTCCACGCCGTTAAGCAGCGGGGCGAGCCAGGGCAGCGGGTGGTCGTCGACCATGTAGATCGGCTGCAGGCCAAGCTGACTGAGGCGCCAGTCGGCGATGTAGCGGATATACTTCTTGATTTCCTTCGCGGTCATGCCCGGCACCGGGCCATCCTCGAAGGCGAGGTCGATGAAGGCATCTTCCAGCCGCACCGTCTTCTGGCACATATCCATGATGTCTTCCTTGACCGCCTTGGTCAGGCAGTCGCGCTCGCGAGCGAATTCATGGAACAGGCGGGTAATGCCTTCGCAATGCAGGCTTTCGTCGCGGACCGACCAGCTAACGATCTGGCCCATGCCCTTCATCTTGTTGAAGCGCGGGAAATTCATCAGCATGGCGAAGCTGGCGAACAGTTGCAGACCTTCGGTGAAGCCGCCGAACATGGCCAGTGTGCGGGCGATATCCTCGTCCGTGTCGACCCCGAATTCCTGCAAATAGTCGTGCTTGTCCTTCATTTCCTCATATTCGAGGAACATGCCATATTCGCTTTCGGGCATGCCGATCGTGTCGAGCAGATGGCTGTAGGCGGCGATGTGCACCGTCTCCATATTGCTGAACGCGGTCAGCATCATCTTGATCTCGGTCGGCTTGAACACGCGGCCATATTTGTCGTGGTAGCAATCCTGCACCTCGACATCGGCCTGGGTGAAGAAGCGGAAGATCTGGGTGAGCAGATTGCGCTCGTGATCGGTGAGCTTCTGCGCCCAGTCGCGGCAGTCCTCGCCCAGCGGCACTTCTTCCGGCAGCCAGTGCACCTGCTGCTGCCGCTTCCAGAAATCGTAGGCCCAGGGGTACTCGAAGGGCTTGTAGGTCTTGCGGGCTTCGAGCAACGACATGTTGTGGATCTCCGGTTTTTCGCGTGAACGACTCATATAGTGAATCAGAGCTTGGATTCGAAGGCAAGCGGCAATGATTCGGCGGGGATAAGATGGAAAAAGGCCCGCCCTGCGCCTCGCCGCTTCACCTGTGCGACGAACTGCGGAACACGCTCGAGGCAAAATCCGTTGGTAGGATATTCGATATGCAACACGGGGAACAGCGGCATCGTCCGGTTTCCCCTTTTGCGGGCGATGTCCGTAAACCCCGGCGCCCCGCTCCTCGACATCGAGGGCGGGGCGCCATCGGTTCCGCAGCCCGGGCCTTCCACGAAGCATGGACCGACTTTCCCGATCCTCCGCCGACAAGGCGTAAGCCACGCAAAATAAAGGCACTCCACGCGGTCGAGAAGGTTCGCAGCGAGGCGCACCTGCAACCTGCGACCGGAGAAGATCCGCCTATTGGGAAAGTCGGCACCGGCCCGGCTGTCTGGAAGACGGTGCGCGCATTCCACGAGCCTCGGCACCAAAGCTGTGACAGAAAACGCATATGCGCATCCATCGCTTGCGGTCCCGCCGCGGATCGCACACAGCCCGCCCCGGGGAAGCCCGAAGCCGGCTTGGTATATAAGGCGTGGGATAATGTGCAAGTCGTTGCAAGATTGCGGTATTCCGGTACAGTCGCGAGTGCAAATGGACCGGGCGCAAGACTTCGACCTCGCCGCTGCGGCGCATGCCGCCCTGGCCGGCAAAAAGCCCCCGCGCGGGTGGGACCACAGACTGCATGCCGCGATCGCGGAATCGCTCGGCGATCTGCACTATCGCGAAGGGCGGTTCCTCATGGCGCTCGGCACGGTGGTGGCCGTTTTATCGCTGGCGGTGGACGCGCTGATCGCGTCCGATCATTTCACGAAAATCGCCGCGGTCAGGTTGGGGGCGGTACTGCCCTTCACCCTATCCGCGCTGCTGCTTCCCCGACGGCTGCTCGCCCTGCAAAAGCTGTTGATGGGCCTGTCGCTCATCGGCTTCGGGGTGAGTATGGCCTATGCAAGCGCCTTCGTTCCCTCGCCTGACAATGCCCTCCTGGCTCTCGGGGTCGTGACATTGTTCGGGCTTGCCCTGCCGGTGCTACCGTTTCGCCGGTGGCAGATGATCGGTTTCGCCTTGCTGTATGGGCTGGCGGTGGGAGGGTTCCTGCTCCTCCATGGGGCCATTGTCGATTACGCCAAGACATTCATCCCGATCATGATGCTCACCATGGGCGCGGCCACCGTTCTGGCCCACCGCATCCACTGGATCGAACGGCGGAACCTGTTGCTGACACTCCAGGCGGACGAACGCGCCAAGGCTCTGGAGGAAAGCAACGCGCGACTGACCGAGCTGTCGATGAACGACCCGCTCACCGGGCTCGCGAACCGTCGCCGGGCGGAAGACACTTTCGCCGAGCATTATGCGACTCCGGTGACGGTGGGGCAGGCCGGTACCGCGCTGTTCATGGTCGATCTGGACCATTTCAAGGCGTTCAACGATCACTGGGGCCATCAGGCGGGTGACGCCTGCCTGCGCGCGGTGGCCGAAGTGATGCGGCATTCGGCCAGCCGTCATGGCGGGCTTGCCGCGCGCTTCGGCGGCGAAGAGTTCGTGGTCTTCCTGCGCGCCGACGATGCCACCCAGGCCCATGCGATCGCCGAGGAATTGCGCGTTGCGATAGAGCGGATAGAGATCGATCACCCTGCCAGCGCCACCACCGTAAGCTGCACCACCAGTATCGGTATCGCGCTGCACAAAGGCCCCAATGTGCCGGAACTCGCCGATATGCTGGCAAGAGCCGATGCCGCGCTCTATCGCGCCAAGGCCGAAGGGCGGAACCGCAGCTTGATGGCCGCCTGAAACCTCTTCTGCGCGCGGCACGGCTTGCGACGGAGCCCGGACCCGTGGCCATCGGTCGATGGCCGAATGTCCTTCAATCGGTGCCATTCCGGTAAGCCAGAGGACGATCGAGCGCGCGATAACGCAAGCTCGAGGCCGCCGATCCTGACGGTCGGCGGCCTCGGGGCGTCTTATGCGGGCTTTCGTTCGCTTACTGGCAGGCGAGGCATTCCTCGTAATCGGTCTGCTCACCGCCGGCGGCCAGTTCGTATTTGGCCGCATCCGCGGTATTGTCGGCTTCCACACCGCCTGCAAAACCGGCGCGCTGCACGCTCTTCGAGCGCAAGTAATAGAGCGATTTGATGCCCTTCTCCCACGCCTGGAAGTGCAGCATCATCAGGTCCCATTTGTCGACATCGGCCGGAATGAACAGGTTCAGCGATTGCGCCTGATCGATAAAGGGCGCGCGGTCGGCCGCGAATTCGAGCAGCCAGCGCTGGTCGATCTCGAAGCTGGTCTTGAAGGCGGCCTTTTCTTCCGCCGTCAGGAAATCGAGATGCTGGACGCTGCCGCCCTGCTCGAGGATCGAGTTCCAGACATTGGTCGAATTCTTGCTCTTCTTGTCGAGGATCTTCTCGAGATAGGGGTTCTTGACGATGAACGAGCCCGACAGCGTCTTGTGCGTGTAGATATTGGCCGGGATCGGTTCGATGCAGGCGCTGGTGCCGCCGCAGATGATGCTGATCGACGCGGTCGGCGCGATCGCCATCTTGCAACTGAAGCGCTCCATCGCGCCGGTTTCGGCGGCATCGGGGCATGGGCCGCGTTCCTGAGCGAGCACCAGCGAAGCCTCTTCGGCCTTGGCGCTGACATGTTTGAACATCTTGAGGTTCCACACCTTGGCCATCGGGCTTTCGAAGCCGATGCCCTTGGACTGGAGGAAGGAGTGGAAGCCCATCACGCCCATGCCGACGCTGCGTTCGCGCATGGCCGAATATTTCGCCCGGGCCATTTCGTCGGGTGCGCGATCGATATAGTCCTGCAGCACATTGTCGAGGAAGCGCATGACATCCTCGATGAAGGTCTTGTCCTCGTTCCATTCGTCCCATTTCTCGAGATTGAGCGAGGACAGGCAGCAGACCGCCGTGCGATCGTTGCCGAGATGGTCGATCCCGGTCGGCAGCGTGATTTCGGCGCACAGGTTCGAGGTCGAAACCTTGAGCCCAAGCTCGCGGTGATGCTTGGGCATCATCCGGTTCACCGTGTCCGAGAACACGATATAGGGCTCGCCGGTCGCAAGGCGGGTTTCGACCAGCTTCTGAAACAGCGAACGCGCGTCGACCGTCTTGCGGACCGAACCGTCCTTGGGGCTTAGAAGATCGAATTCCTCGCCGTTGCGAACCGCCTCCATGAAGGCGTCGGTGACCAGCACGCCGTGATGCAAGTTCAGCGCCTTGCGGTTGAAGTCGCCGCTCGGCTTGCGGATTTCGAGGAACTCCTCGATCTCGGGGTGCGAGACGTCGATGTAGCAGGCAGCCGAACCGCGGCGCAGCGAACCCTGGCTAATTGCCAGTGTAAGGCTGTCCATCACGCGGACGAAAGGAATGATGCCGCTGGTCTTGCCGTTGAGGCCCACGGGTTCGCCGATGCCGCGGACATTGCCCCAATAGGTGCCAATGCCGCCACCCTTCGAAGCCAGCCAGACATTCTCGTTCCAGGTATTGACGATCCCGTCGAGGCTGTCGGCCACGCTGTTGAGATAGCACGAAATCGGCAGGCCGCGCGTGGTGCCGCCATTCGACAGAACCGGCGTCGCCGGCATGAACCACAGCCTGGAAATATAATCGTAGAGGCGCTGCGCATGGTCCGCATCGTCGGCAAAATAATCAGCGACACGCGCGAACAGGTCCTGATATTTCTCACCCGGCAGCAGGTAGCGATCGGTTAGCGTTTCCTTGCCGAATTCGGTCAGCAGGGCGTCTCGGCTCTCGTCGATCTGCACGTCGAAACGCCGGTCGAGCACTTTCTTGCTGTCTTCCTTGGCTGCTGCTGCAGCCGCACTCGCCACAGCACCGGCCAGCGCCTCGCCCGCCGCTTCCTGGACGAGTTCTTCGCTGCCTTTGTCAATCTTGTCCATCGCAACCGCTTTCTTGCCGGTAGTGGGCTCCTCGACGGTGTCCTGCCTATCCAGATCCAGTGCCATCGCCGTATCGTCCCCGCTCTTAAAATCCATCGTCTGCCCCGCTGTCCGTATCATTCGCGTGCCTGATTCCAGGCCCCGCATGTTCCGCTTGTGTTCGATTCGCCGGGGCATCGCCCTCGCCTACCAATTCCTTGCGGCTCCGGGGCAAAAACTTGTCCCTTTTTTCCCACAGGCCCGCTTGGTCGCGCCAATCTTCCAATATGGGAAGTCCGCCGCAAATCGCTAGGTCTTGTGGGTACCCCCAGCCGCTCTACCACTAGATACTGAATCAGCCGGGACTCCAGCGCAAGGGGGTTGGCGGCGATTTACCGCGGACACGCAGGGTCGGAGCATGGTGACTTATCTTGTTGCAACGCCGCGACGCGTGGACGAAGCTGGACTCGCGGCGAGCGCAAGGGCGAAAATGAATCCGGGAAAAAAATTTTGCGGGCAAAAATGATCGTGCCGGGTTGAGATTCGTTCGAATCCGGACGCGCAATTTTGGAATCCGGAAGCGGGTGTAGGCTGCCGCGCTCGGTCGCGGCTCGAAGACGAACCCACCTAGCCCGCATTCGCCTTTGCATGGTCGGCGATTGCATCGGCAAGCTCGTCGACCAGTTCGAGCGGGAGATCATGCCCCCATCCCGGGATCGTCTTCAGCTTCGCTCCGCGAATCGAGGCAGCGGTATCGCGGCCGCCTTCGCAAGGGACCAGTGGATCGTCCTCGCCATGCAGAACCAAAGTCGGCACGGAAATGGTTTCGAGCATGTCGCGCCGGTCGCCATCGGCGACGATGGCCGACAAATGCCGAGTCGGCCCTTCGGGATAGAAACTGCGCCGCACGCTCGCCCTGGTCCGTTCGCGCAGGCGTTCATCCGCGGTTGGATAGCCGGGCGAACCGATGGTGCGGGCGAGCATGATGCCATGTTCGACCAGCGCCTCTTCCTCGGTGGTTTTGGGCCGTGTGACCAGGGCCTTCAGCGCTTCGGGTTTCGCGGGCGGCAGCTTGGGATTGCCGGTGGACGAAAAAATCGAGGTGAGCGAGAGGCATTTGTCCGCGTGGCGCGAGGCGAAATGCTGCGCGATCATTCCCCCCATGCTCGCCCCGACGATATGGGCCTTGGCGATTCCCAGCGCGTCGAGCAGGCCCGCCCCGTCATCGGCCATATCGGCTAGCGTATAAGGCACTTTGGGCGTGAGGCCGATCTTGGACAGCAGAGTCATCTTGACGAGGCCGGGCGCCTTCACACCGTCGAACTTGTGACTGAGTCCGATATCGCGATTGTCGTAGCGAATGACACGAAAGCCGTGGTTGGCAAGCGCCTCCACCAGCTCGTCGGGCCATAATGTCAATTGCGCGCCGAAGCCCATGATTAGCAATATCGGCGGATTGGCCTCGTCGCCATGGGCCTCGTAATGAATCTCGATTCCGTTCGCTGTCACCTTGGGCAAACCGCATCTCCCTCTACCCGTTTCCCGCAAACTCACCGGAATTGCCGAGGATTGTCCATCGCGGAATCGGGAGAAGGGTAAAACTATGGTAACCGCCGGGTAAAAGCGCGCGCGAATATGTCGTTCGGATACAAGCGCGCCTGGCGTTCGCGGTCCATCTTCATTGCGGTCGCAAACCGACAGCAACGGGACACGCCATGGTCGATCGTAGACGCGAAGGGCGCACGCTCACACAGGAATTCGTGCGCATCACCATCGCCGGTATCGGCCTGCGCTGCGCCATGCGCAATCTATCGCCGTCCGGCTGCATGGTCGAATGCCCCGATCTCACACCCAGGATCGGGGCGCCGGTCGAACTGGCGCTTCTGCCGGAATACATCGCTCAGGGCCAAGTCGCTTGGCAATTGGGCGAAAGCATCGGCATCTTTTTTCTCGAACCGATCGACGCCCATGTCGTCCGCCATTACGCATCCGATCAATGGTTGCCGCGCGGCGACTGGTCTTTCGGCGGATGGGCCTTGCCGAGAAGTTAGGTTCCACGCGGGAAATCCGTCTTTCCCGGCCGGATTTGACGCATTTTTACAATACGAAGCCTCGTGACCGGAGGACCCTGATAACCGGGCATAATGCTCGGGTCGCTGGGGTCATCAACAAATGGAACGGCGTAGGCACAAACGCTTCAATACGAATAAGGAAATTCTGGTCTCGGTGAACGATGCCGTGATGCGGGGCCGGATGCTGAACCTTTCGGATGACGGCTGCATGATCGCTTGCGACAGCAAGAGCGCATCGAGGGGCCGGAAAGTGACGGTCACGCTGATCGACAGGGTTTGTGTCGAAGGCGAGATCATATGGGCCAATAATCGCAGGATCGGCGTTACATTCTATCGCAAGCTCGATGCGGTGACCGTTCGCTATTTTCAAATCGACAATATCGCACTCGGCGACAGCCAGCCCCTTGCAGACCAATTCGGGCGCGATATGCCTCCGATGCGGCCCGACCGAGATTTCGATTAAGCCTAACCGTGTCGAACGCTAACCGCCCTCAGGGGACGAGCACGGTATCGCGCGCGACAGGGTCGGTCTGCGGATAATCCATGATGAAATGCAGCCCCCGGCTTTCGTGCCGCTTCAGCGCGCTCCTCACGATCAGGGCAGCGCATTCGAGCAGATTGCGTAGCTCGATCAGATCGGTGGTGACCCGGAAGCTGCCGTAATAGTCTTCCACTTCCTGCCGAAGCATCTCGATCCGATTGCCCGCGCGTTCGAGCCGCTTGGTCGTGCGCACGATGCCGACATAATTCCACATGAACCGCCGGATCTCGGTCCAGTTCTGCTTGATGACCACCTCTTCGTCGGAATCGGTGACCCTGCTCTCGTCCCATGGCAGGATTGCGGGTGGATCGTCGAGCTGGTCCCAGCATTCGAGAATGTCCTTGGCCGCCGCTTCGCCGAAAACGAAGCATTCGAGCAGGCTGTTCGACGCCAGCCTGTTGGCCCCGTGCAGGCCGCTTTCGGTGCATTCGCCTGCCGCCCACAGACCGGGTAAATCGGTCTTCGCGTCGAGCCCGATCTTCACCCCGCCGCATGTGTAGTGCTGTGCGGGGACGACTGGGATGGGATCTTTGGTCATGTCGATCCCGAGCCCGAGAAGTTTCTCGTGAATTGTCGGGAAATGCTCGACCACGAATTCGGGCGATCGATGGCTGATGTCGAGATGGACATAGTCCAGCCCGTATCGCTTGATCTGATCGTCATTCGCACGCGCGACGATATCGCGCGGCGCCAGCTCCATGCGCTCGGGATCGTATTGCTCCATGTAGCGCTCGCCGGTGACGGGATTGAACAGCCGCCCGCCTTCGCCGCGCACCGCCTCGGTAATGAGGAAGTTCTTGACCTCGAGATTGTAGAGGCAAGTCGGGTGGAACTGCATCATCTCCATGTTCGACACCCGCGCCCCGGCACGCCAGGCCATGGCGATCCCGTCGCCCGTCGCGCCGCGGGGAGAGGTGCTGAACAGATAGACGCGCCCCGCGCCGCCCGCCGCGAGCACTGTGGCGCGCGCCAGGTGGGTCACAACCTTGCCGCTTTCCTCGTCCAGCGCATAGGCGCCCCACACCCGTCCCGAACCCGAATAGTCGGCCTGGTTGCGGCCCGTCACGAGATCGATGCAGCTCTGGCCCGGCAACAGGGTAATGTTCGGATTCTCCTCCGCCGCCTTGAGCAGCGCGGCCTGCACCGCCCAGCCGGTCGCGTCGTTCACATGGACGATCCGGCGGTGCGAATGACCGCCCTCGCGCGTGAGGTGGAGGTCGCCCCCTTCATCCATGGCCTCGCGATTGAAAGGCACGCCAAGTTCACACAACCGGTCGATCGAGGCCGGCGCGCGTTCGATCACGAACTCGACCGTCTCGATATCGTTGAGACCGGCACCGGCGACCATTGTGTCGCGAACGTGATTCTCGAACGTATCGCCCGCATCGAGCACGGCGGCGATCCCGCCCTGCGCCCAGGCAGTCGAGCCGCTGTCGAGCCGCCCCTTCGCCAGTACCAACACTTTTTTGGTTTCTGCCAGCGCCAGCGCCGCGGTTAGTCCGGCAGCGCCCGATCCGATGACGAGGACGTCGTGAGATGTGTCTGTCATGCGCGCGTCATGCCGAGGCAATCGTTACGCGGCAAGCAGGGAACGCTCCGGCGCAGCACGGTTAAGGTTTTTGCTTCGCCACATTACCGCCCGAATCGGCAGGGGATAACGAAAACCGGGAATTAAGGGTCGTCAATGGGACTGGGACGAATTGCCTGCGCTGTCGGCAGGCACCGTATAGATGAGAAAAACGTGAAGCGCGTTAGCGGCCAGCAGGTTGGGCGCTGCCGCAATTGCAAGGCACCGATGGAAGAAATCGAACCGCATCATTGGCAATTGCTTCAGGTGCACGATGCAGGTCTTGGGCCGCGCGGTTTCCTCTAACCCGGATTCCGCGAGGCAATCCCTTGCCTATTCATGTCCGCTTTGCTTGAACGCGGCGATGGTCGAAAATCCCGCCAGCAAGGGCGATCTCGCCAAGCGCTTGTCGAGCTATTGGAAAATGGAAGGCGCGAATGTCGTCATCCTGCCCGTGATCATGGTTGCGCTCGCGGGCGGGCAGGTGGGGCCGCTTGCGCTTTTCGCCCTCGTTCCGATGTGCGGTCTGCTTTTGGTCGGCACGCTCTACTGGCGCGCCAAGCTGGCCCAGTTGCAAGGGCAGGACACCCTGCGCCCTACATTGCGGACCGTGAAAAAATGGCGCCGTCCGCTGTTCATCGCCACGATTCTTGCCGTTCTGGGAGTGATCGGCGCACTGATCGAGCCCGGCATCGCCCGGTCGCGCGGCGATTTCTGGGTCGCCTTCGCAGCCGCTCTGTTGGCGGCCCTGGAATATGTGAATTACTATCACCGCCAATTGCAGCATTTCGACCACTGGGCCGATTTCACGCGGCTGTTTTCGGGTCGTGGTTTCCGCAAGAGCCAGATGCGCCGCGATCTGGAACGCGCAGGTCTCGCCTGACGGATTACCCCGCGCCCGTCAGCTGGACGAAGACGTCTTCCAGATCGGCTTCCCGCGTGGTGACATCCTCTATCGCGTAGCCATGCGATTGGACGATCGCGAGCACCTGACCCGCGCTCGCCTTGTCGCGATCATAGGTGATTTCGAGCCGCCGCGGTTCGATCACCTCGGCCTTGGTGAAGGCCTCTTCCATGATCGGACCTCCCAGATCTTTGTCGACGGTGACCGCGACGATCTTCTCCCGCGCCATGCCGACCAGTTCGCGGGTCGGCTTGTCGGCGATCAGCTCGCCATGGTTGATAATCGCGATCCGGTCGCAGAGCTGCTCGGCCTCCTCGAGATAATGCGTGGTCAGCACAACGGTCACGCCTTCGCGATTGAGTTCGGTGACGAGTTCCCAGAGCTGGCGGCGCAGTTCCACATCGACGCCCGCCGTCGGCTCGTCGAGCACGAGGATCGGGGGCGAATGGACCATGGCCTTGGCAATCAGCAGGCGGCGCTTCATTCCCCCCGACAGCGTGCGCGCATAGGCGTCCTTCTTGTCCCACAGATGCACCGCCTTGAGCAGTTCTTCGCTGCGGCGCTCGGCCTTGGGGATGCCGTAGAAACCTGCCTGATTCTCGAGCACCTCGAACGGTGTAAAGAACGGGTCGAAAACGATTTCCTGCGGCACGATCCCGATCGAACGCTTCGCATTGCGCGGATTTTCGCCGATGTCGAAGCCCCAGAGCTCCGCGCTGCCGCCGGTCTTGCGCACAAGTCCTGCAAGGATGTTGATGAGCGTCGACTTGCCAGCACCGTTCGGACCAAGCAGGCCGAAGATACCACCTTGCGGCACGTCGAAACTGACGCCTTTCAGGGCCAGCTTGGGCGGCTCGCCCGGACCTGGAGAGGCATATTCCTTGACGAGGTTGTCGATGCGGATCGCAGGAGGCGTTGTCATGGCGGGTGACCTAGGCGCTTGAGGGCCGGATAAAAACCCATTATCGGCCCTTCCCATGAGTCTGCCACCTCCCGAAGTGTCCATGGTCACCACCCGCCGCGTGTGGTGCGACGGTGCGACCGATATCCGCACGGGTAAGAACTACCGCGCGGCCGCGCTCGGCCATCCGAAGATCTATCTCGAGATCGACGAGCATGGCTATGTCGATTGCGGCTATTGCGATCGGCGCTTCGTGCTCGAAGGCGGCCCCGCAGATGGTGTCGACCAATCGACCCTGATGGATATTTCCGAGGGCGGCGACCCCGGGCACCGGTAAAGGCTGCCACGGCCCCTCGCCATCGCACCTGCCAGCCCCTACATAGCAGGGCATGACGCAAGCGACCGACCCGCACGCCCTGCTCCACAGCCAGCTCGATCCCGAGGAAGCCAAGGCGCTGACCGCGCGCCTGCTGGCGCCGTGCGACGATGGCGAGCTTTACCTGCAATTCATGGCGACCGAGAGTTTCGCCTTCGACGACGGACGGCTGAAGACCGCCGATTACAGCCGCGATTCGGGCTTCGGCCTGCGCGGGGTATCGGGCGAAACCACGGGCTTCGCCCACGCCAATGAGATCAGCGCGAGGGCAATCGCGCGCGCAGGCGAAACACTGCAATTGCTCGATGCGACCACATCGCCGCACGCCGCCCCGCCCGAGCGCACCAACCGCCATCTCTATACCGACGCCAGCCCGCTCGACCTCATGCCCTTCGCCGAAAAGGTCGGCCTGCTCGAGAAGATCGATGCCATCGCGCGTGCCAGGGACCCGCGCGTGGCGCAGGTCAGTGCCAGCCTTGCGGGAAGCTGGAGCGCGATCGACATCATTCGCGCCGACGGGTTTACCGCGCGCGACATCCGCCCGCTGGTGCGCCTCAACGTAAGCATCGTCGCCGAGAGCAACGGCCGCCGCGAAACCGGCAGCTTCGGCTTCGGCGGACGCTATCTCTACGACGATCTGTTCGACGAGGGCCGCTGGATGAATGCGGTCGACGAGGCGGTCCGCCAGGCGCTGGTGAATCTCGAAAGCATCGAGGCGCCTGCCGGCGAAAAAACCGTGCTGCTCGGCCCCGGCTGGCCCGGCGTCTTGCTGCACGAAGCGGTCGGCCACGGGCTGGAAGGCGATTTCAACCGCAAGGGCACCAGCGCCTTTGCCGGACGTATCGGCGAACGCGTGGCCGCGCCCGGAGTCACCGTGATCGACGATGGGAGCATCGCCAACCGTCGCGGCTCGCTGAGCATTGACGACGAGGGCACGCCCACGCGCGAGACGGTGCTGATCGAGGACGGTATCCTGAAGGGATACATGCAGGACCGCCTCAACGCCCGGCTGATGGGAGTCGAGGCGACCGGCAATGGTCGCCGGGAATCCTATGAACACGCGCCCATGCCGCGGATGACCAACACTTTCATGCAGGGCGGCCATGACGATCCGGAGGAGCTGCTCAGCCGCGTCGACGACGGCATCTATGCCACCAGTTTCGGCGGCGGGCAGGTCGATATCGTGTCGGGCAAATTCGTTTTCGCCTGCACAGAGGCCTACAAGGTCGAAAAGGGCAAAGTGGTGGCCCCGATCAAGGGCGCGACACTGATCGGCGACGGCCCGACCGTGCTTACCAAGGTTCGCGGTATCGGTAACGACATGGCGCTCGACGAAGGTATCGGCATGTGCGGCAAGGGCGGGCAGAGCGTGCCAGCGGGCGTCGGCCAGCCCACCCTGCTGATCGACGGCATCACGGTAGGCGGCACCGCATAACTCATCGCAGGTTCAGCCATCATGGTTTAGTAGTCCTGCGCTCAACAGGAGATTCGCCATGCTCAAGCCTCTAGCTCTCGCAACTGCCGCGCTCGGTCTGTTGGCCGCTCCCGCTCTGGCGGAAGAATCCGAAGAGATGACACGCGGCGAGAAGAAGCTTGCCGAAATGCTCGAAGGGCGTGTGGCGGGCGAGCCGCAAAGCTGCATCAACACGTTCGGCAGCCGCAACCTGATGCAGATCGACAATACCGCGCTGGTCTATCGCGACGGCAAGACGATCTGGGTCAATTATACCCGCAATCCGGACAGCATCGACGATAGCGATGTGATGGTGCTGAAGCGGTTTAGCGGCAGCTCGCTTTGCCGCACAGACACGATCGAACTGGTCGACCGCGTGGGCGGATTCTTCAGCGGTGTGCTCCTGCTCGACGACTTCATACCCTACACCAAGGTCGATGCCGAAGGTTAAGCGTCGCGACGTCGCGGTGCGGGGCCTCCTCGGCACCGGCAAGCCAACCTTCCGGGCTCAGCCCTTCTGCCCTGCGCGGTAGGAGAGGCACATATCCGAGACGGGGCATGTCTCGCATTTCGGCGCGCGCGCAGTGCAGATGCGCTTGCCGAACTGGATCAGCCAGAAATGTCCGTCGCGAAGTGTCCAGCGCGGGGAGCGCTGTTCGAGCTGCGCAGCCGTTTTATCGGCAGTTTTGGCGTCGGTCAGGCCGATCCGGTTGCACACGCGGTGCACATGGGTGTCGACCGCGATCACGTCCTTGCCGAAGGTGAAGCTCAGCACGATATCCGCGCATTTGCGCCCGATGCCGGGCAGCGCCATCAGCCCCTGGCGCGTGTCGGGCACCACCCCGCCACGGTCCGCCAGCAACGCTGTGCAGAACGCGCGGATATTGCGCGCTTTCCTATTGTAGAGCCCGCATGGCTTGATTGCCTCCGCTATCTCGCTCTCGTCGAGCGCGAGCATGTCCTGCGGCGTTTTCGCGAGTGCGAAAAGCGCATTGGCGGCAGCGGCGGTGTTCCTGTCGAGCGATTGCGCCGACAGCATGCAGGATATGCACGACCGGAACGCATCGGGTTGACCCTTCGGCCCTTTCGCCCCGCGTGTGCGCCCGGGCATCGCCTGCGACAGGCGGCGGTAGACTTCTTCGACCTGATCCTCCGGCAGCGGGCCAGTCATCACCGGGCGCGGCGTGTCACGGCGCGGCCCATGAACACGCCGAGAACGGCGAAGGCGGGCAGCATCAGGCCCGGGTCGGGCAGTTCGAACCCGAAGATCGAACCCGCCACCCGGGCAACCGCAGTGAGGCCGAGCATGGTCGCTACTCCCAATACGAGCAGACCGAAGCCGTTGGCGGCAAGGCCGTTAGCGTTTTCGCCCAGCAGCGCGTCGTCGTTCATAGCCGCGAGCAGGAACAGCGCGACGAGTGGGAGAAGCGCGCCATTGAAAGCCTGCGCGGCGAGGATCGCCGGTGCGGGCCGGATATCGGCAAGGCCGAACACCAGACCGATCCCCAGAACAGCCAACCAGACAGACCGGAAACGCCAGCCGCTTGCCCCCCATTCCGGCGCGTCGGCTGCGCCGAACAGTCCGCGTGCGGTCAGCGCAGCCGCGAGCGGGGCGGTGACTGCGGAGGATATCCCGGCTGCGAGCAAACCGATGCCGAAGCCGGTTCGCGCCCATGCGCCAAGCTCGCTCGCCAGCGTGTCGCCCAGCGCCTCGAACGAGAAGGCGTCCGCAAGCGCGGTGCCGACTATCAGGATCGCCGAGGTAATCAGCACGCCGATTCCTATCGAAACGGCCAGGCCGAATCGCATTTCGCGCAGGTTCTGACCTCGCGCCAGTGCCGCCCCCAGGAAGAGGTTGTAAGGGACCACGGTGGTGCCCACCAACGCCAGTACGCCCAGCAGCGCGGCAGGATCGTCCGCAAAGCCCGGATTTGGCACGAGCCCTCCAAGCACAGGGCCGAGAGCAGGCGAGAGCGAGACTGCCACCGCCAGAAAGCCGGCTCCCATCAAGGCGACGAATATCGCCATCAGCCTGGCGACGACTTGCGGCGATCCGGCGAGCAGAAGGCTGCCCGCCGCTAGTGCCAGTATCACCGTAACCACGTCTCTGGGCAGGTCGAGCGCCAGCATCGTGCCCGCCGCGCCGCCGAGGATATTGCCAGCCTCATAGGCTGCGCATCCCAGCAGAACCGCCCCGCCGACCAGCAGCACGGTGGCCGCGCGCGCGAAGCCGGTGGGATAGCGGCGGCGCAGAACGGTGGCGAGATCCTGATCGGTGGCCACCGCCAGCCGCCCGGCGAATTCCTGCAAGGTGAAAGTGGCTATGCCGGAGAACAGAATGGCCCAGAGCAGCGCGGTTCCCGTTCCCGCGCCCGCGCTGGCAGCGGCCGCGACCGTGCCGGGTCCGATAAATGCCGCTGCGATTGCGGACCACAACAGGATCGAGCCGATACGCCTCATTGCGCCAATGCCCTTGTGCCCGGCTCAGTCATGTGTCGCCAGCACCAGCCGCGTATCGCAGGATCGCACCCCTTCAAGCGCACCGATTCGATCCCGCAAGCGGCCAAGGTCCCGTGCGGTATCGCAGCGGCAATCCACCAGAAGATCGATCTCGCCCGCAAGGCAGAACGCCCGCTGCACGCCGCTATATTGTGAAACCTGGACCGCCACGGCCTTTTGATCACTATCATCATCGAGCGTGACAGTAATGAAGGCCCGGATGTCGTCGATCAATTCCTCGTCCACGCGAACGGTATAGCCGCGCAGAATTCCCAGTTCCTCCAGGCGGCTAATACGGTCATGCGTGGCGCTTCGCGACAGATCGATTTCCCGCGCCAGGGCAACCAGGCTCGCACGCGCATTCCGGCGCAGGGCAGCTATGAGAGCGCGATCCCTGCGATCGAGAACATGGCGATTGGCGGCTTTCGGATCCACCGGAAAAAATCCTGTTTCACCGGCGTCTTGCCGGTAGAGTTGCGAATACGGTCGAGCATATTTTGCTCCGCAAGAAAAGGAGCCGATAATGGACCTCACCACATTCCTGCTGTTTGTCGCCACTACCTTCGTGGTCATCCTAACGCCTGGCCCCGCAGCCATCGCTGTCACATCTTTGGCCGCAGGAAATGGTCTTTCCCGAGGCCTGTTCGTCATCGCAGGCGTGGCATGCGCCAATACGGTGTTCTTTGCGCTGTCCGCCCTGGGCATATCTGCCATGATTATCGCATCCGATACCCTGTTCATGCTCATCAAGTGGATCGGAGTGGGATACCTGATCTATCTCGGAATCGGCGCGATCACGGGCAAGAGCACCACCCTCACCGTCAGGCCGGGTGACGAACGACCTGCAACGCACCTTTTTTCGCGCGGCTTCGTGGTCGAGTTCGCCAACCCCAAAGCGCTGCTTTATTTTGCCGCCATCCTCCCGCAGTTTCTCGATACGGCCGCGCCCATTGCACCGCAGATCGCAATTATGGGAGCGACAACGCTGGTCCTCGATTGCCTGGTCTATACGATATATGCTGCGCTGGGCCACGGTATCTCGCGAAGTGGTATTCCAGGTCGGGTTGTGAGGGTGCTTGATCGGTGCGCCGGCGGTGCGCTGCTGTTTGCCGCCTATAAAATGGCACGCGTTACCGCCTGATCTCTTCAGCCTGTTTGCGCCCCGTCTCGCACAGCGCTTGGGCCGGGCAATCGGAACAAGCCGGTGAGGATGGGCGGCACCATGTCTGGCCGAGTTTCTTCATCAGCAAGTGATGCTCGTCATAGTCTGCGGCAGACCATTCCTCGGGCATTGCGGGCATGATGGCATCGAAGGCGCGCGCCGTGCTGGCTTTTGGCGGCACCAGGCCCATGCGCTGGAGGATGCGCCGGTGATGCGAATCGAGCACTATCGCGCGGCGATCCAGTGTCGAGGCATTCATCACCCCGGCAGCGATTTTGCGCCCGACGCCAGGGAGCTGTTCAAGCCAGTCCATCGCATCGCCCGTATCCATCCGCTCCAGATGCGACAGGTCCACCGCGCCGCGTCGCTCGATCAGATCGGTGAGGCATGACTTGAGCCGCTCCGCCGCGATATTGGGGTAGGTCTGCGAAGCCAGTTCCTGCTGAAGCGCATCGAGCGGTGCCCCCGCCACACCTTCCCAACTGCCATAGCGTGTCAGCAACCGATCGGTCGCCGCGTTCGAAACCTCCGACTTGGTTCGCGCCCCGATCACGCCCTGCACGATCGCCCATTCGGGTCTCCGCCTTTCCGCCGTGGCCCGCCCTATATGTCCGAAGCGCTGCACCAGCAGGAGCTGGAGGCGCCGGAGCGTTTCGGCACGTGGATCGGGACCGAGAGAGAGCTGCATCGCGCCGGAATAATCCAGCGACTGCCGGGCCAGCAAGCCAGCGCTTCGCCGACCGTCAGTTGCCCCAGCCCGTCACCGCCACTATCCGCCTGCCAACGAACCAGGAAATCGGAAACGAAACGATCAATCCCGCAGCCGCAGCGATGGCGATCGGTTGCCATTCGGCATTCATATCCATCGACAGCACCGCGATGACGGCCATTCCCATCAAAGACGTCGCCACAATCGGCAACAGGATGAGCATCATTCGGAACATTGCGTGGCTCCCGCTTGTACGGTTGTGGTCACATCATGCAGGCGATTCGCGTGAAAGGCGTTGATTCAGATCAAGTTTCGACGAACCGCCTCGAGATAAGTTTACGGAACGGGCTCGCAGACACCGGGTGCGACCCCGCCTCGCTTCACTCCCACTCGATCGTACCGGGGGGCTTGCTGGTATAGTCGTAGACCACGCGGTTGATGCCCTGCACTTCGTTGATGATGCGCGTCGCGACGCGGCTGAGAAAAGCGCTGTCGAAGGGGTAGATGTCGGCGGTCATGCCGTCGGTACTGGTCACCGCGCGAAGGCCGCATACGCTGTCATAGGTACGCCCGTCGCCCATCACGCCGACGGTCTTGACCGGCAGCAGAACGGCGAAGGCCTGCCAGATCGCATCATAGAGACCGGCATTGCGAATTTCCTCGAGATAGATCGCATCGGCCTTGCGCAGGATATCGCAGCGCTCTTTCGTGACTTCTCCCGGGATGCGGATCGCGAGGCCAGGCCCGGGGAAGGGATGGCGGCCGACGAAGATGTCCGGCAGGCCCAGCTCGCGGCCCAGTTCGCGCACCTCGTCCTTGAACAATTCGCGCAAGGGTTCGACCAGCTTCATGTTCATGCGCTCGGGCAGGCCCCCGACATTGTGGTGGCTCTTGATCGTGACGCTCGGTCCGCCGGTGAAGGAAACGCTTTCGATCACATCGGGGTAGAGCGTACCCTGCGCGAGGAAATCCGCGCCGCCGATCTTCTTCGCCTCGGCCTCGAACAGGTCGATGAATGCGCCGCCGATGAACTTGCGCTTCTTCTCGGGGTCGGTCTGGCCTTCGAGACCGCCAAGGAACATTTCCTCCGCGTTCACATGGACGAGCGGGATATTGTAGTGGTCGCGAAACAGAGTCACGACCTGCTCTGCTTCGTTCATGCGCATAAGGCCGTGATCGACGAATACGCAGGTCAGCTGATCGCCGATCGCTTCGTGAATGAGCACTGCGGCAACAGCGGAATCGACACCGCCCGACAAGCCGCAAATGACCTTGCCGTCACCCACCTGTTCGCGGATTTCCTCGATCTTGGTCTTACGGAATTCGGCCATGGTCCAGTCGCCAGCGAGCCCGCAGACATGGCGCACGAAATTGGCGAGCAGCTTGCCGCCGTCGGGCGTGTGGACCACTTCGGGGTGGAACTGGGTGCCGTAGTACTTGCGCTCTTCGTCGGCGATCACCGCGAAGGGTGCACCGTCGCTGGTCGCGACGATCTTGAAGCCGGGGGCGAACTGGGTGACCTTGTCGCCATGGCTCATCCAGACCTGGTGGCGCTCGCCGGTCTTCCACAGACCGTCGAACAGCGCGCAATCCTCGGTCACGGTGAGATAGGCGCGGCCGAACTCCCCGCCTTCGCCAGTCTCATGCCCGGGACGGACCTCGCCGCCCAATTGCTGGCTCATCACCTGCTGACCATAACAGATGCCGAGGATCGGCAATCCGCTGTCGAACAGCACCTGTGGGGCACGCGGGCTGCCCTCGTCGCACACGCTGGCGGGCGAACCGGACAGGATGATGCCCTTGGGCCGCAGGCGATGGAACGCCTCCTCCGCCTGTGTGAAAGGCGCGATCTCGGAGTATACGCCCGCTTCGCGCACACGACGTGCGATGAGCTGGGTGACCTGGCTGCCGAAGTCGACGATGAGAATGGAATCGGGAAGATGTTCTGCCTGCATGGCCATCCCGTTAAGAGCAGCACGCCGTGCCTGTCCAGCGCCGCTCGGACGATTGCCGCGCAGTGCCGGAGAATTATCCGCAAAGGCGCAACGATCGCACGATCCGGCACCGTGTTTTTGCTCTTTTGCTTACCGATGCTTGCCGCACGCTCTTCCGCCGCGGCTGGTTACCGACATGCAATTCGACAGCCAAATCGCCTACTTAGACCCAGGTAATCGGGGGAGGTCGGGTTTCGTCGCCAGGAAGGCGCTCCTTCGCCCTTGCGTAAAACGCAACATCTTTCGATCTTTTCTCACTTTTGTACGCGGGCATGAAAGATTATTTCCTACTCACAGCCGGACGGTGAACCCTGACACTCCCGTCCCGGACGAGTTACAGAAGCGCTGGCCCCCCAAGCAGCCACGTTTCTGGCCTTCCTCGCCACCAGCGGCAGGCTATCGGCCCCCGCACCGGCGAGGCGATATGGCAGCGAGTAGAGACGCGGCCGCCGACATTCCTCTCCCTCCCCCCAAGAAGTCGGCGCCGCGTCTCGAAACGTTTCGGCCAAGCAGGGCCGTGTACCTTTCGACAAGCCGAACGCGAACATTCTTGCACTTTGACGCAAGGAGCCTTGCCATGCCGGTCTCGCTCACCCGTATTGCCGCCCTGATTCTCGCGACGGGAGTGTCGAGTCTCCTACTCTCGGCGGCCAGCGCCTAACCGGGCAGGCCGCGCCGCTCCGCTTCCGCGCGGAGGTCTGTCTTGAGCAGCTTGCCGATATGGCTGCGCGGCATTTCGTCGATTGCGTGGAGTTGGGCGAGACGCTGCGTCTTGCCCAGCCGTGCGTTGACGCCCGCGCGAATCGCCTCGCAGTCGCGAGCGCCATCCCGCACGGTCACGAAGCCGACCGGGGTTTCGCCCCAGCGCTCGCTCGGTACACCGATCACCGCTGCCTCGACCACGTCGTCCTCACGGACGAGTTCATCTTCCAGATCGACCGGGAAGATATTGAACCCGCCCGAAATAATCATGTCTTTCGCGCGTCCGACCAGTTCGACGAACCCCTCTGCATCGACGCGGCCGATATCCCCCATCCGCTGCCAGACCTCGCCCGTATCGGGATCGGTCCAGTATCCCTCGCGCGTTTTGTCGGGCTGGTTCTTGTAGCCTTCCATCATCGTCTGGCTGCGCCCGATCAGATTGCCCGCCTCGCCCGGGGCCACCGGAATATCCTCGTCATCGAGCACTTTCAGTTCGCTTCCCGGGGCGGGACGCCCGACCGTGTGCAGCTTGTCGGGAAACTTGTGCGCTTCGAGCAGGCAAACGACCCCGCCTTCGGTCATCGAGTAGATTTCGATCAGCGCGCCCGGCATGCGGTCGAGCACCTCGCGCTTGAGTTCGGCGGGGAAAGGCGCCGAGGTGCAGTATTTGAGCTGCAGCGCCGAAAGGTCGAATTCGTCGAAGCGCGGCTCCTGCATCAGGCGGCGATATTGCACCGGCACCAGCATGGTCGCGCTCGTCCGGTCTTGCTGCGCCCACTCGAGCCAGCGCAAACAATCGAATTTGCGCATCACCCGCACCGTCCCGCCCGCCAGAAGCGGCGGCAGGAAGGCGACCATGGTGGTATTCGAATAGAGCGGCGTGGATGCCAGCGTGCGGACCGGCAGGCCGCTTTCGAGCCAGCTTGCCGCAGTCGACGCGAATTGTCGCCAGCGCATGAGATGCGAATGCACGATGCCCTTGGGCGTGCCTGTCGTCCCGCTGGAATAGATGATGTTGAACGGATCGCCCGGCTGCGGATCGTAAGCTGGCGCCATGGTCCCTTCCGCCGCCATCCAACCGTCGAGTTCCTCGTCGAGCACGATTCGCGTCATGCCCGCGAAGCAATCCTCGCCCAGTTCGGCCAGCTTCGCGCGATCGACGAAGATGTGACGCGCGCCCGAATCGCGCGCCATCCCGGCAAGCTGGCCGGGACTGGCGCTGGTGGTCAGCGGCGCGGCCACGCCCCCGGCGCGAATGGCGGCGAGAAACACGAGCGCATAGGGAATCGAGGAATGGCCCAGGATCGCGACCGACTGGCCGCGCTCGAGCCCATCCTCGACCAGCCGGGCGGCGATCCGTTCGACCCTGTCGCCCAGATCGGCCCAGCTTAGCTCGGCCTCGTCGTCGCGTATGGCGACTTGCCCGCCCAAGGCGGCGGCATTGTCGGCGATGATGTGTGGAAAGCTGCCGAAGGGTTCGGCCAGCGTGGCTATCTGTTTTTCTCCCATGCTGTTTACACTAGGGCCAATCGCCGCGCTGTCGATAGCCTATCCGCCGCCCAGCGAATGCAGCACCAGAGCCAGCAGCAATCCCACCGCGGTCGCGAAACCTGCCCAGTGGCGCGCCTGTTCGTGCGCCTTGGGCATGATTTCGGTCGTCAGGCTTGCCGCGACCGCGCCTGCCGCGACACAGCTTATGAACGCCAGAAGATCTTGATTGAGCGCGGCAAACAGCGTGTTTCCCAGCACCGCCGCCAGCGACAGGATTGCCGCGGTTCCCGCCCATATCGCGAGTATGTGCCCCTTGGAGAACGCCTGCTCTTCGCGCATCGACCGTGCCCCGCTGGCCGCTTCGGGCAGGTTGGAGATCAGGATCGATCCCGCCAGCGCCGCAGCTTCGTGCGCCCCCGCACCGATCAGGGCCACACCAAGCGCGAGGTTTTCGGGAATACCATCGAGCGTGACCGCGGCGAGCATTCCGCCGCCACCTTGCGAGCCCCATTTCTCGTCGATCCAATAATCGACCACCGCGAAGACCCCCGCGCCCGCCAGAACCCCCAGCAGCGCGGTTATCATCGAACTCTTCTCGATTGCGGGCTGCACGAGGTCGAGCACCAGCGAAAGCAGCAGCGCTCCGCCCGCAATGGCGACCACCACCCCCTCCACACGCGCGCGGAAGGTCCCGTAGAGGCCCCAGACAGCGCCCAGGACCAGCGCTCCCGACACCGAGCCCACCACTGCGAACAGCGTCAGCATTCGATGACGTTAACCGCCAGACCGCCCTGGCTCGTCTCCTTATATTTGGTCGACATGTCGAGCCCGGTCTGGCGCATCGTTTCGATCACCTGGTCCAGACTGACGCAGCTTTCGGCGCCCGTTCTATGAAGCGCCAGCCGCGCGGCATTGACTGCCTTTACCGCGCCGATGGCGTTGCGCTCGATACACGGCACCTGGACCAGACCACCTACGGGATCGCAGGTGAGGCCGAGATTGTGCTCCATGCCGATCTCCGCTGCGCTGGCGACCTGTTGCGGTGAGCCGCCCCACAGTGCGGCGAGCCCGCCGGCCGCCATCGAACAGGCAACGCCGACCTCGCCCTGGCAGCCCATCTCCGCACCCGAAATGCTGGCGCGCTGCTTGTAAAGCAGGCCGATCGCTCCGGCGGTAAGCAGGAAAGTGCGGCGCTTCTCGCTACAACGCGCGCCTTCCTCCTCGCAATAGAAGCGGATCACCGCCGGGATGATCCCGGCCGCACCATTGGTCGGCGCGGTGACCACGCGCCCCCCGGCAGCGTTTTCCTCGTTGACCGCCATGGCGTAGCAGTTGAGCCAGTCGAACAATTGCTCGCGCTCGTTCGACTGAGGATTGGCGGACAGCTTGTCCCACAGATCCGGCGCGCGACGGGCAACCTTAAGCCCACCTGGCAAAATGCCGCGCTGCGACAGCCCGCGATCGATACACTGGTCCATCGCCGCCGCGACACGGTCGATGCCCGCGAGTGTCTTTTCGCGCGGGCGGAATGCGTCTTCGTTGGCAAGTACCAGGTGTGCGATAGGCAGGCCCGTGCTAGCACAGGCAGCCAGCAATTCCTCGGCCGAGCCGAAATCGTGTGGCACCGGCGTGCCGGTATTGATCCGGTCGTCCTTCGGCTTGCGCTTCAATTGCGCTTCGGAAGCAACGAAGCCCCCACCGGTCGAGTAATAGGTTCGCTGCGAAAGTTGCGCGCCGTCGTCATCGTAGGCCGTCAACGTCATGCCGTTGGGGTGCAAATCCGGAATGATATGCCCGGCAAGCTCGATATCGGTTGCCGGATCGAAAGCGATATTCCTCTTCCCGCCAAGCGCGAGCGATTTGTCGTTCCGCACCCGATCAAGCGCGTCCGCCGCCTCGTCCGGGCAGGTCGTATCGGGCGCGAAGCCCATGAGGCCGAGGATCGAGGCATCGACCGTGCCGTGCCCCACGCCGGTCAGCGCGAGCGAGCCCTGCAGTTCGACCGCGACACGCGCGGTACGCTCCAGCCGTCCCGACTTCGCCAGCCCCCGTACGAATGTCCGCGCAATCCGCATCGGTCCAACTGTGTGAGAGGATGAAGGACCGATCCCGATCCGGAATATGTCGAGTACCGAAAGCATGCGGTCTGGATGCGCCTTTCGCGTACCGAAATCAACCGGTTGCAGCTGCAACCGCCGCCGCGCCAATCTGTGGGTAAAATCAGCCTTGAAACTTTGGAATTCCGCCGCCGAAAGCCTATATGATCGGCATGAACGATACCCCTGAGAATGCGGGCGCCGAAGCGCCGAAAAAGAACGGTTACGGCGCGGATTCGATCAAGGTCCTCAAAGGCCTCGACGCGGTGCGCAAACGCCCCGGCATGTATATCGGCGATACCGACGACGGATCGGGCCTGCACCACATGGTGTTCGAGGTGTCGGACAACGCCATCGACGAAGCGCTGGCGGGGCACTGCGACCTCGTTTTGATCGAGCTCAACCCCGATGGCTCGGTGAGCGTGGAAGACAATGGCCGCGGCATTCCGGTCGATATGCACAAGGAAGAAGGCGTTTCGGCGGCCGAGGTCATCATGACCCAGCTGCATGCGGGCGGTAAGTTCGAGAATACGAGCGACGACAATGCCTACAAGGTTTCAGGCGGCCTGCACGGCGTGGGCGTTTCGGTCGTCAACGCGCTGTCCGAATGGCTCGAACTGACCATCTGGCGCGACGGCAAGGAACACTGGATGCGCTTCGAGCACGGCGATGCGGTGGAATCCCTGCGCGTGGTGGGCGATGCGCCGAAGGTCGAGCAGAACCCGGACGAAAACGGGTTCAAGAAGGGCACGCGCGTCACCTTCAAGGCGTCGGAAGAGACCTTCAAGAACGTCATCGAATACGATTTCGAAAAGCTCGAGCATCGCTATCGCGAACTCGCCTTCCTCAATTCGGGCGTGCGCATCCTGTTGCGCGACAAGCGTCACGAGGAACCGCTGGAGCACGACTTGTTCTACGAGGGCGGGATTGCGGCCTTCGTCAAATATCTCGACCGCAACAAGCAGGCGCTGGTCGCCGAACCGATTTCAGTGAGCGCGGAAAAGGACGGCATTGGTATCGACGTCGCCTTGGAATGGAACGACAGCTATTACGAAAACGTCCTGTGCTTCACCAACAACATCCCGCAGCGTGACGGCGGCACCCACCTTGCTGCGTTCCGCACTGCGTTGACTCGCACGCTCAACAATTACGCCAGCGCCAGCGGCCTGATGAAGAAGGAAAAGGTCAGCCTGTCGGGCGAGGACATGCGCGAAGGCCTGACCGCGATCGTCTCGGTCAAGCTGCCCGATCCCAAGTTCGGCTCGCAGACCAAGGACAAGCTGGTTTCCTCCGAAGTCCGCCAGCCGCTGGAATCGCTCATGGGCGAAAAGATGACCGAGTGGCTCGAGGAAAATCCGAACGATGCCAAGCAGATCATCCAGAAAGTGATCGACGCCGCCGCTGCGCGCGAGGCGGCGCGCCGCGCCCGCGAGATGAGCCGCAAGGGCGCGATGAGCATCGCTTCGCTGCCGGGCAAGCTGGCCGACTGCCAGGATCGCAATCCCGAAAACTGCGAACTCTTCCTGGTCGAAGGCGATTCGGCAGGCGGCAGCGCCAAGCAGGGCCGCGACCGCAAGACGCAGGCGATCCTTCCGCTGAAGGGCAAGATCCTCAATGTCGAGCGCGCGCGCTTCGATCGCATCATCGGTTCGAAGGAAGTGGGCACGCTGATCCAGGCGATGGGCACGGGCCTGCGCGACGAATTCAACCTCGAGAAACTGCGCTATCACAAGATCGTGATCATGACCGACGCCGATGTCGACGGCGCGCATATCCGCACCCTGCTGCTGACCTTCTTCCACCGCCAGATGCCCGAAATCGTCAAGGCCGGGCACCTCTTCATCGCGCAGCCGCCGCTCTACAAGGTGGCGCGTGGAAAGAGCGAAGTCTATCTCAAGGACCAGGCGGCCTATGATCGCTATTTGATCGCGCAAGGGCTCGAGGGGCGCGTGCTCGAAGCGCAGGGCGGCGCGGCGCGCGGCGGGGGCGAGCTCGAAGCGCTGGTCGAGCACGGCTTGCGCATGCGCAACCTGCTCGGCTTCGTGCCGCGCAAATACAAGACCGACCTGATCGAGGCGATGGCGATCGCGGGTGCCCTTGCTCCCGCGAGTGACCGCGTGGCAGCGCTCGACCGCGCGGCGAAGCACCTTCAGATGGGCGATCCCGAAGCGCGCTGGAGCGCGGAGATCGGCGAGGACGGCAAGGTCCGGCTCAATCGGGTGTGGCGCGGCGTAACCGACGTTCACGAAATCGATCCGGCATTCCTCGACAGTGCCGAAGCGCGCAAGCTCGACCGGATCGCGCAGGACTTCGCCGACGTCTATTCCTCGCCCCTGCGATTGGTCCGTGGTGGCACCACCGCAGAGCCTGAAGAGGCCGATGCGAGCGACGCGGAAGAGGATGTCGTCACCCTCGCGGACGATGCGATCACACTGCCGACGCAGCTGCTCGACGCCGTCATGGCCGCGGGGCGCAAGGGCCAGAAGATCCAGCGCTATAAGGGGCTGGGCGAAATGAACGCCGAGCAATTGTGGGAGACCACGCTCGACCCCGACAACCGCGCCCTGTTGCAGGTCAAGGTCGAAGATGCGGATGTGACCGACGAGATCTTTACCCGTCTGATGGGCGATGTGGTCGAACCGCGCCGCGAGTTCATTCAAGACAACGCGCTCAACGTCGCCAATCTGGACATTTGACCGGATGAGCGCGGAGCGGACAACCGAACCGGTCGAACAGCGGGGTTTTCTGCTCTTTTTGGGTCTTGTCACCTTAGCGTTGCTGATGGTGGTCCTTCCCTTCGCCCGCCCGCTGCTCTGGGCGGCGATGGGCGCGATCGTCTTTCAGCCGCTCTACCGTTGGTTCCTTCTCCGGCGCCCCGGGAAGGAAAGCCAGTCGGCGCTGGCCAGCATGGTGGTGATCCTTTTCGCCGTGGTTTTGCCGTCTTTGTGGATCGGCAGTGCCGTGGTCGACGAGGCCGCCGGGCTCTTCCTGGCGTTCAGCGAAGGCGACATCGATGTCGCGATGTATTTCGAGCAGGTCTTCAGCGCTCTTCCGGCCAATATACAGGCATCGCTGGCAAGTGCCGGTTTCGGCGAGCTGAGCGCCGTGCAGGAGCGCGTGACGGCATTCGTCCAGGCCAGCCTCGGGCTGATCGCGCAGCAAGCGCTCGCCATCGGCGGCAGCGTTTTCGGTTTCGTTCTCAGCTTCGGCATCGCGCTCTATGTCGGCTTTTTCCTGCTGCGCGACGGGCGCATGGTTGGCGATGCCGTTCTCGCGGCGCTGCCGATGGAACGCGGGGTTGCCGACCGGCTGGCGGAGCGCTTCCTCACCATTGTGCGCGCCACGATCAAGGGTTCGGTCGTGGTCGGCCTGGTACAGGGCGCGCTGGGGGCGCTGACCTTCTGGATCGTGGGGGTGCCCTCGGTCCTGCTGCTCGGCGTAATCATGGCGATCGCCTCGCTGCTGCCCGCGCTCGGCCCGGCGATCGTCTGGGTACCGGCGGCGATCTATTTGCTGGCAACCGGGGCGATCTGGGAAGGGATCGCCGTCATCGTGTCCGGCGTTGCGCTGATCGGCATGGCGGACAACGTCCTGCGTCCGATCCTCGTCGGTCGGGACACGGGCATACCCGACTGGCTCATTCTCGTCACCACGCTGGGCGGGATCGCCATGATGGGTCTGTCGGGCATCGTCGTCGGCCCGCTGGTTTGCGGGCTTTTCCTGGCAGGCTGGGGCATTTTCGCCGAACAGCGCGCTCCGGCCGCGGCGCAAACCGCGGAACCACCGGGCTGATCAGGCGGCGCGGATGTCCTGTGTGCCGCGCGCGCCACCATCCTTCGCGTTCAGCCCATCGAAAATCGCCGCCACGATAAGCGCGAGCTTCTCCTCGCTCAGCCGCTCGTTGAGCATGGCGATCATATAGGGTTGGATATAACACAGCACCATCTGATTGATCAGCGACATGGCCGTATCGACATCGAGCCCCTCGAGGAAACCTTCGGCCTGCGCCTCCGCGATGAGTTCGCACAGATAGTGGTCACCCAGATCGATATAGCTGCGCGCATATTCGAAATAGCGTTCCCCCATCTCGACATAGAGGTTGAAGGTCGCCGGATCGTCGCGGAAGTTCTGCCGCAACAGGCGAAAGCGCCGGGCGAAAAATTCGTACATCTTGCGCCGTGGCGGCAGATCGGAAGCCATGACCTCGTCCATCACGGCCAGCTTGGGTGCGAACCATTCGGCGGTGATGGCGTCGAAAAGGTCGCCATCTTCGGGGAAGACCGTTTCCACCCGGCTGCGCGCGACGCCCAGCTCGGCTGCGAGCCGGGTCCGGGTGACTTCCTCGCCGGTACGCTCCAGCAGCGCCATCGCCTCACGCGCGAAGCGGCTGCGTAATTCGTCGATGTCCTTCCCGCTCACGCCGGCACGCTCCCAAATCGGCTTCTGCCGCAAATTAGGGACGCGTGCGTGCCGGTTAAACCCCCCGCTTGATTCAGCTCAAGGATTTCTTCGGCGGAAGCGGGAAGAAGGCAGAGGTCCGCGCCCGGTATTCCGCGTATCCGGGCCGCGATTTCTTCATCCCGCCTTCGAGCAGGGGCGCGCCCGACCATCGGGTCAGCGTGAATGTAAGGAATAGCGGTCCGATAACGGTCGCGGCGGCGACCCACCAGCCCGCCGAGGCCGCGGCAAGCCATATGCCCCACCACACGCACGCATCGCCGAAATAGTTGGGATGGCGGGTATAGCGCCACAGCCCCTTGTCCATCACTTTGCCGTCATTCGCCGCATTCGCCTTGAAGCGGGCGAGTTGCCAGTCGCCGACCCATTCGAAGACTATACCCACCGCCCAGAGCGTCAACCCGATCAGTGCCAGCCCGCTGATCGGCGTCAGTGCGCTGGCTTCCAGAATTCCGTATTGCGCGGGGCTGGAGACCAGGAAGAGCAGGACCGACTGACCGAGAAAGACCTTGGTAAGCGCGGCCAGCGCGAAGCGCCCATTTTCGCGATCCGTCCTGAGTATGCGCTTGTAGCGTTTATCCTCGCCCTCGCGCCGCCAGCGAAGGAAGAGATACAGGCACAGCCGCGCGCCCCAGATGACTGTCATCGCCATCAGCAAGGTCGCCAGCGGCCCGGGATCGTAGAGCCTGAGCCAGCTTACCAGCGCCATCAGCGCCATCCCCCCGCCCCAATAGGCATCGACAAAGCTCACATCGTCGATCTGCAGGGAAATCACCCACAGGATCAGCGCCAGTCCCAGCAAAATCACGGCATTGGCCAATAGCGCTTCGACGATCATCCTCTGTCCTCCTCCATCAGGCGCATAGCCTGTTGTTCCAGTACCTTGAACCGCCCGTAATCGGGCAGTTTGGAGCGCATGAAGCGGGCGATCTCCAGCAGGGTCTGCGCATAACTTCCCGTGGGTTCGATCGCCGGACCGAAGCCGAGAAGTTTGCGCTCGTTACATACCCATACCGGAACGATCGGCACGTTGGCGGCACGGGCGATATTGTAGAAGCCCGATTTCCATTCGCCCTTCGATCTGCGCGTACCTTCCGCCGCAATCACCAGCGCCAGCCGCTCGCGCCGGTCGAATTCGGCGGCGATCTGATCGACCATATTGGTCCGCTTGGTCCGGTCGATGGGAATTCCGCCCATATCCAGCATGAAGCTTTTCAAGATACCCCGGAACAGCGTGTGTTTGCCCATGAAGTTCGGCTCGACGCCCTCTTCCGCGGTTGCACCGATGAAGAACACGAAGTCCCAATTCGATGAATGCGGCGCACCGGCGATTACGTATTTCGGAATGTCTGGCAGATGTCCGTCGAGCTTCCAGCCCTTCCAGTGGTAAATCGCCACGATGACACGCCGCACGATGCGCGACAGGATCGATCGCTTGCGGCGAGGCCCGTTGGACGACAATTTACTCTCCCTCGAACGCAGGCGTAGCAGTTACGTCGGGGAAAGCGATAGGGATGCCGCGGTTTCCCGACGGTTACATCCTGAACACGCCGAATTGCGGCTTCTCCGGAATCGGTGCTTCGAGGCAGGCGGCAAACGCGAGGCCGAGCACATCGCGGGTCTGCGCCGGGTCGATCACGCCATCGTCCCACAGGCGCGCGGTGGCGTAATAGGGATTGCCCTCATCCTCGTATTTCTGGCGGATCGGGGCTTTGAACTCCTCGGCCTGTTCGTCGGTCCAGCTATCGGCGTCGCGGTGAACGGTGGCGAGGACCGACGCGGCCTGCTCGCCGCCCATCACCGAAATGCGCGCATTGGGCCAGGTGAACAGGAAGCGCGGGCTATAGGCGCGGCCGCACATGCCGTAATTGCCCGCGCCGAAGCTACCGCCGATCACGACCGTCACTTTGGGCACGGTCGCGGTGGCGACGGCGGTGACCAGCTTCGCACCATGCTTGGCGATCCCCTCCGCCTCGTATTTGCCGCCAACCATGAAGCCGGAGATATTTTGCAGGAACAGCAGCGGAATACGCCGCTGGCAGGCAAGCTCGATAAAATGCGCGCCCTTCTGCGCGCTTTCGGAAAACAGTACGCCGTTATTGGCGAGGATCGCCACCGGCATGCCCCAGATATGCGCAAAGCCGCAGACCAACGTGCTGCCGTAATGCTGCTTGAACTCGTGAAATTCGCTGCCGTCGACGAGGCGGGCGATGACCTCGTGCACATCGTAGGGCGCGCGCACATCGTCGGGAATCAGCGCATAGAGATCGTCGGCATCGAATTTCGGCGGGCGCGGATCGCGCAGCTCGATATTCTTCGCCTCGGCACAATTATCGCCGAGATGCGACACGATATCGCGCACGATGGTGAGCGCGTGTTCGTCATTCTCGGCCAGATGATCGACCACGCCGCTTTTCTTGGCGTGGAGATCGCCGCCGCCCAGATCCTCGGCGCTAATTTCCTCGCCCGTCGCCGCCTTCACCAGCGGCGGCCCGGCAAGGAAGATCGTGCCCTGATTGCGCACGATCACCGTCTCGTCGGACATGGCGGGCACGTAAGCCCCGCCCGCCGTGCAGCTCCCCATCACGCAGGCGATCTGCGGGATGCCCAGCGCGCTCATATTGGCCTGGTTGAAGAAGATGCGCCCGAAATGGTCGCGGTCCGGGAAGACCTCGGCCTGGTGTGGCAGGTTCGCCCCGCCGCTATCGACCAGATAGATGCAAGGCAGGCGGTTCTCCTGCGCGATCTCCTGCGCGCGCAGATGCTTCTTGACCGTCATCGGGTAATAGGTGCCGCCCTTCACCGTGGCATCGTTGCACACGATCATCACCTGCCGACCCGAGACGCGCCCGATCCCGGCGATCATCCCCGCGCCGTTGATCGTGTCTTTATACATGCCATTGGCGGCGAGCTGGCCGATCTCGAGAAACGGGCTTCCCGGATCGAGCAGCCGCTCGACACGCTCACGCGGCAAGAGCTTGCCCCGTCCGACATGCCGCTCACGGCTTCCTTCGGAGCCACCCAGTGCGGCGGCAGCAACGGTGGAGCGCAGGTCCGCTGCGAGCGATGTGTTATGCTCGAAGCGCGCCTTTGCGTCGGGCGCCTCCCGGTCGAGCGTGGAAGTGAGAACGGGTGCAGTCATTGGTTTGCCCTAACGCTTCTTGACGAATTCGGCACGCAGGACGAGGCCCTTAATGCCGGGATATTTGCAGTCGATTTCCTGCGCATCGCCGGTCAGCCGGATCGACTTGATGAGCGTGCCTTGCTTCAGTGTTTGGCCCGCTCCCTTCACGTTGAGATCCTTGACCAGCGTGACCTGGTCGCCATCCTGCAGCAGGTTGCCAACCGCGTCGCGGACCTCGACATTTTCGGTCGCAGCCTGCTTTGCTGCCAGCTCCGAAGCGGGCATCCACTCGCCACTTTCCTCGTCGTAGACGTAGTCCTCGTCTGCGCTCACCCCGCCGCCCCGATCAGTTCGCGGCCGATCAGCATGCGGCGGATTTCGTTGGTGCCAGCGCCGATGTCGAGCAGCTTGGCATCGCGCATGTACCGTTCCACCGGCCAGTCGAGCGTGTAGCCCGCGCCGCCCAGTGCCTGAACGCTTTCGGCGGCCACGCGGAAGGCGTTTTCCGATGCCAGCAGGATCGCGCCGGCCGCATCGAAGCGGGTGGTCTTCTCCGCATCGCAGCTCTTGGCCACGGCATAGGTGTAGGCACGCGCCGATTGCAGCGCGACATACATGTCCGCCACCTTGGCCTGCATAAGCTGGAAACTGCCGATGGGCTTGCCGAACTGCTTGCGCTCGCGAAGGTAGGGGATGACCGTGTCGAGGCAGGCCTGCATCACGCCCAATTGCAATCCGGCAAGGACCACGCGCTCATAATCCAGCCCGCTCATCAGCACGCCGACGCCGCCGTTTTCGGGACCCATCACGTTCTCTTCCGGAACGAAGCAATCGTCGAACACGAGCTCGGCCGTGGGCGAGCCGCGCATGCCGACCTTCTCGATCTTCTGGCCGATCGAAAAGCCATCGAAATCCTTCTCGATCAGGAAGGTGGTGATGCCGCGGCTGGCGGCGTCGGGCGAAGTCTTGGCATAGACCACCAGCGTATCGGCGTAAGGCGCGTTGGTGATCCAGAACTTCGTGCCGTTGAGCACATACCCGCCATCGACCTTCTCGGCCTTCGCCTTCATCGAGACGACGTCCGAACCTGCGCCTGCCTCGCTCATCGCCAGGCTGCCCACATGCTCGCCGCTGATGAGCTTCGGAAGGTATTTAGCCTTTTGTTCCGTGTTACCCCAGCGTGCAATCTGGTTGACGCAGAGGTTGGAATGCGCCCCATAGCTGAGGCCCACGCTCGCGCTCGCACGGCTGACTTCCTCGACCGCGATGACATGCTCCAGATAGCCGAGACCGAGCCCGCCATCCTCTTCGTTCACAGTGATGCCGTGCAGGCCCAGCTCGCCCATCTGCTGCCACAGCTCGGACTTCGGGAAGTAATCCTCGCGATCGACCTTGTCTGCCAGCGGAGCGATCTGTTCGTCGGCGAAGCGAGACACGCTCTCGCGGATCATTTCGGCACTTTCGCCGAGCTGGAAATCGAAATCGGGGGTCGCGCGCATGGTCTCTCCTCAAACGCCTCGCGAAAATCGTATGCGCGCGCCGATAGCGGAGCAGGCGGCACTGGGCAAACCGAATAGGCCGGTGGCGCGCGCATGGCCGTTATATACTTTACGAAATTGGCGCTTGCTCCTAGGCGCTTGCTCCCGAAATGTTTCGCAAGGACAACATCCTGTGGCCGGACGGGCAATCACCCTCCGATGCCCATTGCGACGAGGACAAGCGCCTCTCGATTCTGGCCGCCCACGGCACGAAGGGGCTGGTGGACGACCCGGAATTGCAGGAGGTCGTCGACCTCGTCGCGCGGATTTGCGACGCCCCGATCGCGATGGTCACGATGGTCGAAAAGGAGCAGCAGAGCTTCCTGTCCCGCACCGGCCTCGAAGCCCGCGACACTCCCCGCTCGAACAGCTTTTGCGCGCATGCCATGCTGGGGGGGGACCCCATGGTGATACACGATACACTTGAGGACCGGCGTTTCGCCGACAATCCGCTAGTCGCCGGGCCACCGCATATCCGGTTCTATGCCGGCCACCCGTTGATATCGACTGAAGGCGCCCCGCTCGGCGCATTGTGTATCATCGACACCGTACCGCGCGACCACGGGTTGTCGCCACTGCAACGCGAAGCCCTTTCGGTTCTGGCCAAGAGCGTCATGCGACGGATATCCCAGCAGCGGCTGAGCGAGAGCGCCCAGCGAGCACTCGATGTCCGCGAAAGCTATTTGCAGCGCATGATCGACAGCGTGCCGGGCATCGCCTGGTCGGCCGACGAAGATGGCAATTTCGATCATGTGAACGCCCAATGGGAGGAGCTGACGGGTCTTCCCAAACCCCGGGTAGCCGCCGACTGGCGCACTGCGATCCATCCCGAGGACTGGCAGGCGACATCGGGCGAGTTCCTGGCCTCGCTCCACAGCGGCGAGCCGTTCGAATATGAATGGCGCTTGAAACTGGCGGATGGCGGCTACCGATGGATGCTGTCACGGGCAGTCCGGGCCGCGGTCGGTCCCGACCGCAAGCGCTGGTTCGGAACGGTGATCGACGTCGATCGCCAGCACCGTCTTTCCGACACGCGCGACCTGCTGGCAAACGAGCTGTCGCACCGGATCAAGAACATCTTCGCCGTCGTCTCCGGCCTTGTCGCGATCCGTTCGCGCGGGAAACCGGAGGTTGCGGAATTCGCGGCGGAGCTCAATCAGGTGATTCGCGACCTGAATACGGCGCACAATTACGTCCGCCCCGATCACGGACCAACGGCGAACACACTTTCCGGCCTGCTGGCAGACCTGCTTGCGCCCTATGGAACCCCCGGCGAGGAACGGTTCAGTATAAGCGGTCCGGGAATCGCGATCGGACCACGCGCCGCCACGCCGCTGGCGCTGATATTCCACGAACTGGCGACCAATTCCGCCAAATATGGCGCGCTGTCCTGCCCCGAGGGAACCGTGACGGTCGCGGTGGAGGACGATTGCAGCGACACGGGCAATATCTGCGTCACCTGGCGCGAAAATGCGCGAAGCTGCGGCCTACCCGGCGAATCGGATCGCGAGGGCTTCGGTTCGCGCCTGCTGCGCATGGCGGTGGAAGGCCAGCTTGGCGGCACGTTCGAACGCACATATTCGGAGGATGGACTGGACGTGCGCATCGGCTTCCCCCGGTCCGCGGTCGATAGCTGACCCCGCACCGGCCTTGAACCGGTCGCCCGCCTGTGCTTTCGCTGACACCATGCGAAGCAAAGGGGAACACATGCGCCGTTTGCCGGTCCTGGCCGTAGCCATAGCGACGCTTGCCGCGTGCTCGCCCGAAGCTGGTGAAAGCAACGAGGCCGCACACGCCCCGCAAGAGGCTATCACACCTTCGGGCGAACCGGCTCCCGACGCATTTTCCGCCACCGCCTGGCGTGCTCTGGCTGCCGATGGCGCGCGCTACACCACATATCTCGACGCCGATGGCACCTATCGCGATTTGCGCAATGGCGATCCCTGGCAGACTGGCAAATGGAGCCATGCCGACAGCCCACAAGGTCGGCTTCTGTGTTTCACGCCCGATCACGACAATGGCGTCGAGCGCTGCTGGGAGCCGGGCCGGATGAGCGATGGCGCCATGCGCGCGGAAAGCGAGACCGGGCATTCGATCGAACTCGAGCGCGTGGAATACAGCCTGCCTCCCGAGGTCGACGAAGAGCCGTCATGACCGAAACGCCCGGGACGCTGCTTCAGCTATGCGACCTGTGCAAGAGCTATGAGACGACCGACGCGGTGTCCGGAGTTTCGCTCGCCATCGCCCGCGGCGAGTTCGTCGCGCTGGTGGGCGCTTCGGGATCGGGCAAGTCGACGCTGCTGAAAACCGTCAACCGGCTGGTCGAGCCGACATCGGGCACCGTGCGCTTCGATGGCGAACCCATCGCGAACCTGCCCCTCGCCGCGCTCCGACACCGAATTGGCTATGTGTTCCAGTCGATCGGCCTGTTTCCCCATATGACCGTGAGCGAAAACATCGCCATCGGCCCGCGGCTGGTCGGCGAAAAGCTGGCGGCCAGGCGGGTCGAAAAACTTCTCGAACTCGTCGATCTCGATCCCGCCATGGCTACCCGCATGCCCGACGAACTGTCCGGCGGACAGCGCCAGCGGGTCGGCGTGGCCCGCGCGCTGGCGAACGAGCCGCAAGTTCTGCTGATGGACGAGCCTTTCGGCGCGCTCGACCCTGTTACCCGCGACGCGCTGGGCAATCGCGTCCGCGCGCTCCACGAGAAACTCGGCCTCGCGACCGTGATGGTCACACACGACATGGCCGAAGCGCTGCTGCTGGCCGATCGGGTGCTGGTGATGGAGGATGGCAGGATCGTCGCCGACGAAGCCCCGCAAGCTCTGCTCGCCGGGGCGGGGGGCGCAATCGCGCAAGGGCTTGTCGCAGTTCCGCGCGCGCAGGCCGATCGGCTCGCGGAGCTGGCCCGGTGAGCGACATAGGGACCATACTGCTTGGTCTGGGCGACAAGCTGGCAGCGCATGTGCTCCTGTCGGCCGCCGCCATCGCACTGGGCATTGCCGTTGCCCTGCCGCTCGCCATCTGGGCGAGCCGCTCGCCCGCCGTGGCGCGCGCGACGCTGGGCTTCGCCAGCCTCGTCCAGACGATTCCCGCCCTCGCGCTTCTGGCATTGTTTTTCCCGATCCTGCTCAGCTTGCGCGCCGTGTTCGGCGAAGGGCTGCCGACGCTCGGCTTTCTGCCCGCGCTGCTCGCCCTGTCGCTCTATGCCCTGCTGCCGATCCTGCGCAATGCGGTGACTGCGCAGACCAATCTCGATCCGGGCGTGATCGAGGCTGCCGACGGCGTGGGCATGACCTTCTGGCAGCGCTTGCGGCTGGTCGAGGCGCCGCTGTCCGCGCCCTATATCATGGCCGGAATCCGCACCGCGGCGGTCTGGACAATCGGCGCGGCGACGCTGTCGACCACCATTGGCCAGCCAAGCCTGGGGGATCCGATCTTCGCCGGCTTGCAAACGCAGAACTGGGTGCTGGTGCTGGCCGGATGCCTTGCAAGCGCGGGACTGGCGCTGGTGACCGACGCGCTGCTTGGCACCATCGAAAAAGGCCTGGCCTCGCGGCGCCGCTTCCTGACCTGGGGTGGGTTGGCTACCGTCGCGCTGGGCATCCTCGCGGCGCTGGCCATACAGGCCGGTGAAGGCAGGGATGATCGCATCGTGATCGGTGCGAAGGGATTTTCCGAACAGTACATTCTCGCACGGCTGATCGGGCAGCGGCTGGAGGCAACGGGCTATGCGGTCGACTATCGCGACGGGCTGGGCTCGGCTGTCGCGCACCGTGCGCTTTCCACCGGCGCGATAGATGTGCTCGTCGATTACACCGGCACGATCTGGACCAACGAAATGGGGCGCAGCGACAATCCCGATCGCGACACCATGCTCGCCGAGATCGTCGAATGGGAGGACCGCACCAGTGGAACGCGAGTCCTCGGTCGGCTGGGATTCGAAAATGCCTACGGTCTCGCCATGCCGCGCACCGCCGCCGAAGCGGGCGGATTCGAAACCATCGGCGATCTCGCCCCGCGCGCGCAGAGCATGTCCATTGGCGGCGACCCGGAATTCTTCGAACGGCCCGAATGGATCGCGGTGCGCAAAGCCTACGGGCTCCGCTTTGGCGAGCGACGCAATTTCTCGCCCACCTTCATGTATAACGCGCTCAAATCCGGCGAGGCGGACGTGATCGGGGCCTATACATCCGACGGGCGGATCGCAGCCGACGATCTCGTTTTTCTCGACGATCCCGAACGCGCCTTTCCGAACTATGATGCAATTGTCCTGCTCAGCCCGGAAGCGAGCGAAGACGAGGGCATCGCCGCAGCCCTGTCCCCGCTGGTGGGCGCGATCGACGTCGCGGCGATGCGCGAGGCCAATCTCTCGGTTGATCGCGACGAAGACAAGCTCACCTTCGAGGAGGCCGCGCACAGGCTGGCGGAACGCATCGGCCTGTGACCTAGCGCGCCCTGCGCCATAGCTGCGTCCGCCCGCTGGCGCCGATCTGGACGACACCATCCCGTTCCGCAGTCACCCAGCGTCCTCGATCGGTTCGGCGAAAGCCAGCGGTGTTGCGGCGAGCGAAAGGGCGGGGCGCGCGATCAGGCGCTTCATCCGTCAGGTTTCCTCCGCTGACCTTCGGGAAAGCCCGCACCGCGCGGCCAGTCGCGCGCGGTCAGCGCCATGCATTTGAACACATCGCCCATCGCGTCGGGCTGGACCAGCCGGTCGTGCGCCAGCCGAATATCCTCGGCGCGGGCGGGCGATGCTTTCGCGAGAGCCTGCGCGCGCAGGCCGATGCCCATCGCGGTGAGCCATGCGCCCTGCGTCGTGAGCGAGCTGGCCACACCTTCCCGCCGAGCAATCGCATCGAGCGTGGCGAAATCGACATGCGCGCTCAGGTCCATCTCTCCCGGCGCGTCGAACACATCGCATTTCTCATGCGCCTTGACCGCCTGCAAGGTCGACCCGGTTCGCGGTGCCAGATGGCCATAATCGATAAACAGCGCCGCCCCGCCCTGAACGTCGAGCCGCCGGGCCAGCGCCTCGATCAATGCCGCCGCCGCCGGACAGGTTTCGATGACCGTATCGGGCTGTGCGGCACGCTGATTATCCGGAACGGCCTCGGTCATCGGATTGGGGCCGGACACAAAGGCGAACTCGCCCCCCTCCAGCCCGACCATGCGCTCGCGCCAGCCCTGGGCGGTCATCACCAATTGGCGAATCGGGAGCGCGTCGAGGAATTCATTGGCGAGCAGGAAAAGCGGGCGATCCTCCGGCAGCGTATCGATCGAATCGTGGAACCGCGCACCGGCCAGAGTGCCGCCCTGGATTTTGCGCAGTGCTTCCGATCCTTCGACCAGATGCACCTCGGGCCGCAGACCCTGGCTGGCCATGGCGCGCAGCGCATCCCTGGCCAGCGTCCCGCGGCCCGGACCCAATTCGACATAGATCGCGTCGGCCGGACGGCCTGCACGCACCCAGATATCGGCCAGCCACAGCCCGGCCATCTCGCCGAACATCTGGCTGATCTCGGGCGCGGTGGTGAAATCGCCCCCGCCCGATTCCCGTGGCGCCCCCAGCGGGTCGCGGGTGGTGTAATAGCGCGCATTGCTTTCGCCCATATAGCGCGAAACCGGCATCGGCCCGTGGCTGTCGATCAGGCGGCGGAAAACACCCGCAAGCTCGGTAGTGCCTTCGCTCATGCGGCCTGCGGTCTCGCCCCGGCAGCCCCCCCGACGGGAGGTTTGACCAGCGCATACACCATGACCACCAGGCCGATCGCAATCATCGGCAGGCTGAGCCATTGGCCGCGCGAGAGGCCGGTTTCGACCACGACATAGGCGAGGTGCGCATCGGGTTCGCGGAAGAATTCCATCAGGAACCGGCCGAGCCCCATGCCGACGGTGAACAGACCGACCAGCAGGCCGGCACGGTAGCGCGCGCGCGTCTTCCAGAAGAGCGCGAAGAGCAGCAAGCCGAGCAGCAACCCCTCGAACCCGGCCTGATAGAGCTGGCTGGGATGGCGCGCGAGCTGGTCGGGATCGGTCGGGAAGACCATCGCCAGAGGAAAATCGCCTTCCACCGGCCGGCCATAAAGTTCGCCATTGATGAAGTTGGCCAACCGTCCGAGCATGTAGGCGAACGGCACGTTGACCGCGATATAATCGCAGATGCGCAGCCAGTTCAGACCGCCGCGCCAGGCGACCCAGCTGATCGCGACGAGCACGCCGATAACCCCGCCATGGAAGCTCATCCCACCTTCCCACAGCTTGAACAGTTCCACCCCGCCGAACAGTTCGGGCTTGTAGAAGGCCGCATAGCCGAGCCGACCGCCCAGGATCACACCCAGCGTGCAGTAGAAGAACAGGTCGTCGGCATGGCGCTGCGCCATCGGGGCACCGGGCGCCTTGATCATTTTCGACAGGTGCCAATAGGCCAGCAATATGCCGACGAGATAGGCGAGCGAATAGAAGCGCAGCTGGAAACCGCCGATCTCGAAAAGATAGGGCCTGAGGCCGAGATTTTCCCAGTAGATCGGTTCTGCCGCGCCCGATGCAGCCAGTAGTGACAGCAAGTCGTATTCCCCTTAGAGGTGTGTCCAAGGCCGCGACCGGCGACCCATCGGGAGCGGCTTTTGGCATAGCAGGGGTTTTGGGGAAAGCCTGCGTCGAGCCGCAATTCATGCGCGAGCCTCGAACATGAGGCCGTGCGCCGTATTGGAGAGGACACGAAACAACCCATGCCGACACAACTCGATCAGGATATCGACCGGATCACGAAGGCCGTGACCGCGCCCGGCCAGATGTTCGAGCTCACCGAAGTCACCCGCCGCGGCGTGACCATGCCCGCCTTCAAGAACGCCCCGCCCAGCGTCGTCCATTACTTCGCGCATTTCTGCAACGAGAAGAAGGACGAGACCTTCCTTGTCGAAGGCGACCAGAGGATGACCTTCGGCGAGGTCTGGCATGCCGCCACGCATGTAGCCCACAGCCTGGCCACCGAGCATGGCATCGAGAAGGGCGATCGCGTCGGCATCGCCGCGCGCAATTCGTCCAACTGGATCGTCGCCTATATGGGCATTCTGATGGCCGGCGGCTGCGCAACGCTGCTCAACGGCTGGTGGACGGGCGAGGAACTCGCTTATGGAATCAAGCTTTGCGAATGCAAGCTGGTGCTGGCCGATCCGCAGCGTGCCGCACGTCTCGAAGATGAAGACCACCCGGCCAGGGTCATCGTGTTCGACCATGGCGTTCCGTCCCAAGGCCTTGCCTCGGTATGGGCCGCAGGCGACACGGCGATGAAGATGCTCGGCCAGATCGGGCCTGACGATCTGGCAACCATCCTCTACACGTCGGGATCGACCGGCCACCCCAAGGGGGCCTATTCGGACCATCTCGGGGTCGTCTCGGGCACGATGAACTACGTCTGCCAGACCGCGATGATGCTGCAATTGCTGACCGAGCGGGGCGAGGCTCCCACGGTCCAGCCATCCGCTCTGGTCGCGGTACCGCTGTTCCATGTGACCGGCGAGGTCCCGCTGTTCCTTCAGAGTTTCGCCATGGGCCGCAAGCTGGTGCTCATGCCCAAGTGGGATGCGACCGAAGCGCTGCGCCTGCTGGCCGAGGAACAGATCACCTATTTCGTCGGCGTTCCGCTGATGAGCTACGAGATCGCGGTCCATCCCGAGCGCGAGGAATACGACCTGTCGCAATGCAAGACCTTTGCCGGTGGCGGCGCGGCGCGGCCCATCGAACACGTCAAGAAGATCAAGGACGCCTTTCAGGACGGCTATCCGGTTTTGGGTTACGGCCTGACCGAAACCAACGGCGTGGGCGCGGGCAATCTCAACGAGAACTATCTCGCCAAGCCCAGCAGCACGGGCATGCCCTCGCTCCCGCTGGTCGACATGGCGATCCTCGACGATGACGGTACACCGCTGGAACAGGGTGTGATCGGCGAGGTTTCGATCCGTTCGGTGTGCAACTTCCTTGGCTATTGGAAGGACGAGGACGCGACCAGGGCCGCCTATTCGGACGAGGCCTATTTCCGTACCGGCGATCTCGGCTATCTCGACGAAGACAATTACCTGTTCATCGTCGACCGCAAGAAGGACATCATCATCCGCGGCGGCGAGAATATTTCCTGCCTCGAGGTGGAAGAGGCGATCTACGCGCATCCCGCGGTTGCGGAATGTTCGGTCTTCGGCCTTCCCGACGAACGCTTCGGCGAAATTCCGGCCGCCGTCTATCACACGCATGAGGGAAGGGACCTCACGCCCGAGGACCTGCAGGAATTCCTGCATGAGCACATCGCCGCTTTCAAGGTTCCGACGATCATGTGGCGCAGCGAGGAACAATTGCCGCGCCTGGGCACCCAGAAGGTCGACAAGCGCACAGTCAAAGCGACCTTTGCCAAGGAGCATCTCGCCGCTTGAGCCTGGCCCGTATCCCCCGACAACGCGCGATCATCGACAGGCGCAAGCTTGCCTCCGCGATCGAAAGCCTTGTCGCGGAGCATGGCGACAAGGCGCGCCCGCAGATCGTCGACCTGCTCAAGACCGCTCTCAACGAAGGGCGGACGGAGCTTGCACGACGTCTGGAGGACAAGCCATCCGCCGGGCATGAGAATGCGGGCGGATTCGCGTTCCTGATCGACCAGCTGATCCGGGTGATCCACGATCACGCGACCGCCCATCTCTATCCCAGCGCGAACCGTTCGCAGGCCGAGCGGCTCGCAGTCATGGCGGTGGGCGGGTATGGGCGCTCCGAAATGTCGCCGCATTCGGATGTCGACATCGCCTTCCTGGTAGGCGGCCGGAAAACCGCCTGGTGCGAACAGGTGGTCGAGGCGATGCTCTACCTCCTATGGGACCTGGGCCTGAAGGTCGGCCATTCCACGCGCACGCTCGATGAGGCGATGCGGCTGGCGAAGGGCGACCTCACCATCCGCACCGCGCTGCTCGAGGGGCGCTATGTCTGGGGCGATCAGGGCCTTTACGATGAAGGATCGCGGCGGTTCACCATGGAGGTGGTACGCGGCAATGAACGGGCCTTCGTTACCGAGAAGCTCGCCGAACGCGACGCCCGCCACAAGCGGATGGGCGACAGCCGCTATGTCGTCGAACCCAATGTGAAGGACGGCAAGGGCGGCCTGCGCGACCTCCACACGCTCTACTGGATCGGCAAGTTCATCCACCGCGTGCGCACTGCGTCCGAACTGGTCGATGTCGGGCTGTTCACCCGCGCGGAATATCGCAGTTTTCGCAAAGCGGAGAACTTCCTCCTCGCGGTGCGCAGCCACATGCATGTGATTACCGGCCGCGCCGAGGACCGGCTGACCTTCGACCTCCAGCGCCGTATCGCGGAACGGATGAACTTCGCCGAGCGCCCGGGCAAGAGCGCGGTCGAGCGCTTCATGCAGTTCTATTTCCTGCAGGCGAAGCGCGTCGGCTCGCTCACCGGCGTGTTTCTGGCGCATATCGACGAGCAGTTCGAAGCCAAGACTGCCCGACGCGGATTTTTCGCCGGGTGGAAAGCCAGGTCGCGGCAGATCAAGGGCTACCGCGTCCATGGCGGCAAGATCGGCGCGCCATCGGACGACTGGTTCAAGCGAAGTCCGGTGCGGCTGATCGAGATCTTCCAGCTGGCAGAAGCGGAAGGGCTGGAAATTCATCCCGAAACCATGCGGCAGGCGAACCGCGACAGCGGGTTGATCGACAACGCGATCCGCGAAGACGAGCGCGCCAATGCGCTGTTCCTCGATCTGCTATGCGGTCGGAACGATCCCGAAACAGTGCTGCGCTGGATGAACGAAGCGGGCGTGTTCGGGAAATTCGTGCCCGATTTCGGCAAGGTCAACGCACAGATGCAGTTCGACATGTACCACCATTACACGGTGGACGAACACACAATCCGCGCGATCGGCCTGCTGAACCGCATCGAGAAGGGTGAACTGGCCGACGACCATCCGCGCGCCACGCGGCTGATCCACAAGGTCGGCTCGCGCCGCGTCGCCTATGTCGCCGCGCTACTGCACGATATCGCCAAGGGGCGCGGGGGCGACCATTCGGTGCTGGGTGCCGAAGTCGCTCGCGAACTTTGCCCTCGGTTCGGGCTGACCGAGAGCGAAACCGAGATGGTCGCCTGGCTGGTGCTCAATCACCTGCTGATGAGCCACACCGCGCAGAAGCGCGATCTGACCGATCCCAAGACGATCGAGGATTTCGTGGCGCAGGTACAGAGCGCCGAGCGGCTGCGCCACCTCGCCATTCTGACGGCAGTCGATATCCGCGCGGTGGGTCCGGGTACCTGGAATAGCTGGAAGGGCCAGCTTCTGGGCGAACTTTACGATATATCGAGCGAACGGCTTCGTCTCGGCCATATGCGTCATGGCCGCGAGCAGACGATCGCCCATAAGCAGGCCGAGGTGGTTGAACTGCTGGACGCCAAGGCCGGACTGGTCGAGAATCTGGCCGAGACGATGGGGGATGCTTACTGGATCGCGGAGCCGCCCGACATCATCGCGCTCAATCTCGTCCATTATTCCGCCGCGCGCGAGCAGGAACACGAGCTGTCGATCCACTGCGAATATTACGAGGCACGCGGCGCGACACTGGTGACGGTGATCGCCGCGGACCACCCCGGCCTGTTCTATCGCATCGCCGGGGGTATCCATCTGGCGGGTGGAAACATCATCGATGCACGCATCCACACCACGCGCACCGGCTGGGCACTCGACAATTTCCTTGTTCAGGACCCGCATGGCGATCCCTTTGCCGAAGAGGGGCAGCTCGAACGGCTCAAGACCAGCATCGCCGATGCGCTGGCCAACAAGGTCGATCTCGCCCCGCGCCTGGCGCAGCGCCCGCTGGCGCACAGCCGCGCGCGCGCCTTCGATGTCGCACCGCGCGTGCTGTTCGACAACAAGGCCTCGAACCGCTTCACGGTGATCGAAGTGAATGCCCGTGATCGCCCGGCGCTGCTGAACCGGCTGGCCCGCGCGCTGTTCGAAAGCCGGCTAGTGGTCCATTCCGCCCATATCACCAATTATGGCGAGCGCGCGGCCGACACGTTCTACGTGACCGACCTGACCGGAGGAAAGCTGGAGCCGGGCGAGCGGATGAACCGCATCGAAGCGCGCCTGATCGAAGCCGCCAGCGACGCCACGCAGGACCGGCTGGAAAACGCGTGATGAATCGTCCTACCGCTTCGCTACTTGAGGACGGGGATATTCCTCCCCCCCCCCCACCGCGTCTCTGCTTGAGGGTGGGAAGCTTTCTCCTCCCTATCGCTTCGCTACTTGAGGGTGGGGCTAGGCGGGTTTGCCGCGCTCTCCGAACAGGGCCGTGCCCACCCGCACATGCGTCGCGCCCAGCCTGATCGCGGTTTCGTAATCCCCGCTCATGCCCATGCTGCGGCCATCCAGCCCATGATCGCGGGCAAGCTTGTCGAGGAAGGCGAAGAAGGGCGCGGGCTCGATATCGAAGGGCGGAATGCACATCAGGCCTGCCACCGGGATATCGGCGCCTTGCGCCTGTTCGAGCAATGCAGGCAGTTCGGCGACCGGGCAGCCGCCCTTCTGGTCTTCCTCGCCGACATCGACCTGCACGAAACACGGCACACGTTTGCCGAGCTTGTCCATCGCCTTGGCGAGCGCCTTCACCAGACTAGGCCGATCGAGTGAGTGGATCACGTCGAACAATGCCACGGCGTCCTCCGCCTTGTTCGATTGCAATTGGCCGATGAGGTGTAGTTGCACCGCCGGATGCGCCTCGCGCAGCGCGGGCCATTTGCCTTGCGCTTCCTGCACCCGATTCTCGCCGAAATGGCGCTGGCCTTCGCGCAGCAACGGCTCGATCGCCTCTGCCGGATGCGTCTTGCTGACCGCGATCAGCGTGACCTCCGAGGGTTCGCGGCGAGCGATCTTGCAGGCCTTGACGATATTCGCCTGCACCTTCTGAAGCGGAGTCTCTGCCTTTTCCATCACGCCGCGCTATACCGTGTGCGTGACACGAAACCAGTCCCTCCCCCTATTGTGGTTGCTTAGCGACCAGCGCAACGATGCGGGGCTGGAGGGCGCGCTGCGCGCATTGCCGAGAGGATCCGGCTTCGTATTCCGCCACTATCACCTCGATCCTGCGGCCCGGCGCGCCCGTTTCGACGAACTGGCCGATCTGGCGCGCCAATTGGGGCATATGGTAATTCTGTCCGGCGAGGAGGACTGGGGGGCGGATGGATGTTACGGCGTTCCCGAGCGCCTTGGGCAAGGGCTGCGCCTCGCCACGGCGCATGATGGAAAAGAGCTTCAGGACGCCATCGCCGCGCGGGCGGACGGCATTTTCCTCTCGCCGGTCTTTCACACGGCCTCGCATCCGGGCGGTGCGACCCTCGGCGTGCACGGCTTCCATGTTCTCGCGCAGCAATCGCCGGTCCCGGTCATCGCTCTGGGCGGTATGACTCCCGAACGAGCTCGCGAGCTCGATTGGCCACGCTGGGGCGCGATCGACGGACTCGGTTCATCTCCGACCGAAGGGAAGCAAGGGCGCCCCCCGCCCGCGGCGACTGCAAGGAGCGAGGATAGCCAAGTGAGCGGATGCGAACGCCGGCGCTTGAGGCGAACCGAAACAGACGCCGCTTGACCTCGGAGTCCCCGAGGATTCATACTGTGCGCTCTCGACGGATCAGGGGAACCCACATGGCTTCGCGCGCAAGCGCAGCACCCGATTGGCGCGCGGCCTTCCGCCGCTCCTTCCGCCGCGCCACGCATATGGCCGGCGCGGGGCTGCTGTTCATGCTGCTCGTCTTTCTGACGCTGTCACTGGCAAGCTACACGCAGACCGACCCCAGTCCCTCGACCGCTGCCAGCGGCGAGGATATCCGCAACTGGATGGGCGCCAGCGGTGCCTGGGCCAGCGAACGCGCGCTCAATTTCCTCGGCCTTCCGGCAGTGCTGCTATTACCCCTGCTCTACATCTCCGCCCGCAGGCTGTGGTCCGGGGTCGAGCAGGAGGATGAGGAAGCAACACCGGGCCGCTGGTGGGGGCCTTTCGCCATGCTGCTGGCCGCCATCGTGCTGCTCGGCACGGTGCTCGCGCTGATGGTCGATCCGGCGACCGGCAACCTGCCCGCCGGGGTCGGCGGCCTGTTCGGCCAGCTCGGCGGCTTGTCGATCGAGGCGGTGGCCGAACGCTTCGGCGGCGATTTCGCCGGTTGGATCGTGCTGGCGCTCGCGCTGGTGGCGCTGGGCGGCGGGATCGCGCTGGTCACCCGCGTCTTCGCGATCGACTGGGCGCAGTTCCTCACCCTGCCCGATTTCGTCAAGCGCAAGGCGCGACTGCCCGAACTCGACCTGCCACTGGGGCCAAAGAAACAGAAACCTGCCAAGCAGCCGCTGGGAGATGAGGAAGATACCGAACCGGTCGCCATGCGCGAGCCGCGCCGGGCGCCCGAGATCGCCGATCCCGCGCCTACTCCGGCGCAGCCCAAGCCGGCCAAGGCGAAGCAGCGCGATATGTTCGCCAACTACCAGTTGCCGAGCCACGACCTGCTCGACGACGCGCCCGACAGCGCCGCGCCGAAGCTCGACAAGATGGCGCTCGAACGCAATGCGCGCCTGCTCGAAAACGTGCTCGACGATTTCAACGTCAAGGGCGAGATCACCGCCGTACGCGCCGGCCCCGTGGTGACCATGTACGAGCTTGAGCCTGCGCCCGGCATCAAGGCCAGCCGCGTCGTCGGTCTGGCCGAGGATATCGCGCGCAATATGTCCGCGATCTCCGCGCGCGTCTCGCCCATTCCGGGCAAGACCGTGATCGGGATCGAACTGCCCAATGCCGACCGCCAGATGGTCAGCTACAAGCAGCTCGCCAATTCCGCCGCCTTCGTCGATAGCCGGGGCAGCCTGCCGATGATTCTCGGCAAGGATATTGCCGGCGAGCCGATCGTGGCCGACCTTGCCGCCATGCCCCATCTGCTGGTCGCGGGTACGACGGGTTCTGGTAAATCGGTCGGCCTCAATGCGATCCTGCTGTCGCTGCTCTATCGCTTCACGCCCGACGAATGCCGGTTGATCCTGATCGATCCCAAAGTGCTCGAATTGAAGAGCTACGACGACATTCCGCATCTCCTCAGTCCGGTGGTGACCGAACCGCACAAATCGGTCCGCGCGCTCAAATGGGCGGTGGAGGAGATGGAAAAACGCTATCGCATGATGAGTAGCGTGAACTCGCGCAACATCGCGGGCTTCAACGAAAAGGTGAAAAAGGCGGCCGAGAAGGGCAAGCCGCTCGGCCGCCGGGTGCAGACCGGCTTCGATCCCGAGACCGGCGAGGAACTCTACGAGGAAGAGCAGCTCGATTACGAGCCGCTGCCGCTGATCGTGCTGATCGTCGACGAGCTGGCCGACCTCATGGTCACGGTCGGCAAGGAAATCGAGGTGCTGATCCAGCGCCTGTCGCAGAAATCCCGAGCCGCCGGCATCCATTTGATCATGGCGACGCAGCGCCCCAGCGTCGATGTCATCACCGGCGTCATCAAGGCCAACCTGCCCACCCGCATCAGCTTCAAGGTGACCAGCCGGATCGACAGCCGCACGATCCTGGGCGAACAGGGCGCCGAGCAGCTGCTGGGCAAGGGCGACATGCTCTACAAACCCAATACCGGCGCGATGATCCGCGTGCACGGGCCGTTCGTATCGGACGAGGAAGTCGAACGAGTGGCCGATCACTGGCGCGCGCAGGGCAAACCGGATTATGTCGACGCGGTGACCGAGGAACCCGAGGACGGCGGCTTCAATTTCGAGGACGAATTCACCGCTTCGGACAATCCCGACGAGCGCAAATACCGCCAGGCCTGCCAGATCGTGATCGAGAACCAGAAAGCCTCCGGCTCCTGGCTGCAACGCCAGATGGGCGTCGGATACAACACTGCGGCGAAATGGATCGAGCGAATGGAAGCCGAGGGTCTGGTCGGCCCCGCCAACCATGTCGGTCGGCGCGAAATCTTCCGCGACCAGGACGGCAATCCGATCTAGCCCCTGGCTGCGGCACCAGCAATCGGCGCGCACCGCAAATTTGGCACGACTTCCGCGCTTTATGCCGCTAAGCCGCGCGGCCATGGCTACCGTGACAGACACTGCTGCCAGCGCCCCGCCCCCGAAAGAAACGGATGGTGACGGCCAGGCCAAGCGCCGTCCTATCAGCCGCTGGACGATCCTGCGCGCGCTGGCCGAGATGCGCATGTGGTGGCGCGACGGGGTGATCGCCGATCTCGACCATGTCGCCACCATCGAACGGGTGCGCGGCGAATCGCTGCTCACCAGCCGCTATATCTTCATGACCGCGATGAGCGCCGGGATCGCCATACTCGGCCTGTTGCTGTCCTCGCCCGCAGTGGTCATCGGCGCCATGCTGCTCTCGCCGCTGATGAGCCCGATCATCGGCACCGGATTTTCGCTGGCGACGGGAGATGCCAACTGGCTGAGGCGCTGCGGGAAGGCACTGGCCGCAGGCTCGCTGTTCGCAATCCTGTTCTGCGCCCTGATCGTATTCCTTTCGCCTTTGCAGACGGTGACCGAGGAAATCGCCTCGCGTACCCGCCCGAACCTGTTCGATCTGCTGGTGGCGCTGTTTTCGGCGCTGGCAGGCTCCTATGCAGTGATCCGCGGGCGCGAGGGCACGATCGTGGGCGTGGCCATTGCCACCGCCTTGATGCCGCCGCTCGCCGTGGTCGGCTTCGGTCTGGCAACGTTCAACTGGACGGTGTTCGCCGGCGCGCTGGGCCTGTTCATCACCAACCTGGTGACCATCGGCCTCACCGCTGCGGTCATGGCACGCCTTTATGGCTTCCAGTCGGGTGTGACGAACCGTCAGGGACGGTTGGCATCGATCATCATCCTGACGGTGTTCGTCGCCATGGCCATACCGCTCGGCTTTTCGTTACGGACAATCGCTTGGGAGGCGAATGGGCAGCGAATCGTAAACCACGAGGTTTCCGAAGCCTTCACCAATCGCGCGCGGGTGGAACAGCCGGTCGTCAACTGGGATACCGATCCGGTGACGGTATCGGCCAGCGTGTTCACACCCGAATTCAACGCCGATGCCGATACAGAAGTGGCACGTCGACTGGAGCAACGGCTGGGGCGCGCCGTCGTCGTCAATATCGACCAGTTCCAGGTCGGCACCGATCCTGGCGCGGCGGAACAGGCGGCACTGGCCCGCGCCCGCGCCCGCGAAGCCGCGGAGGCCAGCGAACGCCAGATCGCCGCCTTGGCGCGCAGTCTGGCGCTGATCGCGGGGGTCGAGCGCAAGGATGTCCTGCTCGACCGCGAGAACAAGCGCGCCCAAGCCACCGCGCAACCGCTCGAAGGGCTGACCCTGGCGGGCTATCGTGAATTGGAGCGCAGGCTCGAACGCACGGTGCCCGGCTGGACGGTCGAATTGCGGCCTCCCCTTGCCGCATTGCCCGAAGTGACGGTGGGCGAGGATGGCCTCGATGCCGAGAATGCCACGCGGCTGGCGCTGATCGGCTGGGCAGCGAAGCGCACCGGCTTGCGCATTACCCTTTCCGGCAGCGACGAGGCGCTCCACGAGCTGAATGCGGTGCTTGGAGAGGACGCCCGCTTCGTCGACACGCGCAGCGAGGGCCAAGGCAATGCGGTGAGCGCCGCCTGGTCGACCACGACCGCCCGTTAAACCGACAGGGATAGCGGCGGGCTTGCCCGCGCCTGGTTGCAGTTGTAACGGGCGGGCGCACATTAAGGAGTCCTCCCCATGCTCATCGGCAGCCCCAAGGAAATCAAGAATCACGAATACCGCGTGGGCCTGACGCCCGAGAGCGCGAAAGAACTCGTCATGCAGGGGCATGAGGTGTGGATCGAGACCGAGGCGGGCTGCGGCATCGATGCGACTGACGAGCAATATGTCGCCGCCGGCGCTAAGATCGTCGACGGGCCTGACGCGATCTTCGCCGAATGCGAGATGGTGGTGAAGGTCAAGGAGCCGCAGGCGGTCGAGCGCAAGAAGCTGCGCGAGGGCCAGATCCTCTACACCTATCTCCACCTCGCTCCCGATCCGGAGCAGACCAAGGACCTTGTCGACAGCGGTGTCACCGCCATCGCTTACGAGACCGTCACCGGTCCGCGCGGCCAGCTTCCGCTCTTGAAGCCGATGAGCCAGGTCGCCGGGCGAATGAGCGTGCAGGCGGGCGCGACCGCGCTCGAAAAGGCGCATGGCGGGCGCGGCGTCCTGCTGGGCGGCGTGCCGGGCGTGATGCCGGGCAAGGTCGTGGTGATCGGCGGCGGCGTGGTCGGCTTCAACGCCGCGCAGATGGCGGTCGGCCTCGGTGCGGACGTCACCATCCTCGACCGCGATCCCGAAGTTCTGGAAAAAGTCGGCACCCATTTCGAAGCGCGCGCGAGCACGCGCTTTTCCAACGCCGCCAATCTCCATGACGCCGTGTGCAATGCGGATCTCGTCATCGGCGCGGTGCTGATCCCAGGTGCTGCGGCCCCCAAGCTGGTGACGCGCGACATGCTCAAGGATATGCAGAAAGGCGCGGTGCTGGTCGATGTCGCGATCGACCAGGGCGGATGTTTCGAAACATCGAAGCCGACCACGCATGCCGATCCGACCTATGTGGTCGACGACATCGTTCACTACTGCGTCGCCAACATGCCGGGCGCGGTAGCGCGTACAAGCACCTATGCGCTGAACAACGTCACTCTGCCGCATGCTCTGCGTATCGCGCGGATGGGCTGGAAGGACGCGCTGGCTGCCGATCCGCACCTTGCCGAAGGCCTCAATGTTCACAAAGGCGAAGTAACCTATGAAGCGGTCGCCAGCGAGCTTGGCTACGACTATCGGCCGGTGGCGGAGCTCACCCGGTAATTCATGGTTACGGTGATATAGGCCGGCGTTAACGCTTTGGCTTTATCGTGGGTGCGTGAAACGCATCCCTCGCGTCGTCTGGCTGCAAGCCCGGCAGCTTTTCTTGGCCGTATTCTTCGCGGTAGCGGTTGGTTTGCCTGGCGTGGTGGTGGCGCAATCCGGTTTTGCGCCGGGATCGATCTGCCACATTTCCGGGCCGAAAACGATATCCTATGCCGATCTGGTCGACGATCCCGGAGGCTGGAACTGCAGCGATGACGATATGGATCTCGATGCCGAACGCCATATCATCCGCCTGGACTTGACCGATCGCCCTTCCGCGCAAGCAAACCCTCGCTACTTCGAATTCGAGCGGAACGCGTTCGAGACCCTTTCGATCTCCGCCATCGGGCGTGATGGCAGCGCGGTATCGCAAAGCCTGGCTCAAAGGGACTTGCAGCTCGGCATATCCAGCTCGCGTTCGATAGCGCAATTGCCTGAGTCTTCCACGCCGCTCGAAGCCGTCGTGGTGACGGTCGACGGCAGCGATTACCCTTACGCCTTTGTCGAGGCGTCGCTGAACGATCGGCCATCGGTCGTATTGGTGGCGGGGTGGGTGCATATATTCGCCGCGATGATCTGCGCGATACTGTTCGCGCCGATCATATTCGATCTCATCTACTATCGCGTCCTGCGCCAGCCTTTCCCGCTCTATCACGCCCTGTTCTGTCTCACCGCTGTGGCGCAGAGTGCGACCGCCTCCGGCTTGACGGCGCTCACCGGCCTCGTCTCGCTACAGACTGAGCTGATGATCGAATATCTCAGCATCGATTTCATGCTGCTGACGATCATCATGTTCGCAAACAGTTTTGTGAAGCCGGAATATATCGATCCAAAACATCGCACAATTCTGCGTATCGCTCTCGCTCTGGCCGCGATTAATGTCGGATTGAGCGCTCTCGATTTGCTTGAATTGAGCAATCTCGTGTTCGAAATCATCTATCTTTTGATCGCTCTGATCGGTTTCGGATCCTATTTCTACGTTCTGGCGGTCGCGTGGCGACGAGGCAGCAACACTGCGAAATATCTCGTCCTAGGCCTCGCTCCCTTTGCCTCCTTCCTGCCCTTGCAGATTTTTTCCCTCCTTGTTTTCGGCTCTATGGTACTCGTTGAAAATGTGGTGCTTCACAGCTCTTTCCTGCTGATCGAGGTCATCGCCACCACAGTGGCAGTGGCCGATCGCTTCATGATCATCAGGCGCCAGCGCGATCAGGCAATGGACGAAGCCAGGGTGCTTGAGGCGCTGAGCGAGCGCGACCAGTTGACTGGCATGGCGAACAGGCGCGCGCTGTCGGCACGGTTCGAAACCATGGTTGCCGATGGGTTCGATACGATGGCCCTTATCGACATCGATTTCTTCAAGTCGATCAACGACATGCATGGTCACCCAGTCGGTGACGAAGTCCTGCGACGCGTTGCGTCGGTGTTGCGCGAAGGCGAGAACGAGAAGGATATTGCCGCGTTTCGCATCGGCGGGGAGGAATTCCTGCTGCTTCTGCGTGGCGATGATGCCGCAAGCAATGCCGAGGAGCGCCGCCGTGCAATCACCACACATCTCCTGTTAGAGATGGAAGAGCTCGACAATCCCGTAACCGCCAGCATGGGGCTGGTCGATTTCTCGGCCCTCGCGAATGAATCGGAAATCGACTTCTCCAGTCTCTATTCGCGCGCCGACAAGCTGCTTTACGATGCGAAATGCGCTGGCCGTGACCGAGTAGTGATGGAGCGCCTCTCATTATTCGTCCCCGAAGGCCCAGCCGCCGTCACCGCCTGAGGGCTGGTCTCGGAGGCCGGGATTCTTCGAATCGGTCATCCAGATAGGAACCCGGCAAGCACTTCGGGCCGGACGCGCGCCAGCCGGCCCGTCGCCCGGTCGAGCATCGCCCAGGTGGTCGCCGCCCCGACGATGACCTTGCCCGCATCGTTGCGAAAATCGACGCGGCGCAGCGAGGTCGCGCCCCGCGCAGGCCCCTCGATCCAGGTCTCGCCGGTAACGCTTTCGCCTGCATCGATATTGCCGCGATAATCGATCTCGTGACGCGTCACGACCCAGAAGAACGCCGCACGATCCTCGGGCCGGGCCACCGCATCCCAATGCGCGGTGGCCATGTCCTGAATCCACTGCACCCACACCGCATTGTTGACGTGGCCGAGCTCGTCGATGTGCTCGGCCCCGGCGGTGAAGGTCCTTTCGAACCTGGCCGTCACTCGGTCATGTCCATCTGCCACAGGATGAAGGCGACTTCCTCTGCGGTCTCGCGGATCGACTGGAACCGGCCCGACTTGCCGCCGTGGCCCGCGCCCATATTGGTCTTCAGAAGCAACTCGTTATCGTCGGTCTTCAGCTCGCGCAGCTTGGCGACCCATTTTGCGGGCTCCCAATAGGTCACGCGCGGATCGTTGAGTCCGGCGGTCACCAGCATCGGCGGATAATCCTGCGCCACCACCTGATCGTAGGGGCTGTAGCTGAGGATATAGGCGAAGGCCTGCTTGCTTTCGATCGGATTGCCCCATTCGGGCCATTCGCCCGGCGTCAGCGGCAGGTCCGCATCGAGCATGGTGTTGAGCACGTCGACGAAAGGCACATGCGCCACCACCGCGCCCCACAGGCCGGGATCGGTATTGGCGACGACGCCCATCAGCTCGCCCCCGGCGGACCCGCCAGAAATGCTGATCCTGCCCTTTTCGGTATACCCCTTGGCCACCAGCCCCTTCGCCACATCGACGAAATCGTTGAAGGTGTTGGTCCGCTCGTTGAGCTTGCCCTGCAGATACCATTTGCGGCCCAGATCGTCGCCGCCGCGGATATGCGCGATGGCATAGGCGAAACCGCGATCGATCAGGCTGAGGCGGCTGGTCGAAAAGCCCGGCGGCACGGCATAGCCATAGGCGCCGTAAGCATAGAGATGCAGCGGTCCGCCCGGATCACGGTCCTTGCGCATGACCACGCTGACCGGGACCATGGTGCCGTCGCGGCCCTCGATCTCGACCCGTTCGGTAGTATAGAGGCCCGCGTCATAGCCGCTCGGGATTTCCTGCTGCTTGAGCAGTTCGAGCTCGCCGCTGGCGACATGGTAGTCATAGACCGAATCCGGGGTGACCATGCTCTCGTAGGAAATGCGCAGCTTGTCCTGATCGTATTCGGGATTGTTATCGAGCCCGGCGCTGAAGCTTGCCTCGGCAAAGGCGACCGGCTTGACCAGAGCTGGATCGGCATAGGAGCGTAGCTGGATCTGGTCGAGCCCGCGCAGGCGCCCTTCGGTGACGTAGAAGTCCTTGAACAGGTCGAAATCGGTCAGGTAGAACTCGTCCGATCCGGCGATCAGCGTGGTCCATTCGCCGGGCGTCTCGAGCGAGGCGGTGGCGAGCCGGAAATTGACGTGATCGTCGTTCGTGTGGACCCACAGCGTGCCGTCGCGCACATCGACATCGTATTCGACACCCTTGGTCCGCGGTTTCACCAGGATCGGCTCGGCAGTCGGATCGTCTGCGGGGACGAGGCGGACCTCGCTGGTTTCGTTGTCGCCGGTCGAAACGATCAGCCAGTCTTCCTGCGCGGAAAGGCCGCTGCCCACGCGAAAGCCCTCGTCCTGCGTCTCGCGATAGAGCTCGACATCCTCGCTCACCGGTGTGCCCAGCACATGCATGGTCGCATCGTGGACGCGCCAGTTGTCGTCGGCGGTGCCATAGACCAGCGCGGTGTCGTTCTTGACCCAGACCAGCCCCGAAAGCGTGCCGGGAATCTCGTCGGGCAGCAACTCGCCCGTCTGCAAATCCTTGATCCGCGCGGTGAAGCGTTCGGACCCGTTGGTGTCGGCCGAATAGGCAAGATAGCGCCCGTTCTGCGAGACCGAGAACGCGCCCAGGCGGAAGTATTCGACATCCTTGGCCAGCTCATTCTCGTCGAGGATCAGCACCGGATCGCCGCCTGCCACCGGCTTGCGGTAATATTTGCGATATTCGGCGCCCTCTTCGAATTCGGACCAGTAGAGCCAGTCGCCACGGCGCTGCGGCACGGTAGAATCGTCTTCCTTGATCCGCGCCTTCATCTCTTCGAACAATTCGTCGACCAGCGGCTGGTGCGGCTCCATCCGCGCTTCGAACCAGGCGTTTTCCGCCTTCAGATGCTCAAGTACGTCCTCGTCGTCGACTGTCGGATAGGACTGGTCTTTGAGCCAGTGATAGGGATCGGCAATGGTGATTCCGTGATGCGAATAGCTGTGGTCGCGTTTTTCGGCAGTCGGCGGCGAAGTCGGCTGTGTCACTTGGGTCCCTTCGGAAGTCTGGGCGTGGAGCGGCGCGCCAAGCGCCAGTGCTGCGGCAGATAGGAACGCGGCGTATCGGGTGAAAGGCATGATCGGTCCTCCCGGCGCGGCGCAAAGCTGGAAAGCGGCGCCGCGGATGACTATGACGGGGGAGTGATTATGCGGCCACGCCGTGGCCCGCAAGCGTCCAGTCGCGCAAGCTGCGACTGGCCTCGATGAAAGGATTCCGCCGTGTTGATGCAAACCTATGAAACCCGTCTCGACGGATTGCGCCGCGAACTCGCCAAGCGCGGGCTCGACGGCTTCGTGATCCCGATCTCCGACGAACATATGAGCGAATATGTCGGCGCCTATGCGCAGCGTCTCCACTGGCTGACCGGGTTCGGCGGCAGCGCGGGCAGCGCCGCGGTGCTCAAGGACAAAGCCGCGATGTTTACCGACGGCCGCTACACCGTGCAGGTGCGCGAACAGGTCGACGGCACGCTCTACGATTACGAGGACGTCCCCGCCACTTCACCCGCAAAGTGGATCGCCGAGCACGCACCCGAGGGTGCCAGGATCGGCTACGATGCATGGCTCCATGGGATCGGCTGGGCCGAGGAAGCGCACAAGCTGTTCGCAAAAAAGGGCATCGAGCTGGTTCCCGTCGAGGGCAATCCGATCGATGCGATCTGGGACGACCGGCCAGAGGCCTCGCTCGTGCCAGCGGTGCCGCATGATGACGAGCACGCGGGCCGTTCGAGCGCGGACAAGCGCGCCGAGGTGGCCGACTGGCTCAAGGCCGAGGGCTACGATTCGACCGTCATCAGCGCGCTCGATTCGGTCGCCTGGCTGCTCAATATGCGTGGGAAGGACGTCGACAACACGCCGGTCGCGCTGTCCTATGTCCTCGCGCATGCGGACGGCACGGCGGAGCTGTTCATCGCGCCGGAGAAGGTCACGCCCGAACTGACCAAACATCTCGGCAATGCAGTGACGGTGCGCGACCGGGCGGACTTCGTGCCCTCGCTCGAAGCGCTCAAGGGCAAGACCGTGGCGGTCGATCCGAACCATGCGGTCGCGGGCATCTTTCACGCCCTCGCGGAAAGCGGCGCCACCGTCGTCCGCGCCGACGACCCCACCGTCCTGCCCAAGGCGATCAAGAACCCGGCCGAACAGCAGGGCCACCGCGACGCACAGGCCCGCGATGGGGCGGCGGTGTCGCGCTTCCTGCGCTGGATCTCGATTCATGCGCCCTCGGGCGAAATCGACGAGCTGACCGCGGCGGCCAAGTTGCGCGAATTCCGCGAGGCGGGCGGCGTGCTCAAGGATGCGAGCTTCGACACCATCAGCGCCGCCGGTCCGCATGCCGCGCTGCCGCATTACAAGGTCGACGAAGAGAGCAATATCCCGATCCCGCCTTCCTCGATCTACCTGTGCGATTCGGGCGGCCAATATCTCGACGGCACAACCGACATCACCCGCACCGTGTGGGTCGGCCCGGGCGAGCCGACAGCGGAAATGGTCGAGCGCAACACCCGCGTCCTCAAGGGCCACATCCAGCTCGACATGCAGAAATTCCCCGACCGCACCAGCGGCGGCGCGCTCGATGCGCTCGCGCGGATGCATCTGTGGAATGGCGGGGTCGATTACGGCCATGGCACCGGCCACGGGGTCGGCAGCTATCTGTCGGTTCACGAAGGTCCGCAGCGCATCTCCAAGCCGGGCGGCGCCTTCCCCGGCACCGAGACGCCCTTGCGCGAAGGCATGATCCTGTCGAACGAGCCCGGCTATTACAAAGCGGGCGCCTATGGCATCCGGATCGAGAATCTGGTGCTGGTCGTGCCGGCCGGGATCGCAAGCGAGGGGGAGTATCTCGGCTTCGAGACGCTGACCTTCGTGCCACTCGATCGCCGCCTGGTCGACAAGGGCCTGCTTACGCCCGCCGAGATCGACTGGTGGAACGCGTATCACGCCAAGACCTTCGCCATCCTCTCTCCTCAGCTCGAAGGCGAGGATCTTGCATGGCTGAAAACGGAATGCGCACCCTTGTAGAAGGGCATTCGTTCCCGTAATGTTCCCCGCAAGCGGTCGCGAATCGCCACATCAAGGAGCATTGCCATGATCGGATACGTCACCTTCGGGACCAACGACCTAGAGCGCGCCGCCAAGTTCTACGATCCCATAGCCGCCGAAATGGGCGTTGGGCGAATGATGGAGTTCGACAGCTTCATCGCCTGGGGCCAAGCGGGCGGCGGCGCCGGGATCGCAGCGACCAAGCCGTTCGACGGCAAGGAAGCCAGCGTCGGTAATGGCACCATGGTCGCGCTGCAGGCCAAGGACCGCGACCAGGTCAAGCGGCTTTACGACATCGCGCTCGCCAATGGCGGCAGCGATGAAGGCGAACCGGGGCCGCGCGGGGAGCCGGACGAAAACGGCATGGTGTTCTACGCCGCCTATTTCCGCGATCCCGACGGCAACAAGCTCAACGCCTTCTTGATGGACAAGGCGTGATGGACAAGGTCTGAGCCGTCGCACGCCTTTCGCGGCGCTGAACGAACCGGGCTGAATGATGCAAAGCGTTACAATTCAGCCCAGGTTCGGGATAGAACTGCGACATTGCGGCCCTAGATACGGGGACACGAGCTGCGGCGGGCTTCTCAAGTCCCTCCCCCTCAGACCCCTGGTCCGTCGCAGCTCTCCAGACCTTTGGAGAATTGCAATGAACAAGACCGTCCTCACTCTTTCCGCCGCCGCGCTGGCGCTGACCGGTACGGCCGCGCTCGCCAATCATCATGGCAAGTCCAATCCCGATGCCAATGGCGACGGGGTCGTAACGCTCGACGAAATGCGTACCCACGGCAATCAGGCCTTCGCCAGGATGGACGCCAATGGCGACGGCGTGATCGATGCCGAAGACCGTCAGGCGCGCCGTAAGGCGATGTTCGCCCAAGCGGATGCCAATGGCGATGGCGAGCTTTCACAGGCCGAAATGAAGGCCATGCATCAGGCGCGCATGGAACGCCGCGAGAAACGCCGTGCCAAGCGCATGGAGCGCCGCGAGGAACGGATGAGCACGCGTTTCGCGCGGATGGACGCCGACAATTCGGGCGGCCTCTCTCGGGACGAGCTGAAAGCGATGCAAGAGGCGCGCTCGGAACGCCGTGGCAAGCGTCAAGACATGCGGGGTGGCCGTGGCGGCCATGGCCCGCGCAAAATGATGCGCATGGCCGACACCGATGGCGATAAGACCATCACTCGCGGCGAATTCGACGCAGCCATCGCAGCGCGCTTTGCCAAGGCCGATGCCGATGGCGACGGCCAGATCACCAAGGCCGAACGCCAGGCCGCGCGCGAAGCCATGCGTGCCGAACGCAGAGCCAAGCGCGGCGATCGTCGCGGCCAGTAAGCGCTTGATCGCGCGCATCGCCCGGCGGTAGGCGCGGACAGGACAGACCATGACCGATCCCACGCCTATTGCCATCCTGCTCGTCGACGACGAACGCAGCCTTCGCGAACCCCTGGCGGAATATCTCGTCCGCCAGGGGTTCCAGGTACGCGAGGCGGAAAGCGCGGCAGCCGCGCGTACCATGCTGGCGCAGAATGTGCCCGATATCGTCCTGCTCGACATCATGATGCCGGGGGAGGACGGTCTGTCGCTATGTCGCCATCTCGTCGAAACCCGCGGCCTTCCCACCATTCTTCTCACTGCCAAGGGCGAGGCCATGGACCGGATCGTCGGGCTCGAAATCGGCGCAGACGACTATGTCACCAAGCCGTTCGAGCCGCGCGAGCTGGTTGCGCGCATCCGTTCGGTCCTGCGCCGCGCCGAACGCGCCGCGCCAGCCCCGACGGAAGAGCCGGTTTTTGTTTTCGAAGGCTGGCAGCTCGATCCGCTCAAGCGCCGCCTGACCGATCCCGACGGCGCGCTCGTGCCTCTTTCCACCGCCGAATTCCGGATGCTGCGCGCCTTTTGCGAGCATCCGCGCCAAGTGCTGGACCGCGATCGCCTGCTCGATCTGGTGCAGGGGCGCGAGGCTCATCTGTTCGACCGCGCGGTCGATAACCAGGTCAGCCGCCTGCGCCGCAAGATCGAGACCGACAGCCGCAATCCGCATTTCATCCAGACGGTACGCGGCGATGGCTACCGCTTCGCCGCCGATGTCGCGCGCCTCGAACGCGGCGCGCACGGCTGATGCGCCTGCTCCCGCGAAGCCTGCTGGGTCAGGTCATGCTGGCCATGGCAGCCGCACTGCTGATCGCCCAGGCGATTTCGGCAACCATGCTTTACCGCGCGGCCACCGAACGGCGCGAAATGGCTTTCATGCATGCCGCCGCCTTCCAACTGCTCAGCGGTCCGCGCCATCGCGATGCCCGGGAGGCCCGCATGATGCGCCCACCTCATATGATGCCGTCACGCCGGGATGGGACGCCCAGGGTCCGCCTGCCGCGCAGCCTGCGTTACTCCGAAACCACCCGCGCGCCCTTGGCGGCAGATGCTCCCCGCGACCAACAGCGAGAAGTGGAACTGGCACGGCTACTGCGTTCGCAAGGCATTTCCGTCGGGGAAATCGCCATATCCGTGCAGCCCTTTCTGGACGACCCGGTCTTGCGCGAGGCGGCGCGTGACTTTCCCCGGATTCGGGCTCTGGTCGAAACTGTCCCGCACGAGGTGATGGTGGTCGCCTTGAAGCAGGAGGGCAGCGCGGTGTGGCAAGTCGCGCGCCTCCCCGTCCCACCGCTCGATCGCGGCATCCCCCGCACGCTGGTGATGCAGACGCTGATTCTGTTCCTCGTGCTGGTCGGCCTGCTCTATTTCGTGCTGCGCCGGATCACCCGGCCGCTCGATGCGCTGGCCGAACGGACCCGGCGGTTCGGCAGCGTCGGCACGCCCGAAGAGCCACTGGAAGCGAGCGGACCCGACGATGTGAGACGGCTGATCGAGGCGCATAATGCGATGCAGGCGCGGATCGGCTCCATGCTCGATGAAAAGGATGTCATGCTCGGCGCGATCGGCCACGATCTCAAAACGCCGCTTGCGGCACTGCGCGTTAGGATCGAGAGCGTCGAGGACGAGGCCGCGCGTGACAAGATGGCCGCGACGATCGAGGATATCACCGAAACGCTCGACGAGATCCTTTCGCTGGCGCGTATCGGCCGTACCGACACGGAGCCCGAAATGACCGAACTCGGCGCGCTCGCCGCATCGGTGGTCGAGGAATTCGAGGATATGGGCAGGCCGGTGACGCTGGAGGCGCAGGGACGCATCGCGGCGCCCGTGCACCTGACCTGGCTCAAGCGCGGGCTGCGCAATCTGGTCACCAATGCACTGCGCTATGCCGGATCGGCGCACCTATCCATTCTTCGGGAAGACGGTCACGCCGTGCTCCGGATAGATGATGACGGTCCCGGCATTCCGGAGGAACGGCTGGCGGAAATGCTCGAACCGTTCACACGCGGGGAAGCGAGCCGCAACCGCGAGACAGGTGGCGCGGGCCTGGGCCTCACGCTGGCGCGCGCGGTGGCCGAACAGCATGGCGGAACGCTCAGCCTCGCAAATCGCGCCGAAGGGGGCCTCCGCGCGGAAATCCGCATCCCGACCTAGCGCATCAGCCCACCGATGATATTGCGCACGAAGGCGGTCGCGCCGGTACGCAGCGGGTCGGCGCGCGATTTCTTCCCCATCACCGTTGCCACGGCGATCGAGGTCAGCGATCCGGCCGCCGCCTTGGCTGCGGCCTTCCCCGCTTTCGTCCACATCGAGGTGTGCTTACGAGAGCGCTTGCGCACTTCGGCCTCGCCCTTCACCTCGACCTCCTTCGCGGTCTCGGCGGCATCGACGGCCTTGGCGGCGAGCACTTCTTCCGCGCTCTCGCGATCCACCGCCTCATCGTATTTTCCGCCCAGATCGCTGACCGAGTTGACGATCTTGCGCTCCTTCTCGGTCACCGGGCCGAGGCGCGAATGCGGCGGCTTTATCAGCGTGCGCTGAACCACGGTGGGCGCGCCGTCCTCGTCAAGCGTCGAGACCAGCGCCTCGCCCACTTTCAATTCGGTAATCGCCTGTTCGACATCGAGATCGGGATTGATACGGAACGTCTCCGCTGCCGCCTTGATCGCGCGCTGGTCGCGCGGGGTGAAGGCGCGCAGCGCATGTTGCACGCGATTACCGAGTTGCCCGGCGATCTTTTCCGGAATGTCGATCGGATTCTGCGTGACGAAATAGACGCCCACACCCTTCGAACGGATCAGCCGCACGACCTGCTCGACCTTGTCCTCCAGCGCCTCGGGCGCATCGTCGAACAGCAAATGCGCCTCATCGAAGAAGAACACCAGCTTCGGTTTCTCCGGATCGCCCACCTCGGGCAGGCTCTCGAACAGTTCGGCGAGCAGCCACAGGAGGAAGGTGGCGTAGAGCTTGGGACTGCGCATCAGCCTGTCGGCGGCAAGCACGTTGATCATGCCGCGCCCCTGCTCGTCGACGCGCAGGAAATCGTCGATCTCCAGCGCGGGCTCGCCGAAGAACATATCCGCGCCCTGGCTTTCGAAGCTCAAGAGCTGGCGCTGGATCGCCCCGACGCTGGGTCTCGAGACATTGCCATAGGTGCCCGACAGCTCCTTCGCATTGTCATAGGCATAGACGAGCATCGCTTGCAGATCGCCCAGGTCGAGCAGCAGCAGGCCGTTCTCGTCCGCATGACGGAAGACGATGTTGAGTACGCCTTCCTGCGTATCGTTTAGGTCGAGCAACCGCGCCAGCAGCAAAGGCCCCATTTCCGAGATCGTCGTCCGGATCGGGAAGCCCTTTTCGCCATAGAGATCCCAGAAAACCGTGGCATTGTCGGCATAGGCATAGTCCTCCATGCCCAGCTCCTTGGCGCGCCCCTCCAGCTTGTCGGCATGTTTAAATTGTGGTGAACCGGCCATTGCGATGCCCGCAAGGTCGCCCTTCACATCGGCGACGAAAACCGGGACGCCTTGTGCGGAGAAACTTTCCGCGAGCCCCTGCAGCGTCACCGTCTTGCCCGTCCCGGTTGCGCCGGCGATCAATCCATGGCGATTGGCCTGACCGAGCCTGAGGTGCTGGCGCTCGCCATTGGCCCCCAGTCCGAGGAAAATTTCGCTCATCGGCAATCCGCTCCCGCTGCTCGCAAGTCGCGGGGGTGTGGCGCAGGCTTGTGGGCGCGGTCAAGCAATCCCTCGACAGGCGCTCACCAAGCGGTAAAGGCTGGCACCGATGGCGGAACGGCATCCCTTTGTCCTGCTCGACGATGCGCGCGATAGCGGCGCGGCCGACGCCCTGCTGTTCGAGAACCCGCGCGATATCTTCATCGCGCACCGTCCCGACGAAATCGAGACCGTGCTCGCCGCTGCCGAACAGGCTCGCCGTAAGGGCGGGGAACTGGCCGGATACATCGCTTACGAGGCCGGGCTGGCGCTGGAGGCCAGATTGCGCCCGCTGACCGATGCCCGCAGCGGCGGTGCGGGGCCGCTCGTCTGGCTGGGCGTATTCGACACACCGCAGCGGATTGCCGCAGAGGACATGCCCGACTGGCTGACGAAAAACGCGCCGGGCGGCGGCAGTGTCGGTCCGCTCGAGCCGCAGATTTCGCCAGGGGGATACGGGCAGGCCTTCGCGGCGCTGCAAGAGGCGATCCGCGCGGGCGATATCTACCAGGCCAATCTGACCTTTCCCCTCGCGGGCAACTTCACCGGCGACCCGCTGGGCCTCTATGCGGCACTGCGCCCCACCGCGCAGGCAGGATATGGCGGGGCTATCTTCGACGGATCGCATTGGCTGCTCAGCCTCAGCCCCGAGCTTTTCGTTTCGCTGAAAGGGGGCGAGGCCAAGGCCAAGCCGATGAAGGGCACACGCCCACGCGGCCATGACGAGGCCTCGGATCGCGCGATGGCCGAAGAGCTTGCCGGATCGGTCAAGGACAAGGCCGAAAACCTGATGATCGTCGACCTGCTGCGCAACGATCTCTCCCGCGTCGCCGAACCCGGGAGCGTGCGGGTAGACGATCCTTTCGCGATCGAAAGCTACCCCACGGTCCACCAGATGGTCAGCGCGGTACGCGCGCGGCTGAAACCGGATGAAGGCGCGATCGATCTGGTACGCGCACTGTTCCCCTGCGGATCGATCACCGGCGCGCCCAAGATCCGCGCGATGGAGCTGATCGATGCGGTCGAGCGCGATCCGCGCGGCCCCTATTGCGGCGCGATCGGGCGGATCGGCAAGGATGGCGATGCGGCATTCAATGTCGCGATTCGAACGCTGCGCCTGACCGAAGTCGAAAACGGGCGCGGCAAGGCGGTACTCGGGGTGGGCGGAGCGATCGTCGCCGACAGCGAACCAACGTCCGAATGGCGTGAAGCGCTGCTCAAGGGGGCCTTTGTCCGGACCTCTTCGCCCCATCATCGCGCGGCGCAGTTCGACCTGATAGAAACGATGCGCTTTTCGCCGGAAGCGGGCATCACGCATCTCGAAAACCATCTCCTGCGAATAAAGGCGAGCGCGAGTGAGCTGGGCTTCGCCTTCGATCGGCACGAGGCGCGCAACCAGCTTCATGCGCTGTGTTTCGTGCTCGACAAGCCCAGCCGGGTACGCCTGCTCGCCTCCCGTTCCGGCGAAATCGCGCTCGAGGCACGGGATATACCCGAAGCCTGGCCGGAACCTGCCCGCTGCATCGTTCTGCCGCTCCCCGTCGATCCGGGCGACTGGCGGCTGCGACACAAGACCACCGATCGCGGCTTTTACGAGGGCGCACAGCGCATCGCCCGGCAGCATGACGCGCACGAAGCGCTGTTCGTGCGCGAGGACGGCTTGCTCACCGAAGGCTGCGTCACCAATATCTTCGTGCGCGGCGAAGACGGCGTATTGCTGACCCCGCCTGCCAGCCTCGGATTGCTGCCCGGCGTGTTCCGCCGGTCCCTTCTTGACGAAGGCAAGGCGCGCGAAGCCGAATTGCGCATCGAAGACTTGGAAAACGGCTTCTTGCTCGGCAATGCGCTGCGCCTGATGATGGACGCGAAACTCAAACTATGACCCAGATCCCGATCCTGTTCGAAGACGGCGAAGCGCTGGTGATCGACAAGCCAGCGGGCCTGCCGATCGAACGCCCGCGCCGCGGCGGCCCCGCTCTCGAAGACCATTTCGAGGAGCTGAAGCTGGGTTTCCAGCGCGCGCCCGTGCCCGTCCACCGGATCGACACCGATACCAGCGGTTGCCTGCTGCTGGCGCGCAATCCCAAGGCGCTCAAGCGCTTTGCGAAGAGCTTCGAGGACCGTCTGGTCGAAAAGCGCTATCTCGGCGTGCTGGCTGGCGTGCCCGAGGAGGCCGAGGGCACGATCGAACTGTCGCTGTCGAAGATCAGCAGCGCCGAAAAGGGCTGGCGGATGATCGCGGCGAAGAAGGGCAAGCCTTCGATCACCCATTGGCGCGTGATTGCCGAAATCGGAGGCAAGGCGCTGCTCGAATTCCGCCCCGAGACCGGTCGCACGCATCAGATCCGCGTGCATTGTCAGGCAGGGCTAGGCATGCCGCTGCTTGGCGATCCGGTCTATGGGAGCGGAAAGGGCGCGCCGCGCACCATGCTGCACGCCGCCGCGCTTTCCGTCCCGCGCGAAGGCAAGGCGCCCATCGAAGCCACTGCCCCCATGCCGCAGGATTTCACCGCTCTCGGCTTCGGTGATGGGTAGAATAGCCGACAAGGCTCTCGAAATCGCGGAGGAGAAGTTCATCGCCTCCTCCGGCCCCGGCGGGCAAAACGTCAACAAGGTCGCCACGGCTGTCCAGCTCCGCGTCGACGTCTTCCAGCTCGGCATGCCGCCGGAAGCATTCGAGCGGCTGAAGGAAATTGCGGGCAGCAAGCTGACCAAGGGCGGCGAGATCGTGCTGACCGCGAACGAATACCGCACGCAGGACCAGAATCGCGAGGCAGCACGCGAACGATTGCTTGCCTTGCTGGGCGAAGCGTTAACCCCGCCGAAAAAACGCAAGAAGAGCCGCGTGAACCGCGTCGGCAAGGTCAAGCGGTTGAAAGCCAAGAAGGTGCGCGGCGAGGTCAAGGCGAAGCGCGGTAAGGTGGACTGGTAGAACGTATCTCGACTACGGCATGGGCCTCCGCTCGATATGAAAGGGGAAACGGAAAACCAGCCCGTTCGTGTCGAGCGAAGTCGAGACACCTGCCTGCTCCGCGGCGCTTGACTTTTCCCCGTGAATCACACAAAGGGCGCGCCGGACGGCGGTGCAGCCGTTCTTTTCGTTTCTGGGAAACGATTTCGGCACCAGCCCACTCCCCCTCCCGGCCACCCACTAGGGTATGCTGATGGGTGGCCGGGAGGGGGAGTGGGGCGGAACCGGTCTGACCAAGCGCAAGGAACACGCCGCCCTTATTTTTTCGGCCCGAGGGCCATCCAGAAAGATCTTTAGGAACACGCCATGGCGAAGCCCGCAACCGTCAAGATCAAGCTCGTCTCGACCGCAGACACGGGCTTCTACTACGTGACCAAGAAGAATCCGCGTAACCACACGGAAAAGTTCACCTTCCGCAAGTACGATCCCGTCGTGCGCAAGCATGTCGAGTTCAAGGAAGCCAAGATCAAGTAATGCTCTGCCAGGCTGAACCGCGGGAACGAGCCGGGTTCAGTGATGGTTCAATGCTCCGACCCTAATCGCAGGAGCATGAGCACCTTGTCTTCGAAATCGAACAAACCGATCCGCGCCGCGCTGGCTTTATCGCTGGCTGCGGCGCTTCCCGTTTCCGCCATCCTCGCGCCCGCCCCGGTGGTCGCCGCCGAGGGCGACCTCGACCGGGCAGTCGCCGCGCTGCGCGGCATCTCCACGATGAAGGCGGACTTCGTCCAGACCGACCGCAGCGGGCAGACCGTGCGCGGCGTGATGACGCTGAAACGCCCCGGCAAGATCCGTTTCCAGTACGAGAAGGGCGTGCCGATGCTCGTCATCTCGAACGGCAAGTCGATGTATATGGTCGACTACGAGGTCAATCAGGTCCAGCGCTGGCCGATCAAGAATTCGCCATTGGGCGCGCTGCTCGATCCCAGCCGCGACGTGAAGCGATACGGCAAGCTGGTTCCCACCAACCACCCCGACGTCGTCAGCGTGGAAGTGCGCGATACCAAGCGCCCCGAATTCGGGGTCATAACCCTGATTTTCGCGCGCGACGCTTCGGCCCCCGGCGGTCTGCGCCTGACCCATTGGGTGGCGCTCGATTCGCAGAATCACCGGACCACGGTAAGGCTGGCGAACCAGCGTTATGGCGTGGCAGTTGCCGACAGCGCCTTTACTTTTCGCGATCCGCGGCGATCGTCCCGTCGCCCGGGATGAACGCCTTGGCGGTGAGCGGTGCGCCCTACGGGATATCCCGCTTCGGACCGTTCATTGAACAGCAATCGCCCCGGGCATAATCTCCAAATCACGAGACGACACGAGGCGGGTTTCCCCCCTGTTGACCCCCTCGACCTGGTTCATCTCGTTCCAAGCGTGACGAACGCTCACAGGAAACCCCCGTGCCAATGCCCCCGGCACGGGGGTTTTTTGTGTCTTTGTTCGGATGCGCCTTCGACCTCCGTCGAAGGCTTGGGGCGGCACCTGCCCACTCCCCACCCGGCCACCCATAGAATACCGTGCCGTGGGTGGCCGGGTGGGGGAGTGGGCAGGTGCCGCAAGGGAAGCGCGGATGCGCTTCCCGCACGCAACAAGGACTCCGCTTACTCTTCCCAGCCGAACGCTTTCCTGATCACATTATAGATCAGGTTCTGTTCCATCACCCCGCGCACATTCTCGGCGCCGGGTCCCTGGGCATAGAGCGCCACATCCTCGCCTGCGTGAGTTTCGGATTTGGTGGGGATCGCAGCTTGCTGGCGGGCCTTCACACCGGTTTCAGGCATCGGTCGCTCGCCTTCGAAAGCGCCCATGCCGTTGGCATAGCCGAGCGTCGTGTAGGGCTTTCCATCCTCGGCCAGCGAGGGACCTTCATCGCGCGGGTTCGACACGAGGCCGAGGATCGGATTGCCGCGCTTGGGATAGCCCGCGATCGTGAACACGTGGCTGTGGTCGGCAGTCACCATGATGAGCGTCTCTTCGGGGTCGGTGTTGTCGATCGCCCATTTGATCGCGCGCGCGAATTCGACCGCTTCCTCCAAAGCATAGCCCGCCTTGCCTTCATGATGGCCGTGGTCGATGCGCCCGCTTTCGACCATCAGGTAGTAGCCTTGCGGATCGCTCGACAGGCGCTGGATAGCCGTGGCGGTCATCGAAGTGAGCGTGGGTTCGGTGCTGTCGACCTCGCGATCGACCATGTAGGTCATATGGCTGAGGGAAAAGAGGCCGAGCAGCGGTTTGTCGTCCGGCGCCGCAGCCATGTCCTGAAGTGTTGTCGCGTAGGTACCGCCGGTGGCAACCTCCCAATCGCTCGGAAGGTCGGCGGCATCGTCCAGCCTGCGCCCGCCCTTGTCCTTGCCGTAAAAGGCAACGCTGCCGCCGCCGAGCGCCACATCGAAAGGCGCCTCGACCAACTGCTGTGCGATATCGACGCAGCCTTGTCCGCGCTGGTCTTCGGGGATCCAGGTGTCGGCCTCCCAGTCGCGGGTCACGCTGCGCGCATAGACCGATGCAGGCGTCGCGTGTGTAAGCCGCGCGGTGCTGACGATGCCGAGCGCAAGCCCCCTCGCCTTGACCTCTTCACCAAGCATGGGCGCCGCGTGTCCCATCCCCGAAGCGCAATCGCCCTCCGTAACGCCGGGTCCGTAGCCGAGCACGCCGATGTCGGTTTTCACACCTGTATGCATCGCGCTGGCCGTGCCCGCGCTGTCGGGGACCTGCGCGTCGATATTGTAGGTCTTGACCAAGGCCACATTATCGAAGGTCTCGAACGGCAGGACATATTCCTCGCCGGTCTGGCCGAGCTTCTGACCGGCATAGATGCGCGCGGCGGTGACGGTGGAAATGCCCATGCCGTCGCCGATGAAGAGAATCACGTTCTTGGCCCGCTTTTCCCCCGGGACCGCAGCGGACGCGGCTTGCGGCGCTTCCTGCGCGACGGTTGCGGTACACCCTCCGAGCACGAGCGCGGCTGCGGTGGCAAGGAAAAGCGGACGAATGGTCATTTTAATACTCCGTGATCTTTAACGCGCCCTATATCACCGCTTGGTATGACGAAAGCGCGACGGTTTTTTGGTGCGTGCGGTCAGGACATCCGCCCTGACTTTGCGGCGTCACCAGCCCACTCCCCCGCCCGGCCGCCCAACCAGTATCGTGCCGTGGGCGGCCGGGCGGGGGAGTGGGCCGGTGACGCAAGCCTTCGACGGATGCGAAGGCGGACCAAGCCAAAGACTCCCGCGTGACCGATCCCCGACGCTTGCGGCAACCGTGGGCCTCGCCTAACCCGCCCTGATGGTTTCTATCGCTACCTGGAATATCAATTCCGTCCGCCTGCGCATGCCGATCGTCGAACGCTTCATCAAGGAGCAGTCGCCCGACGTGCTGTGCCTGCAGGAGATCAAGTGCCAGGAGCACCAGTTTCCCTACGAAGCGTTTCGCTCGCTGGGTTACGAACATTTCGCCGTGCACGGGCAGAAGGGCTATCACGGCGTCGCGACGGTCGCGAAAACACCGCTGAAGGAATTCTCGCGCCATGACTGGCAGGATAATGGCGAGGCGCGCCATGTCGGCGTCGAGCTGACCGATCATCAGGGGATGATCGTCGAGAATGTTTATGTCCCCGCCGGCGGCGATGAACCGAACCGCGAGGTCAATCCCAAATTTGGGCAGAAGCTCGACTTCCTCGAGCGCATGACCCGCTGGGCCGATGCGATCGATCGCCCCACGCTGATCGTCGGCGATTTCAACATCGCTCCGCTCGAAAGCGACGTGTGGAACCACAAGCAATTGCTCAAGGTCGTCAGCCATACGCCAATCGAGGTCGAGAGCCTCCAACGCTTCATGGATGCGCATGGCTGGGCCGATATCGGGCGCGAGCACATCAAGGCACCGGAGCGCTATTATAGCTGGTGGAGCTATCGCGCGAAGGATTGGAAAGCCAACGATCGCGGGCGCCGGCTCGACCATATGTGGGCGAGCGAGGACCTGGCGAAGCAGGCGCAGCGCCATTCGGTCCATGAATATGCACGCGACTGGGAAAAGCCATCGGACCATGTGCCCCTGGTGACGGAGTTCGCGCTCTGAGCGAGGTCGCCTCCCCTCCAAGCCCCTCCCGCCGCGCCGCGCAGGCAGTCGATGCGCTGCGTCATGGGTGGCCGCTCGCCATTGAAGGCGCGCCGCTGTTGCAACCGGTCGAGACGGCGTTCGGAGAGGTGTCGGGAGAGGCGATGCTCATTTCCGCCACGCGAGCGGCAACACTCAAGCTTATCAACCAGATCGAGGCCGCCGCGCCGCGCCAGCCGGTACTGATGCGTGCCGCCGACCCCTTCGACCTGTCTGCGGCCCTCGCCGTGGCCGACCCCGCGCTCGACATGGCCAACCCGCTCAAGGGGCCGTTCAAGGCGTTGCATCTCGACTGGGAGGACCAGGCGCGTGCCGCGCTCGAACTGGCGCGGATGGCCGGCGTGTTGCCCGCATTTCTCGTCGACCCACAAGGAGCGGCGGAAGCCGTCCCCCTCAGCGCGACCGACGTCGCTGCCTTTGCCGATGCCCGGCGCCTGCAGATCGCCTCACGCGCGCGGCTGCCGGTGGCGGCGGCCGAGGATGCGCGGATCGTTGCCTTCCGTAGCCCCGACGACACGCGCGAACATGTCGCGCTGATCATCGGTGAACAGACCGCCGACCGCGCGCCGCTGGTGCGCCTGCATTCCGAATGCCTTACCGGCGACATCCTCGGCAGCCTCAAATGCGATTGCGGGCCGCAGCTCGACGCTGCGCTGCATGCGATGTCGCACGAAGCGGAGAAGGGCGGCTGGGGCGTGCTGCTCTACATGCGGCAGGAAGGGCGCGGCATCGGCCTCGTCAACAAATTACGCGCCTATCGCCTGCAGGATCAGGGGTTCGACACGGTGGATGCCAACACACGCCTGGGCCTGCCCGATGAGGCACGCGATTTCCCCACCGCCGCACGGATGCTGGAGCTGCTCGGGGTAAAGGCTATCCGGCTGATGACCAACAATCCCGCGAAGGTAGAGGCGCTGGAAGCCGAGGGGGTGACAATCCGCGAGCGCGTGCCCCATGCCCTGCCGGACAATCCGCACAACACCCGCTACCTGGCCACCAAGCGTGACCGATCGGGGCACCTGCTGTGACGGCCATCGCGATCCGTCCCGAGGAACCGCGCGACCATGCGGCGATCGGCGTGGTCACGCAGGCGGCTTTCGCGGATGCACCGCATAGCGACGGCAGCGAAGTGCGTATCATCGAACGGCTGAGAGCAGATGGCGATCTCGCGCTTTCGCTTGTCGCCGAGGACTGCGATCGTATCGTCGGGCATGTAGCCATTTCGCCGGTGGAGATATCCGATGGCTCCGTCGGCTGGTATGGGCTCGGCCCGATTGCCGTTCTGCCATCACTGCAACGCCAGAAAATCGGTTCGCGGTTGATGCAACGCGCGATCGCCGACATGCGGATGCAGGGCGCGCGGGGCCTCGTACTGCTGGGCGATCCCGCCTATTACGCGCGCTTCGGTTTCGAACACGATCCCGCCCTGCGATATCCCGGGCCTCCCCCCGAATACTTCCAGCGGCTTGTGGTGGCTGGCGATGCGCCGAGCGGGGATGTGCGCTACGCGCGCGCCTTCGGCTGAACTTCCCTTCAGCGCCTGCGCCCGATTGCCTGCCCCATGCGCACGGCCGCGCCCGCCTTCAGCCGCGCGTCCCATTCGACCTTGCCCGGTTCGAACAGCAACACCACGGTCGATCCGAGAATGAAGCGCCCCATCTCGTCGCCCGCCGCGAAGGTATGTTCATCGCCGAACTCCTCGCGCACCCGTTTTGCGGCGTGCGTTTCGACAAGTCCAGACCATACGGTCTCGATCCCCGCCACGATCATCGCCCCCACCATGACGCTGGCGAAAAGCCCGTCCGGCCCTGCGAACAGGCAGGCGAGACGCTCGTTGCGGGCGAAGAGACCATCGACGTTCTCGGCCGTCACCTGATTCACCGAAAACAGCTCGCCCGGGACGTATGTCGCGGATTTTAGCGTTCCGGCTGCGGGCATGTGCACGCGGTGGTAATCGCGTGGGCTCAGATAGATGGTGGCGAATTGGCCGCCGTCGAACCGTGCCGCCGCCTGCTTGTCGCCGCCAAGAAGCTGCGCAGCAGTGAAGTGACGGCCCTTGGCCTGGAAGATGCGCCCTTCCTCGATCCGCCCGATCTGGCTGACCGCGCCGTCGGCTGGGCTCAGGACATATTGGCTTGCGTCGGCCAGCGGACGAGCGCCCGGCTTGAGTTCGCGCGTGAAGAAATCGTTGAAACTTGTGAACTCGCCCACACCGCGCGCGGCCTCGCTCATGTCGACATCATAGGCGGCGATGAAGCGGCGGATCAGTCGGTCGCGCAGCCATGGAACTTCGCTCGAGGCGAATTTGCCCGCCATGCGCGAAACCGCATGGTGAGGCAGGAGATGCTGGAGCCAGATGAAAGGGGATGTCATGCCCGATGCGTGGACGCCATCGCGCGTCAGCGCAACTGGCTGTCCTTGCTTCCGCGACGATTGATGGCGGAATGGCGCACCGCGCCGTCGCGTGCGGACTGGCATTCGACACAGGTCCGCACGCCGGGTAGCGCCACACGGCGTTTTTCCGGGATGGGCTCTCCGCATTCGTCGCAATATTCGGCGCTTTCGCCACGTGGAAGGCGCGAACGCGCCGCGCTGACCGCGTCATTCACCGAATCGTCGATCTGATCCTGAACTGCCCCGTCGCGGGCCCAACCGCCTGCCATTGCCTGCTCCTTCGCCCGATAAACGGGTGAGGGACGGCATGTTTCCTCAGCGTAGCTCCAGCCGCCGGATGCCGGGGCCGAGCATATTATTTTGCATTACCAGCGCATCGCCGGTCCAGTCGGCCACGAAGGCCGGGCTGCGTGAAAGGCCGGGAACCAGACGTGCCTCATTATCCGCGATCACCAAACCGTCGGAACTGTAGTTGGCACCCTCGGCACCGATGGCGATCATCGTCGACCAGTTTTCCTTATCGCGACCCTGAACGAACCAGTTCCCGCGAATACTGCCCGTGCCGCCATTTGGCAGATCGATCAGATAATTGGTGCCACGGCCATTGGCATCGTCGAAGCTCGAATCCTCTACCACATTGTGCGCGGCGCGCGACTTGAGATAATGCCCGCCCGTGCCCTGTTCGAAACGGCTACGGGTTACGACGACACGCCCGTAATCTCCGGCGTAGATCGAATGCGCGCAACCGCCCGAATATTCGCAAGTGCCCAGACGCGTGAATGTGGATTTGTCGACCACCAGCTCGCTGTTCTCGCCATTGGTCGTCAGAATGCCCTGCTGGCTGTCGCGGAACCAGCTTTGCGATACGCGCAAGGGACCTTTCTCGAGACGGATGCCCGCGCCGTTGCCGTCCTCGACGGCGAGATCGGCGAAGACGATTCCGTCGACGCTGGCACCTCGTCCGCGCAGGACCAGCGCAGCCTTGTCTTCGCAGGCCATGCCGCCCAACAGCGCGCTACCCGGCTGTGCAGCGCGAAAATGCACAACGCCTTCGCGCTGCACCGCGCATTCGCGCCAGTTGCCCGAGGCGATGACCACAGTTCCCTCGCCGCTGCCGATGGCATCGACCGCGGCTTGCAGCGACGCATAGCCGCGGCCCGTTTCGGCAACGGTGAAGCTGGCCGTCGATGGGCCTTGCGCCAGCACGGCGGCGAGCGGGATCGCGCTTATCGCCACAGTCGCGACGGCGGCCAAGAGCCAGCGGGGCATGCGCGAGGCGGAAGAGGCGTAGGGTGAAACCATAATCATTGCCTAGACCCTTATGGTTAACAATCGGATAAGTTTGGTCCTGTGGCCAGCCCCGTCAATCGTCGTCACCCCAGCGCCAACGCCAGCCGCCGCGTGTCTTGAGGGCGGAGATATAGAGCAGCACTGCAGTCACGGGAACGATGAGGATCAGGAAGACGGTAAGCCACACATCCTCTTCCCGCGACGCCAAGAGGACGCCGAGAACGATCAGAAGCACGTAGCCGATAATCAGAACCCAGCCTTGCCACGACACCGGCATGCCCGCTCCGTAACCGTACCGTTTGGGTTCGAACCAGACATCGTCTTTCCTCTCGCTCATCGGATCGCTTTCCTGAAATCGGTAATAAATGCAGCGATACCATCGACAAGCGCTGGCGACACCGCAAGCGATGGATCGGCATAGCTGGCTCGATTGGCAGCAACGTCACCGCCGGCTATATCTTTCAACACGTGATTCATGCCGGGAATTGCCAGATACTCGGCACCGGGGGCTGCGGCGACCAGGGCCTTGGCATCCTCTGCCCCGACTTGAAGATCGGTGCCGCCCTGGACGATGAGCATCGGAAGCTCGACCATATTGGCCATAGCTGCCGGGTCCTGTGCCATAAGATCAATAAGGAACCCCTGCACCGCCGGTGCGAACAGCCCCTGCACTGCGGGATGGAATTTCCCGACGTCGACCCGCTCGCCCGCTTCGAGCGCGGTGATGGCGGTTTCCGCCTCATCGAGGATCGGGGCGTTGGCAGGATTGGCGCGCAATTGCTCGCGCAAGATGGTGCCTAACGGCCGCCCAGGCGTTGCCACCAGTATAAGGCCGCACAGATGTTCAATCCGCTTGGCTGCGGCAAGCGCCACCAGGCCGCCCTCGCTGTGGCCCAAAAGCCATATGCAGCCTGTCCCGCTGGCGGCGCGGGCCGCGTCCACCCAGCTTCCGGTATCGGCGACATAGTCGGACACCGTGACCGCATTGGCATCGGTAACTGCCGCCTTGCTGGCAAACATGCCGCGCTTGTCGATACGGACCGTGCCGATGCCGCGCCCGGCCAACGCTTCTGCGAGCAGGCGGTAGGGGGCGGCGGTGACGCCCATCGGGTTGTTGCCATCGCGATCGGTGGGGCCTGATCCGGGAAGGATGAGGACCACAGGCCGCCCCTCGGCAGGTGCAATCAGCGTGCCCGCGAGATCGCCTCGCGGTCCCTCGGCGGTCAGGGGAACCGGTTCAGGGACAGCCATGAGCGGTGCGGCTGTCACAAGGCCGGCTGCGGCGAGTAGTATGGAAAAGCGCATGTCACGGTTCCTTCCTGGGTCGGCCGCGTGCGGGCGGTTTCGATATGGGTACGGTAATCCCGCGTTGGTTCAGCGCCTCGCGCAACAACATCTCGATCTGCGCATTGGCGCTGCGCAATTCGGCCGCGGCCAAGCGCTCGATCGCGGCATGGACTGCCGGATCCAAACGCAGGGCAAAGGCCTTTTTCCGTGACATCTCGCGTCAATATCCCGTCGCGGCCAGCGCCTAGTAGAGCGATCCGGCATTGATCACCGGATGCGCATCTTTCTCGCCGCACAGCACGACCATCAGGTTGGAAACCATTGCTGCGCGGCGCTCGTCGTCCAGTTCCACGATATTGTCCTGCGCGAGCTTGGTCAGCGCATCTTCCACCATGCCAACCGCGCCAAGAACGATTTTCGCGCGCGCCGCTATGATCGCATCGGCCTGCTGGCGTTTGAGCATGGCGCTGGCGATCTCGCTGGCATAGGCCAGATGCGTGAGGCCCGCTTCGTCGACCACGATACCCGCAACCTTGAGCCGGTCGTTGAGTTCTTCCAGCAATTCGCGATTGATGACATCCGCGCCCCCGCGCAGCGTGACCTCCTCGCCCTCGAAATCGTCGTAGGGATGGCGCGACCCGACGGTCCGCAGACCCGCTTCTATCTGGATGTTCACGAACTCCTTGTAATCGTCGACATCGAAGCTCGCCTGGGCGGTATCGGCCACGCGCCAAACCACATTGCAGGCAATCTCGATCGGATTGCCGCGCAGATCGTTGATCTTCACCCGTTCCGAATGAATATTGTGCGCGCGCACCGACAGCTTGGTGCGCATCATCCAGGGCCACACCCAGCGCAGCCCCTCGCGCCGTTCAGTCCCGCGATACTCGCCGAACAGCGTGATTACCGCAGCTTGGTTGGGCTGGATCATGAAAAAGCCAACGGAAAGAAAGCCGAGAACGAGAATCGGCGCCACCAGCAGACCAACGAACGCCAGTTTTTCACCCTTGGCCGCACCATCCGGCGGCAGATTGCCGGACAAATTCCACGCCACCAGCAGCAGCAGGGCAAGGATCAGCGCGAGCATGGGATACCCGCTGAAACTCGATCCGGTACGTTCCGTACTGGTCTTCATTCCCTTCACTTCGACCGACATGGACAATGCTCCTTCCGATATAATTATGATATCATATTTATATCGAGTGGCGGAACGAGTCAATGCTCCCAGATGGCCCGCAGAAACTGCTCTCCATATGCTTCGAGTTTCTTGGCCCCAATGCCGGGCAGCCGGCCCAGTTGCGCCAGCGTTTCGGGGCGCGCGGAGGTCATCTCGCGCAGAGTGGAATCGTGGAAGACGACGTAGGGCGGGACCTGGGCTTTCTCGGCCACTTCCTTGCGCAAGGCCCGAAGCGCTTCGAACAGCGGATCACCGATCGGATTGGGTGTCGCATCGGCCCTTCGTCCGCGCGACCGCTTGGGGGGAACCACGATCTCCACCGTCCTCTCCCCCCTGAGAATCGCACGGGCCGAACCGCCCAATGCCAGCCCGCCATGTTCGGTCGCGACAAGATCGCCGCGCGCCTGCAAGGCCCGCGACAGCGGCTGGAGCAGGCGTGCCTCGTCGCCCTCGACGATGCCGAACACGCTCAGCCGGTCGTGCCCGCGTTGGCGCACGCGCTCGTCCTCGTTGCCGGTGAGCACCTTCTGCAAGTGCCCCATCCCAAAGTTCTGTCCGGTACGGTAGACGGCGGATAGCAGTTTGCGCGCGAGCTGCGTGACGTCGGTGACGCTCGCGGGCTCGAGGCAATTGTCGCAATTACCGCAGCGCGAAGGCGGGTCTTCGCCGAAATGCCTCAATAGCACCGCACGGCGGCATTCGACAGTCTCGACCAGTCCGGCAAGTGCATCGAGCCGCGCGCGCTCGGCATTGCGCCGAGCCTCGTCGACCTCGGCGAGCCGTTGGCGCGCGGTGGCGAAATCGCCCGCGCCCCAGAACATGACCGCCTGGGCGGGATCGCCATCGCGCCCGGCGCGGCCCGTTTCCTGGTAGTATCCCTCGATCGACTTGGGCACGCCGACATGCGCCACGAAGCGCACGTCCGGTTTGTCGATACCCATGCCGAAAGCGACCGTGGCAACGATCACAATATCTTCGGACGCGACGAAAGCGGCTTGGTTGGCCGCGCGAACCTTCGGATCCAGCCCCGCGTGATAAGGCAATACCGGCCTGCCGGTCGCGGTTGCAAGCTTTTCGGCAAGATCCTCCACCTTGCGCCGTGTTTGCGCATAAACGATCCCCGGACCCGGCTCGTTCGCCATCAGCTCGTTCAGCTGGCGCACCGGATTGTCGCGGTGACGGATCGCGTAGCGGATATTGGGCCGGTCGAATCCGGCCAGCACCAGCCCGTTATCTGCAATGCCCAGTTGCGCCATCACATCGGCGCGCGTCTGATTGTCCGCGGTCGCGGTCAGCGCCAGGCGCGGGACCGTGGGGAAGGCGTCCATCAGCCCCCGCAGCATGCGGTAGTCGGGGCGAAAATCGTGCCCCCATTCGGACACGCAATGCGCCTCGTCGATGGCGAACAGGCACAGAGACGAGTTCGACAGGAACTCGCGAAAAGCTGGCTGGCTCGCGCGTTCGGGCGCGACATAGAGCAGGTCGAGCTCGCCAGCGCGGAAGGAATCCTGCGTTTCGCGCCAATCGGCATCGGCGCTGGTCAGCGTTGCCGCGCGAATGCCGTTGGCCCGTGCGCTTCTGAGCTGGTCGTGCATCAGGGCGATCAGCGGGCTTATCACCACGCAGGTCCCCTCCAGCATGACTGCAGGCAATTGGTAGGTGAGCGATTTGCCAGCCCCCGTCGGCATCACCGCCAGCGTCGATTCACCTGCCAGCACCCGAGCGACAACCTCTTCCTGACGCCCGCGAAAGGCATCGAAACCGAAAGTGCCCTTGAGGGCCTGAAGTACGCCTGCATTTCCGCTCATCCACGCCTGATGCCAGACAGCCGCGCCCACGCAACCGCAGTCGGGCGATTTTCCCCTTGCCGAGTAGCCCGCGCTTGCGCTTTACCCCGCACCGTAAATCCAGCTTGGAGAAAAGCCCATGAAGTTCCGATTTGCCCTGACCGCTGCCGCCACCGTCGCGCTCGCCGCCTGCGGCAGCACCGAAGACGCGTCCACCGAAGCAGAAGCCGACACCGTTGAAATCGCCGCGGACGAAGCCCTGGCCGACATCGATGCACAGCCGGTCGAGGATCCCGCAGCCAATGTCGATGAGACTGCGCCGGGGCGCGAAGACATGTCGCCCAGCGAAGAGGCACAGATACAGGAAGCCGGCGACAACGCTGCCGACACGGCTGCCGCCGCGATGGACGCCATGTCCGAAGATACCGGCAACTGATCGATGGGCGGGCGGGTTTCGGCCCGCTCGCACCCTCGCGCCGCCGTAGCGTCCTTTGCGCGCGGCGCGAGAGCGCGTAGCTTTCACCGCATGATCCGACTCACGCCCTGTATCGTCGCGCTTTTCGCGCTGTCCGCCTGCTCCGGTTACCAGGAGGAAGAACCTGTCGACGCCATTTCGCAAAGCGAAGCCAAAGCGCTCGACGATGCGGCCGAGATGATCGAGCAGCGTCGCCTGCCGGAAGACCTCCTGTCCGACGAAGAGGAGGAGGACGTCACCGTGCAAGGCAATATGCCGTCGGATGCCGCGCCACGCGAATCGGGTGGGCCGGAGCCGATGGAGCTTCCCCGATGAGCGAACTCGCCAACCCGGGGATGGATACCGAGACCTTCGACCAATTTCTCGAACAGCTCGAACGCTATGTCCGCGAACGGCTGATCCCGGCGGAAAAGCAAGTCATCGCCGACGACAAGATCCCTGACGAGATCGTCGCCGAGATGAAGGAGATGGGACTGTTCGGCCTGACGGTGCCGGAGGATTTCGGCGGCGCGGGGCTGAACACAACGCAATATGCCAAGGTCGTGAAGGCAATGTCCTATGCCGCGCCCGCATACCGCTCGATCTTCTCGATTAATGTCGGGATGTTCAATTCGGCAATCAAGAATGGCGGGACCGACGCGCAGAAGGCCAAATGGTGGCCCAGGATAGCCGAGGGGGCGATCGCCTGTTTCGGCCTGACCGAGCCGGGCTCCGGCAGCGACAGCGCCGCCATGGCGACCACCGCCCGGCCCGATCCCGATGGCAATGGCTGGATCCTCAATGGGACCAAGCGCTACATCACCAATGCCCCCCATGCCGAAGTCGGGCTGATCATGGCGCGCACCGAAAAGGATGCCCTGCCCAAGAACGCGCATGTTTCCGCCTTCATCGTGCCGATGGATACACCGGGCGTGTCAACCGGCAGCCCCGATGAGAAGATGGGCCAGTCGGGCAGCCATATCTCCGACATCATGCTCGACGATGTGCATGTGCCGGGCGAAGCGCTGCTGGGCGGGGAAACCGGCAAGGGCTTTCGCTTCGCAATGATGAGCCTCGACAATGGCCGCATTTCGGTCGGCGCGGCCAGCACGGGCTATGCCCGCCGCGCGCTCGATTCTGCGATCAAATATGCGAACGAGCGCCAGGCCTTCGGCGAACCGATCGCCAATTTCCAGCTGATCCAGCAGATGCTCAGCGAAAGCTGGACCGAGATCTACGCCGCCGAGGCAATGATGGCCGATGTCACCGCGCGGGTCGACCGAGGCGAAAACACGGTCAAGCACGCCGCCGCTTTCAAGGTCTTCGCATCCGAAATGTGCGGCCGCGTGGTCGACCGCGTGGTGCAGATTTACGGCGGCGCGGGCTACCTTGCCGAATACGACGCCGAACGTTTCTTCCGCGATGCGCGGATTTATCGGATCTACGAAGGCACGACGCAGATCCTCCAGCTCCAGATCGCCAAGCATATGCTGCGTGAATATGCTGCGGGTGTGTGACGAGACGTAGGATGAGCCCCGTGACGAGTCTTTTTTGCGTGCGTGCCGGACATCCGTCCGGCCCTTGCTGTTCCATCCCGCGCCCCCTCCCGGCCACCCACGGCACGGTATCTTATGAGTGGCCGGGAGGGGGCGCGGGATGGAACAGCCGCAAGCTGACGACGGACGTCGGGAGCGCACCCAAGAAAAATGTATAACCTCCTCTCCGGCCTCTCGATCATCGAAGCCTCGAGCTTCGTCGCTTCGCCCACTGCCGGGCTGTATTGCGCGCAAATGGGCGCGGAGGTGATCCGCGTGGACCACAAGGCGGGCGGGCTCGATTACGACCGCTATATGCTCACGCGGGAAGGCCGCTCACTAAGCTGGGAGAATCTCAACCGCGCGAAGAAATCGGTCGCGCTCGACCTGCGCAGCGGCGAGGGTCGCGAGCTACTCGTCGAACTTGCAGCACAAACCGGCAACCTCATCACCAACCTGCCCGAAAAGAGTTTTCTGTCGCATGACGCCATTGCGGCGAGGCGGCCGGATAGTGTGCCCGATCTGGTGAGCGTGCGGATCATGGGCTGGCACGACGGCAGGCAGGCGATGGATTTCACCGTCAATGCCGCCAGCGGATACCCGCTGATGTGCGGCCCGGAGGAGTGGGATCTCGAGACTGCACCACCGGTCAATCAGGTGCTTCCGGCATGGGATTTCATCACCGGGGCCTATTGCGCCTTTGCCATGCTGGCCGGGCTTCGCCACCGCGATGCCACCGGCGAAGGCAGCGAAATCCGTGTGCCGCTCGGCAATGTCGCCATAGGGACCATGGCGAATAGCGGCGCGATGGCCGAAATGCTCTATCGCGGGGCCGATCGTGAGCGGTTGGGCAATGCCATCTGGGGCGCGTTCGGACGGGACTTCAGAACCCGGGACGGCGTGCGCTTCATGGTCGCCGCTCTGACACCGAAACAATGGGGCGGGCTGGTCGCCGCCTTCGGTCTCGCGGGAGAGATCGCGGCGCTCGAGACCGAACTGGGCGTGCGCTTCGCCGATGGCGACCGCCCCCGCTTCGAAAATCGCCACCGCCTGTTCGACCTATTTCAGGAACGTGCCGATAGGATGGACTGGGGCGACCTCTCCGCACGCCTTGCCGAAAACGGCGCGACTTTCGAGCGCTACCGCACGATGCACGAAGCGGCCAATGACGCACAGCTCGTCGCGAACAATCCGCTGTTCGGCCCCTCGCCCGCAAACCCGAGCGAATTCGAGTACCCGGCGACGCGCAGCTTCGCCAATATCCCCAGCCGTGAAGCGGGCGATCCCGCGCCCGCCCCCTATCTCGGCCAGCATACCGAGGAGGTCCTGGCGGACCGACTCGGCCTCGCTTCGGGCACGATCCACGCGCTCGTCGATCGGGGGATCGCCCGCCTTTCGGACAAGGACTGACCCATGACGTCGACACGCCGCGTAGCCATTTGCAAGCCCCTGAGAACGCCCGTCGGCCGCTATCTCGGCAGCCTTGCCTCGCTGGAGGCAGGACAGCTTGGCGCCATTATCATCAAGGCGCTGGTGGAGCGTAGCGGCATCGACCCGGCGCGCGTCGACGATGTCGTCTTCAGCCAGGGCTACGGCAGCGGCGAAGCGCCCGCGATCGGTCGCTGGAGCTGGCTTGCCGCGGGCTATCCTGAGGAGGTGCCCGGCTTCCAGCTCGACCGCCGCTGCGGTTCGGGCCTGCAGGCAGTCGCGACGGCGGCGATGATGGTGCAGACCGGTGTGGCCGATTGCGTGCTCGCCGGTGGGGTCGAAAGCATGTCCAATGTCGAGCATTATACGACCAAGGCCCGCCACGGTGCGCGGCTTGGCGACATGGTGCTGTGGGACCGGTTGACGCGCGGGCGCCTGATGAGCCAGCCGATCGAGCGCTATGGCGTCATCACCGGCATGATCGAGACCGCCGAAAACCTCGCCAAGGATTACGCCATTTCGCGCGAGGAGGCCGACGCGTTCGCGGTGCGCAGCCACCAGAACGCCGCGCGCGCCTGGGATGAAGGCAAATTCGACGAGCAGCTCGTGCCCGTCGAGATCCCGCAGCGGCGCGGCGATCCGGCTGTGTTCGACAAGGATGAAGGCTTCCGGCCCGATGCCAGTATGGAAACGCTCGGCAAGTTGCGCGCCATCGACCTGAAGCGCGACGCCGACGCCATCGTGACGGCAGGCAATGCCAGCCAGCAGAACGATGCCGCGGCGGCCTGTCTCGTCGTGGCCGAGGACAAGGTCGAGGAACTCGGTCTCGAACCGATTCTGTGGTTCCATTCGTGGAGCGCGGCGGGTTGCGATCCCAGCCGGATGGGCATCGGCCCGGTCCCGGCGGTCGAGCGTCTGTTCGCGCGGAGCGGCATGGGCTGGGACGATATCGGTCTGATCGAACTGAACGAAGCCTTCGCTCCGCAGGCGCTCGCGGTGCTCAAGGGCTGGGGCTTTGCCGAAGACGACAGCCGCCGCGAGCTGGTCAATGTCAACGGTTCGGGCATTTCGCTCGGCCACCCGATCGGCGCCACCGGCATCCGTATCCTTGCCGACATGGCGCATGAAATGCACCGCCGCGAGGTGCGTTATGGGCTTGAGACCATGTGCATCGGCGGCGGGCAGGGCATGGCCGCCGTGTTCGAGCGCGCCGCCTGATGAGCGACTGGTCGGATTGGATCGGGCGCAAAATGCGCGCAACCGATCGGCTCGACCCCGCGCTGGCCGCCCGCTGGTGCGCCACGTTCGACCGCGCTGCGCCGCCTGATAAGGCCATGCCGCAAGGCATCCATCTGTGCCTGTGCACGCCCGAAGCGCGCACGGGACAACTGGGCGAGGACGGTCATCCCCTGCGCGACGACAGCCCGGCAAGCTTCCAGCCGCCCATCCCCCTGCCCCGCCGCATGTGGGCATCGAGCGCAATGCAATTTCATGGGCCGATCGCGATCGGTGCGAGTATCGAGCGAATCAGCCGCATCGCATCGGTCACGCCCAAGTCCGGCAGCCGGGGCGACATGGTCTTCGTCGAGGTCGATCACGAAACCAGCGCCGATGGCCGACTGGCGGTGAACGAGCGGCAAAGCATCGTCTATCTCGAAGCGCTGGCGGGCGACGCGCCGCTTTCGCCACCTGCGCATTCCGGCGATATATTCGACCCGTCGGGCTGGGATGTACAACGCATCGTTCACCCCGACGAGCGGCTGTTGTTTCGCTATTCGGCGCTGACCTTCAACACGCACCGCATCCATTACGACAGGCCTTATGCCCGCGAGGTGGAACGCTATCGCGGCCTCGTTGTGCACGGCCCGCTTACCGCCAGCTTGCTGCTCCAGCTCGCCGCAGAGCACCATGGCGAAAACCGCCTGACCCGGTTTGCCTTTCGCGGCGTAAGCCCGGCGATCGCGGGGGAGCCGCTTCATCTGGTAATGCGCGGCGAAGGGGGGACGATCGAGCTGGGCGCCTTTGCGAGCGATGGCCGACAGGTAACGAAGGCCTCCGCCAGCCTGGCCTAGCTAGCCAAGCGGATAATCGGCAATCGGCGCGATCACGGTATAGCGTTCTTCCTTGGGTTCGCGCCCCAGTTCGGGAAAATCGATTTCGGGCGGCGCCACAGCCGTGTCGGGCAGGCGATCGAGCAGGTCGCGCACCAGTGTCAGGCGCCCCCGTTTCTGATCGTTGAAATCGACCAGCGTCCACGGCGCCCATGCGGTATGCGTCGCTGCCAGCATCGCTTCTCGTGCCTCGGTATAGGCATCGTATTTGTCACGCGCGGCAAGATCGATCGGCGAGAGTTTCCAACGCTTGAGCGGATCTTCAAGCCGTTCGCGCAGGCGCTCTTCCTGCTTTTCCTGATCGGTGGCGAGCCAGTATTTGAACAGCAGGATGCCATCGTCGACCAGCATCTTTTCGAAGGTCGGTGCCTGCCGCAGGAATTGTGCGACCTCGCGATCGTCAGCATAGCCCATGACCTTTTCCACACCCGCACGGTTGTACCAGCTGCGGTCGAACAGCACGATCTCGCCCGCGCAGGGCAAGTGGTGGACGTAGCGCTGGAAATACCACTGGCTCCGCTCCGCCTCGGTCGGCTTGGCCAGGGCGACGATGCGGCACTGGCGCGGATTGAGCCTATCGCGCACGGTCTTGATCGCGCCGCCCTTACCGGCGGTATCGCGCCCCTCGAACAACACGACGATCCGCTGTCCGGTGGTGCGCGCCCAGCGGGCCATGCCAACCAGCTCCTGTTGCATGGGGTTTAGCGCACTCTGGTAATCGTCTTTTTTCATAATTCCCCCGCCCGAGATTTGTGTGGTGGCCGCATTGGTAGTATCATCGGCAACGATATGGCTACACTTGCAGAACCCGAACAGGATTTTACGCGTCTGCCGGACCTTCCGGAAGACGTCTTTACCGCTCCGCTCAAGAAGCCCGAGCATGTCGGCGACGACTGGCTGGAGCCCAAGCAGACCGAATACGATAGCGAAGACGACGCGATCTGGGACGATCTGTTCGCGCGCCAGATGAGCGTATTGCCCGGCCGCGCGGCCACCGCTTTCATGGAAGGCACCGAGAAGCTCGACCTTGGTCGCGGCGGCGTTCCCGAATTCGGCAAGCTGTCGGAAGAGCTGGACAAGCTGACGGGCTGGAGCGTGGTGCCCGTGCCGATGCTGATTCCCGACCATGTATTCTTCTGGCATCTCGCCAACCGGCGGTTTCCGGCAGGCAATTTCATTCGCACGCGCGAAACCTTCGATTACATTCAGGAACCCGACGTCTTCCACGACGTCTTCGGTCATGTGCCGATGCTGACCGATCCGGTCTATGCCGACTACATGCAGGAATATGGCCGCGCCGGGTGGAAGGCGATGCGGTACAATCGCCTGAAGGCGCTGGGTGCGCTGTATTGGTACACGGTCGAATTCGGACTGATCCAGGAAGCGCCTGGCGATATCCGTGCCTATGGTGCGGGCATTCTCTCCGGCCCGACCGAGGTGGTCTATTCGGTGGAAGCGAAAAGCCCCAACCGCATCATGCTCAATGTCGATCGCGTGATGCGGACCGATTATGTCATCAGCGATTTGCAGCCGACCTATTTCGTGATCGAGAGCTTCGAGGACCTGTATCGGCAGACGGTAGAGCGCGATTTCGACAAGCTCTATCGCGATCTCGGCCCCGGCTTCACCTATGCCAATACGGCGGTGATCGACGTCGACTACGTGGTCAACCGCGGGACGCTGGAATATACGCTACGTGGCGGCCGCGGAAGCGGTGCAAAGCCCGTATAACGGAAAACGGCCCGGGATCGCTCCCGGGCCGCACCCTTGTTCTTAGTGGAAAGCGTCTTAGTTGACGGCTTCTTCCACGCCTTCGGTCAGCGCATCGGTGTCGCCTTCGGCAGCATCTTCGATGTCGTCAGCCTGAGCTTCCATGGCATCGGCCTGCTCGTCGGTGATTTCACCGGCGTCTTCCATGGCATCGGCAGTGTCTTCCATGGCTTCGGCCTGTTCTTCGGCGGCTTCTTCGGCCGGGCTGTCGCAGGCGGCAACGCCGAGGCTCAGTGCAGCAGCCGAAGCGATAATGGTAAGCTTGTTGAAGTTCATAGTCGTTCCCCTTGGTATTCGAGACGCGAATCCATCCCGCGCCCGTTTGTAAAGAAATGCGGATGATTGTGAAGCGCGCTTAACGATAGGCGCGTTGCCGTACAACGTTAAACAGGCCGATCGACACGACCGAGCCAAGCACCGCCCATAGCAGGGCGATACCGCTGACCGTCCCGAAGATGGCGCCATTGCCCGCAATCAGGCCGGTCACCAGCGAGCCGAGTACACCCACCAGAGCATTGGCCAGGATATTCCGGCCGTCCTCAATACGTAGGATAATCGTGGCCAGCCACCCGAGAAGGGCGCCCACTACGATCAAGATCAGCAAACCCATTGGTCTCCACCTTCGCGTTTCACTCAAGGGGATAAAGCAGTGCCCAAGCAATGGTTCCGCGAAGCTGAAAGAATTATGGCCGGACTGTGTCGAAATTCAGACCGGAGTCAGGCGAAGGTCAGCCAGGCCAGTGCCGCCGAGCCCGCCACAATGCGGTACCACGCGAAAGGCGTGAAGCCGCTGCGGCTGACAAAGGCGACGAATGCACGGATTACCACCAGAGCGACGATGAAGCTGACGATAAAGCCCACCGCGATCTCGTCCCAGCCGACCCGTGTCGCACCGCTCATCATCTCGTCATATTTGGTGAAAATCTCCAGCGTGCTCGCGCCGATCATCGTGGGCACGGCAAGGAAGAACGAGAATTCGGCCGCGGTCTTGCGATTGACGCCCATGGCCAGCGCTCCCATGATCGTCGCGCCGGAGCGGCTGACACCGGGCACCATGGCCAGGCATTGGGCGAAACCCACGGCCAGCACTTTCTTGAGCGGCAGCTCGGCCACGCCCTGCCCTTCGTCGCGCGGCTTGGCAACACGCTCGATCACGATGATCGCGATCCCGCCCGCAATCAGCGCCCAAGGCACAATTCCTGGATTGCCAAGCATGGCTTCGAAGCTCTCGTAAAGCGCAAAGCCGATCACCGCACTGGGCAGGAAGCCAAGCAGGATGTTGCGCGCGAACATCAAGCCTTCACGCTCACCCTTCAGCACGCCCATCCCCGCCGACCAGAAGGTGCCCCAATACTGGTACACCACCGCCAGGATCGCGCCGAGCTGGATGACGACGTTGAACATCGCCCATTCGTCCGGGTCCGCGCCCGACAGTTCGGTGGCGAGGATCAAGTGCCCGGTCGAAGAGACGGGGATGAATTCGGTCAGACCCTCGACGATGCCGAGAAAGATCGCGGTGAGAAAATCGTTCATTGCCGATTGGCCCAAGACAGTTGCGCGAAGGGTGTCAAGCGATCAGGCGCTTTCGAGGCCGAACTGCAGCGATGCGAGACGCGCATAGAGCCCGCCATTGACCGAAAGCTGTTCGTGCGTTCCCTGTTCGACGATGCGCCCGTCTTCCATCACCACGATGCGGTCGGCCGCGCGCACGGTCGACAGACGGTGCGCGATGACCAGCGTCGTGCGATCCTCCATCAGATGCTCGAGCGCTTCCTGAACCAGCCGTTCGCTTTCGGCGTCGAGCGCGCTGGTCGCCTCGTCCAGCAACAGAATCGGCGCGTCGAGCAGCAAAGCGCGGGCAATGGCAATCCGCTGGCGCTGACCGCCCGACAATTGCGTGCCGCTCTCGCCAAGATAGCTATCGAGGCCCTGGGGCAGCTTCTCGAGGAATTCGGCGGCATTGGCAGCGCGTGCGGCGGCCCAGATCTCATCGTCACCCGCTTCCCAATTCCCATAGCGCAGATTGTCGCGCGCATTGGCGCTGAACAGAACGCCCTCTTGCGGGACATAGGCCATGCGGCGGCGCACTTCGGCGGGGTCGGCGCTCGTCAGCGGGACGCCATCCAGGCGGATGGAACCGGCCTGGGGATCGTAAAACCGCTCGGCAAGCTGAAAAATGGTCGATTTGCCCGCTCCCGAAGGACCGACAATGGCCACGGTCTCGCCTGGCTCGACCTCGAGACTGAAGTCGGTGATCGCGGGGGCTTCCAATCGTGTTGGATAGCGGAAGGTCACGTTGCGGAACGACAGGCTGCCGCGCGGCGGAACAGGCAGGACCTGCGGCCGATCGGGAGCCTTGATTGTCGGCTTCTCATCCAGCAATTCGGACAACCGGCTGGCCGCGCCGGCCCCGCGCAGCAGATCGCCATAGACTTCGGTCAGCGCGCCGATCGCCCCGGCCACCAGGCCAGCGGTGAGGACAAAAGCGGCGATAGTCCCGCCCGAAATCACGCCCTCGCTGACTGCCTGCGCGCCGCGCCAGACCAGCATGGTTATCCCGCCGAAAACCAGCAGGATAACCACCGCAGTCATCGCCGCGCGAAGCATCACGCGCCGTTTCGCCACGGCGAAGGTCCGCTCCACCGCTTCGCGAAAGCGTCCGTGCTCGCGCGTTTCCTGGTTGAAGCCCTGGACGATCTTCATCGCGGAAAGCACTTCGGTCACCATTGCGCCGATATCGGCAACCCGGTCCTGGCTGGTGCGCGAAACCTTGCGCAACCGCCGTCCGAACAGCGTGATCGGTATGACGATCGCGGGAATGATCAGGAACAGGCCGAGTGTCAGGCTCGGCACCAGCCAGAAAAGATAGGCGGTTCCGCCGATCGTCATCAGCAGATTGCGCAGGGCCACGGAAACGGTCGTGCCCACGACCTGTTCGATCAGCGCGGTGTCGCTGGTCATGCGGCTGGAAATTTCCTTGGGGCTGTTTTCCTCGTAGAAACCGGGCGCCAGCCGCAGCAGGTTTTCCTGTACCCGCAGGCGGATATCGGCAACCACCCGCTCGCCCAGCCAGCTGACGAAGTAGAAGCGCATGGCAGTGCCCGCCGCGAGCACCGCGACAATCAGCAAGAGGTAACGGAACCAGCGCCCCATATCGGCCGGGTCGGCCCCTGCGGCGAAACCGCGATCGATGACCAGCTTGAAACCGGCCGGAATGGCCAGAGTGGCGGCGGCGGTGATGCACAGGGCGAGCAATGCCAGCGCCACATGGCCCGGATAGTTCTTTCCCGCCTGCCATACCATCCTGAGCGGGCGCAGCGAACGCTGCCTCGGCGCATCCTTCGTGGCGCGCTTGCGCGCAAACCGTCCGGGCCCTTCGATTTCGGTCTGGTCCTTGGCTGACATGACGATCCCACTAGGTCCACGCGCCTGGAAAATCCACAGCGCGGCACACACGAAGGCACAAATAGCGCATTTGTGCATTGCACAATACACGATCCAACGGCAGGATGTCCGTCTTTCGCCCGGCCCGACAGAAAACAACAGGCCGGGTCAGCAGGGGATACGCATTGCTTTACCACGCCTATGAACTGCAGCGCAGCTGGCTGAATTCGGCCAGCGCCTTCGCCTCTATCGGGGTGGAAATGCTCAACAATCCGGCCAACCCGGTGAATTATGTCGGCCCGATGGGCTATATGAACATCGGTCCTATGGCCGCGAGCGCGCTCGAAGTGTTCGCCCACGCCACTGCCACTTACGGCAAGCCGGCCTGGGGGATCGAGGCGGTCGAGGTGGACGGAAAACCCGATCCGGTGGTCGAGGCGACGGTACTGAACAAACCGTTCGGCGATCTTAAAGAGTTCCACCGGGAGAACCTGCCCGACGATGCGCCCCGCCTGCTGGTGGTCGCCCCGATGAGCGGCCATTATGCCACGCTGCTGCGTGGCACGGTTCGAAGGATGCTCCGGAATTACCGCGTCTTCGTGACCGACTGGGCCGACGCCAAGACCGTGCCGCTCCACGAGGGCAGCTTCGATCTCGACGACTATATGGATTACGTGATCGCCTATCTCGAACACATCGGCGAAGGCGCGCATGTGATGGCGGTGTGCCAGCCTTCGGTCCCGGTCTTCGCCGCGACCGCGATCATGAACCGCGACGCGCATCCCTGCACGCCGAAAACGCTGACCATGATGGGCGGCCCGATCGACACACGTTGTTCCCCCACCAGCGTCAACGACCTTGCCATGGATCGCCCCATCGAGTGGTTTCGCCATAATGTCATCGCCACGGTGCCCATGCAGTATCGCGGCGGCGGGCGGCGGGTCTATCCCGGCTTCATGCAGCTTGCCGGCTTTATGAGCATGAATCTCGGCAATCACATGATGAGCCATTACGAGATGTTCAAACACCTCACCATCGGCGATAAGGACAGCGCGCAGGCGACCAAGGATTTCTACGACGAATACCGCAGCGTGTGCGACATGACGGCCGAATTCTACCTGCAGACGGTGGAAGAGGTCTTCCAGACCCACGCCTTGCCCAATGGCACCTTCGTCCATCGCGGCAAGCGCATCGATTTGGGCGACATCACCCAAACCGCGCTGCTGGCCATCGAGGGCGAGCGCGATGACATTTCCGGGCTGGGCCAGACCAAGGCCGCGCTCGATCTCACTCCGAAGCTGTCCGACGAGAAAAAGCGCTATTACATGGCCGAGGGCGCGGGCCATTACGGCATCTTCAATGGCAGCAAATGGCGCAACCGTATCGCCCCTGTGGTCGAGGACTTCATCGCCACGCATGGGTGAGGTGGGGCTCAGCCTGGCGGCGGCTCCTTGCGCCGACCGAAGATCAGACCGATTACGCGGCGCGCCACCATGAGCAGCCAGACCGTGAGCGCAAGCAGCACCACGGCGATGGCCCCGGCAACAAACGGAAATTCGTAGGCCAGGTATAGCAAGCCGACGGTCGCCACGTCCTCGGCCGTCGATACCGCCATATTGCTAACCGGTTCGGGGCTGGTGTTGATCGCTCCGCGCGCACTTGCCTTGCCCGCATGCGCCGCAAAGCTCGCCCCGCCACCCAAAAGGAACGCGATCACTTGCGTCGCGGGATCGGACGGATCGACAATGGCCAGCGCCAGCAGGGCGCCGCCGACAGGTCGAACGAATGTGTGCACCCCATCCCAGATCGAATCGAGCCACATCACCTTGTCGGCGAAGAATTCCGCGACCGCAGCCAGGGCGGCGATCGCCATGACCCATGGGTTCGCCAACACGTCGAGGCTGGCGAGGTGCTGGGGTAGCGGCAATGCGTCCAGGCGCATCGCGAGACCGGTGGCAAAGATACACAGATAGAGCCGCCACCCCGCCAGCAGGCTGACGCTTCCGGCAATCCCGATGATCTCCACAACACCCATAGGGGTGAGCATAGGCCCCGCGCGGCGCATTCGTCCAACGGCAATTGCGCCCGATAGACACCTTGCCGCGCCGCTAACGATCGATCTGAAGAGCGGCGGACCGGGCGACATCCTTTACCGCTCGGCAGACCGAGTGCTTGCAGCAGGAACGATACGGTGGCGGTCGCATCGTACGGCGCGAGTATCGCGCCCGGTCAGGCGGGGCCTGCGCGCTCCGCCTTGACATCATAGGGTCGCCCAAGAGCGCCCGCAGGAATTTCCAGCGCCGCACGGTCCCACCCCGAACGGTCCGCCACTGCCCGGTAGCTTGTCTCGAGGAATTCCAGCAGCGCCGCCTGGGGATCGCTCGCCTCGCGTACACTGGCATAGGGAAGCACCCATTCGCCCAGTTCGGCGTGCCAAAAGGCTCCCTCCGGCCCGACCTCGGCATCGCAATACCCGTCAGGCGTGGGGTAGCCATAGGCGTAAAAAGCCGCCTCATCGACACCCCCGCCACCCAGCCAGAACCCCGCACTGGCGACTTCATGGCTATAGGCCTCGCGCGTCACGCGGTCGGGAAGGTTAGGAAATCCGCCGGGATGAAGCGGCGCCTCTCGCCCCGAGAACCGCGTAACCGCGAGATCGAAGCTGCCCCAGAACAAATGGCTGGGGCTGGATTTTCCAACAAAGCCGGTACGAAATGTCTCGAACACCCGGTTTGCGTGGGAAAAGGCGCGGTGGATACGCGCCAGGACGGAGATGTCCCATTCCCGCTCGCGCTTATCCCGTGCGAAGGGAACCGCCTCTTCGACTTCGTTCGGAGCACCGGAAATATCGGTCTGAATTCCCGCGCGCCTCAGCAATTCGGCGAGCTGTTCGTGAAAGCGCGCGACGGTCTGACCGACCACTTCGAATCCGTCGAAGAACCCGGTCGAGGTTTCGACCGCGACGGTTGATCCCAGGCAGTCGAAGAGAACTTCCGCCTCTCCGCGCGGAAAGAACACCGGATAGCTGCGGAAACCGCGTGGCACCACGCGCAGCGCCAGATGCCAACTGTGGTTGCACCACGGCAGCGCGCGAGTGGGCAATTTGCCCACGACCTGGAGATAGGCATGCAGGCTTTCGATGACCGGGCGGTCGGCCTCGAAATCGAGTTTCGGCCACCGCTCGGTCATCGTGATTACCTCCTGGGCCTCATGCAGCGAAGCGGTAGGCCCGACAAAAGACTCCTAGAAAATCTCGAACAGCCCCGCTGCACCCATGCCGCCGCCGACGCACATGGTGACGACGCCGTATTTGGCACCGCGGCGCTTGCCTTCGATCAGCGTATGGCCGACGCAGCGTGCGCCGGTCATGCCATAGGGGTGGCCGATCGAGATCGAGCCGCCATTGACGTTGAGCTTGTCGTTGTCGATGCCCAGCTTGTCGCGGCAATAGAGCACCTGGACGGCGAAGGCTTCGTTCAGTTCCCACAGGCCGATATCGTCGACCTTGAGATCGAAGCGTTTCAGAAGCTTGGGAATGGCGAAAACCGGGCCGATGCCCATTTCGTCGGGCTCCGTGCCCGCAACCGCCATGCCGACATAGCGGCCAAGCGGCTGAAGACCCTTCTGTTCGGCGACCTTTGCTTCCATCAGGATCGAGGCCGAAGACCCGTCCGAAAGCTGCGAGGCGTTACCCGCCGTGATCGAGGTGCCGGGACCCATGACCGGCTGGAGGCCCTGAAGGCCTTCGAGCGTGGTCGAAGGGCGGTTGCCTTCGTCCTTGGCGATGGTGATCTCAACATCCGAAATCTCGCCGGTTTCCTTGTTCTGCACTTTGTGCGTGGTGCTGACAGGTACGATTTCGTCGTCGAACTTGCCCGCTTCCTGCGCGGCGGCGGTGCGCTGCTGGCTGGACAGGGCATATTCGTCCTGCGCTTCGCGGCTGATGCCATAGCGCTGGGCGACCGTCTCGGCGGTCTGCAGCATGGGCATGTAGATCGCGCCGTGCATGGCGATCAGCTCCGGATCGGGCATCACCCGCATTTCCTTCGTCTGCACGAGGCTGATCGATTCCTGACCACCCGCGGCAACGACGTCCATGCGGTCGGTGATGATCTGCTTGGCAGCCGTGGCGATGCTCATCAGACCCGAGGAGCACTGGCGGTCGATGGTCATGCCGCTTACCGACACGGGACACCCCGCCCGCAATGCTACCTGGCGGGCAAGGTTGCCGGCCTGTGTTCCCTGCTGGAGTGCGGCACCCCACAACACGTCGTCGACCTCGCCGGCATCGATGCCAGCGCGCTCGATCGCGGGCTTCAGGGAATAGGAGCCGAGCGTCGGTCCCTTGGTGTCGTTGAACCCGCCCTTGTAGGCGCGGCCGATGGCGGTGCGGGCGGTGGAGACGATGACTGCGTCACGCATGGGTATGTCCTTGATTTGCTAGAAATGTCTGATCCTCACCGGGGAGGAGGGGGAAATCAGACGAATATCTGGGTGATCCACTCAGTGATCAAAGCGGGCTTCTCCTCGCCTTCGATCTCCATCGTGATCTCGCAGGTCTGCTGCCACTGGCCAGGGCGCTTTTCGTTCATTTCGATCAGCTTCCAGTGGCCGCGAATGCGCTTGCCGCTGCGGACGGGGCTAATGAAACGGGTCTTGTTACCACCGTAATTCACGCCCATTTTCACGCCGTCGAGCTTGGGCACGTCCGAATTGGCGCCGAGATAGGGGATCATCGACAGCGTAAGAAAGCCATGCGCGATGGTGCCGCCGAAGGGCGTCATCTTGGCCTTTTCTTCGTCGATATGGATGAACTGGTGATCGCCTGTGGCCTCGGCGAACTGGTTGATCCGTTCCTGGCTCATCTCGACCCATTCGCTGGTGCCGATGGTTTCGCCGACTTTCTCGGCCAGATCCTGCGGGCTCATGCGCGCCTCTCCTTAATCCAAAAACGTGCGTTTCATGCGACTCTCGCCGCGCGGTTCGGCGCGAGTCATGGCGCATGAAAAGAGGGTGCGCAACCGCATCGCGCGTGCCGCTACGGCATGGCGAGGCGCAACCGCCGGTGAGAAAGCGCCAATGCATATTGAGCCGATTCGCATGACCGCTATGGTCGTAAGAGGGGCCATGAAGCCGCCCCGAAAAGGGAGGATCATGGCGGGGCGAATTATCACTGGTTTGTTCCGTCCGGCAATCGGGGTCCCGCTGGTGGCGACAATTGTCGCGGCTGCCGAGCTTCTTGTTGCAAACCGCAAGTTCGGTGTCTTCACCGGCGGTTTCGGGCAGTCGAGTGCGGTCGACACCCCCGGCGAGATCGCCCTCTTCGCTCTGGGCTTCGTGCTTGCCCAGCTCGCCATCGCGCTGCTGGCATGGAAAATCGCGGCGAGGCTCGCGAGAGCCTCGGGCGCGCAGGCGACAGTGCTGCATTTCGCCTTTCTTTATGGCGGGATCAGCCTGCTCGTCCTCAGCCTGCAGTACCAATTGCATTCCTATTTCAGCGATGCGGTCAGCTTCGCTCTGCTCAAGCAATTGGGAGGGGGAAGTGCCACCGACGCGCTGCTCTTCGCCAAAAACGAAATTATGCTGGGGCTGGCTGCCCTTGCCGCCTTCCTTTTGGCATGGTGGGTCGCGGCCCGGTTGCTGCATCGGCTGACCGGGCCGCAGCCCGCGCTCGATGCCACCAGGTCCGGCTGGCATACGATCGCTGCCATATGGCTTTTGCTTGTAGGTGGGCTGTTCGTCATTCCGCGGATCGGCGGGGATGGGGCACGCGGGCTGGAGCGCATCATGGCCTGGCAGGCGCTGGGCGACCTGCTCTCGCTGGCGAGCGATTTCGATGGCGATGGCTATGGGCTGGCGGGGCGCGTGATCGACCCGCACCCCTTCGACGAAGCACGCCATCCACTTGCGCTGGACGTGCCCGGCAATGGCATCGACGAGGATGGATATGGCGGCGATCTCGCGCTCGTCCCCGTTCCCGGCACTCTTCCCGAAACGCCGTTGAGCGGCAAAAAACCGCATCTCGTCATCGTGGTGCTCGAAAGCACCCGGGCGGACGTGCTCGGAAAACAGATCGACGGGCAAGTGGTCGCCCCGAATCTTGCCCGGGTGACCGCGCAAGGCGGCGCCATCGCCCCCGCCTACAGCCATGTCGGCTTCACCACTGCCTCGCTCAAATCGCTTTTCGCCGGTAGTCTGGTCGTTCCTCCGGGCTCGCCGAGCCTGTTCCGCGAACTCGACCGGAGTGGCTATGAAATCGGCGTATTCTCGGGCCAGCCGGAAGATTTCGGCGGTATTTCGGAAGCGGTCGGAATGCGCGAGGTGGCCGATCATTTCGTCGATGCGGAACTGCTCAAGGAGCAGCGCGCCTTCAGCTTCGCCGCGCAAGGCTCGCTGCTGATCGACGAGAACATCGTGCTGGACCGGTTCGACGCTCTGCTGGGCGATCCCGCCATCTGGACGACGCCGCAATTCGTTTACTTCAACTTCCAGACCCCGCATTTCCCCTACCACCATGACGGGGTGCCCGAGCGCTTTGCGCGCCCGCCGCTGGAACGCGGCCAGATCGGAGCGGAGAACCGGGACGCGCTCCAGAGAACCTATTGGAACGCGGTGGCATACAGCGATGCCGCGCTCGGGCGTCTAATCGACCGGCTCCAGACGATGGGCGTATGGGACGAGACGGTCCTGGTGGTCACCGGCGATCATGGAGAGGCGCTGTTCGAAGAAGGGTTCCTGGGGCATGGCCACATCATCAACGATCGCCAGAACGCGACCTTTTTCGCCAGCAATCGGCCGCTGGCGGGCGTTTCCGCACCCATTTCGCTGAGCGATTACCGGCGGATCATCCTGCGGATGCTCGGGGCCGAGGTGCCGGAGGCACCGATTTTCGAGCCCTTCCTGCATATCGGCCCGCTCGAATCGCCCACCGCCATCGGCATGGCCGACCGGCAATTAGGCGTCATCTCGCTGAGACTCGACAGCGGCGCGGCCTGCGTGACCGCGCAGGGCCGATGCCGAAACTACGCGTCGCTCGATGGGGCCGAGCGCGAGGCATTCGATAGGCTGGTGGCGCGCTGGGGGTCCGAGCGCTGGGCCGCGCGGCGGCGGGAAGTACGGCCCGAAGCGGCCTCGTCGCAGCGCTTGAGATAGGCCCATAGCCCGCATTGCAGGCCAATCAGGATCAGGATCACCGGCTGATAGGCGATCCCCTGGAAGAGCGATCCGACCAAGTAAATGATCTGCGCCATCTGCAGGGCACTGGCGAGCGGCGCCTGCCAGCTCGCACCTTCACGCCCCCGCCAGCGGCGGCGGATCCTTTCCATTTGCCACAGCCCGCTGGCATGTAGCCACAGCCACAGGAACAGGCCCACCCAGCCCTGTTCGCCGAGCACTTCGAAGATCGACGAATGGAAAGCGCGCGCCTCGTCAACCACATCCCGATACTCGACCATGGTCGTGTTCGCGTTCTCCTCGACCTGCGGCAGGCGGTATTCGAACCGGTTTCCGCGATAGGAATCAAACCCCCCGCCCATCGGGTTCTCAAGTGCATAATTGTATGTCCACTGCCACACCGCAAGGCGGGTGGAGGCGGACTGGTCCTCCTCGTGGCCGGCAATAAGCCCCATACGCTCGTAATAGCTTTGCGGCAGGAACGGCGCGGCCATCAAGACCATCGCCGCACCGGCAGCGACGAAGGTCAGCCGCCGCTTGACGTCGCGCAGCAGCAACAGCGCAAGTACGGCGATACAAACAAGGCCGGTGCGCGCCTCGGTGCCGACCGGGGTCAGCAAGCAGGCGAAGATGAAGGCCCAGCCGAACAGCTTCACCCGCCAGTCTGGCGGAAAAACTCTCCCATGGTGCATGAACCACCAGATGATCGGGATGAGCCCGACCGCGACGGTGGACAGCGTCGAACTTTCATAGATGTTCGAATTGTCGTTCACGAAGAAATAGAGATTGCCGTACCCTCCGCCGCCCAGCACGGTCTTGAGGCTGGCGGAAATGATGATCGCCCCCGCAGTCAGCGTCACCACCAGCGTCGCGAGTTCGATCCTGAGCCGGGTGACCAGTGTGAAGGGCAGGAAAATCGCGAAGACCAGCGCACGCCAGACCCATTCCCATTTGGTGGCTGCCTCCACGGGGAAATCGGCCCATTGCAGCGTCAGGAAACACCAGCCGAGAAAAGCGACCATGATACCCTGGCGCAAGGTGAAGCGGATCTGCGATTTCGTGTCGGTCACCGCCCAGCCGACAAAGGCCAGGACGAAGGCGATGAGGGAGATCGGAAACAGCGGCGTCAGCGTCCAGCCGATCTTCTGCGGCGCGAGGATATCGATGTAGAGATAGGCCAGCACCCAGACGAAAGGGCGCCTGAGGCCGAGCGCGAAGAGCGCCATCACAAACAGGAACAGAGCAAGGTCAAGCATCGGAGGCTTGGCCCCGCTCGCGGCGCGCACGGCGAGCCGCGCGTTCTTTGGGCTTGCCCTCTGCAATTTCGGCACCGGGCGGATCCTCGCGATCGAGTTCATCGCGCGCAATCACGCGCAATATCCCGATGAGGATCAGCGCGTGAGTCAGTCCGAGGGCGAGGTAATCAATCACTATGGGGTGCTTTCTCGCATGACTGCCTAATGCAACGGGGTTGACGCGGCGTTAAGTGTACTGTGTCACATCGGCGAGCCCATGACCCGCATTCTGCATGTCCTCGACCATTCTCTGCCGCTACACAGTGGTTATACATTTCGCACGCGCGCAATCCTGAAAAGCCTGCGCGCTGCGGGTATGGAGGTTCGCGGGATTACCGGCGCGCGCCATTCGGAAGACGGTCCGCCGATCGAACAGGTCGAGGGGCTTACCTTCCACCGGGTTAGCCATATCCCGTCCGGCCCACCGGGTCTGCGCGAATGGCGCGAAATCGAATCGCTGCGAAAAGGTATCGAGAGAGTGGCCGCCGATTGGCGCCCCGACATTCTGCACGCCCATTCGCCCGCACTGTGCGGCATGGCGGGACTGCGGGCGGCGCGCCGACTGGGTTTGCCCTTCGTATATGAAATCCGCGCGTTCTGGGAAGATGCCGCTGTCGGCAACGGGACGGGACACGAAGGATCGCTCAAATACCGCCTCACCCGGTCGCTCGAGAACCGGGTGGTGGCCGGGGCCGATGCAGTCTTCACCATTTGCGCCGGCCTGCGCGACGATCTGGTGGCGCGCGGCCATGATGACGCCAAGATCGGCCTGTCGCCCAACGGCGTCGATCTCACCCTGTTCGGCGATGCCCCGCCGCGCGATGGCGCGCTGGCCGAATCAATCGGTATTGGCAGCGGACCGGTGATCGGCTTCATCGGCAGCTTCTACGACTATGAGGGGCTCGACGATCTGATCGCGGCCATGCCGCTGCTGCGCTCGCACCACCCGACTGCCCAATTGTTGCTGGTGGGTGGCGGACCGATGGACGAAGCGCTGCGGGCGCAGGCTGCAGCGTCTTCTGCCGGGGAGGCAATCGTCTTCACCGGACGCGTCCCGCACTCCGAAGTCGAGCGGTATTATTCGCTCGTCGACGTGCTCGCCTATCCGCGCAAAAAATCGCGTCTGACCGATCTGGTGACTCCGCTGAAACCGCTGGAAGCGATGGCGCAGCAGCGGATCGTCGCGGCGAGCGATGTCGGCGGACATCGCGAGCTGATCGAAGACGGGGTGACCGGCCTGCTGTTTCCGCCCGACGATCCTCCGGGGATTGCCTCATCGCTCGCGCGCTTCATCGACGAGAAATATCGCTGGCCGGGCATGCGAGAGGCCGGACGGCTCCATGTCGCCGCAAACCATGACTGGGCGCGGAACATCGATCGTTATCGGGCCGTTTACCAAGATCTGCTAGGAAACGAGTCTGTCGCGGCCGCCGGAGCCGCATTGAACGGGTGATTGAGTAAGCGATGACTGCCGCCAAACGCACTGCTCCGATCAGCAGCCACCCCGCTTTCAAATGGGGCGTGGCCGCGTGGTTCGCATTGCTGCTCGGCCTCGGCCTCTTCGTCATGCCCCCGGCCATCCACGCAGTGCTGGCCGAACGCATCGGTATCGCCGGTATTCTGAGCGATAGCACCGCGATCCGCGCGGCATTGTCGCTGATCGCCGCGGCGCTCGGCCTGCTTATCGGTCTTGTGCTTGCGATTCGCGTGGCGGCGATCAACGAAGCTTCGCGGGAGGACGACGACGACGAAAGGGATAGCGCCGGGATCTGGTTGCAGGATCGCGAAGACGAACAGGAAATCGAGACCGAGCCTGCCCCAGTCGCGGCCGCTGCCCCGCGCCGCCCCTTCAATCCGCGCGAGGACATCGGCGAGGAAGGGATTGGCATGGCCGGTCGGCAGATCGAGGATGAAAGCCCTGCGGAGCCGGAAGCCCCCGCCGAAAGCGGGGATACGCCTGGAATCGACCAGATCGATGGCAGGGCCGAGGACCGGTTTATCGCCGAGGACTGGGAAGAGCCCCTCCCCGAAACGGGTATCGAAACGGACATGGCGCCGGCTTGGGACGATTCGCGCGAAACCCCCGGCATAGCGGCGGAAGCGCCTTCGGACGCGCCGCTCCCCGAAGCTCGGGACACCGCAGCAATCGCAGACGCGGTCGGTTCCGAAGAGCAACCCCAGGATTTGGATACGCCGACAAAAGACACTGTGATGCCCGCCGCAATCGGCGATCTTCCCCTCGATGCGCTGACCGAACGGCTCGGCGCCGCGCTCGCCGCGCTGAAGACGGGACCGTATGCCCAGGCCCCGGACGAGGCCGATCCCGTTATTGCTTCCCTGCGCCGCGAAGCCGAGCGCGAGGCGCCTGGTCCGGTTCCATCCGAAAGCCCGAGCGATCCGCAGGCTGAACTGCGCAGCGCCCTCGACAAACTCAGCCGGGTGGGCAAGCCCGAATAACGCCCGCGCCGCAGGGGTCGGATTTCCGCTACGGAATCGTACCGAAAAGCGTAAATCTTGACGTCCGTGAAATTTTGCTACGCTTCTCGCAGTTGCAAAAAACCTTTCCTGTCGGCATGACGGGCCTTCGCGCAATTTTGCAGGTGCCGTGTTCGGCGCCGATCGACCTTGCTCCCGGCCGCCCCGCATAAAGCGAGGCCGGTTGGCGGGCACGAAGGAGGACGCTTCGCCCATGGGACGCACGCCGCCCCACACTATCACGGGTCTCTACGATCCGCAGAACGAACACGATGCCTGCGGTGTCGGCATGGTCGCGCATATCAAGGGTGCGAAAAACCATGCCATCGTCACCCAGGCGCTCGAAATTCTCGCCAATCTGGACCACCGCGGCGCGGTCGGCGCCGATCCGCTGCTGGGCGACGGGGCCGGAATCCTGTTGCAGATTCCTGATCCGCTCATCCGAAAATGGGCAGACGGTTGCGGCCACGATTTGCCGCAATCGGGCGATTATGCCGTGGCGATGTGTTTCCTCCCGCAGCAGGAGGAGGCCCGCGAATTTGTCGAACGGCAGCTCGAACGGTTCGCCGAAAAGGAAGGCCAGCGCGTCGTCGGCTGGCGCGATGTCCCGACCACGCTGGCCGGGCTGGGCAAGGCGGTGGTCGATTCGATGCCGGTCATTCGCCAATGCGTCATTGCCCGCGGGACGAACTGCCTCGACAACGATGCCTTCGAGCGCAAGCTCGTCGTCATCCGCAAGCAGACTCTGAATCCGCTGAAAGCGCTCGAGGCCAAGCATGGCATCGAAGGACTCAGCCAGGCCTATATACCGAGCTTTTCCAGCCGCACGGTGGTATATAAGGGCCTGCTGCTCGCCAATCAGGTCGGCAGTTTCTACGACGATCTGCGCGATCCCGATTGCGTTTCGGCGCTCGGCCTCGTCCATCAGCGTTTCAGCACCAACACCTTCCCCAGTTGGCGCCTCGCCCACCCCTATCGCTTCATGGCGCATAATGGCGAAATCAACACGGTTCGCGGCAATGTGAACTGGATGGAAGCGCGCCGCCGGACGATGGAAAGCGAGCTGCTCGGCTCGGACCTCGACAAGATGTGGCCGCTGATCCCGCATGGCCAGTCGGACACCGCCTGCCTCGACAATGCACTCGAACTGCTGCTCACCGGCGGCTACAGCCTCGCGCATGCGATGATGATGCTGATGCCCGAGGCATGGGCGAAAAACCCGCTGATGAGCCCGGAACGCCGTGCCTTTTACGAATATCATGCCGCGCTGATGGAGCCGTGGGACGGCCCGGCGGCGGTATGCTTCACCGATGGCCGCCAGATCGGCGCCTGCCTCGACCGTAACGGATTGCGCCCTGCCCGCTGGTGCACCACAAAGGACGATCTCGTCGTGCTCGCCTCGGAAAGCGGTGTCTTGCCGTTCGACGATGCCGACATCACGCGCAAATGGCGGCTCCAGCCGGGCCGCATGCTGCTGATCGACCTCGAAGAGGGGCGCATCGTCGAGGACGAGGAGCTCAAGGCCGATCTCGCCGCCGCCGACCCTTACGAAGCATGGCTGGCGAAGGCGCAATACAAGCTTGAGGACCTCGATCACATCGAACCCGAGCTGTCGGCCATTCCGGTTGCCGACACCTCGCTGCTCGAACGCCAGCAAGCCTTCGGCTACACGCAAGAAGACATTGCGCGGTTTCTCGAACCGATGGCGCGCGGCGGCGAGGACCCGATCGGATCGATGGGCACCGATACGCCGATCGCGGTGCTGTCGGACCGCAGCCGCTTGCTCTACGATTATTTCAAGCAGAACTTCGCGCAGGTGACCAACCCGCCGATCGACCCGATCCGCGAAGAGCTTGTGATGAGCCTGCTGTCGATGATCGGCCCGCGTCCGAATCTGCTCGGCCGCGATGGCGGTACGCACAAGCGCCTCGAAGTCTCGCAGCCGATTCTCACCAACGAGGATCTGGCCAAGATCCGGTCTGTCGAAGCGGCGCTGGACGGCGCCTTCCGCACCGCCACCATCGACATCACCTGGGATGCAAGCACCGGGGCCGACGGTCTCGCCATGGCGCTGAAGGAAATGTGCTGGGCCGCGACCGAAGCCGTGCTCGGCGATGCCAACATCCTGATCCTGTCCGACCGGGGCCAAGGCCCGGACCGCATCCCCATGCCCGCCCTGCTCGCCACCAGCGCAGTGCACCACCAGCTGGTGCGCCAGGGTCTGCGCATGCAGACCGGCCTCGTCATCGAAACCGGTGAAGCGCGCGAGGTGCACCATTTCTGCGCGCTGGCTGGATACGGGGCGGAAGGCATCAACCCCTATGTTGCGTTCGAAACGCTCGAGCATCTGCGCGCCGACCGCTTTCCAGATCTCGCTCCCGGCGATGTCGCACACAATTACGTCAAGGCGGTGGGCAAGGGCATCCTCAAGGTGATGTCCAAGATGGGTATTTCGACCTACCAATCTTATTGCGGCGCGCAGATCTTCGATGCGGTCGGCCTCAATTCCGAATTCATCGACGCCTATTTCGCCGGCACGGCGACCACGATCGAGGGCATCGGCCTCAAGGAAGTGGCGCAGGAAGCGGTGCTGCGTCACGCGCAGGCCTATGGCGACAATCCGCTATACGAGGGCATGCTGGATGCGGGCGGGATCTATCAGTACCGCTTGCGCGGCGAAGCCCATGCCTGGACCCCGCAATCGGTCGCGCAATTGCAACATGCGGTGCGCGGCAACGATGCGAAGAACTACGCCGAATTCGCGGCCAGCGTGAACGAGCAGTCGGAGCGCCTGTTGACGATCCGCGGGTTGATGGAACTGCAACCGGCCGATCAGCCGCTGAGCCTCGACGAGGTCGAACCGGCGGTCGAGATCGTCAAGCGTTTCAGCACCGGCGCCATGAGCTTCGGCTCGATCAGCCATGAAGCGCATTCGACGCTGGCCATCGCGATGAACCGCCTGGGCGGCCGCTCGAACACCGGCGAAGGCGGCGAAGAGCCCGAACGCTTCCGCCCGCTCGATAATGGCGATTCGATGCGTAGCCGGATCAAACAGGTCGCCAGCGGCCGGTTCGGCGTGACCACCGAGTATTTGGTCAATTCGGACGATATCCAGATCAAGATGGCGCAGGGCGCGAAGCCCGGAGAAGGCGGCCAGCTTCCCGGCCACAAGGTCGACAAGCGTATCGGCAAGGTGCGCCATTCGACCCCGGGCGTGGGCCTCATCAGCCCGCCGCCGCACCACGATATCTATTCGATCGAAGATCTCGCCCAGCTCATTCACGACCTCAAGAACGTGCAGCCCAAAAGCCGTATCTCGGTGAAACTGGTGAGCGAAGTCGGCGTCGGCACGGTCGCCGCGGGCGTATCCAAGTGCAAGGCCGATCATGTCACGATTTCCGGCTATGAAGGCGGCACGGGCGCGAGCCCGCTGACCAGCCTCACCCACGCCGGCTCCCCGTGGGAAATCGGCCTGGCCGAAACCCAGCAGACGCTGCTGCTCAACGATCTGCGCAGCCGCATCGCGGTGCAGGTCGATGGCGGCCTGCGCACCGGGCGCGACGTCGCCATCGGGGCGCTGCTGGGCGCGGACGAATTCGGCTTCGCCACCGCTCCGCTGATCGCGGCAGGCTGCATCATGATGCGCAAGTGCCATCTCAACACTTGCCCGGTAGGCGTGGCGACGCAGGACCCGGTGCTGCGCAAGCGCTTCGTCGGCACACCCGAGCATGTCATCAACTACTTCTTCTTCGTCGCCGAAGAGCTGCGCCAGATCATGGCCGAAATGGGCTTCCGCACGGTCGAGGAAATGGTCGGCCGGGTCGACCGGATCGACATGCGCCGCGTGGAACGTCACTGGAAGGCGCATGGCGTCGATCTGAAGCGCATCCTCCACGCCGTCCCGATCGAGGAAGGCAAGGCGCTGTTCCACACCGATACGCAAGACCACGGACTGGCGGCGGCGCTGGATGTCGAGCTGATCGAAGCCTGCAAGCCCGCGATCGAAAGCGGCCAGGCGGTCCAGCTCACCCGGACCATCCGCAACGTGAACCGCACCGTCGGCACCATGTTGTCGGGCAGGATCGCGGAGGCGCATGGGCATGCGGGTCTCGCGCCCGACACCATCCGGATCGATTTCACCGGGGTCGCCGGCCAGAGCTTCGGCGCCTGGCTCGCGCACGGGGTGACGATCAGCCTGACCGGCGATGCCAACGACTATGTCGGCAAGGGCCTGTCGGGCGGCCGGATCATCGTGCGCCAACCGGACGCGGCTCCGCGCGCGCCGGGCGACAATATCATCGTCGGCAACACCGTGCTGTATGGTGCGATCGCGGGCGAGGCTTATTTCCAAGGCGTTGCGGGCGAGCGTTTCGGCGTGCGCAATTCGGGCGCAATCGCCGTGGTCGAGGGCACTGGCGATCACGGATGCGAATACATGACCGGCGGCGTGGTCTGCGTGCTCGGCGCCACGGGGCGTAACTTCGCCGCCGGGATGAGCGGCGGTATCGCCTATGTCTACGATCCCGAGCGGCGCTTTGAAAAGCTGTGCAACCATGCGCAGGTCGATGTGATCGATGTTCAACCGGGCGATGGCGAGCGCGCCGACAAGAGCTGGGGCACACCGCAGCAGCGGCCCGTCTCGGTCGAGAATAACGGCATGGGCGATCCGCTTTACCACGATGCCGAACGGCTCAGGATTCTTGTCGAGCGGCACCTGCTCCATACCGGTTCGGCCCAGGCCAAGGCGCTGCTCGACGACTGGACGAACGAGCTCAAGCACTTCCGCAAAGTGATGCCGCGCGATTACGCCCGCGCACTGAAGGCACTCGAAGACGAACGCGAACAGGCGGCGATGGAAGCGGCGGAATGAGCGACATCAACCTATTCCGTCCTTCCCGCAACGGCGGGAATCCCGTATCTTTTTTCAACTTTCCCGCAAAGCCTGGCGGGACCCCCGCCTGCGCGGGGGCTTCGGCCAAATCGGAGATTTGACCTCGTGGGCAAGGAAACCGGCTTTCTCGAATATGAGCGCAAGGATCGCACCTATCGCGATCCCGAAGAGCGGCTGACGCATTATAATGAGTTCGTAGTTCCGTTGTCGGAAGACCAACTGCGGACGCAGGCGGCCCGGTGCATGAATTGCGGCATCCCCTATTGTCACACCGGCTGCCCGGTGAACAACATCATTCCGGACTGGAACCACCTGGTTTATGAAGACGATTGGAAGAATGCGCTCGAAGTGCTGCATTCGACCAACAACTTCCCCGAATTTACCGGCCGCGTATGCCCCGCCCCATGCGAGGCGGCCTGCACACTGAACCTCATCGATTCGCCGGTCACCATCAAGTCGATCGAGTGCGCGATCATCGACCGCGGCTTCAAGGAAGGCTGGGTCAAGCCGCAGCTTCCCGAAAAGCGCACCGGCAAATCGGTCGCAGTGATCGGCAGCGGCCCGGCGGGCCTCGCCTGCGCCCAGCAACTTGCGCGGGCCGGCCATGCCGTGACCGTGTTTGAAAAGGCCGACCGGATCGGCGGGCTGCTTCGCTACGGCATTCCCGACTTCAAGATGGAAAAGCACCTGATCAACCGCCGCGCGGTGCAGATGGAAGCCGAAGGCGTCCAGTTCCGCACATCGAGCGAAGTCGGCGTCGAGGTCAGCTTTCAGGCCCTGCAGGAAAATTTCGATGCCGTGGTCCTGGCTGGCGGCGCGGAAGAAGCGCGCATGCTCGACATTCCGGGTTCGGAACTCGATGGTGTGCGGCTGGCGATGGAATTCCTCACCCAGCAGAACAAGCGCAATGCGGGCGACGACGAAGTGCGCGCCGCGCCGCGCGGCAGCCTGACGGCTACGGGCAAGCATGTGATCGTGATTGGCGGCGGCGATACCGGCAGCGACTGTGTCGGCACGTCCAACCGCCAGGGTGCTGCCAGCGTCACCCAGCTCGAAATCATGCCCAAGCCGCCTGAAAAGGAAGACAAGGCGCTGACCTGGCCCGACTGGCCGCTGAAACTGCGCACATCGTCCAGCCACGAGGAGGGCGTCGAGCGCGACTGGGCGGTGCTGACCAAGCGCGTGGTCGAGGAAAACGGCGATGTCGCGGGTCTCGAATGCGTACGGGTCGAGTGGAAGGATGGCCGCATGCAGGAGATCGAAGGCAGCGAATTCACGCTCAAGGCCGACCTCATCCTGCTGGCGATGGGCTTCACCGGTCCCAAGCGGCGCGGCCTGCTCGACCGGGCGGGCGTCGACCTCGACACCCGCGGCAATGTCGCGGCGGACACCGACTGGTATCTCACCAGCGAGGCGAACGTGTTTTCCTGCGGCGACATGCGGCGCGGGCAGAGCCTCGTCGTCTGGGCGATCCGCGAGGGGCGCCAATGCGCTCATGCCGTCGACAAGGCACTGATGGGCGAAAGCGCACTGCCACGCTGAGGCTCGCTTGGCGGATTACCTGATCACTGGCTGTTCTGGTGGCGGAAAATCGACTCTGATAGCCGAACTGGCGGATCGCGGATTTCGCATTGTAACCGAGCCCGGCCGTCGACTGATTGCCGACGGGATCACACCTTGGGACGACCTATGCGGTTTCCTCTTGGCGGCGGTGGACACGGCCCGGGCGGACCTGGAGGTCCATCGCTCGACACGCGAACCAGTGTTCTACGATCGCGGGCTGATCGATGCACTGGCGGGTCTCGAGCGACTGGGTGCGGGAAGCGTTATGGATATGTTGGGCAGTGGGCGGCCGTATGAAGGCCTCGTCTTCATTGCCCCGGCCTGGCCGGAAATCTACGCGACCGACACCGATAGGCGGCATGCATTCGACGAGGCGGTTGAGGAACATCGCCACTTGGCAAAGCTACTGCCCGCATTGGGCTACCGGCCGGTCGAACTTCCCCGAACATCGGTGGCCGAGCGCGCCGCTCTTGTGCTGAACGCCCTCGGCATCTGATATTCGGCAGCCTGCGACATCGAGCCCCTGCCGGACCCTATAACCCGCGCAGGCGACGGCTGGTGTTCGAATGTTGCCGGATTGCGCGGACTTCACCTACGCGATCGCGCTCGAACAGCACCTCATCGCGTTCTTCGCCCTTGTCGGTCACGACACGAAAGCGATCACCACCCAGCGGCTTGAGCCGCCACATACGCCTGGCCGGCTCACCGGAATCGGGATCGAGCCAGGTCAGTCCGCCCGCCCAGGGAATCAACATATAATCCGAATCCCACGGCTGCCCGCTATAGACGCCTGCATATTCGCCGAGGTCCACGCCAGCGACCGGATCGAACGGCTTGGCTTCGCCGCGTGCCTTGACCAGCGCCGCAATGCCGCGCGCCAGCAAGCCCGGATCGTCCATCGCATTCATGGCGACCGCAACGCCCATTTCTTCCTTGGGCGCTATCATCAGCGCGCTGCGATAGCCTGGACAACTGCCACCGTGGCCGACCACCGTCGTGCCGTTTTCCTGCCGGACCGAAAAACCCAGCCCCCAACTCGTTTCCCAATCGGGCGAAATGTAATGCACCCGCTGCATTTCGCGCAGGGTCGAGGCGCGCAGCACTTCGCGCTCGCCGGTTTTCGCCAGCCGCATGGTCCACCGGGCGAATTTCGCCAGATCGGCCACACTGGCGCTGAACCCTGCCGCCGGAGTGATCCCGGCGGGATCGAACAGTTTGACCTCCGGGCGCGTGCCGTCCGCCTCGAGCGCCCCCCAGCCCACTGCGAGCTGCTGGCCATGGAGTTCGGCGGGGATGCCGGGTCTTGTGTTCTTTAGACCGAGCGGATCGAGAATATTCGTTGTCACATAATCGGCGAAGGGTTCGCGGCTCACCGCTTCGACCGTTTCACCCACAAGGGCGAGGCCGAGATTCGAATATTGCCAGGTGGTCGCAGCCGGATAGAGCGGCGATTGGCTGGGAACCTTCGCCCGGATCTGATCCTGCGTGGGAAAAGGGAAATCGGGTCCGGTCCAATAGGGAAAGTCCGATTCACGTGGGAGGCCCGCCGAATGGGTCAACAGCCCGCGCAGCGTCACCGGCACGCTCTCGCGCGGATCGTCGGCAAGCTGCGCCCAAGGCAGATAGTCCGCCACAGGGGTGTCGAGCGCGACCCGGCCCGCTTCCCATTGCTGCATCAGCGCAACCGCCGTGAAAAGCTTGGATATCGAGCAGATCGAATAGATCGTATCGGGCGTGGCAGGCATGGTCTGCGCGCGGTCGGTCGTCCCGAAGCCCTGCGCCCAGACAGTTTCGTCCCCGCGTGCCACCGCTGCCGAAATCGCCGGAATCTTACGATATTGCCGCTGACCCTCGATCCAGAGATCGGCCGCCCGCATCGCCTCGGCCAGTGCGGCCTGCTTCGCCTCATCCCCTTCGGCACGCTGCTCTGAATGTGCGCTTTCGGTACCGGCATGGGCCGGAACCATCATGCCCATCACCGCCAAAGCCGCGCCCGCCCTGAAAATCGTCTTCATCGGAAAACCTTCCCCTCTCCCGCGCGAGACTGGCACATGAGGACAAGGTTGAAAAGCCGCCTGGCCACCGGTCGCACACCCGAGACAGGAAGCATTTTGCGGCAACGCTTATGCGCGAAGCATGGATGTCATAGCTGCCAGTCGATCGCGCCGCGTCCGTTTTCGACAAGGAAGGCGTTGGTCCGGCTGAAGGGTCTCGAACCGAAGAAGCCGCGATGCGCCGAAAGCGGGCTGGGATGCGGGCTTTCGATCACACAGTGCCGCCCGCCGCGAAGGCCCTCGATCCGTTTTGCCTTGGCCTGCGCATGGCTGCCCCACAGGATGAAGACGCTGGGCTCCGGCCTCGCCGCCACCGCCGCCACGCAAGCGTCGGTGATCGCATCCCAACCGCGCCCCGCATGGCTGCCCGCTCGCCCCGCCTCGACCGTCAGCGTGTTATTGAGCAGGAGCACGCCCTGCCTCGCCCATTTGCTCAGGTCGCCATGATCGGGCCGTGGCACCCCGAGATCGGCCTCGAGTTCCTTGTAGATATTGACCAGGCTTGGCGGGACCCTCACACCTTCGGGCACCGCGAAGCACAGCCCCATCGCCTGCCCCGGCCCGTGATAGGGGTCCTGCCCGAGGATCACCACCTTCACCGCGTCGAGCGGAGTCAGTTCGAGGGCCTTCAATCGGCGACCGCGCGGCGGATAGATCGCCTTGCCCGCCTGCTCTTCGGCGACCAGAAAGCCGCCCAGTTGCCGCGCCTGCGGGGCTGCCAAGACCGGATCGAGCACGGGCTGCCAGCTATCGGGGATGGTGTCGGTCATGGCACGATTGTAGCCGGGGCGGGGCGGCAGACCAGCACCCCTTCCCTACAATCCCCAATAGGCCTAAGGCGCTGGCCCATGGCAGTGTATTTCCACGAAGAAGACCTCCCCGAAGGCGTCCTCGCCGATGGCCCGGTGGCCGTCGATACCGAAACCATGGGCCTCGTCACCATCCGCGACCGGCTGTGCGTCGTGCAGATCAGCGACGGCAAAGGCGATGAGCATCTCGTGCGCTTCGGCCCCGACAGCAGCTATGACGCGCCCAATCTCAAGGCGGTTCTGGCCGATCCCGAGCGGCTGAAACTGTTCCATTTCGCACGCTTCGACCTTGCCGCGATCGAGCATTACCTCGGCGTGATGGCCACGCCCTGTTATTGCACCAAGATCGCCAGCAAGCTGGTGCGGACCTATACCGACCGCCACGGGCTCAAGATGCTGGTGGAAGAACTGCTCGGCGAAAGCATTTCGAAAGCGCAGCAGTCGAGCGACTGGGGTGGGCCGGATCTGAGCGAGGCCCAGCGCGACTATGCCGCGAGCGACGTGCGCTTCCTTCACCGTATGAAGGACGAACTCGACAGACGTCTCGAACGGGAAGGCCGCACCGCGATGGCGCAGGCGTGCTTCGACTTCCTGCCCACCCGCGCGCGGCTCGACGTGGCCGGCTGGGCCGACCACGACATCTTCAGCCACATGTAAGGAGCGCACGCGTAGGGCGACACCATGGCATCCCGGCATCGCAGGATCGAAACGGCTCAGGCCAAGGAGCGGCGGCATGAACGCCAGCACTGGGCCGAACCCGGCGGAACGCACGACCGTCTGGTCGGCTTCCTCGCACGCGCGCTGCCGATGGGTGTCGGGGTGATCGCCGCGCTGATGGTGATCACACCGCTATCGCCGCGCGGCGAAGTGAGCTTCCTGCTCGATCGCAACAAGGTGGCGATCATCGATGAGCGGCTGCGGGTCGACAATGCGCTGTATCGCGGCGCGGACGATAAGGGACGGCCGTTTTCGCTGACAGCGGGCGAGGCAGTCCAGCGATCGAGCGCCGAGGGTATCGTGCGGATGAACGATCTCGTCGCACGGCTGTTGCTCGACGACGGACCCGCGCGGGTCAGCGCGCGGGCCGGGCAATACGATATCGACGAGGAAGTGGTGTCGATCATCGGTCCGATGCGCATGCAGGCCGCCGATGGCTATCGGATGGTGGCGCGCGACGTTTCGGTCGATCTCGCCGACAAGCAGCTCGTCGGCGCGGGCGGGGTGGATGGCGCGATTCCTGCCGGGACCTTTCGCGCCGATCGCTTGACCGCCGACCTTTCGGCACGCACCATAACCCTGACGGGCAATGCGCGGCTGCGCATGGAGCCCGGCAAGCTGAGGATGCCCTGATGAAGCAATTGCTCCCCACCATCGCCCGCTGGGGCCTCGGCTCCTTCGCCGTGACCGTGGCCGCATTCGCGGGCATCCAGCTTTCCGCCCAGGCAATTGCCGGACACAATTCGAACGCGCCGGTTTCCTATGCCGCCGACCGGATCGAACTGCAGGACCGGCAAAACCGCGTTGTGCTGTCGGGCAATGTCCGGATCACCCAGGCCGGGCTCAATCTCAGCGCGGCGCGCACGATCGTGAACTATTCGGATGCGGGCAGTCTTTCCATCCAGCGGATCATGGCGACCGGCGGGGTGACCGTGTCCCGCGGCAATGAGCGCGCGCGCGGCGATACGGCGGTCTATGACTTCAATCGCCGGATCATCACCATGGCGGGCAATGTCCGCCTGGATCGCGGCGGCGATACACTCAACGGCGGGCGGCTGGTGATCGACCTGGCCAGCGGCGTATCGAGCATCGATGGGCGTGCCAGCGGTTCCTCGTCGGTTACAGGCCAGGGCGAATCGGGAGGCCGCGTGACAGGGACATTCTCGGTTCCCGAGAACTGAGCGGCGCCTAGCGAGCCCGGGCGCCCGCGACTCTCGCAATATCGGCGAGGCCCTGCGCGAGCAGGAGTTCGGCCGCCTGGCTGTTGGTGAGCAGATCGCGGTGCAGGCCGACGAGGCGCTGCGTCAGCCGGTCGAGCTTGTCGCCGTGCCGCCACAGCGCGAATTGCTGGCCGATCTCGCGCTTCTCCTTGAAGAAGATACCTAGCCGCGCTTCTTCGCCCCGATTGAGATCGCCGAAGGGACGCGGGCCGAGCGCCGCCGCAATCCGCGCAAGCTGCGCCGCGCGCCGCTCGAAGGCAAGCAGCACACCGACCGGGTTGAGGCCGAGTTGCTTCATGCGCGCCAGCTCGATCCCGACCTTGGCCGCCTGGCCGCCCATCACCGCATTGACCAGCGGCGCGAAACCATCGTCCTCGCTCGCGGCGCCGATCGCATCGACGTCCTCAGCAGTGGCAGCCTGCGGGCTCTGCGCGCTGGCATCGAGATAGAGAGCGAGCTTCTCGACCTCGCTCCTCGCCAGCCGGACGTCGAGATTGGCCGCCCGCGCGATGCGTTCGGCCAGGTCTCCGCCGAGCCGCACGCCCGCCCCGTCCGCCAGTGCGCGCACGGCGCGTGTGACCGATTGCAGGTCGGGCGGATAGAACATCGCCACCAGCGCATCCTTGCGTTTGTCGAGCAATTTGGCGCTGCGCGACTTGTCGGTGGCGGAGGTGGCAACGATAATCACCGGGCAAGCCTCGCCGGCACCCGCCTCGCCGGTCTCGATCAGCACTTTGAGCGCTTCGAGGGCTTCCTCGCCGCTGGCGCGGACCCAGATGTGCCGCCGATCGCCGAACAGCGATGAGCTACGCGCCTCGTCGCCCAGTTTCGCCGGATCGCCGCGCAGCTCGGCGCCGGACAGCTCCACTCGCTCGCCAGAATCGGGCAGCCAGGTGACAAGATCGTTCGCAGCCGCATTGGCGCCCGCTTCGTCCTGCCCGCAGAAGAAAAAGATCGAGCAGCTCTGCGCCGCCGCGCGCCCCTTGGCCGCGAAATCGCGGTTGGTGAGTTTCACCGGTCGTCGCGCAGCGCCAGCGCGACGCGGGTGACGATCCGCTGGGCGAGGTCTCGCGAAAGGTTTTCGAGCGCGGAGCGTTCCGCGGCAATCGTCGCATATTCGGAAGACACCACGTCGATCCCCGCATCCGATCCGTCGGTGGCGTCGAGCACGATATCGCCGGTCGCGAGATCCACCAATTGGTAGCGCGCGCGCAAAATGCGCCGCTCGCGGCTGATCGTATCGTCGCGCAGCACGGCCAGGCCTTCGAGCTGATCGTCGAGCCGCACTTCGAGCCGGTATCGCGGGCTCGCCTGTCCAGCGGCACCGAACCGCTCTTCCAGAGCGCTGCGTACCAGCCAGCCGGCACGCCCTTCGATCGGCGCCACATCGATTGCCGCCAGCGACTGCGCGACCACGCCGCTACCACCCCCGCCATACATGGGCGACAGGTTGCAGGCGGCAAGCAGAACGGAAGCGAAGCTGGCGAAGAGGATACGCATCAGGTGACGATATTCACCAATCTGTCGGGAACGACAATGATCTTGCGTATATCGGCCCCGTCGATGGAACGCTGCACCTTCTCACTGGCGAGCGCCATGGCTTCGAGATCCTCCTTCGAAGCGCCTTTGGGCGCGGTCAGCGTGTCGCGCAGCTTGCCCTTGTGCTGGACGGCGATGGTCACCTCGTCTTCGATCAGCAGCGCGGGATCGACTTGGGGCCAGGGCGCATCGGTAATCAGACCTTCCTGTCCCATGACGGCCCAGGATTCCTCGGCGAGGTGCGGCATCATCGGCGCGACCAGTTGAGCCAGCGTGCGAATAGCGGCCGAACGGCTGACACTGGAAACGGCCTTTTCAATCGCACCGGTCAGTTCGTAAATCCGCGCGACAGCCTTGTTGAAGCCCAGCGCCTCGATATCGTCCGCCACAGCGGCGACGGTCTGATGGGTTTTGCGGTCGAGCGACTTGTCCCCGCCTGTCGCGCCCGCATCATGGGCAGAGAACAGGCGCCACAGCCGATGGACGAAGCGGCTGCACCCCTCGATCCCCGCCTCGGACCACGGCAGATCGCGCTCGGGCGGGCTATCGGACAGCATGAACCAGCGCACCGCATCCGCGCCGTAAGTGTCGACGATCGTGTCGGGATCGACGACGTTCTTCTTCGACTTCGACATCTTGATGACGCGGCCGATTTCGACCTCGCCGCCATCTGCCGTCAGCAGCGCCTGCTCGGCCTCGCGGCTGATCTCGTCGGGGGCATAATAGACCGTCTTGCCGCCTTCCTTGCGGCTGTAGGTCTCGTGCGTGACCATCCCCTGCGTGAACAGCGAAGCGAAGGGCTCCTTCACCTCGATCTGACCCATATGCGCCAAGGCGCGGGTCCAGAAGCGGGCGTAGAGCAGGTGCAGGATCGCATGCTCGACCCCGCCGATATATTGTTCGACCGGCAGCCATTTCGCGACTTCTTCCGCGTCGAAGGGCTTATCGGCAGGCTGGCTGGCGAAGCGCAGGAAATACCAGCTCGAATCCACGAAAGTGTCGAGCGTATCGGTCTCGCGCTCCGCCTTGCCGCCGCATTTGGGGCAGTCGACATGTTTCCAAGTCGGATGGCGCAGCAGCGGATTGCCCGGCGTCTGGAAGTCGACATCTTCGGGCAAGGTGATCGGCAGGCTGTCTTTGGGCGCGGGGACGACGCCGCAAGCCTCGCAATGGATGAAGGGGATCGGCGTGCCCCAATAGCGCTGGCGCGAAACGCCCCAGTCGCGCAGGCGCCACACGGTCTTGCCCGTGCCGCGTCCCTGATCCTCGATCCGGCGGATAATCTCGCGCTTGGCGGCCTCGACGTCCATTCCATCGAGGAAATCGGAATTGACGATCACGCCTTCCCCCGCCTCGGCTTCGCCGTCGAAAGGCTTGTCCGCGTCATCCACGCTGGACGCAACCACACGCGGGATCGGCAGGCCGTACTTGGTCGCGAATTCGAAGTCGCGCTGGTCGTGGCCGGGCACCGCCATGATCGCGCCGGTGCCGTAATCCATCAGCACGAAATTGGCGATGTAGACGGGCAGGTCGGCGCCGGTGAACGGGTGTTTGGCGGTGATACCGGTATCGAAGCCGAGCTTCTCCGCCGTCTCCAGCTCGGCCGCGGTCGTGCCGCCCTTCTTGCATTCCGCAATGAAAGCCTTGACTTCTCCGCTGTCGAGCGACTGCGCCACCGGATGGTCGGCGGCAACGGCGACGAAGCTAGCGCCGAAAATCGTGTCGGGGCGCGTGGTATAGACCGGCAGCCTCTCGCCACTCGAAAGATCGAAGCTGAATTCCAGCCCCTTGGATTTGCCGATCCAGTTTTCCTGCATCAGCCGGACCTTGTCGGGCCAATTGTCGAGGCTGCCCAATCCTTCGAGCAATTCCTCGGCGAAATCGGTGATCTTGAGGAACCACTGGTTGAGCTTGCGCTTCTCGACTTCCGCGCCCGAACGCCAGCCCTTGCCGTCGATCACCTGCTCATTGGCAAGCACGGTCATGTCGACCGGATCCCAGTTGACCTCCGATTCCTTGCGATAGACGAGGCCCGCTTCGTAGAGATCGATGAACAGCGCCTGTTCGTGGCCGTAATAATCGGGCTCGCAGGTCGCCAGCTCGCGGCTCCAGTCGAGCGCGAAGCCGAGGCGCTTCAGCTGCGCCTTCATGTGTTCGATATTGTTGCGGGTCCAGCCGCCGGGGTGGACGCCCTTTTCCATCGCCGCGTTTTCCGCCGGCATGCCGAAAGCGTCCCAGCCCATCGGGTGCAGCACTTCGTGGCCGGTCGCCTTCTTATAGCGCGCCAGCACATCGCCCATCGTGTAATTGCGCACGTGGCCGATGTGGATGCGCCCCGAAGGATAGGGAAACATCTCGAGCACGTAGCTCTTGGGCTTGTCTGAATTGCTGTCGGCGCGGAAGGTCTGCGCCTTGTCCCACGCATTTTGCCAGCGCGCATCGGCGCTGGCCGGATCGAAACGGGTATCGCTGCTCATGCGAGCCGCGTTTACGGATTTTGCAAGCTATGGGAAGGCGCTTTCGCGGCGCCCGCCGGCAATTAGCTGACGGCCTGGCGGCGCAGTTCGCGCGCCTTGGTGAGAATGATGTCTTCCAGCTTCTGGACGGTGGCCGCCTGGATCGGTGCATCGACCCAGCTTCCGCCCTGATTGATCTGGCGGCTGGCGGCAACGCGAAGGGCGTCCGCGCGCAAATCCGAATCGAGGATGGTGATAGTCATCTTGACCCGCTCGCCCGGATTGCTCGGATTGGCATACCAGTCGGTCACGATCACACCGCCATTGCTGTCCGCCTGAAGCAGCGGGGCGAAGCTGACCGCGTCCAGGGCAGCGCGCCAGAGATAGGAATTGACGCCGATCGTGGTGACCTGCGCCGCGGCAAGATCCGCCTGGGGCCGTTCGCGCCCGCCGCAGGCCGCGAGACCGATTGTGGCCGCGACCGCGATCGCGATGGTAGCGGGGCGGCGGAAGGTTGCGAAAGCGCTCATGTCGGTCCTTGGTGTCCTGCGGGTTTCAAGGCTCTATAAAGCCTGCTCGCATGGGAGCAAGGCATAGGGCCGTTTGCAGCGACACTCACCCCCATACGCGTGAATGCGGCCTTAATCCCGTTCCGCTCGGGCGAGCCGACGACAAGTGCTTGTGGAAACTCGGCAACACTTTTTCCCAATCGCCGAGATCGTCTGTGGAAAAGCTGGCCATGGCACAAAGGAATGCTAGTCTCGCTTCGGAACACAAAAGGAATCGGCATCAACAGTGCCGGAGTCAGGAACCATTCAAGAGATTTCTGGCTTGATAGTCCGGTAGAAAAGGGAAGCGTGTTGAAAATGGCGGATTCGGTGAAAGGTCAGGGCAGAGCGCGACGCGCACCTGCGATGCTGGCTATTGCCGGTCTAGCGCTCATGATTCCCGCGACCGGCCTCGCCGTGGTGCAAGGCGATGCGAAGGCCGCTCTTCCGGAAACAGTATCTTACCTGCCGTTCACGCCGGCCAGGGTCGACCCGCAGCTTGCCGCGCGTGTCGCCGCGGTGATGGGCGAAGACGGGCTCCGCTTCACTCCCGCGAGCAAGCCGCTGCTGGCACAGGATCGCACGGTGACCGTGGCCGTGCGCGTGGACGATGCAACGGCGCGCGCGATTTCGGTTCGCAGCGCAATCGATTCGGTTGGCGATGGTGAACGCGATCAACGCCTTCTCGCGATCAGCCAGACCAGTTTCAATCTGGGCGTGGCGCGCGGCTATCAGAGTTTCGCCCAGCCCGCCAAGCCGACCACCGTCTCGGTCGGCCTGCGCGACATGGGCATGCCCGATCTTTCGACCTTCGCACCGGACAAGGGCGAGAAGGCCGAAAAGCCCAGCCGCTTCAATTCACGCCTTGCGCTGGAAAAGCAGGACAATGCCGGGCGCTCGCCGCGTACTTTCGAAGGTGCGGGCAATCAGAGCGTCGATATCAGCACCTCCTATCGGGTGGTCGGCAACCTTAATCTGACCGCGGGCGTCCGCCTGTCGAAAGACAACAATCGCCTGGCTCCCCTTACCGATGGGGTCGAGGACGATCAGGCCGTTTATGTCGGCACGCGCGTCAGCTTCTAAGACATTGGTCGAGAATTCGCTCGCATAGGCGCCAATTGGGGCGAATTGACTTGGCTCGCGCCGCATCCCTCGCTTAAATCCGTGGAGACGCTACGGAAAGCTGGGGAGAAGAGATTATGTCACGAGTTGCCATCGTAACCGGGGGCACCCGCGGAATCGGTCGTGCGATCTGCGAAAGGCTGCGCGACGAACGCGGCTTCACGGTCGTCGCCAATTATGCAGGCAATGACGATGCGGCGAGGAAATTCACCGATGAAACCGGCATTCCCACGATCAAGTTCGATGTCGGCGATTACGACGCCGTACAGGACGCCTGCCAGAAGGTCGCCGGGGAACACGGACTGGTCGATGTGGTCGTCAACAATGCCGGTATCACGCGCGATGGCACGCTGCTGAAGATGAGCTACGAGGATTGGGACGCCGTGATGCGCACCAATCTTGGCGGATGTTTCAACATGGCCAAGGCGACCTTCGCGGGAATGAAGGAGCGCGGCTGGGGCCGAATCGTGAATATCGGATCGATCAACGGTCAGGCCGGGCAATACGGACAAGTGAATTACGCCGCCGCCAAATCCGGTATTCACGGCTTTACCAAGGCACTGGCGCAGGAAGGTGCACGTTTCGGAATCACCGTCAATGCGATCGCACCCGGTTACATAGATACCGACATGGTCGCCGCCGTGCCCGAACCCGTGTTGGAGAAAATCGTCGCCAAGATTCCAGTCGGCCGACTTGGCAAGGCGAGCGAGATCGCCCGGGGCGTCAGCTTTTTATGCTCCGAACATGCCGAGTTCGTTACCGGCTCCACCATGAGCATCAATGGCGGCCAGCACATGTACTAAGAACCGGGGTGTGGTAGGATTAGGGGGCTTTCCGAGCGACGCGCGCCTGTTTAGGAGCGCGCGAAATGGAAATGCCTCCCTATCATCCGCCGAAAAAATACTCCGTCCGCATAGACGGGCACCGCACCTCGATCAGCTTGGAGCCCGTGTTCTGGGAGAAGCTGTGCGCGGCCGCTGCCGCCAGGGGGCAGTCGATCAACGCTCTGGTCGCGCAGATCGATGCCGAACGCATCCGTTCGGAAACCCCGCCGGGCCTGGCCGGGGCGATCCGCATCTGGCTGGTCACACACGAAAAAAGCGGCTGGATCACTCCAGCCGCCCCGTGTCCGATCTGATCTGATTCTGGCCTAGATCCGCGAAATTCAGTATTTCGCGGTGGCATCGCTCGCCGGATAGGTCTCGTCGAGCGCTTCGTCGGTCGCGCTCATCGGTTCGTGCGACGTGGTCGCTTCGGCGCCCGCATTGCGGAACGGACCTTCCGGCTCGCCATCGGCGAAGGCTACGCCGTTGCGATCCACGCGGTTCTTTTCGTAATAGCGATATCCGGCATATCCGAGGCCGCCGAGCGCCAAGAGCTTCAAAAGCATGTCAGTGAACTCCTTCCTTTCCCGACCAACGCGTAGCGCGGAAAAAGGTGCCGTCTCGCGGCCTCAATCGTCCCCGACCCGTTCGATATCGGCGCCGACCAGTTGCAGCTTCTCCTCGAGCCGCTCATAGCCGCGATCCAGATGGTAGAGACGGCGCACCGTTGTCTCGCCGCAGGCCGCCAATCCGGCGATCACCAGGCTCATCGAAGCACGCAGATCGGTCGCCATGACCTCGGCCCCGGTCAACTGGACGGGGCCGCGCACGATCGCGGTGCGGCCTTCGGTTTCGATGTCGGCTCCCATTCGCGCCAGCTCGGGCACATGCATGAAACGGTTTTCGAAGATCGTTTCCTTGAGCACGCTGGTGCCTTCGGCGCGGGTCAGCAGGCTCATCAACTGCGCCTGCATATCGGTGGCGAGGCCGGGGAAAGGCGCGGTGGTGAGATTGTGCGCCTTGAGAGGACCCTTGGCCGCAACGGTGATGCCCTTCTTGTCGCTGTCGATTTCCACGCCGATGTTGCGCAGCGCGTGGATGGTCGAGCCCATGTCGCCTGCCTCGGCCCCTTCGAGCCGCACCTCGCCGCCGGTGATGGCAGCCGCACAGGCATAGGACCCGGCCTCGATCCGGTCGGGCATCACACGATAGGTCGCTCCGTGTAGCGTGTCGACGCCGTGGATGGTCAGTTCCGAAGTGCCGATGCCTTCGATCTCCGCGCCCATCGCGGTCAGCAGATTGCACAGATCGACGATCTCCGGCTCGCGCGCGGCGTTGCGTAGAATGCTGGTGCCGTTGCAGAGCGCGGCGGCCATGACGGCGTTCTCCGTCGCGCCGACCGAAACCACGGGAAAGTCGAACTCGCCGCCGGGCAGGCCGCCATCGGGCGCGCTGGCTTTTACATAGCCTTGCGCCAGTTCGATATGCGCCCCGAAGGCTTCGAGTGCCTTGAGATGCAGATCGATCGGGCGGTTGCCGATGGCGCAGCCGCCGGGCAACGAAACGGTCGCCTCGCCCGTCCGCGCCAGCAGCGGGCCGAGCACGAGGATCGAGGCGCGCATCTTGCGCACCAGATCGTAAGGCGCGACCGAGCTGGTGATCCGCATCGCTTCGAGCGTGACGTTCCGGCCGAATTCGTCGGGCCGCTTGCCGGGAATGGTATGGCTCACCCCGAACTGCGTCATCAGATGCTGGAACCCGTCGATATCGGCAAGCCGCGGCAGATTGCGCAGAGTCACCGCCTCCTCGGTCAGCAGAGCGCAGGGGATGAGCGTGAGCGCGGCATTTTTCGCGCCCGATATGGGGATGGTGCCCGACAGGCGATTGCCGCCGCGAATGATGAGTTTGTCCATGAAAGTGTGCTTTACCCCTGGTCGCCCCACTGGCAAGCGTCACGACAATGTCGTACCCGCGCGCTTGGGGTGTTTCGTCCGTTCCATCCCCTGTGCCCCCTCCGGAAAAAACCAGGTGAGCCGAGATGACTGCACATAAACCCATAAGGAAAGCGGTGTTTCCCGTTGCCGGGCTGGGCACGCGTTTTCTTCCCGCGACCAAGGCTATTCCCAAGGAGCTGTTGCCGATCGTGGACCGTCCGCTGATACAGTATGCGGTGGACGAGGCGCGCGAGGCGGGCATCGAGCAGATCATCTTCGTCACCGGACGCGGCAAGACCGCGATCGTCGAACATTTCGACGTCGCTTACGAACTCGAACATACGATGAGCGAGCGGGGCAAGGATCTGAGCGTGCTCGAACCCACGCGGGCAACGCCGGGGGACGTCATCACCGTGCGCCAGCAGGTGCCGCTGGGCCTGGGCCACGCGATCTGGTGCGCGCGGGCGATCGTGGGCGACGAGCCCTTCGCCATCCTGCTGCCCGACGAGCTGATGGTTGCGGAAAAAGGGGGCGGCACCGGCTGCATGAAGCAGATGGTCGAGGCCTATGAGGAAGTGGGCGGCAACCTCATCTCCGTTCTCGAAGTGCCGCAGGAGGCGGTGTCGAGCTATGGTGTGATCGCCCCGGGCGAGGTGAAGAGCGACACGCTGACCGAGGTGACCGGGCTGGTCGAAAAGCCGCCCGTGGCCCAGGCCCCGTCGAACAAGATCATCTCGGGCCGTTATATCCTCCAGCCCGAAGTCATGCGCGTGCTGGAAGATCAGGAAAAGGGCGCGGGCGGCGAAATCCAGCTAACCGACGCCATGGCTCGCATGATCGGCAATCAGGCCTTCCATGCCGTCACCTTCGCCGGCCGCCGCTTCGACTGCGGCAGCAAGACCGGCTTCGTCGAAGCCACGCTGGCCCTGGCGCTGGAGCGCGAGGACATGGGCGCCGAAGTGCGCGCGATGGCGGAGCGGTTGCTGACCGAATAAGAAAGGGGACGCCGAAGCGCCCCCTTGCCCGCTATTATGACTGTGGCGGGTTATTCCGCATCGGCATCTTCCGGCTCGGTGGTGGCGTCCGCACGCTTGGCCCTACCTTTCGCCTCCACTTCCTCGACCTGCTCCGCAATGTCGTCGAGCACTTCGGCGAGGCGCGGAGCAGTTTCGGCTGTGGCCGGTCCCTTAACCAGGCTGTCGAGCGAGGAGCCGTCGAGGCCCAGCTCTTTCATCAGCCCGTCCAGCACCGGTGCCTGCGCGCGATAGGCGAGGGCCGCGCTCACCGCGTCGGTGGCGAGGTTGCCCGAGCCGCCACCGGCAGCCGCGCTGCCATTCGCAGATGCCTTGCCGCTGCCGCCATTGGTCAGCCCGTCGACCTGCACGATCTTGATGCTGTCGATCGCTTCCATCGGCTTCGCGCTTTCGCGGATCACCTCTGGCAGAACCTTGAGCAGCGCTAGCTTGGTCTGCAGGCTGATCTGGTCGGAGGACAGGATGTTGGCCGCCTCGTTGATCGCCTTCTGACCGGCGGCCTCGACTTCGAAACGCACGCGCGCGGCTTCGGCACGCAGCTTCTCGGCCTCGGCCTCACCCTGCGCTTCGAGGCGCAGCGCTTCGGCGCGGTTGGTCGCGGCATCCTTCTCCGCCTCGGCTTCGACGCGGACGCTGATCGCGTCGCGCTCGGCTTGCTTGGAGGCTTCGATCAGCTCAATGCGCTTCTGACGCTCCGCAATCTCGGTTTCGCGGCTTGTCGAAACCTGCTCTTCGGCAGCAACTGCCTTGGCGCGGGCTTCGTCGGCTTCCGCCTTGGCCTGGCTTTCCTCGCGGCTCTTGTTCTGGACCGCGATCTGCTGTTCCTGCCGAGCGATTTCGAGTGCACGGGTCTGGTCGATCCGGGCCTCCTCGACGAGACGGTCGGCCTCGATCTGCTGTGCATCGACCTGCTTCTTCGCCTCGATCCTGGCAGCGTCCGCCTCGCGGGTACGCTCGGCCTGTTCACGGGCGATTTCCGAGGCCTGCGCGGCGCGGCGGATTTCCACCTCGCGCTCCTGCTGGAGGCGGGCGTATTCCTTGTCGCGGGAAATTTCGAAGCTCTTGGCATCGGCCTCAAGGTTCTTCGTCTCCATTTGGACACGCGTGTCCTGCTCGATGTCGTTGCGCAGTTTCTTGCGCGCCTCGATCTGCTCGGTCAGCTTGGTCAGACCTTCGGCGTCGAAGGCATTGTTGGCGTTGAAGTGCTCGATGCTTGTCTGGTCGAGACCGGTCAGCGAGACCGATTCAAGCTCCAACCCGTTCATGGCGAGGTCGTTCGACGAGACCTGTTGCACCTTCTGGACGAAGTCCGCACGCTGTTCGTGCAGCTCGTTCATCGTCATGCCCGCAGCCACGCTGCGCAGTGCGTCGACGAACTTGCCTTCGACCAGGTCCTTGAGCATTTCCGGCTGCATCGTACGCTGCCCTAGCGTCTGCGCGGCCATGGCGATCGCCTCGCTATCGGGCTTCACGCGGACGTAAAATTCCGCCTTCACGTCGATCCGCAAGCGGTCGAGCGTGATCAGCGCCTCGCCATCGCGGCGGACGACCGAGAGCACCAGCGTGTTCATATTGACCGGCATGGTTTCGTGGAAGACCGGTAGCACCAGCGCGCCACCGTTCATCACCACCTTCTCGCCGCCCACGCCAGTCCGCACGAAGGCAATCTCCTTCGAGGCACGGCGGTACATTTTGAGCAGGAAGGTGATGACTATTATGGCGAGAAGGGTCCCGCCTCCGATCATGACCAGTGATGTTCCAAATAGATTTTCCATTGCTCCTCCTTCTTAGTTGACTGTTGGCGACAAGCGGCGCTCGGCGAGCGCGGTCGCGTAGAATGTGTTGCCCTCGCGGCGGACGAGGAGGACCTCGTCACCTTCGTGGAATTCGGACGCTGCCTCGTGCGGCTCGACCATGACCCGGTGGGCCTGGCCGTGCGCATCTTTTACCCTTGCGCGGGCGGGCGATGCGGTACGGGCCACGCCGATGCTGATCGTGGCACGTCGGCCGACCAGGCTGTCGGTGCTCACGGCAGTGGTGTGGTCCTGGGGCAGGATGCGACCCAGCGGGCGGGCAAATGTACCCGTAACCGGAAGGGCGGCTCCGCCTGCGATCAGCGCGGCAAGCCAGCTATAGAGCGGGGTGCCCGTCATGCCCTGCGCCAGCTCCTGGATGCTGATTCCGATGGCCGCAAACAAGAACAGGAACAGCGCCAACCAGATCGTCAGCGGCACGCGTCCGATGCCGAGCAACGTGAGCAGTCCATCGAGCATACCCGCTTCCGGTATTCCGTCACCGCCTGCATCCATATCCGCATCGGCGTCACCGAAATCGGCAATCCCGATCAGTTGGACGACGGCGAGGATGGCCATGATAACCAAGGCAGCCGCAAACGGCATGTTATGCGGCGCAAGAAAAGTCATGATTTCCCCCTTTCTTATGCGCAGGAAGAACCCGCTCTCAACCGCTGCCGAAAGCGCATCGTCCTACTGTTTTAGTCATGTGGTTCACTTAGCAAATTTTCGCGAATTCCCGTAGGAATATGCGATGAACCGAGTTCGATTTTGCTCGCTGATTTGCGCGTTTGACTTGGGGGATGCGGCGTTCGACTTCGAGCCGCAGTGAAACGCGGCGGCAGTGTTTCTAATTCGGCCAGCGAGGTTTAGCGCAAGCGGCGGGTTCGCCGGTTTGGGGGGCGAATGGGCGCGTGCTCTCGCGAAAGGTCGTCTGTCGGGCGGCTCTCTCCGCCGCTGCCCTCAGGCTTGCTCCGTCTCTTCCTCGGCCTTGCGCAGATATTCGTCGCGCAGTTCGCGTTTGTAGAGCTTGCCATTCGCCTCGCGCGGCAATTGCGCGCGGAAGTCGAACAGCTTGGGCATCTTGATCTTGGCGAGGCTGGGGGCGAGGAAATCGCGCAGCTCCGCTTCCAGCGCATCGCCTGCCTCGGCCATCTCCACCGGCTGGACCACGGCGACGACTTTCTCGCCGAAATCGGGACAGGGCGCGCCGATCACCGCGGCATCCATGACCTTGTCATGCGTCACCAGCAGGTTCTCGATTTCCTGCGGATAGATGTTGACCCCGCCGGAAATGATCATGTGGCTCTTGCGGTCGGTGAGGTAGAGATAGCCGTCCTCGTCCACATGGCCGATATCGCCCAGCGTCATCCAGCCTTTGGGATGCATCGCCTCGCGGGTCTTGTCGGGATCGTTATGATAGGTCGGAATATTGGCGTTCTCGAAGAATAGCAGCCCGTCCTGCCCCGGCGGCAGTTCCTCGCCATCCGGCCCGCAGACATGCAGTGTGCCATGGATCGCCTTGCCCACGCTGCCGGGATGGGTGAGCCAGTCCTCGGCCTTGATCAGCGTCATGCCGATGCCTTCGGACCCGGCGTAATATTCGTTGATGATCGGCCCCCACCATTCGATCATCTCGCGCTTGATCGGCACCGGGCACGGCGCGGCCGCGTGCAGCGCGCGCTGGTGGCTCGACAGGTCGTATCGGGTGCGCACTGCCGGATCGAGCTTGAGCATGCGGACGAAATGCGTCGGCACCCACTGGCTGTCGGTGACCTTGTAGGTCTGAATCGTCTCCAGCGCGTATTCGGGATCGAACTTTTCCATTACCACGACCGTTCCGCCGAGCCGCTGCGCGGTGGTGCCCCAGCCGAGCGGGGCCGCGTGATAGAGCGGCGCGGGCGAGAGATAGACCATGCTCCCGTCGGCAGGCATGCCCGCCCCCATGATCGCCAGCGCGACCAGCGGATTGGTGGCGAGGATATCGTCGTCTTCGGGCGGGGCGGGCTTCACCCCCTTGGGCCGACCCGTCGTGCCCGAGGAATAGAGCATGTACTGACCCGGTGCCTGGTCCGGAATCGGTTCTGCAGGTTGCGCGGCCAGGGCGGCTTCGAAACCCTCCTCGCCCTCGCCCCCCACGATCAGCAAGGGCAGGTCGGCGCATTCGCCCCGAATATCCTCGATCACCCGGGCGAATGTGGTCGTCGTCAGCAGGAATTTCGCGCCCGCATCCTTGAGGATGTAGCATATTTCGGGGGCCGTCAGCCGAGTCGAGATCGGCACCAGCATCGTGCCCGCGCGCTGCGATCCCCAAACCACTTGTAGATAGTGCGCATTGTTTTCCATCAGCACCGCGAAATGGTCTCCGCGCTCCAGCCCGCGCGCGCGCAGGAGCTGCGCGAAACGGTTGGCATAATCGTCCATTTCGCCGAAGGTCACGGTCTCGCCGCTGCCGGCCATGATGATCGCGGGGTGGTCGGGGCGCGTCTGCGCATGGGTGACGGGGTGCATCGGTCTGTCTCTCTCCTCTCCGGCGGTCCGTCATTCATGCGGACTCGTCCGGTTTCGCAAAGAAACCTACCTAACCCTCTCGCTCGGGCAAGAAAAAAGGCGGCGGGATTTCTCCCACCGCCCTTTTTGCGAAGCCCGATGGGCCGATTGGCTCAGTTTTCGTCGCCGTCGCCCTGGCCACCAGTGCCGGTCGCGAGCGCGAAGGCGCGCTGCGCTTCCGATTCGACCATATAGGGAACCGGGTTCACCGCCTTGCCATCGATGCGGACTTCGTAATGCAGGTGCGGGCCGGTCGAACGGCCGGTCGACCCGACATAGCCGATGATATCGCCCTTCTTGACGCGCGTCCCGGCTTCGACCGCGATGCCCGACATATGCGCAAACCGGGTCTGGAGGTTGGCACCGTGTTCGATCGAGACATATTTGCCGTAGCTCGAGAACCACTCCGCCTTGCTGACATAACCGTCGGCGGTGGCGTAGATCGGTGTGCCGGTCGGCGCGGCCAGATCGACACCGTTATGATTGCGGCGACCGCCGAGAACAGGGTGCGTGCGCATGCCGTAGTCGCTCGTCAGGACGGTGTTGTCGAGCGGCATGCGCGAGGGCACCGAAACGCTTGCAGCGACAGGCGTCGAGCGATCGAGCTTGTCCCACTGCGCGAAGAGCTGCTGGAACTGCGCATCGTCGCCGCCCCGTCCGGGCGCCGCAACCTTGCTCATGTCGATAGCGCCGACGGCGGCGGTGTTGGTTTCCTGCGCATGGGCCGGTGCCGCGGCGATGCCGAAAGCTGCTGCGACCGATGCGAGGACAAGCGTAATGCGCTTGTTATTCATGCTAACCCGTCCATCCGGCGCTTTACCGCGCCTTTTTGATCCCTGACATATCCAGCGTCCCGTGCCGGTATGCCATTTTTTGATGTCACTGCCGGAACCCCCCGGCATCTCGTGAGTATGGGTTATGAGTGAAAAGGGTAATCAGGCAATAGCCGCGTAGAAGTCGCGCGGCAGGCCGCCTGCCAAACGCGCTGAGTCGTTGAACGGCCCTTTCAGCTCTCCGGAAAAGTGGATTTGGACCAATTTCTGCCACGATTCCCGTGGGTTTTCGCCGCGCGTCGCGCAAACAGCGTGAAAATGCTTGGAGCCCGCAGCGACGTGGCGAATTTCATCGTCAAGGATTCTCTGGAGAATTTTCGCCCCGTTTTCATCGCCTTGCGCCCTTACCCTTTCGAGTGTCGCAGGCGTGACGTCGAGGCCACGCGCCTCGAGAACCATGGGAACGATTGCGAGCCGCGCAGCGACATCGTGCGCGGTATCCCGCGCCGCGCTCCACAGCCCATCGTGCGCAGGCAACGCTCCATAGTTGCTGCCGAGCGAATCGAGTTTGCGGGCGATCAGCGCGAAATGCATCGCTTCGTCGGCCGCCACTGCGAGGAAGTCCGACACGAAGGTCTCGCCCATCGATTCGCCGAAGCGGCCCGCCATATCGAGCGCAAGGTCGATGGCGACGAATTCGATATGCGCCAGCGCGTGCCAGAGCGCGATGCGGTTGCGCCGCGACCCCATCTTTCCACGCCTGGGCATGCGGCCCGGAGGCAGGAGCTCGAGCGCGGTCGGCCACGCAGGGCGATCGGGCATGGCGACATCGAACACGAAATCCAGCCGCCCAAGCCGCCAGTCGCGCGCCACCTGCCGCGCCGCGAACACCTTGGCGGTCGCCTCGCCGGTGAGCAGCACATCGCGGATCGCGGTCGCGACTGAGCGACGCGCGGACTTCATGCCGAACGGGCGGCTTCGAGCACTTCTTCGGCGTGGCCCTTGACCTTCACCTTGGGCCAGGTCCGCAGAATCTTGCCATCTTCGCCGAGGAGATAGGTCGTGCGGACCATGCCCATGAAGGTCTTTCCGTACATCTTCTTCTCGGCCCAGACGCCAAGTTCGTCCGACAGCCCGCCTTCCTCCGCATCGGTGGCGAGATCGACCGTGAGATCGTGCTTGGCGATGAAGTTCTGATGCTTCCTGGCCGAGTCCTTGCTGACGCCGAGGAGAGCGACGCCCGCCTTGTCGAATTCGGGCTTGAGCACGGTAAAATCCTTCGCTTCGGTCGTGCAGCCGGGCGTGTTGTCCTTGGGATAGAAGAAGATCACCGCCTTCTTTCCCGCAAGATCGGCCTTGGTCACCGTGCCGCCATCAGGGGTTTCCATCGAAAAATCGGGGAAGGCATCGCCTTCGCCATAGCTCTTGGTCATTCGTCCAACTCCAGGGTTTCGCCGTAGATATCCTGCCAGGCCGCCGCAACTTCAGCGCGGGCGGCACCCAACCGTTCGATCAGGCACGCATAATCCTCGCACCCGCTTTGCCGCGCCAGCAGCGAGGCTGCCGCCGGATCGGGGCGATCGAGATCGGGGGCCAGCAGCCGGGTACCGACCAGCAGCCGCGTCATCAAGTCGTGCGCCCCGGCGATCGTATCGGAAAAGCGGCCTGCCTTGACGAGGGTGTCGATCGCCAGACCGAGATCGGGTGTTACGGCCTCGCGATCGCGCAGTTGAAGGAAATGTACGAGAAACTCGATATCGACCAATCCCCCGCGCAACAATTTGGCGTCGAGCGGACCTTTGGCCGGTTTGTGATCGGCCATTTCGCGACGCATCTTTATCAGGTCGGCACGGAGCCTTTCCGGATCGCGTTCGCGCGACAGGATCGACGCCACGACCTGATCGATATTCTCGCGCGCCGTTTCGCTGGCGGCGAGCACGCGCGCCCGAGTGAGCGCCATATGCTCCCAGGTCCAGGCATCTTCGCGCTGGTAACGGGCGAAACTCTCGACGCTGACCGCCAGCGGTCCCTGATTGCCCTGCGGCCGCAGCCTGGTGTCGACCTCGTAAAGCGCCCCCTGAGCGGTCGGCACGCTCAGCGCGGCCGTGACCCGCTGGGCGAGCCGGTTGAAGTAGAGCGTGGCGCCCAACGGGCGTGGGCCATTGGATTCTCGCTCATGCGTGCCGGTGAATAGATAGATGATGTCGAGATCGGAGGCGTGGGTGAGCACGCCGCCCCCCAGCCGCCCGAGGCCCAGGATCGCCAGTTCGCTGCCCGCGATCCGCCCGTGCTTGGATGCGAATTCCTCCTCGGCCGCATCGAGCGCGACCCGCAGCGCGGCCTCGGCGGTGCGCGAAAGGCCCGCTGCGATCGCCAGCGGATCGTGAGCCGCCTCGATAAGCTGGACGCCAAGCGCAAACCGCATTTCGCCGGTCACCACCCGCAGCCGGTCGAGCCGCATCTCGTAATCGTCGCCGCGCTCGCGTCGGCCCATGCGCGCCGCCAGCTCGTCGACACTTCCCGGAAGGTCGAGCGCGGTACGATCGATCAGCGCATCGAGCAGATCGGCCCGCCGCGACAGTTCCTCGGCCAGCGGCGGGGCGAGTGTCAGACAATCGGCGATCAGGGCGAACAGGCCAGGCCGCGCCTCGAGCAGGCGAAAAAGGTTGATGGCGCTGGGCAGGCGCGAGATCAGGCTTTCCCAGCGCACAAGGGCAGCATCGGGATCGGGGGAAGTAGCGATCGACGAGAGCAGATCGGGCCTGATCGCCTCGAAAGCCCCGAGCGCCGCGCTGCTGCGCAGTGCCTGGTATTTTCCATCGGTCCAGCCCGCCACCCGCTCGGCGATATCCGCGGGCACTTGCGGCGCATGCTCCTCTTCGGCCACGACATGCGGTGCGCTCGCGGGCACCGATATCCTGTCCTCATCAAGCAGCGCATCGAAGCGCTCGGCCACCGGGCGGGCAAGGTCCCGCACATATTCGACCAGAGCCGCGCCATCGGCAAGCCCGTGAAGCCGCGCGGCAGTGTCCAGTGCTTCACCCGAGGGCAGCGAATGGGTCTGCTGGTCGCCGATCATCTGTAACCGGTGTTCGATCGTCCGCAGCCCGTCATAGCTTTCGCCGAGCGCCCGCGCATCGTCTTGCGAGATACGCCCCGTTGCCGCCAGTGCATCGAGAGTCTGACGCGTACCCCGCACCCGCAACGCCGGATCGCGCCCGCCATGAATCAATTGATGCGTTTGCGCGAAGAATTCGATTTCGCGAATACCGCCCCGGCCCAGCTTGAGGTTATAACCGGGCTGGGGCACGGGCGGGCCACTTTGTTTGTCGCGGATGCGGTGGGTCAATCGCCGGATTTCGTCGATGGCGCCGAAATCCAGGCTGCGCCGCCAGACGAAGGGGCGGATATGGTCGAGAAAGGCCTCGCCCGCCGCTATGTCTCCCGCGCAGGCGCGCGCGCGAATGAAAGCCGCGCGTTCCCATGCCAGCGCCGAACTTTCGTAATGTGTGATCGCCGCATCGAGCGGGATCGCCAGCGGAGAGACTTCCGATGCGGGCCGCAGCCGCAGATCGACGCGAAAGACATAGCCTTCGGCCGTCACTTCCGACAACAATCGCACGATCTCCCGCGCATAGCGCTGCGCCGCCTCGCCCGGTTCGTCGCGTTCGCGCCGTGCAAGCGTTTCCGGCTCGTAAAGCAGGATCGGATCGATGTCCGACGAGTAGTTCAATTCGCCCGCGCCATGCTTGCCCAGGGCCAGGCCGATCAAGCCGGCAGGCTCCGCATCCGGCACGCGCCGAAGAATAGCCGCCCCGATGGCATCATGCAGCGCACGGTCGGCAAAGAACGATAGTTCGCGCATGACCTTGTACAGATCGAAAGCGCCCGCCAGATCGCCCACCGCCAGCACCAGCGCCAGGCCGAGCCTTTCGCGGCGCAGGGCCGTCGGAATATCGGCGGCCTCCACCTGCTTGGCGGCAAGCAAGGCTTGTTCCCCCTCGCCAGCGGCCACCAACTCCGCCAGATCCGGCCGTCGATCCAGCGCACGCGCGAGAAAGGGGGCGTTTTCGCGGGCGCGGGCGAGCGCTGAGGTCCAGTCGGCTGACATCGATCACGTCCCTGCCGCTGCACGAGCGCGCGTGCAAGCTTGCCCTTGCCCCTTGCCGCCGACTAGAAGCGCCCGCAGAGGAATAGGACGCCAGAGAGGATCCCCCATGAAACGCCTTGCATTTGCCGCCTGTTCGGCACTGCTGCTCACCGCCTGCCAGGATCTCGGCCAAGTCGACAATGGCACCGACGCGCTCGACCTGCCCGACGTCGCCGATGGAACGATCTCCGAAGAGACGATGAAACGCGTGACCGAACGGCTTTCATCCGATGAGTTCGAGGGCCGTGCGCCCGGCACCGCGGGCGAGGAAAAGACCGTCGCCTATCTGATCGAGGAATTCGAGAAGGCCGGCCTTACACCCGGCAACAACGGCAGCTGGGTCCAGGACGTGCCCCTGGTCGAGATTACCGGCAGGGATTATGCCCCGCTGACCATCTCCGGTGGTGGCGAGGATAGCGACATGCAACTCGCCTACAGCACCGACTGGGTCGGCGTGACCTATCGCGAGGATGCCGAGACCGCTCTCGAGAACAGCGAACTGGTCTTCGTCGGCTACGGCGTCAACGCGCCCGAGAAGGGCTGGAACGACTATGACGGCGTGGACATGGCGGGCAAGACCGCGGTCATCCTGGTCAACGATCCCGATTACGGGACGGAGACGCTCGAAGGTCCCTTCAACGGCAAGGCGATGACCTATTACGGCCGCTGGACCTATAAGTATGAGGAAGCCGCCCGCCAGGGCGCGGCGGGCGCCATCATCATCCACGATACCGAACCGGCCAGTTATGGCTGGAACGTCGTCGAAAGTAGCTGGTCCGGCCCGCAGGCCTATGCCTCGCGCGGCGACAATCCGCCGCCGATGACGCAGGTCAATGGCTGGGTACAGAAGGAGAAGGCGCGCGAAATCCTGGCGGCCGCAGGCCAGGATCTCGACGAGCTGATGGCCGCCGCGCGTGAAAAGGACTTCGCAGCCGTCCCGCTGGGCCTCACCGCGTCGACCAGCTTCTCGAACGATATCCGCACCTTCGCTTCGCAAAATGTGATCGGCATCCTGCCGGGAAGCGAGCGCGCGGACGAATACGTCATGCATACGGCGCATTGGGACCATCTCGGACGCTGCACGCCCGCTCCCGATGGCGACGATATCTGCAACGGCGCGGTCGACAATGCGACCGGGACCGCAGCACTGGTCGCGCTGGCCGAAGCCCATGCCAAGGCGGGGCCGGCCAAACGCAGCCTCGTCTTTCTCGCCGTAACCGCAGAGGAATCGGGCCTGCTGGGTGCGGATTACTACGCCGCGAACCCGGTTTTCCCGCTCAACCGGACGGTAGGCGGCATCAATATGGACGCCTTCCTGATGGCCGGTACGGCCAAGGATGTGACCGTGGTCGGGCCGGGCAAGTCGCAGCTCGACCTGTTCCTCGACAAGGCGCTGATGAACGACGACCGCGTGACGACGCCCAATCCCAATCCCGAAGCCGGCTATTATTACCGTTCGGATCACTTCTCCTTCGCCAAGCGCGGTGTACCGATGCTCTATCTCGATGGCGGCGAGGACCTCGTCGAAGGCGGCGCGGAAGCGGGCGCCGCGGTGGCGGCCGACTATCGCGAAAACCGCTATCACGGACCCAAGGACGAATACGATCCGAACTGGGATTGGTCGGGTGTGATGAGCGATCTTGCGCTGTTCTATCGCATTGGCCGCATGCTGGCGGATTCGACCAGCTGGCCGAACTGGAACGAGGGCGACGAGTTCAAGGGTACGCGCGACGAGGACTGCGCCACCGAGGGCGCTGGCTGCGCACCTGCTTGATTCGCAAGCCGGAGAGCCGATCCATGCCCTTCAAGATGCCGCCCGAATGGGCGCCGCAGGACTGGTTGTGGATCGGCTTTCCGCATGACGAGGACGAATGGCCGGGCGTGCTCGGCCGCGCGCAGGAGCAGATTGCGGCTTTCGCCAACGCCGTGGCCGAAAGTGGGCAGCAGGTCCGCCTGCTGGTACGCGATGCGGCCAACGAGGCCCGCGCACGCCAGCTTGTGACCGGCAGCGTGAAGCTGGAGCGCCGCGCCTATGGCGATGTCTGGCTGCGCGATACCGGGCCACTGGTGCTGTGCGACGGCGAGGGCAATCGCGCCGCGCGCCGTTTCGGCTTCAACGGCTGGGGCGGCAAATATCTGATGGAAGGCGACCAGATGATCGGCGCCAAACTCGCCGGGGATGCGGACCTGCCGCTAACGGTGGCCGACTGGATACTTGAGGGCGGAGCGATCGACGGCGACGGCACAGGCCTCGTCGTCACGACCGAGCAATGCCTGCTCAACCCCAACCGGAACCCGCAGCTTTCGCGCGAGGAGATCGAAGGGCGCCTGACACGCGATCTCGGCTTTACCCGGGTGCTCTGGCTCGGCGATGGCCTGATCAACGACCATACAGACGGCCATGTCGACAATCTCGGCCGCTTCGTCGCCGCAAACACGCTGTGCCTGCCGCGCGCGACTGGCAGCGACGATCCCAACGCGGCGATTTATGCCGATGCCAGGCACCGCGCCGAGGATGCGGGCCTGACGGTGAAGGATATCCCTTCGCCCGGCCTGATCACCAGCGGCGATCACATCGAACCCGCCAGCTACGCCAATTTCGCGATCACCAGCCATCTCGTCGTGGTCCCGACCTTCGGCAGCCCGTATGACGAGGAAGGGGTAGCGGCCATCGCCGAACTCTTCCCCGATCGCGCGACCATCGGCCTGCCGGGCGATGCGGTCTTGGCAGGCGGCGGCGGCTTCCACTGCGCCAGCCAGCAAATGCCGTCCGCCCGATGGCGCCCTTAACGATTCATTAGGGCTTGCAGCCGACAATGCGTGCATGGCCAAGGCTACCGCTCTCACTCGCGCTCACGTTGCTCCGCACCCGGTGGCAGACATCGCGCGAACGCTAATCGTTTGCGGCTGTGGCCTCGCACTGGCTCTTGCCGGACCGGTGCTGCCGTTCTGAGCGGTTAGCCGAAAGCCTTCCAGAGCGCTGCGATCGCAGCTCCGCCCAACACCGCACCCACGCAGATGCGCCAGGTCCGGTCCTCTATGCGTCCGGAAGCCTTGTTGCCGAGCCAATTGCCGAGCAAAATCGCCGGAAACAGCAGGATGGCCAGGACAGCAAGCGTCCAGTCGAGCACGCCCATGGCCGCGCCGCTCACCAATCCCGTGCTCGATGCACAGGTGAAGATCAGCAGCATCGATGCCTTGGCGGTTTCACGCGGAATATCGCGGCCCACATAATAGGGGACGACCGGCGGGCCGGGCATTCCCGCATATCCGGTCATCAATCCGCTCAACACGCCGACCCCGCCGGTCGTCGCGAGGTGATGATCCAAGGCGCCACGGCGCGGGAGCAGAACGGCCGCGAAGGCCGAGAGCGCGATAAAGGCGATCACCACGCGCGCAAGAGCGGGCGCGGTGATGCTGAGGATATACAGCCCGACCGGAGTCGACACCGCGACCAGCGCAATAATGATCCACGCCGACTTTTCCGCGCTGCGCAGCAAGCGCCGGATTTCCGACATGCCGATGAACACCGACAGGAAATTCGTCAGCAATACGGCTTCCATCGGTGACAGCGCCAGGGCGAGGATCGGCACCAGCAGGATGGCCATGCCGAAGCCGGTCAGCCCGCGCACGAAGGCCGACACGAAAGCCGCCACCAGCGCGGCGACGATGGCCGGCCCGCCATACCCTGCGAGAAGGTCCACGCGGTGGCCCTAGCCTTCGCGCAAATCGGGCGGGGTCGCGCCATCCTTGAGCATGACGATCGCCTCGTCGAGGCTCATGACGCGCTGCTCCTTCTCGCCCAGAGTTCGCACCGCAACCGTGCCCTCCTCTGCCTCGCGTTTGCCCACCACCAACAGGTGCGGAACCTTGGCAAGACTGTGTTCGCGCACCTTGTAGTTGATCTTCTCGTTGCGCAGATCGCTTTCCACGCGGATTCCGGCGGCTTGCAGCTTCGCGACCGCTTCCCTGGCATAGTCGTCGGCGTCCGAAACGATCGTCGCGACCACCGCCTGCACCGGGGCGAGCCACACGGGAAGGCGGCCGGCAAAGTGTTCGATCAGGATGCCGATGAAACGCTCGTAGGACCCGAAAATCGCACGGTGCAGCATGACCGGGCGATGCTTCTCGCCATCCTCGCCGACATAGCTCGCATCGAGCCGTTCGGGCAGCACGCGATCACCCTGGATCGTGCCGACCTGCCAGGTGCGGCCGATGGCATCGGTGAGGTGCCATTCGAGCTTGGGCGCGTAGAAGGCGCCTTCGCCGGGCAGTTCCTCCCAGCCGTAGGTCTCATTGTCCATGCCCGCTTCGGCCACCGCATCGCGCAATTCCTGTTCGGCGCGGTCCCAATCCGCGTCCGACCCAAGCCGCTTCTCGGGACGCAGCGCCAGCTTGATTTCGTATTTGAAGCCGAAGTCCGAATAGACCTCGTCCGCCAATTTGCAGAAGGCGCGAACTTCCTCGACCACCTGGCTCTCGGTGCAGAAGATATGCGCATCGTCCTGGGTGAACTGGCGCACGCGCATCAACCCGTGCAGCGCGCCATGCGGCTCGTTCCGGTGGCAGCAGCCCATTTCGCCCAGCCTAATCGGCAGGTCGCGGTAAGAGGTGATGCCCTGCTTGAAAACCAGCACATGCGCCGGGCAATTCATCGGCTTGATCGCCATCCAGTCGGCATCGCCGGCGACCTGCGGATTGGCTCCCTTACCGCCATTATCGTCGCCCAGCCCTTCGACCTCGGGGACGATATCGGGCACGGCAAACATGTTCTCGGCATATTTGCCCCAGTGGCCCGACTGCTCCCACTGGCGCACATCCATCAGTTGCGGCGTCTTGATCTCGCGGTAGCCCCCGCCATCCATCTTGCGGCGCATATACGCCTCCAGCTCGCGCCAGATGCGATAGCCCTTGGGGTGCCAAAACACGCTGCCATGCGCCTCTTCCTGCAAATGGAACAGGTCCATCTCGCGGCCCAGCTTGCGATGGTCGCGCTTGGCGGCCTCTTCCAAGCGCGTCAGGTGAGCGTTGAGCTGCTTCTTGTTGAGCCAGCCCGTGCCGTAGATGCGCGTGAGCTGCGCGTTCTTCTGGTCGCCGCGCCAATAGGCCCCGGCCACGCGCATCAGCTTGAAGGCCTGCGGGTCGAGCTTGCCGGTCGAGGCGAGGTGCGGGCCGCGGCACATGTCGAGCCAGTCCTCGCCCGACCAGTAAACCGTCAGCTCCTCGTCCTCGGGCAGTTCCCTGGCCCATTCGGCCTTGAAGGTCTCGCCTTCGGCTTCCCACTTGTCGATCAGTTGCTGGCGGCTCCACACTTCGCGCCTGAGCGGCTTGTCGGCCTTGATGATCTCGCGCATCTTTTCCTCGATCGCGGGCAGATCGTCCATGCTGAACGGTTCGCGCGTATCGGGCGCCTTTACATCGTAATAGAAGCCATCGTCCGTTGCCGGGCCGAACGTGATCTGCGTGCCCGGCCACAGCGCCTGCACGGCTTCGGCGAGCACATGGGCAAAATCGTGGCGTGCGAGTTCGAGCGCGTCCTCCTCGTCGCGGCTTGTGATCAGCGCCAGTTCCGCATCGCCTTCGAAAGGCCTGTTGATGTCGCGCAGCTCGCCATCGACGCGCGCGGCGATGGCGGCCTTGGCGAGACCGGGACCGATCGCGGCAGCGACATCGGCAGGCGTGCTGCCACGTTCCATTTCGCGCACCGAACCGTCGGGCAGGCTGATCTTGAGCAGTTCCGTCATGTCACTCGTCGTCCGTTTGCTTGGCGGGCGCCATGGCACAGGCGCGCTTAGCCTTGAAGCGGCGTTTGCGAAGATTTTGCGATTTCGGGGGGAAACGCCAACCGCCCGAAACCGGGCGGCGGTGGATCGCTTATGCCGCGACCGACCGCCCCCGGTGGCCCGGGGTGGTAGTAGTCGTGGCTATGATCCGCATATGCGCCATGGGGTGCGAGATAGCGGGCGCCGGTCGGTTTCTCAACCCACCTCGAGCGTGCGGCTTCCCGCGAGCGTGGTGATACGCTTGGTCGATACGACACCGGCGCCCTTTTCGCGCACGCTCGAAAGGAAACGGTATTCGCTCGACGCGCTGCCGGGCGTGAGTTCGACTGCCATGTAGCCGCGATGCGATCCGTCCATCCATTTGAGTTGACGGTTGTGGGCGACGATCGCCCGCTCGACATCGCGCGGATCGAGATGGGTGAGATAGGTTTCGAATCCGGGCGAAGTGACCGAGTGGCCGCCGAATTCGACGCCGACCTTTTCGCCGCCATGGTCGAGATCGAAAGCCCAGGCATTATGCGTGTCGCCTGCCAGGCTGACCAGGTTCGCATTGGCCGCCAGAGCCGCCTCGAACACGCGCCCGCGCGCAGCGGGGTAGCCATCCCATGCGTCCATATTGAGCGGCAGTTCGGCGCGGCTTGCCATAGCGCCCGCGAGAATACGCTGGCGGACGAAATCGGGGAGGTCTGCGGGAAGGTTGTCGGTCAGGCTGGTCGCGCTGGCGAGCCGCCCCATCAGAACCTGCTGGACGAGCACCTGCCACGGCTTGCCCGCCGACGCGGACCGCTTGAGACCGTCGGCCAGCCAGCCCTGTTGCCGCATGCCGAGGAGTTCACGGTCGGCACCGCGATAGTCTCCGTCGCGGAAGGCGACGAGCGCGGCCATCGCGTCTTCGGGCGAGGTTTTTCCCGCAAGGATCTTGCCGATCGAGAATTGTTCGGCACGCGCGGTCAGGCGGGTTTCGAGCCGGAAGAGAGTGGCGAGATCGCCGACCTCGTAGGCCGCCCAGGGTTCGTCCGACACCGGCATCCATTCGCGATAGGCCCTGGCGGCGGCAGCCTTGCGAACAGACCATTCGCCTTCGGTATCGGGCTGGTGGTTCTGCGCGCCCCCTTCCCAGGAATCATTGCTGCTCTCGTGGTCGTCCCAGCCCGAAATCATCGGATACAGTTGATGCAATCTCCGCAGATCGGCATCCGCACGATACGTCGCATAGCGCAGGCGGTAGTCGGAGAGAGCGACGGTTTCGCCCGCCGGAAACAGAATGCGGCCCGGTTGGGCTTCCGCGTTCGAAGGATAGGTGCCGGGGCCGTATTCGTAGAAATAATCGCCCAGATGCAGGGCGCAATCGAACCCGCCATCGGCCGCGGCATGAGCATAGGCGTTGAACCAGCCGAAGCCGATGTTGGAGCAGGAGAACACCGCCATGCGAAACGTGTCGGTTTTCCCGACGGGCAGCGTTCTGGTCCGCCCGATATCGGAATGCGATCCGTCGGGCGCGATAAAGCGATAATAATACCAGCGGCCCGGTTCAAGCCCCTCGGCCCAGGCCTTGCAGCACCAGTCATTGTCCGCGCTGGCGGTAACCGAACCGCCCGACGCCGCAGTGGCAAAATCTATCGAATCGCTGACCTGGAAGTCGAGCCGCGTGTCTTGCGTAGCGGCGTAGCGCGTCCACAGCAGGACGCGGCCCGGCCCGGGCTCGCCACTGGCAATGCCGTGCGTGAATCCCGATGCGCCGGAGTTCAACCCAGCCGATAGCGGTGCGCCCACCAGCCCTGCGCCAAGCATGCCCCCCTTCAGCAAGCTGCGGCGATCAAGCGCGGGGATACCGGCGGCGGCAGGCGGTTCGGTAGCGATCATGGGCGTCTCCTCTCTCTCCCGCCTGCCTGCTCCCGATGACGCTACAGAGACAAGGGAAATCGAGCACACGGAAAACGATATCGACATTTTGGAAAGTATGCTTGACAAATCCTAGAAGAACATGTAAATGTTCCTTGACACCAAGGAAAGGATCATTGCCATGACCAGGACCGAGCAAGCTCTCATCTGGGCCGCCGGGATCATCGCCTTCGCGGTGTTCGGCGCATTCGGGCTCGTGCCGCAGGATGTCGCCAGATACGGCGTAATCGCCCTGCCTGCCCTCGCCGCCGTCTCGATCTTCACGCAGCGCCCCTGCGCGCCCTGCGGAAAGATACGAGCATGAGCGGAGGTGAACCGATCGCCTCGACCCGTTCGCAAGGGTTCTGGGTCGGCATCTATCTGGCCAGCGTGGGAGTGATCGGCGCCCTCAAGCTGACCGACGCCATCGACGGGCCGACAGGCTTCATCCTGCTGGCCATTGCCACAGGCGCGCTCATGATCCCGATGCGGCGCGCCGGTGCCTGCACCAGCGCGGCCATGGCGACCTACAACCGGCGGGTCTTACTAAGCAGCTTCGGCTACGTGCTCGGCCTCGGCATCGCGGTGACGCTATGGAACGGTTACGAGCTGTCGAGACCGCTCGTCTTCGCGATTTCGCTGCTGCCGACCCTCCCGACCTTCGGGATCATCTGGGCGATGGCCCGCTATATCGCGGAGGAACGCGACGAGTACTTGCGCCATCGCACGATCATGGCGGCACTCGTCGCCCTAGGCTTCGTGCTTGCCATCGGCATCTTCTGGGGGTTCCTCGAGATGTTCGAACTGGTGCCGCACATCTGGGCTTGGTGGGTCCTGCCCGTCTGGGCGCTGGGTCTCGGCATGGCGCAGCTCTGGCAGAAGGTGCGCGGGTCATGAAAAACCGCCTCAAGGTCCTGCGCGCCGAGCGCGACTGGAGCCAGCAGGACCTCGCCACGCGGCTCGACGTCTCGCGCCAGAGCGTCAACGCGATCGAGACCGGGCGCTACGACCCGTCCCTCCCGCTTGCCTTTCGCATCGCCGACGTATTCGGCCTGGCCATCGAAGAAATCTTCCTGCGCGAAGAAAAACCCACCGCCGATTGACACCGCCCCTTCGATCCACGACCAGAGCGACACAGGGATCGAAGGGTTTTTCTATCATGCATGGGGCGCAGGACATGGAGGGCACGAATAGCGCCTTCGTTTTCGAGGGGAATTGGCGCGATTTCGCGAAGATCGCCTTCCCCAACTTGCTGCTAACGATCGTCACTCTGGGCATCTACCGGTTTTGGGCGACCGCGCGCGAGCGCCGCTATCTGTGGTCGCGCACACGGTTCGTCGACGAGCATCTCGAATGGGCGGGCACGGGAATGGAGCTGTTTCTCGGCTTCCTCATGGTCTTCGTGCTGTTCGGTATCCCCTATGTCTTCCTCACCTTCATTGCTCAGGCGCTGGTCGCCCGCGGCTATGAAGCGCTGGGCGTCGGCCTGACTTTCGTGGCGCTGACGGCAATCTTCTACCTCTTGGGCGTCGCGCGGTTTCGGGGCCTGCGTTACCGCCTTTCGCGCACGCGCTGGCGCGGCATTCGCGGCGGGAGCGACGATGGCGGATTTCTTTTCGGCCTGTCCTACATGTGGAAGACGATGGTCGGCTGGATCCCGCTCGGCCTGCTCATCCCCTGGTCGATGACCAGCCTGTGGAACGAGCGCTGGAACAAAATGAGCTTCGGCCCCTTTCGCTTCGAATCGAATGCCGAGGCCGGAGGAGTCTTCGTCCGTTTCCTGCTGTTCTACCTCGCGCCCTTCGTGCTGTTCGTGGGCGGGATGATCATGGCCGGAATGGGCATGCTGGCGGGTTATGGTATCGGCGGCGAAGACGGGATGAGGGTCGGCGGCGTGGTCGGCATTCTCGGCCTGCTCCTCTTCTTTTATCTCGGGCTCGGCCTGATCGCCGTGGCCTTCTACGCCAAGTTCTATCGCGAGGTCGTGGGCGCGACGCGCTGGCGCGATCTCCAATTCAGCTTCGAAGCCTCGACGCTCGACTGGGTCAAGCTGCTGGTGATCGATGCCGTGCTGGTGGTGTTCACGTTCGGGATCGGCCTGATCTTCCTGTCCTACCGCCACTGGAAGTTCTTCATGACGCATCTCGAAGCGGGCGGTGAAATCCTGCTCGACGAACTCACCCAATCGGAGACCAGGACCGCCAGGCATGGCGAGGGCCTGCTCGATGCCTTCGACATGGGCGCGATCTGACCCGATGGGAGAGGCGTTCCTGGTTGCCGCCGAATGGTACGATGGGATCAATGCGGTGCGCCATTCGGGCGAGCTGACTTGGGATGGACGCGGCGCCTTCACGCTCGATGGCCCCACGGATCGCCAGAGCTTCGCGGCGACTGATCTGCGCTTTGGCGAAACGCGCCCCGGCAAGATCGTCTACCGGCGCGACAGCGTACCCGACTTCCGGCTGATCCTGCCCGAAGACATTCCCCCCGGTCTGGCCGCGCGGCTCCCCGCGAAGAGCGAATACGGCGCCTGGGTCGACCGGCTGGGACTGGGCAAGGCCGTAGCGATCTTCGGTGTCGTCAGCGCGGCTGCGGTGGCGCTTTTCATGACGGCACCCGACTGGCTCGGCCCGCGCATCCCGGCAAGCTGGGAACGCAATATCGGGGAGGCCATGGTCGGCGATTTCGGCGGGCGTATCTGCCACACGCCCGAAGGCGACGCCGCGCTCGCCAAGCTGCTCGCGAAAGTGGACCCGGCAGAAGAAAAAGTCCGCGCGGGCATCGCGAATATGGGAATGGTCAATGCCGTTGCGCTCCCCGGCCGCCAGGTGCTGCTGTTCGACGGGCTGGTCCAGCAGGCCGAAAGTCCCGAGGAACTGGCGGGCGTACTCGCCCACGAGGTCGGGCATGTGCGCGAACGGCATGTGATGACCGCGCTGCTCAGACAGTTCGGTCTGTCGATCTTGCTGGCCGGGGCGGACTCGAGCGTTACCAACGGCGTATTCGGGCTCGCCTCGATGGGCTATTCGCGCGACGCCGAACGCGAAGCCGACGATTACGCCCGCGCGCGCATGGCGGAGAGCAACATCTCACCGCTGGGCGCGGCAGGTTTCTTCGAGAGAATGTCGGAGGAGTATGGCGACAGCGCCGACGCACCGGCCCTCGCGGGCTGGCTTGCAAGCCATCCCTCCTCGGGCGAGCGCGCCGAAGCCTATCGCGACGCGGCGGATGGTGATGCGCGCTATACGCCCGTCCTGGCTCCCGAGGAGTTCGCCGCCCTGAAATCCATGTGTGAAGAGGATCCGGACGTGGAGACGTTCGACCTCTTCTAGGCCTTGCATTCGCGAGGCCGGGGGGCGACATCGGGCGCCATGTTCGACACCAAGCATTTCGAGCTGCCCGATGGGCGGCGCCTCGCTTTCCGCCATATCCGTGGCAATGGCCCCGCGCTGGTGTTTCTGCCCGGTTATATGTCCGACATGGCGGGCAGCAAGGCGACTGCGCTGTTCGACTGGGCGCGCGAGCAGGGGCGCGCCTGCCTGCTGCTCGACTATTCGGGTTGCGGCGAAAGCGAGGGCGATTTTGCGGACGGCACGCTCTCGAAATGGCGCGACGAGGCGCTCGCTCTGATTGAGGCGAAACTCGACGACCAGGTCATCCTAGTCGGGTCCTCGATGGGCGGTTGGCTGATGCTGCTTCTGGGAATGGCATTGGGCGATCGGCTGGCCGGGCTTGTCGGCATCGCCTCGGCGCCAGATTTCACCGAATGGGGCCGTTCCGAAACCGACAAGGCGAAACTGGCCGGGGGCGAGATCGTGTATGACGAGAACCCCTACGGCCCCGACCCCACCCCCATGCACCCCCGGTTCTTCACCGACGCGCAGGCGCAAGTGCTGCTTGGCGGCGAGATCGCCATCGATGCCCCCGTCCGTCTGATCCACGGCCAGCGCGATGCCGATGTGCCCTGGGAAATAAGCCTGCGCCTTGCCGGAACGTTGCGTTCGGACGACGTACAGGTCACGCTGGTAAAGGATGGCGACCACCGTCTGTCGCGCGAGCAGGACATCGCTTTGCTGCTGCGCACCGTCGACGCGCTTTCGAAAGGTCCTGAATGATCGCCTCCGCCCTTGCCCTGCTGATGATGCAGGTCGGCCCGAACCCGTCCATCGATGCCTTCCCCGGCCTGCCCGACGAGCTGCGCGATCGACCCGAACGGCCGCAGGCGCGGGACCGGGCGGATACCGCATCACCGGCCCAGGGAAAGCTTGCCGATTGCGTAAATCTGGCGCGCGGCGATGCCGAAGCCGCCAGGGATTACGCACAGAAGTGGCGCGAAGCGGCGGCTACCCAGCTCGAACTGGCCCAATCGGCTCATTGCCTGGGCATCGCCTTCGTTCGGGAGGGCGAATTCGCCGAGGCACAAAGAGCCTTCGATCTGGCGACCGACGAAGTTCCCCTGGGCGCCCCGGCCTACCAGTCGCGCCTCGCGGCCATGTCCGGCAACGCGGCGATGGCCCAGGACCAGCCAGCGATCGCCGACATTGCTTTCGGCCGCGCCGTCACCCTTGCCACCCAAGCGGACGACGCGCCGCTTCTCGCCAGCGTCCTGATCGACCGCGCCCGCGCCCTGGTAGCCCTCGAGCGCAATGACGAAGCCGTTGCAACGCTGGAAAAGGCGCGTGGGAACGACCCTGCCAATGCCCGCGCATGGCTGCTTTCGGCCACATTGTCCCGGCGGATGGAACGTCTGGGCGAAGCGCGTGAGCAGATCGCGCAAGCAGCGCTGCTGGCACCGCGGGATCCCGCCGTGGGCCTCGAAGCAGGCGTGATTGCCGCGCTGTCGGGGCGCGAGCAGGAGGCCCGACGCAGCTTCGAATCGGTACTGCTCGTCGCGCCAGACAGCGACGAGGCCAAGCGTGCGCGCGGCTATCTGGAACAGCTCAAATCGTGACCGATTTTTCCGTCCTCGATCTGGTTCCGGTGCGCGAAGGAGGGAACGTCGGCGAAGCGCTCGAGGCGGCGACCGAGCTTGCCCGAACCGCGGAAGACGACGGCTGCAAGCGCTTCTGGGTGGCCGAACATCACGCGATGGCGGGTATTGCCGGCGGGGCGACCTCGGTCGTGCTTGCGCATATCGGCAATGCGACATCCACCATCCGCATCGGGTCGGGCGGGATCATGCTGCCCAATCACACGCCTTTCCAGATCGCCGAACAGTTCGGCACGCTCGACGCGCTGTTTCCCGGTCGGGTGGACCTGGGCCTCGGGCGGGCGCCCGGAGCGGGGCCGGAACTTCAGCGCGCCTTGCGCAAGGATCTTCATCGCGCCGCCGAAATGTTCCCGCAGGACGTGGCCGAACTTATGGCACTGATGGCAGGCGAGACGGCCATTCACCCCACTCCGGGGCTTGGCGCGAAGCCCGAATTCTGGATGCTGGGCTCCAGCCTCTTCGGTGCCCGGCTCGCCGCGCAGCTGGGCATGCTCTATGCCTTCGCCAGCCATTTCGCGCCCGACCACCTGGACGCCGCGCTCGAACTCTATCGGCGCGATTTTCAGCCGTCCGAGGATTGGGAAAAACCGCATGTGATGGTCGCGATGAACCTGTTTGTCGCCGACACCGAGGAAGAGGCCGAATATCTGGCTTCCTCCCAGCTCCAGGCTTTCGTGGCCCTGCGCACGGGCACGCCGGGCAAGCTGCCCCCGCCAGTGCGCGGATATCGCGACCAATTGCCGGCACCCGCACAGGCGATGCTGGCGCATATCGGGCAGGCCAGCGCCATCGGCACGCCGCAACAGGCGGCGCAGACGGTAAAGGCCTTCGTTGGACGCACGGGAGCGGACGAGGTCATCTTCGGCGGCAGCATGTTCGATCCGGAGGCGCGATGCCGCTCGCTCGCGCTGGCCATGGACCGGCTCCGCGCATGAGCATGCCGTAACGGCACCGCGTTTCGCCGCATCATAGGCTTGCAATTGCAAATTCTCGACGGCACCACCTTGCGAGCCGTCTCCAACAGGCCTAGGCGCGGCGCGCAGGTCGTGGCGCACACGACTCGGATATTTCGCGGCGCGGAAACGATCATGCGCCGCAAGGAGAGAGGCCCCTTATGGGTTCGAAGACTGCCGCGCTTCCCAAGAAGCTCCAAAACGCCATCACCGAAAGAATGCGCCAGTCGCTGCTGAAAGGCGATACGCCCTTCGACAAGGCAAGGCTTGCCGATGCTGCGTCCTTCGTCGGCGCGCTGGCGGCGGATCGCACCTTCGGTCGCTCGTCCATGGCGATCGAGAGCATCAGCGACGAACGCCGCCTTACGCGCATTGCGATCGTCAATGACGACATGCCCTTTATCGTCGATTCGGTGGCCGCGACCATCGCCGCGCTGGGCCTGTCGATCGACCGGCTGGTGCATCCGGTCATTCCCGTCGAACGCGACGACAAGGGGAGGCTGACCGGCATTCCCGATAACGATCCCGACGATGCCTATTGGGAATCGATGATATATATCGAGGCGGCCCGCGTCGATGCGAAGACGCGCCGCCAGTTGCAGGAAGGCCTCAAGGAAACCCTCGCCGACGTGCGGGCGGCGGTCAGCGACTGGCCCAAGCTCCAGCAGGCGATGACGCAGGATGCCGATCGCATCCGCGATACGGACGAAGAAGGCGCGGACCTGCTCGACTGGCTCAATTCGGGCATGCTCACCCAGCTTGGCCACGTCACGCGCCATCGCGATGGCACGCAGCGCGACCAGCTCGGCATCTGTCGCAAAAGCGCTCGGGAACTCCTCGCGGAAGCTTCCTACGAGCGTGCTTTCGCGTGGTTCGCGAAGAAGGACAACAGGCGCCGCCCCCTGATAATCAAGGCGAACCACCTCAGCAATGTGCACCGCCGCGTGCCGCTCGATCTGCTCATCGTGCCGATCCAGGAGGGCGGCGAGACCATCGCGCTTTCGGTCCATGCGGGCGTGTGGACCAGTGCCGCGCTGGCCGCGCCGCCGCGCAATGTGCCGCGCTTGCGCCGCGAACTCGAGGCTCTGCGCGAGCGCCACGGCTTCGACGATACCGGCCATGCGGGCAAAGCTCTGGTCCATGCCTTGACGACGCTGCCGCACGATCTGCTGATCGGCTTTTCCGAAAGCGATGTCGAACGCGTTGCGACCACGATGATGAGCCTGGTCGACCGCCCTCGCCCCCGGCTTGCCTTGGTCGAGGCTCCGCTTGCCCGACACCTTTTCGCCTTTGTCTGGCTGCCGCGCGACATGGTGGCAACGCAGGTCCGGCTGGAGATCCAGGCCCTGCTGGAAGAGGCCGCAGCGGCGCGCCTGCTCGACTGGAGCCTGGAGGTCGAGGGGGGCAATCTAGCCACGATCCGGTTCGTTTTCGACATTCGCGATGGCGACACGATACCGGACGAGGACCGGCTGGAACAGCAGATGCAGACGCTGCTGCGCGGCTGGAGCGAAGCGGTCGAGGCGGAGCTCGGCACACGGGAAGAACCCTCGCGCGCGGCCGGCCTGGCCATGCGCTTCGCCGAACATTTCCCGACCGGCTTTCGCGGCCGGTTCGGCCCTCGCGAGGCCGCACTCGATATATCTCGGCTGCACGATCTCGGCGCCAGCCTCGAAAGCGAGGAAGTCGTACGGGGCGCGCGGATGTATTTTTGCGAGCGCGAAATCGATGGTTGCCTGCGGCTGAAACTGTACCAGTCCGAAGGCAGCCTGCCGCTTTCCGAAGGCGTGCCCGCGCTCGAGGATTTCGGTTTCTACGTGCGGTCCGAAATGCCCACCGTGCTCGACGAGGGGCGGCTGGGGACGATCCACGACTTCCTGCTCGATCTGAAGCCGGGGGCCGATCCCAAAGCGCTGATCGATCGATCCGATGCGATCGAGGAAGCAATCGCATCCGTGCTCAACAGCGAAGCGGAAAACGATCCCTTCAACCGCCTGGTGCCCGAAGCGGGACTGTCCGCGCGCGAAGCCAATTGGCTGCGCGCCTTCTACCGCTACCTGCGGCAAGTCGGCATGGGCTTCACGATTTATACGGTGGTCGATGCTCTCGCGGCCGCGCCCGATGTCACCCGGGCGTTGATCGCCCTCTTCACTGCGCGTCACGATCCCGATTTCGGCAGCGGACGCGACAAGGCAGTCGGGGACGCGCGCAACGCGATCAAGCGGGGCCTCGCCAAGGTCAAGGCGATCAATGACGATCGCCTGCTGCGCCTGTACAACTCGCTGATCGACGCGATTCTGCGCACCAATGCTTTCGCGCCCGCCGCAAGCGAAGCGCTTGCGATCAAGATCGATTCCGCCAAGGTTCCGGGCCTGCCCAAGCCGATTCCCTATCGCGAAATCTTCGTCTATTCGCGCCGCGTCGAAGGTATCCATCTGCGCAGCGGCCCGGTTGCGCGCGGTGGCTTGCGCTGGTCCGACCGACGCGACGACTTCCGCACGGAAATCCTGGGCCTTATGAAGGCCCAGCGCGTCAAGAACGCGGTGATCGTGCCGACCGGGGCGAAAGGCGGGTTCTATCCCAAGCAACTCCCCAACCCCGCCATCGATCGCGAAGGCTGGGCGGCCGAAGGACGCGCGAGTTACGAGACGTTCATCCGCACGCTGCTTTCGGTCACCGACAACATCGTCGACGACAAGGTCGTGCATCCGGAAAACGTCGTCATCACCGATGGCGAGGACCCTTATTTCGTGGTCGCCGCCGACAAGGGTACGGCAACCTTTTCCGACATCGCCAATGCAATCGCGAAATCGAGGGACTTCTGGCTCGACGACGCCTTCGCCTCGGGCGGCTCGAAAGGGTACGATCACAAGGCCATGGGCATCACCGCCAAGGGTGCCTGGGTCAGCGTCCAGCGCCATTTCCTCGAAATGGGCGTGGACGTGCAGAGCGACAGCGTCGAAGTCGTCGGCTGCGGTGACATGTCGGGCGACGTTTTCGGCAACGGTATGTTGCTGTCGAAGGCGATCAAACTGGTCGCCGCCTTCGATCACCGTCACATCTTTCTCGACCCCGATCCCGACCCGGCGGCAAGCTGGAAAGAACGCAAGCGTTTGTTCGACTTGCCGCGGTCGAGCTGGGAGGATTACGACAGCAAGCTGATTTCCAAGGGCGGCGGCGTGTTCCCGCGCGATGCGAAGAGCATCAAGCTGACCAAGGCGGTGCAGGCGAAGCTTGGCATCGATCAATCGGAAATCGAACCCGAGGCGCTGATTTCGGCCATTCTGAAGGCGCCGGTCGACCTGATCTGGTTCGGCGGCATCGGCACCTACATCAAGGCGAGCCACGAAAACAACGTGCAGGTCGGCGATCCCGCCAATGACGCGTTGCGCGTGGATGGCAGGGACGTGCGCGCGAAAGTCATTGGCGAAGGGGCCAATCTCGGCATTACGCAGGCCGGACGCATCGAATTCGCCCAAGTCGGCGGTCGATCGAACACCGACTTCATCGACAATTCCGCCGGCGTCGACTGCTCGGACAACGAGGTCAATATCAAGATTGCGCTGGCGGCGGCGCAACGCGCAGGCAAGCTGTCCGAACCCAAACGCGTCGCCCTGCTCGAATCGATGACCGACGAAGTCGGCCGGATTGTCCTCGAGGACAACCGGCTGCAGGCCCTGGCTCTCTCGATCGCCGAGATTGGCGGAGCAAGCGCTATGGCGTCGCAGCGCCATCTCGTCGAAACGCTCGAGGCGGGCGGGAATCTCGACCGGCGAACCGAAGGCCTGGCCGACGACCAGACGCTGCAACGGCGAGCTGCCGATGGGCAGGGCCTGACCCGCCCGGAACTGGCCGTGTTGCTGTCCTCGTCGAAGCTGGTGTTGCAGGATGCCGTCGAACGGGGCGGCCTTGCCGCGGACACACTGCTCGAGGATACGCTGTTCGAGGCTTTCCCCGAACCGATGCGCAAGAAGTTCAAGGCGCAGATTGCAGGGCACCAGCTGCGCCGCGAGATCATCGCGACCAAATTGGCCAACCGCATCGTCAACCGTCTCGGCATGATCCATCCTTTCGAACTTTCCGAAGAGGAAGGCGCGGAACTGTGCGAGGTCGCAGCCGCTTTCGTCGCGGTCGAGGAACTGTTCGGCCTGCCCGACCTGTGGGACACGGTCGATGTCGCGGACATGCCCGAAAAGGCGCGCCTGATGATATTCGACCGGATCGCCGCGGCCACGGGCAATCTGATGTCGGATGTGCTTCGGACGTCGGGAGGCAAGGTCGATCCCAGCGCGCTTGTTGCCGAAATCGGCAAGGGAGTCGCGAAGCTGTCCGATGCGACGGGCGAGCTCTTGTCCGCCGAATCGCGGCAGCAGTCGGACCGCTTGCGTGAACAGCTCGTAGCGGCAGGTGCGCCGGAGCCGCTGGCCGCGCGGGTCGCGCATCTCTACGATCTCGACGGGGCGGTTGGCCTTGCCAAACTGGCCAGCGAAACCGGCATCCCGCCGATCGGGCTGACCGAAGCCTTTACCGAAGTCGGTCACCGGCTCGGGCTCGACTGGGCGCAGTCGACGGCAGCGCTCATGAGCCCCTCCGATGTGTGGGAACGCCTGCTCGTGTCCGGCCTTGCACGCGATTTTCAACAGATGCGGCTGGAGTTGTTGCGCCGTCTCGCGCGGCGCAAGGATGCCAAGAAGGACATGCCGGGAATCGTTGCCAAATGGGCCGAGGAACAGTCTGCCGCCGTGCATGGCTTCCGCGCCATGGTTTCACGGGCACAGGGCCAGTCTCCGGTGGCGCCGGCCATGCTGGCACAGATCGCCAGCATGGCTCGCAATCTGCTCGGTCGATAACCGGTACGCTTGACCGGATGGCGATTTCACGCCAGCCAGCGTGACCATGGAAAAGTTCGACGTTGTTATCGTGGGATCCGGGCATGGGGGTGCCCAGGCCGCCATCGCGCTGAGACAGAATGGTCATGAGGGGTCGATCCTCATGGTCAGCCGGGACCGCAATCCACCCTATGAGCGCCCGCCGCTCTCGAAGGAATATCTCGCCGGCGAAAAGCCCTTCGAGCGCATCCAGATACGCCCCGAACAGTTCTGGGCCGACAAGGGTATCGAGCTGCGCCTCGGCCGCAATGTCAACGAAGTCGATCCCGTCGCGCACGAACTCGCCCTGTCCGACGATACGCGCATTGCCTATCGCAAGCTCATCTGGGCCGGAGGCGGCGATGCCCGGCGCCTGTCCTGTCCGGGAAGCGATTACGCGGGCATCCACTATATCCGCACACGGCGGGACGTGGACCTGCTCAAGGAAGAGCTTGCCGCGGGGGCGAAACGCGCGGTCATTGTCGGGGCGGGCTATATCGGGCTCGAAGCGGCGGCGGTCCTGCGCAAGCTTGGCTGCGAGGTCACGGTGGTCGAAATGCTCGACCGCGTGCTGGCGCGCGTGGCCGGTCCGGAACTGTCCGATTACTATGCCGCCTACCATCGCCAGCAGGGCGTCGATCTACGTCTGTCCACCGGCGTCGAGACGATCGAGGGCGAGAATGGCCGCGTCAGCGGGGTATTGACCGACAGCGGCGAAAAGATCGCCTGCGACGTGATCATCGCGGGTATCGGCATCGTCCCCTCGGTCGGCCCGCTGATCGCCGCCGGAGCGGCAGGCTCGAACGGGGTCGACGTCGACACATATGGGCGCACCACGCTGGACGATATCTATGCCATCGGCGACTGCGCCAGCCACGCCAATCCCTATGCGGAAAACAAGGTCATCCGCCTCGAATCGGTGCAGAATGCCAACGACATGGCAAGCTGCGCGGTCAAGGCGATCATGGGCGACAAGCAGGATTACGATGCGGTGCCGTGGTTCTGGTCGAACCAGTACGATCTGAAGCTGCAGACGGTGGGTATCGCGACCGGATATGATGCGACTGTGTTGCGCGGCGATCCGGAAGCGAAGAAATTCAGCGTGATCTATCTGAAGGAAGGCCAGGTAATCGCGCTCGACTGTGTGAACAGCGTCAAGGACTACGTTCAGGGTCGCAAGCTCGTGGTGGACCGCGCCGAGATCGATCCCGGTTTGCTGGCCGACAGCGACATCCCGCTCAAGGAGATGCGCTAAGCCGGGCCAGCGCCCAGGCGGCCGCTTCGGCGACCGTGGGATCATCGTCGAAACGCAGGCGGGCTACAAATGGTTTTAGCGTGGCGGAACCGCTGTTCCCGGCCGCGTAGAGACAGTTGCGGACGAACCGGTCACGCCCGATCCGCTTGATCGGCGAACCGGAAAAGAACTGGCGAAAGCCCGCATCGTCGAATTGCAGGAATGTTGCGAGGTCGGGTGCCAGCAGCTCCTCGCGCGGGGCAAGCTTGGCGTGCCGGTGGGCCGTTTCGGCAAATTTGTTCCACGGACAAACCGCCAGGCAATCGTCGCAGCCATAGATCCGATTCCCCAGGGCAGCGCGGAATTCTTCCGGGATTGGTCCCTTGTGCTCGATCGTGAGGTAGGAAATGCAGCGCCGCGCATCGAGCCGGTAGGGCGACGGAAAAGCATCGGTGGGACAGGCGTCCTGGCAGGCGCGGCACGATCCGCACCGGTCCGTGCCCGGCGCATCGGGCACAAATTCGAGCGTCGAATAGATGGCTCCCAGGAAAAGCCAGCTCCCATGGTCGCGGCTCACCAGATTGGTATGCTTGCCCTGCCAGCCGATCCCGGCCGCTTCGCCCAGCGGTTTTTCCATCACCGGCGCGGTATCGACGAACACTTTCAGCTCGCTGTTCGGCGCGCATTCGATCAGCCATCGGGCAAGGGCCTTGAGCGCCTTCTTGACCACATCGTGATAATCCCGCCCATGCGCATAGACCGAAATGCGCGCTTTCTCGCCGTCGCTTGCCAAGGCCAGCGGATCGACATCGGGCGCATAGCTCATGCCGAGCGCAAGTACGCTCTTCGCATCGGGCCATAGACCCTGCGGCGAGGCCCGCTGCTGCTTGCGGTCCTCCATCCATTGCATCGAGCCGTGACGGCCATGGCCGAGAAATTCCTCCAGCCGCGCGGCACGGCGCGGATCGGGCGCGGCGGACGCAAAGCCACAGGCGGCGAAACCCAGCCTTCGGGCCTCCCCGCGCAAATCGGCCTGCAACTCGGCATTAACCACGCTTGCGTGTGCTCCCGTTCACTGCCAGCCATTAGTCATGCGCCCATGCTTACCGAAACAGGCACGATGACGCGACTCTCCCCTGCCGGGTCTCGCCCGCTCGCTATCGAGGCACAGGGCCTGGTCAAGCGGTTCGACGGCATTCTGGCGGTGGACGGGGTGGATATCGCCGTGCCCGAAGGCGCGATCTACGGCATTCTCGGCCCCAATGGCGCGGGCAAGACCACCACATTGCGCATGTTGCTGGGCATTATCGATCCCGACGAAGGGGTGCGCCGCATCTTCGGCAAGGACCGCCCGCACGAGGTCGCGAAACTGATCGGCTATCTGCCCGAGGAGCGCGGGCTGTATCCGGCGATGAAATGCGACGAGGCAATCGCCTTCATGGGCGCGTTGCGGGGGCTGCCGCTCGACGAAGGCAGGGCGCGCGGACGCGAACTGCTCGAACGCCACGGGCTGGGCCACGCGATCGACCGGCAGATCCGTCAGCTTTCGAAGGGAATGGCGCAGACCGTGCAATTGCTCGGCACGCTCGTCCATCGCCCCCGCCTGGTGGTGTTCGACGAACCCTTCAGCGGCCTCGACGCGATCAACCAGGGCAAGCTGGAAGTCACGATCCGCGAACTGGCGCGAGATGGCGTGACCGTAATCTTTTCGACCCATGTCATCCATCATGCCGAACGGCTGTGCGATGAAGTGGCGATCATTGCCGCGGGCAAGGTGCCCTATGCCGGATCGGTCGACGCCGCGCGCGATCGCATTCCCGCGCAGGTCAGGCTGGAAACCCGCGCCAGCGAAGGGGCCTGGCGGGCGGCGCTTCCCGATGACGCACGTCACGACCGCAGAGGCGACGAAAGCCATTTCTGGCATTTCCCCGTACCCGAGACCGGGATCGAGGCCATGCTCAAGCAATTGATCGACGGCCATGCAGGTATTCTGTCGCTGTCGATCGAGCGCGCCGGGTTGCACGACGCCTTCGTCGAGATCGCCGGAGAAGCCGCGGCGCGCGCGCTGAAACAGGACACTGCGGCGGGAGAAAGCCGTTGAACGACACGACCCGCCTGTCACGCTTCGAAGCCGCCCGCGTCGTCGCGCGGCGCGATTTCCGCGCCATCCTGTTTAGCCGTGCCTTCCTGTTCTTCCTGCTCGGCCCGCTGTTCCCCATCGGAATCGGCGTGCTTGCCGGAGGGATTGGCGGGCAGGTGCAACGGGATGCGAATACGCGGCTGGTGGCCGTGGCGATGGCGGAGGCGGATGCCACCGCAATGGTCGAGGCGCGCGCCCGGCTGTCTCCAAGGGTCGGCACCGCTCTGCCCGATTTGGAGGCGACGACCAGCACGGCCCGCCCGAGCGAGATTCTGCGCGAGCCCGGCAAGAATTACAGCGCGGTGGTAAGCGGTACGCTAAATGCGCCGGAGATCACCGCCCCGCCACAAGCGATCGCCTATTGGAGCGGGCCGATATCGATGATCGCCGCCCAGGCGGGCGCTCGAGACATCCCCGCCTATCCCGAAGTAACCGCACGTCCGGTCGCGACCAGCACCGCTGCCGTCAGGACCGACCGCATTCGCACCGCCCAGGCGGGACAACTGCTGTTGTTCCTGCTGATGATGCTGCTCGCGGGCATGGTGCTGTCCAATCTGGTCGAGGAAAAGGCCAACAAGGTCATCGAGGTGCTCGCTGCGGCGATTCCCATGGATGCGGTGTTCCTCGGCAAGCTGGTGGCCATGCTCGGCGTGAGTTTCGTAGGCATTGCCGTATGGGCCATGTTCGGCGGAGCGATCGCGTTGCTCGCGGGCGAAGCCTTGCCACGATTGCCCGAACCGGCGCTGGGCTGGCCCCTCTTTGTCACCCTCGGCATCGCCTATTTCGCGATGGGATACCTCCTGCTGGGCTCACTCTTTCTCACGATCGGCGGAATGGCGGCAACCGTGCGCGAGGTGCAGACCCTATCCATGCCGGTGACGATGGCGCAATTGCTGGTGTTCTTCCTCGCGGCATCCTCGATCACGCGACCGGGATCGCCAATGGAGCTGTTTTCGGCGGTGTTCCCGCTGTCCTCGCCCTTCGCCATGCTCGCCCGCGCGGCCCAGTCGGACGCGCTCTGGCCGCATGCGCTCGCGCTGGCATGGCAGGCGCTCTGCGTCCTTCTTTTCGTTCGCTTCGGCGCGCTGATCTTCCGCCGCCGGGTGATGAAATCCGGCAAGGGCGGGCGAGCGGTCAAAGGGCATGTCGGCGGGACCACGCCCGCCTGACCGGTCGGGCCACAGCGCGCAGGAGATGCGATTCGCCCCGTTTTGAGTGGCGATTTGCAACGCACTATTGACTCGCCTGTAAGTTAGGGCAGGATGGATGTCGAGGAGAGAGCGACCGAATGGAGTCGCTCCCACGAGGAGAGAGACATATGGCCACCGCCGCAATCGAACGCCCCCAATGCCGGACTTCGCCGACTGCATACGAGGCGCTGAAGAAGCATTTCGAAGAGCACCCCGAGCATAAGCTCGACCATCCGCACAAATGGGATGTCAGCCGCAGCGATATCTACGCCGATAACACCTGGCAGCCCATTTTCCGGGAAATGCGCGAAGCGGGGCCGCTGCACTATATCCCCGAAAGTCCGTTCGGCCCTTATTGGGCGGTGGTCAGCCACAAGGCGATCCAGCATATCGAGGCGCTGCCGGACGTCTTCTCCTCGAGCTGGGAATATGGCGGCATAACCATCCTCAACCGCCTGACCGACGAAGAGCTGGCCGAAGCAGGCATCGAGGAACGCCGCGAATTGCCCATGTTCATCGCCATGGACCGCCCGCAGCACACCGGCCAGCGGCGCACCGTCGCCCCCAAGTTCACGCCCAGCGGCATGGCCGAAATGGAAGGCGAGATTCGCCAGCGCACCGGCGAATTGCTCGATTCGCTGCCGCGCGGCGAGGTGTTCGACTGGGTCGACAAGGTGTCGATCGAACTCACCACCGGCATGCTCGCGATCCTGTTCGGCTTCCCCTGGGAAGACCGCCGCCTGCTGACCTTCTGGTCCGATTGGTCGGGCGATACCGAGCTTGCCACGGTCCGCGATCTGGATGAAATGCGCTGGGGCTTCCTCAACGAGATGGCGGCCTATTTCCAGTCGCTTTGGATCGAGCGCACGCAGGACAAGGAACCCGGCGACGATCTCATCTCGATGATGATCCACTCCGAAGCGATGAACCAGATGAGCCCGGAAGAATTCATGGGCAATCTGATCCTGCTGATCGTGGGCGGCAACGACACCACGCGCAATTCCATGAGCGGCATTATCTATCAGCTCGACAAGAATCCGGACCAGCGCGATCTGTTCGAGCAAAAGCCCGACCTCATTCCCAATGCGGTGCAGGAAATCCTGCGCATGCAGACCCCGCTGGCGCATATGCGCCGGACCTGCACCGAAGACACCGAGGTGTTCGGGCAGACCATCAAAAAAGGCGACAAGGTCGTTCTGTGGTATATCTCCGCCAACCGCGACGAGGAAGTGTTCGACAATCCCGACAAGCTGGACATCACGCGCGAGAACGCACGGCGCCATATCGCCTTCGGCTACGGCATTCATCGCTGTGTCGGTGCGCGTCTGGCCGAACTCCAGCTCCGGGTTCTGCTCGAGGAAATCCACAAACGCCGCATGCGCGTGAAAGTGGTGGGCGATGTCGAGCGGGTGCGGGCGAATTTCGTTCATGGCTTCCGCAAGCTCGAAGTGAAAATCGAAGAGTTCTGATACCGGCCCCGTAACCAACGGGCTGGTTCAAGCGTAGGTTCAGACGTGGGGCGCCAAGGTCCCACGTCATGAACCGGCGCATTATGACCGATACCTCTATCGACCGCCGCCGCCTGCTCGGCTGGATCGGCGCATCTGCCAGCTTCGTGGCGCTGACCGCCTGCGGCTCGGGCCATGCCGAGGCGAAGGATTTTCCGGTGACACTGTCGGAAGCACAGTGGCGAAAGCGGCTCAGCAAGCAGGAATTCTACATTCTGCGTCAGGCTGGGACCGAACGACCCTATTCCTCACCGCTCAATGACGAGAAACGCGCTGGCACCTTCGTCTGCGCCGGCTGCGGCAATGCCCTCTACAGTTCGGAAACAAAATATGATTCGCGCACCGGCTGGCCGAGCTTCTGGCGGGCGATCGACAAGAGCGCGGTCGGCACCAGCACCGATTACAAGATCGGCTATCCGCGTACCGAAGTGCACTGCGCAGATTGTGGCGGTCATCTTGGCCATATCTTCAGCGATGGCCCCAAGCCGACCGGCAAGCGTCATTGCATAAACGGCGTGGCGCTCGATTTCAGACCGGCCTGACATGCGGGTCGAGAGCGAGAATCCGGGCAGCCGCTTGCCGGGCTAGACCTGCGGGCAGCCTTCATCCGGCCGTGTCATCCCGGGGCCGAGCCTAGGACGGATCGTTCTGGAACAGGACGGGGCATTGCACCCGGGCGGCAAATATGGCGAATTCGCGCAAGGAGAAGGTGTCCTCGAAGACGAGGCCATAATTGCTGTCCTTGCGCCAGCGGACCTTGCAGCGAATGTCGGGCAGCTGTTCGCAACTGATCGTCACGCGTTGATCGATGGCGAACACGGCGTCGCATTCGATCCGCGCGCCCTGCTGCGAGATGTTGAGCGTAATGGCCTCCGCGCTGCCGGTGAGCGCGCTTACCTTGAGCGGGAGCGTGATGTTGAGGCGAAGTTGTCGCTTGGGATAGTGCCAGTCTTCATGGATCAACCGCTCGACGACAATGGGCCGGTCGAATTTATAGCTGGCTTCGCACCCTTCGCCGCGGACGAGCTGCAGTTCGTAGCTCTCGCCATTTTGCAGTTCGAGCGCGACGGTCTTGTCCGTCGGTAGCGGATGAAACGTGCGCACGGACACGCCGGTGGCCGAGACATCGCGGATTACGCAGACGAATTCGCCTTGGCCGCAGACCAGCTTCGCCGCCCGGATGAGCGAGGTAAAGCGCGGCGCTCCACGCTGGTCGCCAGGGGGCGCAGAATTCTCTTCGTTCATGGCGAGCCCGCTAGTATACTCCATCGCCCTGCGCATTCCTCACAATAACTGGCTTCGCATTTGCCGCCAAGTGTATCCTGCCCAAGTTCTCTTCGAGCCTGGCTAATAGACCAATAGGGGTTAATGCCTAGAAAACCGGTTGAGACTACATGCTGATAACAGGGAATGCTTGGTGCGGGTGGTGGGACTCGAACCCACACGATCACAAGATCAGGGGATTTTAAGTCCCCGGCGTCTACCATTCCGCCACACCCGCCGGCGCCGAGCCGCCCTAATCGCTGCCCGGCGCGGGAGCAACGTCCTATCGCATTCTCGTTGTCTTAGGGCGCTTAGCCTTCGTTGAGGCGCTTGCGAATGTCCTTGCCCGGCTTGAAATAAGGCACGCGCTTGGCCGGTACATCGACCGTTTCGCCGGTACGCGGATTGCGGCCCTTGCGCGCTTCGCGCTCGCGGGTGGAAAACGCTCCGAACCCGCGCAATTCGACCCGGCCGCCTTCGGTCAGGCGCTGGGCTATTTCCTCGAAGAAAATATCGACGACCTGTTCAACCTCTTCGGCGCGCAGCTCGGGATTATCCTGTGCGAGGGCGGAAAGAAGTTCGGATCGGATCATCTGGCGTCTCCCGGCCGATACGGCCGCAACAATTCGTTCACACGATGCGCCCCTGAAGGAATTGTGCTTTTGCACTCGATTCCAGCGAGATGCCTTGTGACAGAAGCCACCGGCGCCCGCAAGTTCATGATTGTATATTTTCGCCATCGCCGTCAGGCTTCGGCGAGCAGTTCCCTCGCCGAGACGCCAAGGCGATCCATCCGTGCCCGGATTTCGGGCCATTCCTCCGACAAAAAAGCCTCGCGTTCGGACTGGCGCAGACGATCGGCGGCGCCACTCACGACATACATGCCTACGCCGCGCTGGACTTCGACGAGGCCATCGTTCTGGAATTGTTGGTAGGCCTTGGCCACCGTCAGCGGGTTGGCGCCCTGTTCCGCCGCCAGTGCGCGTACGGAAGGAAGCATTTCGCCCTCGGCATAGCGGCCATCGATAATCGCAGCCGCGATCATGTCTCGCAGCTTGAGATAGACCGGCTTGGACTGGTTGGACATAACAATTCCCCGACGACAGACTGCTACAGTGACATAATACAGCGCGGCGCACAAGGTTCCCTTCCGAGAGCGTTCCCGCCCGCTGTCGGCCCGTGCAGACAGTCACGAGTGTAACTAATGCTTCACATGAGGCGCGAAAACGTTACGGTACGTGCTTCTTTTGGGGAGGGTCGGCGTGGTCGCGCGACTCCGGATAGAAATAAGGGACACCGGAATCATATGGTCGAGGGCATGTTCTTCACATTCGGCTCTGCATTCGAAATGTGGGCATTCAGGATAGCCGTAATCGCGCTTGCAGCCTTTCTCATCGGCGGCGTCGTGCTCGTTACCCGCCCGCAGGAAGAGGTGATCGGACACCCCAAGGGTCTGTTCCTTCTCTTCATGGCCGAAATGTGGGAACGCTTTTCCTACTACGGCATGCGCGCGCTGCTGATCTTCTACCTGGTGCAGCACTGGCTGTTCAGCGACAGCGAAGCTTCGATCATCTACGGCGCCTACACCGCGCTGGTTTACATTACCCCCGTCGTCGGCGGTTACCTTGCCGACCAGTATCTCGGGCAGCGCAAAGCCGTGCTGTTCGGGGCGGTGCTGCTGACGTTCGGGCACTTCTTCATGGCGTTCGAAGGATCGGGTGGCCAGGCCGACCCGATGATCAATGTCTTCTGGCTTGCCCTGGCGCTCATCATCGTCGGCTCGGGCTTCCTCAAGGCCAATATCTCGGTGATTGTCGGCCAGCTCTATTCGCGCACCGATGTTCGCCGCGACCCGGCCTATACGATCTTCTACATGGGCATTAACGTCGGCGCGGCGACCGCGTCGATCATCTGCGGCTATCTCGGCCAGACCTATGGCTGGCAGTACGGATTCGGCCTTGCCGGCTTCGGCATGCTTCTGGGCCTCGTATTCTTCGTGATCGGCAAGCCGCTCCTTCTGGGCAAGGGCGAACCCAAGGATCCCGCGAAGATCAAGGGCGCCAGGGAATGGGGCATCTACGGTGCCGGCCTCGCCATGGTCCTGCTGTGCTGGGCGGCGATCCAGTATCAGGAACTCGTCGGATACGTACTGGGTGCCTTCGGCGGGGGTCTGGTACTCTACGTCCTGTTCACCGCGGTGACCAAACTGCCCAGCCAGGAACGAGACCGCATTTTCGCGGCGATGTTCCTGATCCTGACCTCGATCGTGTTCTGGGCACTGTTCGAACAGGCCGGGTCGAGCCTCAACCTGTTCACCGATCGCCATGTCGACACGCAGGGCGTCAACGCCTCGATGTTCCAGTCGATCAACGCGATCTACATCGTCCTGCTCGCCCCGCTTTTCGCGATGCTGTGGCAGGGGCTGGCGCGCAAGGGAGCGGAGCCAAGCACGCCGATGAAGTTCGGCCTCGCCGTCATCCAGGTGGGCCTTGGCTTCCTCGTTCTCGTCTGGGGCGCGGAAAGCGTCGGCGTGAATGTGCCGACGCCGGTGATCTTCATCTTCCTGATCTACCTGCTCCACACCACCGGTGAACTCTGCCTCTCGCCAGTGGGCCTCTCGGCGATGAACCGGCTCAGCCCGGCGCATATGGCTTCGCTCATCATGGGCACCTGGTTCTTCGCTTCGGCCACCGGCAACTTCGCCGCCGGTCTCATCGCGGCAGCGACCGGCGCGGAAGGCGTCGGCGAGGAAGCGGGCAAGCAGGTCGTGCTTGGCGTTTACTCGACCGTCGGCTGGTACGCCGTCGCGATCGGTGTCGGCGTTATGGTCATCAGCCCGCTGATCAAGAAACTGATGCATCTCGACACGCTCAAGGACGACGCCCTCGAAGGGCAGGCCGAAGCCGGGCTCGAGGCGCAGGAAGCGGGCATCCACCCGACCAGCCGCGCCTGATCCCCCGCGGAGGAGAATCGTCGGAGCGTCGATTCTCCTCGACCAAAACCAATTGACCGGGCGGGCCGGGGCAGCAATGCTCCGGCCCGACTGCATTGGGGGTTCCATGAAAAAACACGTCCTGCTCGCCTGCGCGGCTGCCTTTGCGGTGGCCGGATGCTCGACCACCGGCGGGGGCGATGGCGTCGCATCCGCTTCGACCAAGGATTGGGATGCGCCCGTCGGCGCGGACGGCAACACGCCTTTCCCCTCGACTTACACGCCCTATCCCGGTCGTCCGACGGCACTCGTTGGGGCGACGGTCTACGACGGCACAGGCGGACGGATCGACAATGGCACCGTGCTCTTTCGCGATGGCAAGGTAGTCGCCGTGGGCGACGCTGCGCTGTCAACCGAAGGCTATGATCGGGTGGACGGCAGCGGCAAGTTCGTCACTCCCGGTATTATCGACATCCATTCGCACCTCGGCGACTATCCGACGCCCAGCGTGGAAGCCCATTCCGACGGCAATGAGGCCACCAGCCCGATGACCCCCGAGGTGTGGGCCGAACATTCGGTCTGGCCGCAGGACCCCGGTTTCACCCGCGCGCTGGCCAATGGCGGCATCACGGCGCTGCAGATCCTTCCCGGATCGGCCAATCTGACCGGCGGGCGCTCGGTCACGCTCAAGAACGTCGCGGCACGCACGGTTCAGGGGATGAAATTCCCGGGCGCTCCCTACGGCATGAAAATGGCCTGCGGCGAGAACCCCAAGCGGGTTTACGGTGGCAAGGGCCGCATGCCCTCCACCCGGATGGGCAATTTCGCGGTCAACCGGCAAATGTGGCTCGATGCACAGGCCTATGACGGGAAGAAGCGCGATCTGGGCAAGGAAACGCTCAAGGGTGTGCTCGACGGCGAAATCCTGATCCACAACCACTGCTATCGCGCCGACGAAATGGCGCTGGTCATGGATATGGCCAAGGAGATGGGCTACAAGGTCACCGCCTTCCACCACGCGGTCGAAGCCTATAAGATCGGCGACCTTCTGCGCGAAAACGAGGTGTGCAGCGCGATCTGGGCGGATTGGTACGGCTTCAAGATGGAAGCCTATGACGGTATTCTCGAGAACGCCGCCTTCCTGCGCCAGGCGGGGGCCTGCGTGGTCATCCATTCGGACGATGCCAATGGCATCCAGCGGCTCAATCAGGAAGCCGCCAAGGCCCAAGCCGCCGGACGCCGGGTGGGGATCGACATTCCCGATGCCGAAGTGATCGGCTGGATCACGCTCAACGCTGCCAAGGCGATGGGTATCGATGAAATGACCGGCAGCCTCGAGCCGGGGAAGATGGCCGATGTGGTTCTGTGGAACGACAATCCGCTATCGGTCTATGCCCGGCCCGAAAAGGTCTGGATCGACGGGGCGCTGATGTATGATGCGATGGACCGCAAGCGGCGGCCGGTAAGCGATTTCGAGCTCGGCCAGCCGGGCGAAGGAGATGTGAAATGAAGCGCGCCCTGACCATGGCGGCCAGCCTCCTCGCACTCGCCGCCGCACCCGCCGCCGCGCAGGACATCGCCATCACCGATGTTACGGTCGTCACCGGCGACGGCTCCGAACCGATCGAGAATGGTTCGGTCGTCGTCCGCGGCGGCAAGGTGGTCTATGCCGGGCATGCCGAGAACATGCCCGCCGTGCCTGCCGGGATCTCGGTGGACGGCGGTGGGCGCTGGGTCACGCCCGGCCTTTTCGCCACGATGACAAATCTCGGCCTGTGGGACGTCGGCGCAGTCCGGGAATCGAACGATATCCGCGCGGGCGGCTCGCCGTTCAGCGCCGCTCTGGATGTCGCCCCCGTAGTCAATCCTGCCTCGCAGCATATCCTCATTCACCGGGCAGCCGGGATAACCCGTGCGGCGGTGGCGGGGGCGGCCAGTGGGTCGATCTTTGCCGGGCAGGGGGCGATCATCGATCTGGGCTCCGATGCCCAGGCGGTAACCCGCCCTCGCGCATTCCAGGTGGTCGAATTGGGAGAGGGCGGTGCACGCCTTGCGGGCGGTAGCCGCGCGTCGGCCCAGGCGCTTTTCCGCAACGCCCTGCTCGAAGCGGGCGAGTTTGAGCGCAATGGCACGATCACAAGCCCGGGCGGCGGGCGAGGGATCACCCGGCAAGGCGACGATATCGGCATCGACAGCCGCATGGCGCGCACCGCTCGCGATCGCGCTTCGGACGTTCTGCTCACGCGCTTCGACGCAGCGGCGCTGGTGCCCGTGGCGCGGGGCGAGCAGCCGCTCTATGTCCTGGTCGAGCGTGCGGCCGACATCCGCAGCGCCCTGGCCCTCAAGCAGGAATTCCCGCGGCTGGACATGGTCCTTGTCGGCGCGAGCGAGGGTTGGCTCGTGGCGAGCGAAATCGCCGCGGCGGGCGTGCCGGTCATCGCGGACGGGCTGGACGATTTGCCGCAAGGTTTCGACCAGCTCGCCAGCACCCAGTCGAATATCGGTCGCATGGTGAAGGCGGGCGTGAAGGTGGCGATCAATGCCGCCGCCATGGAGAACCCGCGCAACCTCAATCAGTATGCCGGCAACCTCGTCGCGCTGACCCGGATACCGGGCGCCGACGGGCTGAGCTGGGGCCAGGCCTTCGCCGCGATCAGCTCGGTTCCCGCCGCGATCAGCGGCATGGGCGGCAAGGCCGGGGTGCTCGCGCCGGGCGCGATGGGCGATCTCGTGATCTGGGACGGCGATCCGCTCGAAGTCGGCTCGATGCCGGTGAAAGTGTTCATCGATGGCGTCGAACAGCCGCTCGACAATCATCAGAGCCGCCTCAAGGAGCGCTATCGCGATCTCGACGAAAGCGACCTGCCGAAAGCCTATGATTGGTAAGGACATGAAGGAAATGCGCACCACCCTGCTCGCGCTGGGCGCGGCAGCCGCTGCGGTCGGCTTCCATGCGCTCTCGGCGCAGGATAAACCCGACCGCTCGCAGGACATCGCCTGGATGAGCGCTCAGCAGGCCTATCTCGCGGGCCTCTCGCATGAAGACGGCTGGCGTACCATGCCGGGCGGGCTCAAGTGGCGCTATGTCGACTATGCCGCGAGCGAGGCGAAGCCGCGTGTCGAAGACACGGTGACCGTGCATTATGCGGGCACCTTCATCGATGGCGAGACGTTCGATTCCAGCTTCGAGCGCGGCGAGCCCGCCACCTTTCCGCTGGGCCGACTGATCAAGGCCTGGCAGATGGCGATCCCCGAAATGGGCGTGGGCGACACGATCGAAATCGCCGCGCCTGCGGACCTCGCTTATGGCGCGAGCGGCAAGGGGCCGATCCCCGGCGGTGCGACGCTGCTGTTCACGGTCAAGCTGATCGGTATCGAAGGGCGCTAGGTCGGGGTGACACCTGGATGACGAAGTTTACACCCCGTCACCCAGGATCGGCGACGCCAAGCAGCGGATATAAAAGGGTTTAATTGCCTGAAACGGAGGCGGACGATGTGCGCCTCCCCCCCCGCCTGCCGCATCGCGGCGGGTTTGCGGACCTCGCCATTCTAGACACACTGCACATCTGTAGGACAGCGCCATTTTCCGCTTGGCCGCCCTGTGATAACCTGGCCCATGGAAGGGGAATGAGGATATGGATCCTTTGCTGTCTCTGGTTGCCGGTTCGGTCGCATTCGTCGGCACACATTTCGCGCTCTCGCACCCGCTGAGGGCACCGCTCGTCGGGACGATCGGCGAGAACGGGTTTCGCGGGCTCTATTCGCTGGTTGCGCTGGCGACCTTCGTCTGGGCAGTGCTCGCGTTTCGCGCGGTCGGGCCGGGCGGCGTACCGTTATGGAATGGGATGGGCGACGGTATCTGGATCGCCGCGACGGCGATCATGCTGTTCGCCTCGGTGCTGTTCGCGGGCAGTTTCGCGCGCAATCCCGCATTGCCCGATCCGAAAGCCGCGACCAATGCCGCTCTGCCGGTCCACGGGGTGTTTCACATTACCCGCCATCCGATGATGTGGAGCTTCGCGCTGTGGGCGGCCATGCATATTCTGACGAGCGCGACACCGCGCCAGATCGTTCTGGCGGGTGCGCTCGGGTTCCTCGCGCTGGTCGGCGCGCATCTGCAGGACCGCAAGAAGGAAGCGCTGATGGGCGAGGCCTGGGCGGACTGGGAAAGCCGCACGCGTTTCTGGCCGCGCCTGTCGGGTTTCGCCAAGGCGGGGCCTACCGCATGGATCGGGGGAATCGTGATCTGGCTGGCGGCAACCTATGGCCATATCCACGCCAATGGGATTCCCGCAGGCATCTGGCGCTGGGTGGGGTAAGCCCTCAAGCAACGCAGCGATAGGGCGAACATGGCCCTCAAGCAGCACAGCGATAGGGCGAACATAGGACCCTCAAGCAGCGAAGCGGCGGGCGACAAGCAAACTACCCCCCGGTGAAGCGCGGCGCGCGTTTTTCCAGCAGCGCGTCGATGCCTTCCATATGATCCTCGGTCAGGTGCATCAGTGCCTGCGTATTGGCCGCCATTTCCAGCGCGCTGTCGTAGGAGATCGAGCGCCCCTGCCGCATCAGGTTCTTGGCCTGCCGCAGCGCATGCGGGGGCATGGCGGCGACCTTGGCCGCCAGCGCGCGGGCCTCGTCCATAAGGCGGTCTCCTTCGACGACGCGGCTGACGAGGCCCCACTCCTGCGCGGTGGCTGCGTCGATTACATCGCCGGTGTAGAACAGCTCCGCCGCCCGCGCCTCGCCGATGATGCGCGGGAGGATCCATGTTCCACCATCGCCCGGAATGATGCCGAGCTTGAGGAAGGTGACACCGAACTTCGCGCGCGCGCTGGCAATGCGCATGTCGGCGAGACAGGCCAGATCGCAGCCCAGACCGATCGCCGGACCGTTCACCGCCGCGATCAGCGGGACTCGCAGACCGTAGAGCGCGCGCAGGACCTTGTGGATGTTGTTCCGATATCCGTCCGAGATTTCCGGCGCGGTGCCGCCGAAAGTGCCGGTCCGCTCCTTCATCGCCTTGATGTCGCCGCCCGCGCTGAAGGCCCGTCCCGCCCCGGTCAGGATCGCGCAGCGCACGTCCATATCCGCATTGATCGCATCGCAGGCCGCGGCAAAGGCGTCGCCATCGCCCTTAGCCCCGAGCGGATTCATCGTATCGGGGCGGTTGAGTGTGAGGGTGGTGACGTGGTCGGCGGTGTCGATCGTGAGCAAGCCCATTCGCGGCGGTCCTTCGAAGCGGAGAAACAAAGAGCCGCCTTGTGTCACATCCCGTCGCGCAGATTAAGCTCCAAGGTGGGCAAATTCGGCTCGCTTTCGCGCGGTCTGCGCCCTTGCGGCATGCCGCCGTGCCAGGGCCGGTGACAAAAGCCTGCTCGCCTGCCGCGATATCGGGTTCGAACGAACACCCGGGGTGGACATCAGAAACCGGGTGCTTGCCATACAGACGCCGCTTCGATCAGCGCAGCTCGCCTATTTCGCGGCGCACGGGTGCCGAAGCGATTCCGGGACGCGACAAGGTCACGGCGGTAACGGCGCCGTCTTCTCCGAATTCGAATTGCAACAGATTGGGATAATCCTCGATCCGGAATAGTCCGTCACCCAGATGATGGATCGGGCTGGCTTCCCGACCAATGAACTGGGTGAAGAACTCCGACAGTATTACGAGCTCGCCGTCCTGCTCGACAATCCGGTAATCCAGGCCAAGATTATACAGCAGCCCCTTGTAGCTGCCGAGGATCGCGGCTTTCAAGGCAGGATCGAGCGGGGCGCTGCGGATCGGATGCCTTGCGGCCCAGCCTTCGGCATCGATGATGCGTCGGCGCAGTTCGGCAAACACCGGATCGGTACTGGGATCATCGCCATTGCCCATCAGCACCAGGCCATAGCCGCCGTCCATCGCAGCAAGCAGATCGGCATTGACCCCGGTGTTGGAGCCATCGTGGCGAAGCCAGTCGGTATTGCCGAGGCCGAACCCGCGAAAGAAGGGCATTCCCATTCCGCCGACATGCTCGAGCGAGAATACATCGGTCATGGCGCGGGCGATCTCTGGCGTGAGTGGCCCCACGGTCTCGCCGCGCAGCGCGCGCTGGATAGCTGTCGCGAATATCGCGAGATCCGACGGGGTGGACCACATTCCCGATGCGGAAATCTGCGGTGTGATCGGCAGCCCGTCCCGGATCTGCATCCCCTCGGCATCATGCACCCGTGCTACATCGGTCGGGAAGCCGGGCTGGCCCGGCTGGACCATCGTCGTGTGCCGCATGCCAAGCGGAGTGAATATCCGGTCCTGCGCCAGCGCATGCAACGGCGTGCCGAGGCGATCCTCGATCGCCATCTGTAAGATGACATAACCGCCGCCGCTGTATTTCCAGCCTTTCCCGGGGGAAAATAGGAAAGCGATCGGCTTGTCGTATCGCGGCAGCCTGCCTTCGACGCTGTCGACCAGAGTGGGCAGGGAATCCCCCTGATAGAAATCGGCAAAACCGTGCTGCGACGTACCGCTTGTATGCGTCAGCAAGTGGCGCCATGTAACTCCGGCGCTGCCGGGCACCGTGCTGTCAGGCAACTTCCAGCGCGTGAGGTAATCCGCAATCGGCGCATCGAGATCGATCGCACCTTCCGACGCCAGAACGAGGCACAGCAGCGCCGTGACCGGCTTCGAGAGCGACGCGGTGGAGAATGCCGTGGTGTCTTCCATCGCCGGACCGCCGCGAGCCTTCGATCCGAATGTGCGTGTCGTGACCTTCCCATAGTCGTCGAACACGGCAAGACTTAACCCGACCAGCCGATGTTCCTCCATCAAGGCTTCGACCCCGGAGAATTCGTCGGCTGTATCAACCGTAGGGGTCGGTTCGGGCACGACTGTACGCGCTGGTTCGGTGGAGAGGGAGGCACACGATGCCAGAGCACATGCAGCTGTCAGAATGGGGAGTGTCTTGATCAGATTGTCCTCTCGGCAAGGCGCTACTGTATTATATTAATAATACAGTGGCGCCTTGCCGATGCGGTTGCAACCCTAAGAAGCTTACGCCCGCGCCTCTTCCACACGCTCGGCGCGCCAAGCGGGCTCATCGTGTCGGTGAGGGTGAGGGCCGTGCCGTGATTGACGGTGCCGATCGTGAGCAAGCCCATTCGCGGCGGTCCTTCGAAGCGGAGAAACAAAGAGCCGCCTTGTGTCACATCCCGTCGGGCAGATTAAGCTCCAAGGTGGGCAAATTCGGCTCGCTTTCGCTCCCGGTCGACGCCTCGGCGGCGAGGCGCCGCGCCAGGGCAGCCGTTCTCGCGCGGGCTTGATCGATCGATGCGCGATGCCGGTCGTCCTTGAATTCCTGATATTCGATCGCGATGGATTCGATCGCCGTTTCGTCCACACCGAAATAATGGGCGCACGCGGCAATGGCGGGGTCGAGCGCGTTCTTGTGCGCGCGGATACCGCCCGGGGCGAAGCCGAACTCGCCGCGGGACGACAGAACCGCCAGCCGCTTTCCGGACAGCATCGGTTCGATGGGAAAATCCCCGCGCTCCAGATCGAAGGAAAACGTCCTGCCAATGCGGGCAACCTGATCGATCCAGGCTTTCAGCGCGGCCGGCATGCCGTAATTGTACATCGGTACGCCCATGACGATGATGTCCGCCGCCACGACTTCGTCGACCAGACGGTCGGATGGGGCCAGCACATCGGCCATCCAGTCCTCGCGCTGGTCCGGCGCAGTGAAAGCCGCATGTATGAACCGGCCATCGACGAAGGGCGGCGGGGAATGTCCGACATCGCGCGACACCAGGGTTGTATCCGGCGCTACCTCCAGAAACGTCTGCGCGAAAAGGCTGGTGAGTTGCCGGGTCAGCGAACGATCTTCCGATTGAGCGCTGGCATCGATCCGTAGCAGATTGGTCATCGAGGTTTCCTTCAGAGAGCGGTTGGTCGCCCGCCAACTGGGCGATCGAGCCGCACTTGGCCATTGGCGCCCGTTCAGGCATGAGATGAATGCAATTCATCCTCGCAGGAAAATCGCCATGCGCCGCCTCCCGCCCTTTCACGCCCTGCGCGCTTTCGAAGCCGCCGCGCGTCACCTGCATTTCGGCCGCGCGGCGGAAGAACTCGATCTCGACCCGACGGCCATCAGCCACCAGGTCCGCAAGCTGGAAGCGTGGCTCGACGCGCCCCTGTTCCATCGCCATCCCCGCCCGCTGCATCTTTCGGAAAAGGGGGCGCTGCTCTATCCGGCGATCCGCGATGCGCTGGACAATATGGAGGCGGCGATCATGCGCGCTTCCGACGCCGGGCAGGGGCCGCTCGCCATCTCGATGACGATGGGCTTTGCAGCCGAATGGTTCACCCCCCGCCTGCCCCGGCTGCGCGCCGATACCGGGCTCGACATGATCGTGGAGGCCGACAACCGCCCGGCGAGCCTCGATGGTGGCGATGTCGATCTGGCCATTCGCACGCAGGAACAGCCCGGTTCGGACCATGTCTGGCACCGGCTGTTCGGCGATCGGTTGATCGCGGTCGCAGCGCCTGCCCTGGTGAAGCGGTTTGCGCCGACGCCGGAGGATGTCGAATTGCGCGAACTGCCGCTGATCCGCTATCGCTGGGCCTTGCGCGAACGGCCTGCCCCTGCGTGGCATCAATGGTTCGGCGCGACCATCTCCGCCGACGATCTCGCCATTGCGGGCGATTTCAGCGAGGAGAGCCATGCCATCGGCGCTGCGGCATCGGGCCTCGGTGCCGCCTTGCTGTCCGAACGGCTGATCACGGACCGGTTGGCGCGGGGCGAACTCGTGCGGCTTGGCAAGCGCTACCTCCCCATGCCGCCATTCTGGGCCGTCCACCGCGCCGGGCACCCGCGCAGCGGCGATCTTGAACGCATCGTTACACGGCTATCCGAGATTTCGGCCGGTGGCTCAGGGCGTCCGGATTAGCGACGCCGGTTCAGGCCCGCGCCTCCTCCACACCGGCGCTGTTGTGGCGCAATGCATCAAGCACTGTGTCGACAATATGCGGGGCGTTGAGACCCGCCTCGTCATACTGCTTGGCCGGATCGTCATGGTCCTGGAACAGGTCGGGCAGTCGCATGGTACGGACCTTGAGACCGCCATCGGTCAGCCCGCTATCGCTCGCGAAAGTCAGGACATGCGCGCCGAGGCCGCCCACGGCACCTTCTTCCACCGTCACGACGACCTCGTGGCTGCGCATCAGCTTTTCGATCAGCGCCGTGTCGAGCGGCTTGGCGAAGCGCATGTCGGCAACGGTGGTCGACAGGCCCTTGGCCTCGAGCTGGTCGGCAGCCTTCTTCGCCTCCTCCAGACGCGCGCCGAGCGACAGGATCGCGACCTTGGTGCCTTCACGAACCACGCGGCCCTTGCCGATCGCGAGCTTTTCGAGCGTCTCGGGAATCTCGACGCCGGTCCCGGCCCCGCGCGGATAGCGAAAGGCTATCGGGCCATCGTCATATTCGGCCGCCGTATAGGTCATATGCGCCAGCTCGGCCTCGTCGGCGGCGGCCATGACGACCATGTTGGGCAGCGTGGCGAGGTAGGTGATGTCGAACGAGCCCGCATGCGTGCAGCCATCGGCCCCCACCAGACCCGCGCGGTCGATCGCGAAGCGCACCGGCAGGTTCTGGATCGCCACATCGTGCACCACCTGATCGTAAGCACGTTGCAGGAAGGTCGAATAGATGGCCGCGAAGGGCCGCATACCCTCGGCGGCGAGACCGGCGGCAAAGGTCACGCCATGCTGTTCGGCAATACCGACGTCAAACGCCTTGTCGGGATGCGCCTTGGCGAATTTGTCGACGCCCGTCCCGCTCGGCATGGCTGCGGTGATGGCGCAGATTCGCGGATCGTCGTTTGCCAGCTTTGCCAGCGTTTCACCGAAGACATTCTGATAGGCGGGCGGACCACCCTTCGACTTCTTCTGTTCGCCGGTGACGACATCGAACTTGGCGACACCGTGATATTTGTCGGCGCTATTTTCGGCCGGGGCATAGCCCTTACCCTTTTGCGTCACGACATGGATCAGCACCGGCCCCTGTTCGCTGTCGCGCACATTCTCCAGCACCGGGATGAGATGATCGAGATTGTGGCCGTCGATCGGGCCGACATAATAAAAGCCGAGTTCCTCGAACAACGTGCCGCCAGTGGCCATGCCGCGGGCATATTCCTCGGCCTTTTCCAGCCCGCCCCACACGCGGCGGCCGAGCTTCTTGGCGATCTTGGAAGCCATCGAGCGCAGGCCGAGATATTCGCTGCTCGACACCATCCGCGCGAGATAGGCGGACAGGCCGCCCACTGGGGGGGCGATCGACATATCGTTGTCGTTGAGGATCACGACCAGGCGATTGCCCGCCTGTTCGGCATTGTTCATCGCCTCATAGGCCATGCCGGCGCTCATCGCGCCATCGCCGATAACCGCAATGCCGCGGCCGGGGCGGTTCTGCATCTTGTTGGCCATGGCAAAGCCGAGCGCCGCCGAGATCGAGGTCGAGCTGTGCGCCGCGCCGAAGGGATCGTATTCGCTTTCCGCGCGCTTGGTGAAACCCGACAAGCCCCCGCCCTGGCGCAGCGTGCGAATGCGGTCGCGCCGCCCGGTCAGTATCTTGTGCGGATAGCACTGGTGGCCGACGTCCCACACCAGCTTGTCGGTCGGCGTGTCGAACACATAATGGATGGCGGTGGTCAATTCGACCACGCCCAGTCCCGAGCCCAGATGGCCGCCAGTCGTTCCGACCGCGTCGATCATCTCGGCGCGCAATTCGTCGGACAATTGGCGAAGCTGGCTCTTTTTCAGCTTGCGAAGATCGTCGGGAGTATCGACCGTATCGAGCAACGGCGTCTTGGGGCGGCTTGTCATGCCCACTGCTCTACACTCGGAAATCGAAACTGTCGATGAACGGTTCGTCGACGAAAATGAACGGTTTGCCGTCGTGAATTACTCAGCGCATTCATCGCACAGGCCGCGCAGTTCGACCACCGGGCGCACGTCGGTAAAGCCTGCGTCTCTACCCGCCTCTCTCAATGCGCCGGTCACGCGATCATCGTCGATATGCGTCGCCTTGCCGCAATCGTCGCAGATCAGGAAGATGCAGTCGTGCCGACAGCCGGGATGCGTATTGACCAGATAGGCATTGGCGCTCTCGATCCGCTTGGCAAGGTTGGTGCGCACGAACAGGTCGAGAATCCGATAGACGCTGTTGGGGGCCACGCGTTTCCCGCGCGAACGCGAAAGATTGTCGGCAATATCGTAGGCGCTGGCGGGCTTGTCGTGCCGGGCGAGCTCTTCATACACCGACTGGCGCATACCCGTCCATTGCTCGCCGCTGTCGAGAAGCGCGAGGCGAGCCGCCTCGATCAGGTCATCGCCTGCATGTTCGTGGTGAGCGTGCGCGTGAATAGCCATAGAGTGCCCAAATAGGGGTGCCGCCCGTTCGCCGCAAGTTAGTCAGGCTGGAAGCGCGCCGAATAGACACCGGGATACATCGCCTTCAGAGCCTTCACCTTGGGCGCATCCCAGCGCACGATATAGCCGTGTCGGGGGTTCTTGAGCATGAAATCCTGATGGTAGCTCTCGGCTGGGTAGAAGGTCTGGGCGCGCTCCATCTTGGTCACTATCGGCTTCGACCACAGCCTGGCCGCGCGCAATTGCCGGAGATAGGCAGTTGCCACCGCAGCCTGTTCGCGCGATTGGGGCACCAGCGCGCTGCGGTAATGCGCCCCAACGTCGGGACCCTGCCGGTTGATCTGGGTGGGATCGGCAACCACCGAAAAGAAGATGCGAAGTAACTGATCGTAGCGGATCACCTTGGGATCGTAAGTGACCTTTACCGCCTCGGCATGGTCGGTAATGCCCGATGAAACGAGCTTGTACGCCGCTTGTCGCTTGGTGCCGCCGTGATAGCCGGAAACCGCGCTCTTCACACCCTTAACGTGGCTGAAGACCCCTTCGACACCCCAGAAGCATCCGCCTGCGAAGACTGCGGTTTTCAGCCCTTCGCCTTCCTCGGCGACGCGCTTTGCGGCAGGCGCCGCGACCGTTTTCTCAGCCGCACTGACAGGCTCCTGGCAGGCCGACACGGCAAGCCCGAGCGCGGCCGCAACCAGAGCGGCGCGCCAGTGCATCAGAAAATCGCGGCGATCAGTTGCGGCACGGCCGCGAAGATTTCGCCACCGCTGGCAAGCAACACGGCGATGGCACCGGCACCGAAGCCGATGCCGAAATTGCGATAGAGGTCGGGAGTGAAGAGGGTCATGCAATATCTTTCGTCGGGATTGCCGACGTGGTTACACGCGCCGTTATTGCAACGCGCTTAATCGGATCGTTGTGATCGGTTCAGGCGATGAGCCGCCTGCTCCCGGCTCAGTGGCGGAAGTGGCGCATCCCGGTAAAGACCATGGCCAGCCCCTTTTCGTCCGCCGCCGCAATCACTTCCTCGTCGCGGATCGAGCCGCCCGGCTGAATGATCGCGGTCGCGCCCGCTTCCGCCGCAGCCAGCAGGCCGTCGGCGAAGGGGAAGAAGGCATCGGAGGCCACCGCACTTCCCACGGTGCGGGACTTGTCCCAGCCGTATTTCTCCGCCGCTTCGGCGGCCTTCATCGCGGCAATGCGCGAGGAATCGCGGCGGTTCATCTGGCCCGCGCCGATCCCGGCCGTGGCACCGTCTTTGGCATAGACGATAGCGTTGGACTTTACATGGCGCGCCACGGTCCAGGCAAAAAGGCAGTCTTTCAGCTCCTGCTCCGTCGGCTCGCGCTGGGTGACGACCTCGAGGTCGGCTTCGCTGATGGCGCCATTGTCACGCGTCTGCACCAGCAGGCCGCCGGTTATCGGCTTGATGGACAGGCCGCCACGGCGCGGATCGGGCAGATCGCCGGTAACCAGCAGACGCAGGTTCTTCTTCTTCGCAAAGGCCTCGCGCGCTTCGTCGCTGACCGAAGGGGCGATGACGACTTCGGTGAAGATTTCGCAGATCGCGCGCGCGGTTTCTCCGTCGAGTTCGGTATTGACCGCGACGATCCCGCCGAAAGCCGAGACGCTGTCGCAGGCGAGCGCCTCGTTCCATGCATCGAGCAAGGTCGAGGCCTGCGCCACGCCGCAGGGATTGGCATGTTTGACGATCACCACCGCCGGATCGCCGCCCTTGAATTCGGCGCACAGTTCGAGCGCGGCATCGGCATCGTTGTAATTGTTGTAGCTGAGGTCCTTGCCCTGGAGCTGTTCGGCCTGCGCGATGCCGTGCCCATGCGGCCCGGAGGGGGTGTAAAGCGCGGCCTTCTGATGCGGATTTTCGCCATAGCGCAGCTCGACCGGCGTCTGGCCGTTGACGGCGAGGAAATCGGGGAAGAGCTGCTGCTGGTCGGCAAAGGCGAACCATTGGCTGATCATCGAATCATAGGCCGCGGTGGCGGCGAAAGCCTTGGCGGCGCATTTGCGGCGGAAATCGAGCGAGGTCGCGCCACTCGCCTCCAGTTCGCCGATCAGCGTATCGTAATCGGCCGGATCGGTGACGATGGTGACGAACTGGTGGTTCTTCGCCGCGCTGCGCACCATGGACGGCCCCCCGATATCGATATTCTCGATAATCTCGTCGCGCTCCGCCCCGCGCATCACGGTCGCTTCGAAGGGGTAGAGATTGACCACGACCAGATCGATCGCGCCGATCGCGTGTTCTTCCATTGCCGCCGCATGTTCGGGATTGTCGCGCACCGCCAGAAGGCCGCCATGGACCATCGGATGCAGCGTCTTCACGCGCCCGTCCATCATCTCGGGAAAACCGGTGAGGTCGGAGACGTCCTTTACCTCGAGGCCCGCTTCGCGCAGCGCCTTGGCCGTGCCGCCGGTCGAGACCAGCTCCACGCCCTTAGCCGCGAGCGCCTTGCCCAAATCCACCAAGCCGGTCTTGTCGGACACCGAAAGCAGTGCCCGCTTGATCGTTACATCCGTCACGTGTCGGTTATCCCATGCGTTTGAGCAGCCAGGGGAAACGCCCCCCGCTGCGCGATGTCAGTCCTTCGACGACAAGCTGTTTGGTCGCTCGCGGGCGTCCCTGCCCGTCGACCCAGAGGCTGTCCTCGATCGCGATTTGCGCCTCGCCGCTATCGCCTCCGAGCCGGAATTGCCAGTAGCTTCCGTCGGGCAGGGCGAGCCCAGCCCCGCGCCTGTCGTCCGCCAGACCGGCCTCGATCCCATAGCCGAGGTGAAAGCGGATCGCGAAAGCAATCTTGCCGCGCTTGCCCTGGCGGCCCGAAGGTTCGAGCATGTCCTCGCCCGACAAGCCGCTGCCATCGGCGCCGAGCAACAGCGTCCGGCGATGGATCAGGCCATAACGCGCGGCATAGCCATTATGCGAAGCTTCGAGCCGCACCGCATCGCGGCCCTTTTGCTTGACCGCTGTGCGCGCGATATCGACTTCCTCGACGCCCTTGCCGATCTGCCCTTTGATCAGCACAGCGGTCGAATTCGCATCGTCGAGCACCAGCGTCGAATGGGCTGCCGTGCCCCGCAAACCCTGTTCGATCCGCACGGGCACCTGCCCCCCGGCCAGCTCTCCACCACCGCAATTGACGATGATGCGCTGTTCGCCATGCGACAGTTCGAAGGCAAGTGTGGAAGCGCAGCCATGGCGTGCATGGCGCGCACGCGGCGGCGGGGCCGCGTCGAGCACAAGCACGGACTTGCCTGCATCGACGCGTTGGTAGCCCCAATGCCTGCACTCCTTGCCCGGTCGCGCACGAACACCGCTGGCGACAACCAGCGCATCGAGCCGAGCGGCCGACGTCGCCCCCGCACCCTGCCAGCTACCGACCCCGCGATCCCCCATCCGCAGGGCCAGAAGCGGCGGAACGAGCATGGCGAGCATGGTCTCGAGCGCGGGCGGCGGAGCGCGATCAACCGCTTCATAGCAGGCGCGCAGATCGACCAGCAGCGCGATGGCCTCCATCTGCGCGAGCGGGCTGCGCGAGAGCACGCCGCCATCATCGCCGACCAGTTCGCCAAGGGCGCGCAGCAATCCTGCTTCCCCGAACAGGCGGCGCGGACGGCCATCGGGCATGAGCAGGCCCGCCGCCACGATCGCGCACCAGCCCGCGACCTGCCCGAGCCGATCGTCGGCGCTGGCCACCTGGCGGTCGAGAAAACGTGCCGTCGCCTCCATCGCTTCCAGGGCTTGTCCGCGCAATTTGGCATCACCGCCCAGCAGCAGGGGCGCATGAACCAGCCAGGCCAGCAATCGCAGCCCGGCGTGCTCGACGCTCCATGCAGGCCCCTTGGCGGGCACCGGATTGGCCTTGAGCCAGCGGGCCAGCAGCTTCTCGCCTATCGCAGCGCATTCCTCGCGCGGGGCGCAGGCACCGAGATCGCGCAGCCAGGTGAAGCCCTGCACCACGCGCTGCACCGGAGGAGTCAGCGATGCATTGCTGGCGAAATCGACCTTGTCGATCGGCACTTTGAGTCCATGGACGAGGAATTGCCCCGCCCGCAACGCCATCCCCGCAGCCCGCTCCCCTTCCAGCGGGCTGGCAACGGTTGCCAGCATACGCAGGGCGGAGGGCTTGCGCAGCGGCGCCGCGAGCACCGAGCCGGGCACACCGATCCGGTAGGCCCAGCGAACCACGCTGTCGACGGGGCCTGCGCGCGGCGGGCGAAAGTCGGACAGGACCAGCGCACGCGCCGGTTCCACGGCAACCGCTTCGAGTTCGGCGGGCGCCGCATTATCCACCAGCGGTTCCGCCATGCCGGTGAGCGGCAGGGCCGGCGCAGCTTCGCTTTCGGCGGCGCTGCCATCCGCGCGCAGGAGAGTGCGCGCGTCGTGGCTCACTGCTGCCCTTTCAGCGCGGCGATATTCGCCGCATAGCGCGACGGCCCACCCTTGAAGGTCGCCGATCCGGCAACCAGCACGTCGGCCCCGGCATCGACGCAAAGCCGCGCGGTTTCGGCATTCACACCGCCATCCACCTCCAGATGGATGGGCTTGCCCAGCGCATCGATACGCTTGCGGATCGCCTCGATCTTGCGAAGCTGCGAATGGATGAAGCTCTGCCCGCCAAATCCGGGATTCACGCTCATCACGAGGACGAGGTCGGCGTCTTCCAGAACATAGTCGAGCGATTCGACCGGCGTGCCCGGATTGAGCACGACACCCGCTTTCTTGCCGAGATTGGAAATCGCCTGCAACGTGCGGTGAATATGCGGCGCCGCTTCGGGATGCACGGTAATGATGTCCGCCCCGGCCTCGGCGAACGCCTCCAGATAGGGATCGATCGGCGCAATCATCAAATGAACGTCGAACGGCTTGTCGGTGTGGGGGCGCAACGCCTTCACCACGGCCGGACCAATGGTGATGTTGGGCACATAATGGCCGTCCATCACATCGACATGGATCCAGTCCGCGCCAGCCGCGTCGATCGCCTGCACCTCCGCGCCCAGCGCGGCGAAATCGGCAGACAGAATGGATGGGGAAATCAACGGGGTGGTCATGCGGGGCACGGGCCTTGGGTCGCGTGTGAGCTTTGGCCAGCCCTACGCGCGCGAAAGGAGGGTTAACAAGCGAGCGGGGAGCCCTTTTCCACATGGGCTGCATCTGCTCTACGGTCGATGGCGTCATTCCGATCCATACGGACCAGATCGTGCGCGGCGAAGTAATTCAGCCGCAATTCAGCGCAATATAGGTAAACAGCAGCCATATCTCGGGGCAGCGCGCCTCGCTTCACCGGCGCCCATATGCCGGTTTTCTACGGATTTGATTCGGACAATGCTGATGAAACGCACGACAATCGCCGCTTCGGCCATCGCAGCGCTCTCGCTCGCGGGACTGGCCGCGCCCGCCCCCGCCGAAGCGCAATATCGCGAAAAGATCACCCATGATCCCAGCAAATGCGTATCTGCCGCAGGCCCCGCCGTGTCGGTGACGATCAATGGTATCAAGGCCAGCACCGGTACAATCCGTGTGCAAAGCTATCGCGGGACCAAGCAGGACTGGCTCGAAAAGGGCCGCTGGATCTACCGCATGGAAGCGCCTGCCAAGGCAGGGTCGATGACATTTTGCATGCCGCTGCCCGCTCCCGGGAAATATGGCATTGCGGTACGCCACGATGTCAATGGCAATGGCAAGACCGATATCTTCACCGATGGCGGCGCGATGTCGAACAATCCCAGCATCAACATCTTCAATCTCGGCAAGCCGAGCTACAAGAAGACCGCTTTCGATGTCGGCACCGGCGTGAAAACGATGTCGATCCAGATGCGCTACCGCTGAGCGCGGCGCTTGCGCCATAGCTCGACCAGCGCCCCCGGCGCGGCGAGCAGCGGGTATTTCGCGCGGAACGGTGTCACTTCGAGAGCGATGCCGGTGTGCCGCTGCAGCTTCCACGCGGCATAGTCGGCAGCGCCATCGAAGGTGGTGGTTGCCTTGGCCAGCCGCAGCAGGTTGAGCGGCTTGCCAAGGCGGGCGCGGCGGCGCCACCAGCCGAGAATGCGGCGGCGCCGCGAAGCGGGCAGGCTGGGCCGCAGCACCCCGTTCTCACGCGTAAAACCGATCCCGGCAGCCTCCCAGGCGAGCGGCAGCAGGCCATCGAAATGCGCCGCATTCACATCGAGTATCGAATCTTCCCGGCCCGGCTTCTCAACCCGGAATTCCGCCCGATAGGTAGCGCGAAACAGCGCCCGCCAATAGTCTTCGGCCGGTCCGCTTTCGGGGCCGACCGCCGCGGCCAGCCGCCCTGCGGTGACGGCCGCCGATGCCAGCGCCGCAAGCACTGCGGTGCGGGCGGTATCGTCCGCTACCCAGACCAGGGCCGATGGCTGGACGAAGCGCGCCCAGATCGTCGTATCGCGCGATTGCCCTTCCGCGGCCCTGGCGAATTGCGCGAGCGACATGGTCGCGATCTTGGCGCGCAGGCACTCTCCCGCATGATCCCATTCGCGATAGCCGACGCGCGGCCAGACGCGCTCGCGTTGGGGGCCGGGCAGCAGGACATAGAAATCGAGCACACCCTCGAGCGAGCCGGTCCTCAGATTCGACCCGTAGAACAACACGGCAAGCGCGCCCGCCTCTTCCCCAAGCTGCCGGGCATAGGCCGCGACCTCGTCGCGCACCGGGCGATCGAGTGCGCTCGCGATCCGCTGCGAAAGAGCGGGCTTCACGCGCTGATGAAAGTGAGTTCCGGCCCTTGTCCGACCCGGTAACGACCCGGAGGAAAGGCCTCGCCATCCAGAATGACCGGTTCATCGACGTCGACCGCCAGCGCCTCGGCATCGAGCTGGTGGAGCCCGGCCTTGGCGAGCCAGCCCGGACGCCAGCCCATAAGGATAGCGGGCAGCGCCGCGAGCACGCGGCGACGCGGGTGATCGAGCACGGCGAGTTTGAGGCCCGGACGCGGCTGGCCGAAAAGCTCGATACCCATCGGCATGCGCTCCAGCGTCGATGCCAGCATGACGCTGCGGCGTGCGGGATTGCCATGGGCCGACCGCGGAACGGGCGTGCCCGAGGGAAGGAAGCGCAGCTCCATCTGCGTGCCCCGCCGCCACTTGTTGCGATCGCTCCCGAACAGGCCCTGGAGCACGCCCCAGGCGCTGGTTGCGCCAACCGCCAGACTGTTGAAGAAACCCAGCGAATGCGCGTCCTGCCCGGCCTCGATGCCCAGCGTAAACGCCCCGGCACCGAAAATGAAACCGAGCATTGCGGGAGATTGTTCGCCATCGCGGCTCACCGTGAGCGGGCGGCGAACCAGCCGCCGGCCCGAGGCATAGGCGGCGATCGCCCCTTCGAGCGACCAGTCGGCGGGGGCGCCGAGATCGACGTTGAGCGCATTGGTCTTGCCCTTGGGAAGCACCGCTATTGCGGGCCAGCGATCGGCGAATACCGCCTGGCCCATGGTCAGCACATCGCGGACCGTGCCGTCACCGCCGTTGATGACGAGGAAATCGATCCCGTCGCGGGCGAAACCGGCCAGGGCATGCGCGATCTCGTCACGCGTGCGCGGTTGCGCAACCATGACGCTGTCGGCGCCCGCACAGGCGAGATCCTGCCCCTGATTGCGGTGGCTTCGCGGATTGTAGATGATTCCGATACGGGGCTCGGGCACGCGCCGCGCACGGTAGATCGAACGGCGCTTGGGTGCCGTCGTCGCGCTATGCCGTAGCGGCAGGCTGTCGAAATTGTAGATTACCCGTTCCATGGCCCTTGTGCCTTAATCGCCCCCGCTGGCGCCTACCTAGGATATTTTCGTCAAATTGTAATGGTGCCGCCTCGCATTCTTCGGATCGGGTGTGCCGATAAGGATACGATCGGTGCGGTATCAGCGGATCCGAACGAGGCGCCGACCCAGCGTGCCCGTGCCCGGAATGCCGTATGGTGCTGAGCATAGCTGCGCCTCCATCGTATCTGTTGATCGCCAGCATCGTGCCAGGCTCATCACATCGATTCGGCACACACCCGCAAGGCGCTGGCGCGGAGCTTAGCGTTTGAGGGCCTGCACACAGGCGGCCCGGTCGACATCGAGGCCGTCGCTGGCCCGCCGCGCGTCGACATAGGTCGCGCTCGGCTCGCCGCGCGGCTCCAGCGGATAAAGATAGATGTCGAGCACGCAGGCCTCGCCCACGAACTGGAGTTTCTTGGCATCGCCTTCCGTCACGTTCAGGCGCGGCGGACCGAACATATTGGCGAGTGCCGTCTCGTTTCTGCCGATCACACCTTCCAGGCCGGGCACGTTCATCACTCTCGGCGCGCGGAACGATGGGGTAGTCGGAGCCACGCGCACTTCCTGCGGCGGCGGCGAAGCGGCTGGCCGCGATGCGGCGGGCGCGGATGGCACGCTTGCGGGAACGGTGGTGCAGGCACCGAGCAAGGGAAGCAGGAACAGGGCGGACTTACGCATCGATGCCTTTCTCGCGGGCGCGGTGGACCAGATGGGTCGCACTGGCCGCACCTATTATCGGGGCGAGGAGGTTGACGAAAGGTATCGCGAGCAAGGCGACCACCACGCCGCCGAGCAAAAACCGCTTGGCACTGCCCATCGGCGCGATCTCGGCTGCATCGACGCGGTGGCGCAGCCAGACCATGTCGCGCAGCTCTCGCCCGATCAGATAGGCATTGACGGCCCAGAACACGGCCGCCGCACCGACACCCGTGACCAGCAGCAGGCCCGCGACTGGCAGAGCGGCTGCATTGGCAAGGACCGTGCGCGCGAGCGATCGAAACGCATTGCCGACTTCCTCGCTCAGGGGAATGTCGCGAACCGTATGCGCAGCTTGAGGATAGTGCTTCGCTTCGACCGCCCGCACGACGTCCTCGGCGAAAAACTGGAGGACGAAAAGAGCCACGACACGGAACAGGAACCAGCCTGCCAGGATCATACCCGCTGCTGCGACCAGCGCACCCATGCCGAAGGTATCGGCGCTCGTCACGCTGTCGATCGCGCGCTCGACCAGCACATAGAGCCCCGCCCCCCCTGCGGCGAAGATGGCCAGGGTCGCCAGCGCGGTCTTGAACAGAACCTTCAGGATCGCCGGGTCGCCCAACTGGCGGATCGACAGGGCGAGAGCGGCAGGCAGCGACATCATGCGGTGCCGGGATGCGCGCGGCCTGGGTCTAAGTCAACGCTGCCCTTGGCCTATGCGCGACGAAGCGCTAACGGCGCCCGACAATTCGAATCCCCCCGCCGGAGTACCCATGACCGAACCCCGCTACGACGTTATTGCGATCGGCAATGCCATTGTCGACGTGATGGCCCCCTGCACCGACGAGCTGATCGACGAACTCGAACTGAACAAGGGCGGCATGACCCTGGTCGACGAGGAGGGTGCGCGGCGGCTCTACGAGGCAATGGGACCGGCGAGGGAAATTTCGGGCGGCTCCGCTGCCAACACGCTGGCCGGCATGTCGGCACTCGGCGCGCAATGCGCTTTCGTCGGACAGGTTGCAGCCGACCAGCTGGGCGACGTCTTCAGCCACGACATCCGCGCGGTCGGCATCGATTTCGACACGCCTGCCCGCGAAGGCCAGCCCTCGACCGCGCGTTGCCTCATCTTCGTGACGCCCGATGGCGAGCGTACGATGAACACCTTCCTCGGCGCGAGCCAGTTCCTGCCGCCCGCCGCGCTCGACGACGAGCTGATCGCCAGCGCGGGCATCCTCTATCTGGAAGGCTATCTGTGGGACCCCGAAGAGCCGCGCAGCGCCATGCGCCGGGCGATCGAGGTGGCGCGCAAGGCGGGGCGCAAGGTCGCCTTTACCGCTTCGGAAAGCTTCGTGATCGACCGCCACGGCGACGATTTCCGCGCGCTGATCGAAGAGGGACAGATCGACATCCTCTTCGTCAATGAGCACGAACTCGCCACGCTGACCGGGACCGACGATTTCGAAGCGGGCCTCGCCATGGTGAAGGACCAGATCCCCGTCCTCGTCGCCACCCGCAGCGCCAAGGGCGCGGTCGGCATCGCCAATGGCCAGCGCGCCGAAGTGGCCGCCGAGCCGATCGACAAGGTTGTCGACACGACTGGCGCGGGCGACCTGTTCGCCGCCGGCTTCCTCACCGGCCACGCCCGCGGCGAGAGCCTCGAGACCTGCCTGCGCATGGGCGCCATCTGCGCCGCCGAAATCATCTCGCATTACGGCGCGAGGAGCGAAGCGGATTTGAAGGCGCTGGTGGCTGAGAAGTTGGGTTGAGGCTCACCCGCTATAGACATCAAGGGGAGTGGCGCTTCTTGTAGCATATCTAGTTGCGTCCAAGGTAGGCGCGAATGGGTATCGTTACCGGGGTAAACAACATCAGTTCGGCTCCGAAGGCGAGCAGATGCCAAGCCATTCAAGGGGAGGCGGTAAATCGTCGGGCGAGTAGTCGACTTGCAGAACCCTTCTGCGACCTCCGTTTCCGGCGCGCTTTGATGCGTGCAGTATTGGCGTCGAATAGGCCCACACGTCAGTTCGTCTCGCAAGGCAAGCGCAAGTTGGCAGCGATGCCGCGATTGCGTCGACTTCCGACACGGGAATTTTTCCGAGGCGGTGCGAACCCTCGGCGACCAAGAGTGGTGCGTTGTCCATGGGTACGTCATCGAGATGTATTCGAAGAGTCGTCATTCGTTCGATGATTTCGAACGGCGGTTCGACGTGGACGAGGCCTTGCTTTCTCGTAAATGGACCGAAACCCTCAACCCCCACCCGGTCCTTGACGCAAATTGTCCGGTCTTGATGCCAGCCCAGCGCCCAATTCTGGTTCATGGATTTGTCGAACAGGATGGCACGTACGGGCCGAGTTCCGAGGGCTCCGCATTCTGCCAACACAGCAGCAAGAGCACCTTCTGGATCCAGAAAGCGGTCTAGTTCCGGCGCATTGGTGATCCGCGTCCCGGGGCCTTCTTGCCCGACTTCGCTTAGGATTGCCTCGAGGGCTTCAATCCCAATTGTAAGCGCTTGGGGGAAGTGTTGAAGGCCGCGATCAACCAGCGACAACGTAGGTCTGATTACCCGCGCTCCCTTCTCACCTCTCTTTGCCCAATGTCCCTGCGGCAAAAACCGTCGGCGAAGTCGATGGCGTCGACGGCGGCATAGGCATTGGCCTGCGCCTCGGTCGCGCTTGCTCCGCGCGCCGTCACATTGAGGACACGACCGCCGCTGCTGGTGAGCGTGTCGCCGTCGAGCTTGGTGCCGGCGTGGAAGACCTTGGCGCCTCTCGCTTCCGCTTCGCCGAGGTGGATCGTGCCGCCCTTCTTGGGCGTGCCGGGATAGCCCTCGGCTGCCATTACCACGGTCAGCGCGAAATCGTCCGACAAGACCGGCGCAGCCACCTCGCCCAGCGTGCCGCGCGCGCAGGCCTGCATCAGCTCGACGAGATCGCTTTCGAGCCGCATCATTAGCACCTGGCATTCCGGATCGCCGAAGCGCGCGTTGTATTCGATCAGCTGCGGCCCGTCTGTGGTCAGCATCAGCCCGGCATAAAGAACGCCCGAATAGGGCATGCCTTCCTCGCGCAGCGTCTGCACAGTCGGCTCGACGATCTCGCGCATCACCTGTGCCTGCAGCGCCTCGCTCAGCACCGGGGCGGGGGAATAGGCGCCCATCCCGCCGGTATTGGGGCCGGTATCGCCCTCGCCCACGCGCTTGTGATCCTGCGCGGTGCCGATGGGGAGAATCGCAGTGCCGTCGGTGAGCGCGAAGAAGCTCGCCTCCTCGCCGGTCAGGAACTGTTCGATCACCACCTCGCTGCCCGCGCTGCCGAACTTGCCGTCGAACATCTCGTTCAGCGCATTCTGCGCTTCCTCGCGCGTGTCGGCGATGACCACGCCCTTGCCCGCAGCCAGCCCGTCGGCCTTGAGAACGAAGGGCGGATCGAATTTCTTGAGCGCCCCCCAGGCCGCCTCCAGCGAGGTGCAGCGTTCGTAGCGCGCGGTGGGTATGTTCGCGCGCTTGCACAGCTCCTTGGTGAAGCCCTTGCTGCCTTCGAGCTGTGCAGCCTGTTTCGAAGGGCCGAACGCGTCGATGCCCGCCGCGCGCAGCGAATCGGCCAATCCGTCGACCAGCGGAGCCTCTGGCCCGATCACGACGAGGCCGATCTCCTTCTCGCGCGCGAATGCGATCACGGCGTCATGATCGGTCGCGTCGAGCGCGACGCATTCCGCGTCCTGGGCGATGCCGGGATTGCCCGGGGCCGCCCACAGCTTGTCGCACAGCGGCGATTGCGCCAGTTTCCACGCCAATGCATGCTCGCGACCGCCCAAGCCAAGCAAAAGGATATTCATGCCCACCGATTTCCCGTCAGATGCAGAAGATGCAAGCTTGGTAGCGAAGGCGCGCGCAGGCGACAACGCCGAGCCGCTTACAGTCAGCGAAATATCGCTAGCGCTGAAGCGCACGGTGGAGGATCGCTTCGGCTTCGTGCGGCTGCGTGGTGAACTGTCGGGCGTGAAGCGCGCGGCGAGCGGGCATATGTATTGTGCGCTCAAGGATGAGAAGGCGGTGCTCGACGGGGTGATGTGGCGGGGCAATACCGGTCGCCTGCCGTTCAATCCCGAAGACGGGCTGGAGGTGGTCGCCAGTGGCAAGCTGACCACCTATCCGGGCCGTTCGAAATACCAGATCGTCATCGAACGGATGGAGCTGGCAGGCGAAGGCGCGTTGCTGGCGCTGCTCGAGAAGACCCGCGCCCGGTTGCAGGCCGAAGGATTGTTCGCGCAGGAGCGCAAACAGCCGCTGCCCTTCCTGCCGCGCACCATCGGCGTGGTCACGTCGCCCACCGGGGCGGTCATTCGCGACATTCTCCACCGCCTGGCGGATCGCTTCCCCAGCCGGGTGATAGTGTGGCCGGTGCTGGTGCAGGGTCAAGGCGCGGCGGAGCAGGTTGCCGGTGCGGTGCGCGGCTTTTCGGCCATTCCCGAAGGCCACCCCGACCGGCCGGATCTCCTGATCGTTGCGCGCGGCGGTGGCTCGATCGAGGATCTGTGGAGCTTCAACGAGGAAGTGGTCGTCCGCGCGATTGCCGACTGCCCGATACCCACGATCAGCGCCGTCGGGCACGAGACCGACACCACGCTGGCCGACTATGCCGCCGACCGCCGCGCGCCGACCCCCACCGCCGCCGCCGAGATCGCCGTTCCCGTGCGCGCCGAACTTGCCGCGACTCTGGCCGATTTCGCAGCGCGCAAGAAACGCGCAATCCTGCGCCCTGTGCAATTGGGCCGCGAGCGGTTGCAGGCGCGCACCGACCGGCTGCCGAAGCGGGAAGCGTTGCTCGAACCGCATGCGCAGCGGCTGGACGACCTTGCCGAACGCCTGCGCCGGGGCCTGCGCGATCGGACGGCGCAGGGGCGCGAGCAGCTCTCCAACCTGCGCCTTGCTCCGGCTGCGCTCCACCGCAATCTGCGCGAGGCGCAGCGCGCGCTGGCGGGGCAAAAGCTTGTGCCCGCGCTGGTCGAACGGCCCCTTGCCGAGCGGCGCCAACGGTTGGCCGCTCTGGCGCGGCTCGCCGAACAGCTCCACCCCGACCGCCCGCTCCAACGTGGCTATGTCCGGGTCACCGGCCCCGACGGGCGCACCATCACCGACAAGGCCGCTGCGGCCAAGGAGGCCGCCCTCACCCTCAAGTTCCGCGACGGCGAGCTCGATGTCGCGACCGCAGACGCCGCATCTCCTGCCCCCCCCCGCCGCAAACCGCGCAAGACCCGAACCGCACCGAAACAAGACGATTTGTTCGGTTAAGGTCGACCTGCTAGGATTCACACCATGTTGATGAACAAGAATTCCGGCCCGTCCAATGGCGAAGCCAAGCTGCAATATGGCCCTTCCGGCTTCCGCGTCCTGCGCGCGGGCAATCACGTCTTCTGTGCGATGAGCGGTGTGCCGATTCCGCTCGACGAGCTGCGTTACTGGTCGGTCGAACACCAGGAAGCCTATGCCAGCGCGCAGCTCGCCACCGAGCGAATGGCGCCGTGAGTTTCACCCGGGTCGCACCGCTTCTCTTCCTGACTACAGCCTGCATTCCCGCCCCCGAGGCGGAGCAGGCACCCCCGCCGCGGCGCACGGAAGTGGTACAGCCGGTTCGCGCGGCCCCCGCACCTACTCCGACTCCGGCGCCGTACCCGCCACGCCCCGCAGTCTTCACTTTCGCGGGCGAGCTGGAACAGGGGGGCTGGATACGCGGAACAGTGCCGAACGGCACGGCCCAGGCGATGCTGGGCGAGGAAGAGCTCGCTTTCGATGGCGAGGGGCGGTTCTTCGCCGCCTTCGACCGCGATTCGCCGAAAACGATGCGGCTGATCGCGCGGCTGACCGATGGGCAGACGATAGACAGCCCGCTGACCGTGGCTCCGCGCGCCTGGGATATCGAGCACGTCAACGTCGCGCGCAGGCCGCGGGGGTCGAACGCGGCTTTCATGCGCCGTCGCCAGCCCGAACTCGATGCCATCTGGAATGCGCGGCTGGCGGAAACCGGCGCGCGGGGCTGGCAGCAGGATTTCATCTGGCCGGTATCGGGACGTATCTCGGGCCGCTTCGGTGCGCAGCGCATCTATCGCGGCGAGCCGGGCAGCTACCATTCGGGAATCGACATCAGCACCGGCACCAGCGGAACGCCCTATGTCGCGCCCGCCGACGGTGTGGTCGTGCTGGCGGAAGACGATTTCAGCCTGGAGGGCAAGTTGCTGATTATCGATCACGGGCAGGGGCTCAACAGCGCCTTCCTGCACTCGTCGCGGCTCTATGTGGGCAAGGGCGACAGGGTGACGCAGGGCCAGCACATCGGCGATATCGGCTCATCCGGCCGGGCGACGGGTCCGCATCTGCACTGGAGCCTCAAATGGCGCAATGCCCGGCTCGACCCGCTGCTGTTCACCGGTCCGATGCGCTGAGCGCCTAAAGCGCCCGCCCGCCCAGCGAAGGAAACGTACCGCCCATGCGCCGCACGCGTTTGCTCTCCATCATCCTGCTCACGGCGGCGCTTGCGCCGGGCCTCTGGTGGCGTGCGCCCGAACCCCCGCGCGATTTCCAACGGTCGGTGACGATCCGGCCATTGGCGATAACGCCGGAGCGGCGCGGCCCCTTTACGCTCTCCGCCGCATGGGAATTGACCGGCGACCGGCTGGAATTCGGCGGATTTTCCGCGCTGGTCGCACGGGACGATAGGCGTTTTCTGGCCGGGTCGGATACGGGGCGAAGATTGCAATTCGAGCGGCCCGACCGCAGCGCGCAGCCAGGCGTGCTCGCCCGGTTCGCCCATGAGGAAGCGAGCGCCAAAGTGGGGCGCGATCTGGAATCCCTGGCGGTCGACCCGGCCAGCGGCACGGTGTGGGGCGGCTACGAATATCGCAAGTCGATTGTCCGCTTCGACACACGCTTCAATCCCGATGCCGAGGTTCGACCGGCCGGGATGCGCGATTGGGAAGACAATGCCGGAGCCGAAACGCTGGTCCGTTTGGCGGACGGCCGTTTTCTCGTGGTGGAAGAACGCGCGCGCCGCGGGCGGGGGCGGCATCATGCCCTTGTCTTCGCCACCGACCCCGTGAAGGATCGGGACCCCGCAAGAGCGATCGTGGGCATTCCGGCGGGCTACCGTCCTGTCGACGGCACGCCGATCGGCGGCGGGCAGGCGCTCGTGCTTCTGCGCCGCGTGGTCTGGGGCATCCCGCCCGGCTTCGAATCGGCGATCGCTCACGTGAATATCGATCGGCGGAACCCCGATGGCAGTATCGCCGCGCGTCTGGTGACCGAATTCGGCGATGCGATTCCGCAGGAAAATTACGAGGGGCTGACGCTGACCCGTGACCACGACGGGACGCATCTGTGGTTGATCTCGGACGACAATTTCATGTCGACCCAGCGCACCCTGCTGCTCAAACTACGCTGGGACCAACGCGAAAAAGCGCGCGAGTAGCCCTCGCGCGCCCTTCGAATTTCCGCTGTTGCCAGGGCGCCCGGCGCCCCGCAGACCTCAAGCGGAAGCGGCGTTCGCCTTCTTCAGCTCGCGCTTCACCTTGAGCGCATTGGCCGACAGCTTGTCGTCGCCGGTCTTGAGCAGCCAGTTGTCGAGGCCGCCATTGTGCTCGACGCTGCGCAGGCCCTGCGTCGATACGCGAAACTTGAAGCTGCGATCGAGCTTTTCGCTCATCAGCGTGACGTTCTGGAGGTTCGGCAGGAAGACCCGCTTGGTCTTGTTGTTGGCGTGGCTCACATTGTTGCCGACCTGGCGGCCCTTGCCGGTGAGTTCGCAAATGCGCGACATGATACGTCTCTCGTTCGAATGGGCGGGCGAGCTTTCCCGTCCTGCGCAAAAGCAGTGTGGGTCCGTTCTTGTCCCGGAAAGCGGCGCGCATAGCGGCGAGGGTGCGAATCGTCAAGCACGTTGCACGCTTGCGCGTCGAGGGCTAGCGCCTGGCGGATATGGCCGCCTGGACACTTCCGCAACCCATGGAGCGCGCTCTTGCGCTTGCAGAAAAGGCCTCCGCGCTGGGCGAGGTGCCGGTGGGCGCGGTGGTGACTCGCGGCGGCGAGGTGATAGCGGAGGCGCACAACGCCCCGCGCGAAACGCACGATCCAACCGCCCACGCCGAAATCCTCGCGATTCGCCGCGCGGCGCGCGCGCTGGGCGAGGAACGCCTCACAGATTGCGACTTGTGGGTCACGCTCGAGCCCTGCGCCATGTGCGCGGGCGCGATCGTCCATGCGCGCATCGGCAAGCTCTATTATGCGGCGAGCGATCCCAAGGGCGGCGCGGTCGAACACGGCGCGCGGGTGTTCGAGCAGCCCCAGTGCCTGCACCGGCCCGAGGTCTATGCCGGTATCGGCGAGGCGAGGGCGGCGGAATTGTTGCGCGAGTTTTTCAGGGAGCGGCGATGAAGCTGACCTCGATCACTGCGGAGAGGCACTATTTCAATGAGAAACCTAATGGCCCGCCTCTTCGCCTACTCCTAAGTTTCACGAACGGGAAAACGCTGCGCTTGCGGGTCGCCGGCGATGGTCAGAGAATGATCCTTGATAGCGATCCACTGTCCAGCCCCACGGAGATGGACGAATTCGGCAGGACAGAACTGTCCGACGTTACGCGGGATCTTTTCCCGACGCTTTCTGGCCTTGCAATTGACCGGATCGCTGAACTTGTCTGGCACAGAACAATGGTAGGGATTTGTCTCGAGTCCGAGACCTCCAGTTCATTCTACTTCTGGGTAGACGGCGACGAGCTGCACTGGGATGACTCCGCAGCATTGCAGTCCCATGACTGGCTCGATGATGTGCTTCCATCCGTCACGGAAAAGACCATCTCGGTGAACTAGCTACAACCCCCGCCATATCTTCGCCGCCGCCTCGTTCCGCGCTCCAAAGCGCGCCCGGTCGCAGGTCGCGGGCATGAAGCGTTTGTCGTAGCACAGGCGCAGTTCTTCGAGCCATCCCCGCGCGTTGAGCTTCACGCCGACTGCTTCGCGCGGCCAGTCGGGATTGGCATCGGTGAAGCGGGTGCGGATGGTGCCTGCGGTGAGGCCGTCCTCGCGGCTCACGCGATCGAAGTCGGGGATGCGCAGGCCCCGCCACAATATGCGGGTGACTTTGAAATAGGTTGCAGGGCGCTTTGTCATGCAGGCGCCATGCTTGGCCCATTGGCGCGCAAGGAGCGCGGCGGAAGGCGAGATACACATGTTTGCCGCCACCTCGCGCGGCAAGGGGGCGCGGGGGGCAGGGCACCATTGCGGCCAGCTCCGCCCGCTTTGCGGCCAGAGCCCATGGACGACCAGGCCGAACATCCCCTCGCGTCCACTGCATTGGCGCGCATGGCGGCGCTGGCCCTTGCGCGGCTTGCAGAATTCCGGGCTCCAGCTCAACGCCAGCGTGTAGCCGGTGATCGGCAGGCGGCGCGGCGGTGCATCGGGAGTTACTTGCGGCAGGCGCAGGCTGGTTGGCAAATCGCACTGGTAATGCTGCGCGGCAAGCGGTGCGGAGGGAAGCAGCGCCGCGGCGAGCAGCAGGACGACGCCATGGCTAGGGCGCCGCATGATCGTCAGTTCGGCTAAGCCAAGCCCTGGCATCGGCGCGGAAAAGCAAGGCGATGGCCGCAAGCTGGAGAACCGTGACCACCAGGCTCGTCAGCCTGGCGGGATTAAACATGGTTGCGGGATCGAAATTCACGAACAGCAGCCCGAAAGCGGTCAGGACCACCAGCATCCATTTCGCGATTACGCTCGCGCGGCGGGCGATGAAGTACCACAGGATCAAGGGAATCAGCAGGCTGATCGCGATCACGCCGACGGCGAAGCCATTGCCCGGACCCATGGCGGCAAGGGCAGGATCGCTCCGGATTTGTGCCAGGAAAGCGTCGTACTGGACCACGCTGTTGACGAGAACGAGCACAAGGCTGAGCAGAAACAGGCGCTCGAACCATAGGATAGAAACCGGTCGCATTCCTAATTCCCCCCGTTTTCGACGGGAAAGAATGCCCGCAAATCACAAGGGGGTAAAGTCGAGACCGATATCGGCAGCCGGAGCGCTTTGGGTGAGGCGGCCGACCGATACGTAATCGACCCCGGTGGCGGCTTTCGCCCGGATGGTATCCAGATTGATACCCCCGCTCGCCTCGGTCGGCACACGGCCCGCGACCAGCGCCACGGCCTCGCGCAGGATCGGCGGTTCCATATTGTCGAGCAGGAGGCGGGTCGCCCCGGCTTGCAAAGCGGGCTCGATCTGGTCGATCCGGTCGACCTCGCAGATGATGTCCTTCACTCCGGCTTCGACCGCGCGGCGCACCGCTTCGCCGACCGAACCGGCGACGAGGACATGATTGTCCTTGATCATCGCCGCATCCCACAGGCCCATGCGGTGGTTCGACCCGCCACCCATGCGCACGGCGTATTTTTCAAGCATGCGCAGGCCCGGAATGGTTTTGCGCGTATCGAGCAGGGTGCAGCCAGGATTATCCATCGCACGAACATATTCGGCGACCATCGTGGCAATACCCGAGAGATGCTGGACGGTGTTGAGCGCGCTGCGTTCGGCGGTCAGCATGGCGCGGGCATTGCCTTCGAGCCGCATGAGATCGGTGCCCGCCGGCACGCTCGCGCCTTCTTCCACCAGAAGATCGACGCTCATGTCCGGATCGAGCGCACGAAAGAAAGCTGCCGCGACCGGAAGGCCGGCCACATGGATTGCGTCGCGCGTATCCATCACGCCCGCAAAGCGCGCCTCGGCGGGAATCACGCTTTCGCTGGTGACGTCGCGCCCGCCGCCCGCCAGACCCTCGCCGAGATCCTCGTCCAGAGTGTCGCGGACGAAAGCGGAAAGGTCGAAACCGGAGAGTTGGAAAGCCATGAAGTGCTCCTAACCGGGCCGGGGGAGGCCCGGCAAGGGCGCCCGCCCGCAGCGGGTGCAGCTTGCTGCACGTCTAGCGAGGACGCACCGACGGATGTCGGTGGGAAAAGCAAACTAATGCACGAAGCGCGCCACCACGTCGCGGTAGCTGCGGCTGACCTTAACCTCGGCGCCCGAGTCGAGCACCAGGAAGCATTCGCCATTGGTGTGCGGTTTCACCTGCCGCACCTGGTCGAGATTGACGATCGTGCTGCGGTGGACGCGCTGGAACTTGCGCGGGTCGAGACGGCGTTCGAGGTCCTTCATCGTCTCGCGAAGGATCAGCGAATTGTCGCCGGTATAAATGCACATATAATCGCCGGCCGCCTCGATATGCTCGATCGTGTCGGTTTCGACACGAAAGATCTGGCCGCGATCCTTGACGTTGATGAGCTTCTCATACCTGCTCGACGCCTCCGCCTCCTCGCCGGCGAAGCCTTCCGCAGCTTCGGGAGCGACCTCTGAGAGAACGTTCTTGAGCTTCTCCGCCTCTTCGGTCGATTTCTTTTCGGCAAGCCGCTGGCGCACGCGTTCGACCGTGTCGGCGAGCTTGTCCTCGTCGACCGGTTTCATGAGGTAATTGACCGCATTGGCTTCGAAGGCACGGATCGCATGTTCCTGGAAGGCGGTGACGAAAACGAACAGCGGCGGATCGATCTCCATCACGCCCTGGACGACCGAAAAGCCATCGAAACCGGGCATCTGGATATCGAGGAAGACGAGATCGGGCTTCAACGTCTTGATCGCGCGGATCGCTTCGCGACCGTTCTGGCAGGTCTCGATGATTTCGACGTCTTCAAAGGGTTCGAGGCGCAGTTGGAGGCCCTGGATCGCAAGCTTCTCGTCGTCGACGAGGATGGTTCGAATAGTCATGATGCCTGGTGTGCTTTCGGGGGTGTTGGTGAGGGTGTAACGGCCGGGCGAGCCGCAGGTTTCTTAACGGGTTCGACTTGGGCGCCGGGGGCTTGCTCGCGGCTTAACGCCTCGGCCTCCTCCGTTTCGAAGGGGAGTTCGATCAGCACCGAGAACCCGCCGCTTTCGGGCGACCGGATTTCGAAGCGGTGTTCCTCGCCATAGGCCTGGGCCAGCCGGTCGCGAATATTGGTGAGGCCGACGCCGGTCGAATCGCGCCGCGCACGGCTGGGTCTGACGGCTGGCAGACCGTCCTCGGTATTGTTCATCGTCATGCCGGGGCCGGTATCGGACACGGTGACGCGCAGGCGCGGGCCGACCACCTGCGCTGCGATCGATATTTCTGCACCCTCCTCTTGCGGACTGACGCCGTATTTGATCGCATTTTCGACCAGCGGTTGCAGCAGCATGGCCGGCAGCTGGGCCTTTGCCGCCTCCGGTTCGATGCGGAAGGTGGAGCGCAGGCGCTCCTCGAAACGCATTTGTTCGATGCCGAGATAGAGCTGCAATGTCTCGACCTCCTGCTCAACCGTCACTTTCCCGCCCGGCTGGGTGACCAGCGTATGCCTCAGAAAGCTCGACAGGCGGGTCAGCATGGCATTGGCCGTCTCGCTCTGCTTGAGCAGCACCAGCGTGCTGATCGAATTGAGCGTGTTGAACAGAAAATGCGGGTTGAGCTGGTAACGCAGCATGGCGAGCTGCGCGCTGGTCGCCTGCGCTTCCAGCCGTTCGAGCCGATCGGCCTGTTCTTCCACCTGGAGGAAGAAATTGATCGCGTAATACAGCGCCGACCAGGCGCCGAGCAGGGTGAGGTTGAAGAAGTAGATACCGATGAACAGCTTGGCGAAATTCTGGCTCGTCGCGCCGCCCGCTACTTCCAGAACCCAACTGTCGATGAAGGCATAGATTCCGGTCGCGATCGCAAGAACCACGGTCGTCGCGCCCCATGTGACGAGTGGCTTTTGGCGGATTAGCCGATTGTAGGTGACGGCCAGCAGCAGGCTGATCGAAAATCCGGTGATGGTGGAAATCAGATTGATGACCAGCCGGTCGGGCGGGAGGTCGTTCGCCAGCGCCGACATTGCGCGCAGCAGTGTCGCCCCGCCCCAGCCAGCCAGCTGGAGGTTCCAGAACGCCTGGTTCTTGTTCTCGAAGAACGGCGTGGGTCGGATGGGCAACACGGCCATGTGCGGGAACCCCTAGCGCAATTGCGACGAACTGCGCCAGTCGCTAGAGTGCCGCCGACAGCCGAAGCGAGGGAGAGACGCGATGGGCGTGCAGGAAAATATCGAACATGCAGCCAGCGAACGCGCCAAGTTCCGCGAGATGAAGGAAGGCACGGCCGAAGACTGGGCGATCATTGGCGGCGAATATCGCGCCTTTGCCAAGGGGTTGCCCGACCGTGTGCTGGACCATCTCAAGCTACTCGACGGCGATTTCGGAGGCTTTCCGATTTGTCGGCTGGAGCATTCCCTGCAGACCGCGACCCGTGCACATCGCGACGGGCGCGACGAGCAATATGTCGTAATGGCGCTGCTGCACGACATCGGAGACACGCTGGGGAGCTACAATCATCCCGAAGTCGCCGCCTCGATTATCAAGCCCTTCGTGAGCGAGGAAGTGCACTGGATCTGCCAGAATCACGGTGCCTTCCAGGGCTATTACTATTTTCATTTTCTCGGCATGGACCAGAATGCGCGCGACAAGTTCGCGGATCATCCCCATTTCGAGGCCTGCCGCGAATTTTGCGAAAAATACGATCAGGCAGCGTTCGATCCCGATTACGACAGCGAACCGCTTGAGTTCTTCGAACCGATGGTGCGCCGCGTGATGGCGAAACCGATCGCCTCGGCCTATGCGAAGGCACTGGAAGAGGAGTGAGCGCCTAGGTTTCGGCGTCGAGCGCCTTGGCGAGCCGTTCGGCGGGAACCAGCCCCTCGATCACCTCGCCGCCCGCTACCCAGCTCGGCGTGCCGGTGAATTGCAATGTGCGGGCGAAAGCCATGGTCTTCGCCAGTTCGGCGGTCGCTTCGTCGGACTGCGCGAAAACCTCGGCGGCGGCAATGTCGAGCCCGGCAATCTGCGCGGCGCGGGCAATCGTGCCCTCGCTTGGGGGACCCTGTTCGAACATGGCGTGATAGAAGGCGGGATACTTGCCCTGTTTCGCTGCCGCGAGCGCCATGCGCGCAGCCTGTTCGCTGCCATCGAAAATGGGCCATTCGCGCACCACCACCTTGAGCTCGGGATCGGTGGCGATCAGCTCGTCGATCGCTGCGACCGACTGGCGGCAATAGGTGCAGCCATAATCGGTGAACTTGACCAGCACTTTCGATCCGTCGGGATTGCCAAGCACCGCGCCGGGGAAGGGCTGCTTCACTTCGTCCGCGATCTGCGCCAGTCGGTTTTGCGCATCCCCGCGTTGATAGGCTTCGGCCATCTCGGGCAGGATCTGCGGATTGGCGAGCAAATAGTCGCGAGTCTGGCCGTTGCCGAGGCCGGACAGCGACCACAGCGCGGCACCGGCAAAGCCGAACACCAGCGCGATCAGCGCGGTCAGCAGATGATTTCTCATAAGGCCCCTAATCCGTCAGTCAGCGCGGTGCGCAATTGCGCCCGCGTTCCATTTCGCATTGCCGTTCCAGCAGCGCGCGCGCCTGCATGCCTATATCCTGCGCGCGAATCCAGTCGGGCGTTCCCCGCTCGAGCCCGCCCTCGGCCGCCTGGGCGCTGCGCAGCGCGAGCGCATATTGTCCGCTCATCACCTGTTGCTCCGCCGTCGCCAGCCGCGCCCGGGCGGTGTCGCCACGGGCGGCATAGACCATGCCGAGCTGGTACCAGGCAAACGGGTTGCGCCGGTCGCGGCCCACCGCGGCGCGCAATACGCGTTCGGCCTCTTCGTAATTGGCCGGATCTTCGGTCGCGATCAGCGCATGGCCGAACATGCTGGCGATCAGGGGTTCGGAATTGGTCAGGGCAGTCGCGCGGCGCAGCGGATCGAGCGCTTCGCCCGGGCGCCCCGATTCGAGCAGCACCTGCCCCTTGAGTTCGAGGAAATAGGGATCGTCCGGGCTCGTCGCGATCAGCGCATCCGCCGCATCGAGCGCGCGGTCCACCCGGGCGTTCTGGTGATAGGCATAGGCACGGGCATAGAGCGCGGGGATCGACTGATCGGTTTCGGGATAGTCTCGCAGGGTTGCGGAAGGCTTGGCGATGTAACCGGTCAGTTTGGCCTTCACGCGGTCGAAATTGGCCTGGTTGCGTGCATTGGGCGGCCGATCCCAGGCCGGGTCCTTTTCATAGACTTCGCGCAGCGCGGCAATCCGATCGCCCGACAAGGGGTGGGTACGATAAAAGCCGGCCTCGTCGCTCTGGCTGTAGCCATAACGATATTCCTGGTTGAGCAGCTTGCCGAAGAAGGTCAGCGACCCCCGGCCGGAAACTCCCGCCTTCGAAAGATATTCGGCGCCCGCGAAATCGGCCGAGGATTCCTGCGTCCGGCTGAAGGACAGGAACTGGCCGAGCGCGGCCTGCTGGCCCAGCGCCATCACGCCCATGGCCGCCTCGCCCGCCCCGGCCAGCGCGGCGCCGATCCCGGCGAGCACCGAGAGCAGCGAAATCTTGGTCGCGGAGGCCGCGCCTTCGCCATAACGCAGGATATGACCGCCGGTAATGTGGCCGAGCTCATGGGCGATCACGCCCTGAACTTCCTCGGCGGAGTCTGCGGCCTCGATCAGACCCGAATGAATATAGACTATCTGCCCGCCGGCGACGAAGGCATTGATCGAGCGGTCGTTGACGAGAACGATATCCACATTCTCCGGTTCGAGCCCCGCCGCGGCGATAAGGGGGGCGGATATCTCGTCGAGAAACGCCTCGGTCTCCGCATCGCGCAGGATCGACTGGGCGGCGACCGGCTGCGCCGCGAGCATGGCGGCGGCAAGAATGGCGAGCAGGCGGGCAATCAGGCGCATTGGCGGGCAGCCTAAGGGGTTTCGGCCTGAACCGGAACTGAAACCTCGCTCACCCGACGTGCGAAATCGATCAGCGCATTGTCGACATCGCGCGATCGCCGCCAGGGACTGGCCAGTGAAACCAGCGGCGCATTGTGATCGAACTCCTCATAAAACAGCGTTTCGACCGGTGCGCCGGCTGCGCGCAGGGCACGGGACAGGGCGCTCGTATTGCGCGGCTTGACCAGCGTGTCGCGCTCGCCATGAATCAGCAGCATGGGCACCGCATCGCCGCGGGCGTGATTGACCGGCTGGCTCGCAGCTCCTGCCTCGACCGAACCGAAGCTGGCGATGGTCGATTCGCTGTCGAACGGGAAGAAATCGTAAGGCCCGGCCAGTCCCACGACGCCGCGTATGCGGCCCGGGCCGTCTGCCAGCCACTTCTCCTCCAGCGCGGTTTGCACGACATTATAGGCACCGGCGGAATGGCCCGCCAGCACCATTCTGGCCGGGTCGCCGCCATAGCGAGGCGCGAGACGCGCAGCGTGCGCGATGGCGGAAGCCGTATCTTCGAGCATGGCCGGGTAGCGCCCGTCCTCGCCCAGTCGGTAGCCTGCGAGCACCACCAGGAAACCCTCGGGCGCCAGCGAACGAGCGACGAAATTGTAATCGTCGGGATCGCCCCAGCGCCAGCTCCCGCCATGAACGAAGACCACCACCGGGAGCGGCTGCGTCGCGGCGGCAGGCGCGTAGATGCGCAGCTGGTGATCCGGATGCCCGCCATAGCTCGTCTTGGCGACGAGCACGACACCCCGCGTCCCCCCGGTCAGCCTGTCGATCGCGTCGAGAACCGCAGGCCCGTTATTGCGGATTGCCAGCATCAGCATGCCGCCCGCCACAGCCAGCACCGCCACGACGCCGATCAGAAGCTTCATCGGGCGGCTCACCCGGCGGCCGAAGGATCGGTTCGTTCGACCGAATCGACGATCGCCCTAGCCTCCTCGTCCGCCAACAGCCCCACCGACGCCAGAAACTTGTGCCCCGTATCGTAGCTGGTGCCCAGCCACAGCGGTATGTTCGCGGCCTTCAGCTTTGCCTTCGCGTTCAATTCTTCGGGGCTCATCGCGTCACCGACCTTGCGGATGAATATGGCGCGCACGCGATCCGGATTCTCCAGCGCCACATCGGCGAAAGCGGTGAGGTCGCCCTGGCTGTCGTCGCCGATCAGGGCGAACTTCATGTCGGGATAGGCGCCAAGGATACCGTCGATCGCCGCGCGCTTGTGCGCACCGTGGCTCGACGAACCGAAGGTTTCGCGGTTGAGCCCCCAGTCGCGCAGGAAGATCGGCCCCAGCGGCAGACCGCGACCCCGGATATAGGTGACGAGATAGCTGAACAGATTCCACGGACTGGACGATACGTAGAAAAAGGGCCGATGCGTGGCCGGCTGGGTTTCTCCTACATGACCCTCGCCTTCCGCCAGCACGTCGCCGCCGCCAAGGGCATTGTAGAAAACATCCGCACCGGGCACGATGATGCGTTCTTCGGGCATCTGCATCAGAACGCGCCGCCAATTGCGCATGACCTTGCGGAAATCGCCGGTAATTCCCGTTTCGATGATCGTATCGTCGATATCCGAAATGACGGCCAGGGCAGTGTCGGTGCCAGGAGCGATCACATGCGCATCGAGGCACTGCTCCTCTCCCGCCGTCTTCCAGTGAAAGACCACGGTTTCCCAGGCCGGATGATCGTCATAAGACCATTCGGGATCGAGGCGAATGTCGAAATGGACGAAGCCTTCCTTATCGGTCAGGCCCTGATGGCGCTGGCTATTGGCGCCGGGGCGCGCGATTTCGAGCTCGACGGGAAATTCCGCGACCTCGTGGCTGGCGAATTGGCCCAGCATCGTTTTGGCGGCGCGCCATTTGCCGCGTTTCTCGAACCGGCCCACCCGCGATCGCAACGCGCGCGCTGTAATGCGCAATCGTTCTCGATTTCGGTAACCGAAATAAGGCTGGATACGGACGGACGCGGTAGGCAGGAACGGCATCGCCCCGCGCTAGCCGTTGCGGCGCAGCGCCGACAAGCCCTTTGTGGAAGTGCCGTTCTAGCCGAGCAGCTTGCGCGCCGCGCGTTCCACGAGCGGGATATCCTCGGGCACTTCGCCAATAATTTCCAGCGCGCCCTCGGGCGTGCGGCGAACCATCACAAGCGCGAATTCGGCGCCTTCCTCGTCCAGTTCGGCGAGCGAGAGCGGGTCCAGCGCGCGCAATTTCCCGGCCAGCGCCGGACGTACCGCTTTCTCGTCGGCGACCGGTTTGCCCTGTTCTTCCTTTCGTGCGCGGCGTTCCGCCTGGACCACGCCTTTGAGGCCCCCCTCCGCCTCGCGAAGGAATGCGGTCAGCTTGCCGCGCTCCACGCCGACACGGTGGGCGTGCATCAGAACGGCGGCGTATTCGGTCAGGCGCGTCTTGTCGTAATCGGCACCGAAGACCAGCTTGACCACCGGGGTCATCGGCGCGCGGTCTTGGAAAGTCAGCCCATTTTCATTCAAAAGCTCGTCGAAATCGTCGGGTGCCTGCTGCGCTTCGAGGCTGAAATCATAGGCTCGGCCGACAGCGGCATAAAGCGCCTTGCGGCTGCGATCTTCCGTGTTCTGCGCGGTTTGCGCCATCTCGCGCGCTGCGGCGAGGCAATCGTACAAACCTTCCGGTGAGGCCTGCGCATCGGCGGGAATCTCCTCCGCCCCGGTGTTCGTCGCGATGGCCTTGCCCGCAGGTTCCGTATGCGCATCGGCCCCGACAGTCTCATTTTCCGCGGCGATGCCGGATTCGCCAGCTTCGGAAAGGGTTCCATATCGGGCGACGGGATCCGTGGGCTTTTCGAACCGCTCCGCATCGAATTCGGCTTGGCGCGGCGACGCAGCTATTTCCTCGTCCCCATAGCCATGCGGCAGAGTGGCTACGGGTGCGCTGCGCGAGAGAAGAACGGTTTTCTTCGTGCGTTCATTGCGGCTGACCAGCGCGACAAGGCTGCTCGCGGTATCTTCGTCGGCCAGAGGGTCGACGACCCCGTCGACATCCTCCTCGTCTTCTTCGTCCTCATCCCATTCGGGCAGTCCGTAATCGGCGGCGGTCTTCATACCGCTGTCGAAATCGTCGAAATCGTCGCCCGCGCCACCGAACTCGTCGTCGGCGACATGGGTGCCGACCGGATTGCCCAGCGCATCCATGCGCGGCGCGGCGGAGGCCTGCGATGCACGGCCGGGTGCCTCGTCGGCACCGCCATGTTCTTCGGCAGGTCCGAACGCCGGTCGCGGCAGCGCTCCCGATCCGTGGCTGTCCATCATCGCACGATCCCCGAGTTCGAGCACCCCGCGGTCATGGCGGCCATGCGTAGAGGCCGCAAGCGTTTCGACCGTGTCGATCGTGTCCTCGCCGTCCAAGCCGTATTCGTCCATTGTGCCGAGCGCCTGATCGAGCTCGAGCAGCAGGGCGTCGGCGGTTTCCCGGTCGGCCATTTCCTTCCAGTTTATCACCCCATAAATGAAGTCGATCGTCGCGTTGTCGCTCGAATAGGGCAGCAGAATTCCGCGATAGAGGACCGAGGCCCCGGTTTCGTTGACGAATTCGGCCTCGAAACCGATTGGCGCCTCATTCGCGAGGATCTGCATGTAATGATCGGTAATGCGGCTGAGCACCGATCGGCTGGGAACTTCGGAAAGCCGGACCAAATCTTCCGTGGGACCGCACTCGGCCGCCAATTCGGCGCCCACAAAGCCGATTTTCGGATCCTCGACATCGTCAGAGAGATCCAGCAGGACCGAATAGGGGCCGAAATCCTTCAGCGTGCCGGGCTCGAGGTCTGCGATCGGCGGGAAGTTGAGATCGCCCAGCAGACCCGCCCAGTGATTATAGGCGCGTACCTGCATCCGGCGTTCGTCCTGACCAACAGGCGAGGGCGGCGGCTCGATATCGGCGTCGAACGGCTCGACATAGTCGTCGTCGCAGTCTTCCTCCGCTTCACGCGAGCCGAAAAAACCGCCTAGCCTGTCCATCACTGCATTGGCTCCCGAGAGTTCTGCCCATTCGGCATCGATATGGACGTCGCGCAGTAAAGATATGATTAAGGAAATTAACCATGGAACGGGCCGTTTGCGGGAGAATTTCAGAGCATGTAGCGCATCCTTATAGTCAGCGCGCGATCCTCTGTGCCGATGTCGAAAGCGGCTTCGGAAAATCGGGGTGGCCCCATCCGCACCTTCGCATCGCGCGAAAAGCCGAACCCTTCCTTGGGCATCATGCCCAGTGCGCGGTCGGCCTTTCCATTGGCGTTCTCGTCATGCAGCAGGGCAATGGCATAGCGGCCGGGCTTCACGCCCGCGAAGGTAAAGGTCACGCTCCCCTCGCGCGCTTCGGCCGTGGCTCCGTGCGCTCCCGCGACGCCGCGGCAGCGCGGAAACTTGCCTTCGTCGGTAGTCATGCAGGCGCGCACGATACCCTTGGCATTGCGCAGTTCGGTCACGGTCACGCTGATCGTGGCTCCGGAAAGCGCCCCGTCTTCGGGGGACGCAGGGGGCGAGGCGGCCGCAAGCACCGCGCCGAGCGGCAGGAAGGCTACCGCGCCCAACCGGCTCATATGTTGGGGCTGAGCCCCTTGTCGGTACCGCAAAAACGATCCCAGTGACGAAAATAGAGGCCGTAATTGCATCGATACTCTTCATGATGGCGCTGGTGATGGCTGGCCGTTATCAGCCATCCGCCTAACTTGGAATGAACCAGTCGCCGCGGGAATATTTCCCAGCCCATATGGTTGGTGACCCCCATCACCGTCATCACGATCAATACCACGCCCAGCATGGCGACATGGATCGGGATGACAAAAACCAGAACCGGTATGACCACCGCGCCCGTGATCGCCTCCCACGGGTGAAAGCTCATCGCCGCCCATGCGGTCGGGGGGCGGCTTGCATGATGAACGGCGTGCATGGTGCGGAACAGGTTCGGGCGATGCATCAACCGGTGCGTCCAGTAGAACCAGGCGTCATGCGCCAGCAGATAGAGCAGCGGGGCCAGGGGCAGATACCACAACGGATAGGCGCCCGGATCCATATAGATTTGCGTCCACCCACGCTCCTGCCAGCCCCACGCGACCACGCCCGCAGGAATGCCGTAAATCGCGGCCGAGACGAGCGACCAGCCGATCTCCCTGCGAATCTGGCTGCCGAGGCCAGCGTGATACCCCGGCCGCACGCGATTGGTGATCGCCGCGAAAATCCCGCTCGAGGCAAGATAGCGCCCGGCCACGATCGCGGTCATGGCAAGGGCGGAAAGAGTGATCGCGATCCACATCGTGCAATCGACCCTACTGCGCGATCGCCTGCTGGGGAACCGGCAAAAACTATTCGATCGCACCCCATGGCGAGCAATGCGGATCGAACGCCACCGTGGCGCGGCGCAGGGAAGCGCGGGCAAGCCGTTCGATTTCGACCTTGCGCCGCGCCGCGGCCAGCGGGACGAGCGGCGCGGGCCGCACTATTTCCCCGTCATAGCCATCGGCAACGATGATTCCGCAACTGTCCGGTCGATAGCCTTCGCCGTCCAGCGGGCTGTGATCGAACCCCGGGGGCACTCCCCAGTAGAAACGATCGCAATGATCGAGATAATCGGGCCATTTGCCATCACCCAGCAGATCGCCCCGCTGGACCTTGATTTCGACGATGATGACCCGCCCCTTCGGATCGACACCCATAAGGTCCGCCCGCCGCCCGCAACGCAGCGGCATTTCGGCCAGGCACCATATGTCGTTGCGCGCAAACAGCCGCGCTACGCCCCGCGCGACATGAGAAGCGGTAAGTCCGTCCAGAAGCGATTCCGTCATGTCGGCGAAATGGAACATACCCCGAACATCGTCAAGGCTTAACCGCGCCGGGGCCTATACCGGCGACATTGCGGTCGCCGTCGATTTTTCGAAACTCAAGCAGCGTCGAGGATAGCAACGATCGCCGCCCGCGCGGTGTGAAATTCGCGCCAGAGGGTAAGTGCGGCGGCAGTCGTATCCTGTCCCTGTGCAGTCAACGACAGAAGCGCCCGCAGACCGGGTTCCATCATCGCGGCAAGATCATCGATCCCGCGCGCGACGCTGTCGTAATGCCAGCCGCCCCTTACAGCGGCCCGCTCAGGCAGCCCCATGATTTCCCGGGAGAGTGGCTCGCGGCCAAGCTGGGCCAGATTGCCCACCGCGGCGGCGGCTTCATGAACCGCTTCCCATCGCTGTGCCAATAAGGTGCTGTTCGGCGTTTCGTGCTGCCCGACCTGGGTGGGCGGCAGCATGGTGGCGTGAACCAGATCGAACGGGTGGGACATCGCGTTCATGCCCAGCAGGACTAGGCGGCCAGTCTTGCGAAAAGCCTAACGCCCCCATCGTCATTTCCGCCAATCCGTTTTAAGGCTGGCGGGCGCACGCTGGCTTTGCTAAGCGCCCCGCTCGCTTAACGGCACCATACGCACCCGTAGCTCAGCTGGATAGAGCGCTGCCCTCCGAAGGCAGAGGTCACAGGTTCGAATCCTGTCGGGTGCGCCATTTCATCGGCATTTGGAAGACCCCCAGTCTACGCCGATCCGCGACCTTCGAGCTTAAGTAGAGATTTTGCGGTAGTATAGCCGCCCCATGGGCGATCTACCGAGTCCCAAAAGGGCAATCAGGGCATCGGGGATGCCCTCACACCATAAAGCTTTCACCGCAGCCGCATGCGCCCTTGGCATTGGGATTTTCGAACACGAAGCCGGCTGTAAAATCGTCTTCGACCCAGTCCATTGTGCTGCCAATGAGATAAAGCACGCTGGCCCCGTCGATGTAGAAAACGCCGCCGGGCGTTTCGATCTTCTCGTCGAACTTGGCTTCCTCGGTGACGTAATCGACCGAATAGGCAAGGCCCGAACAGCCGCGACGCGGGGTCGACAGCTTGACGCCGATCGCGTCGGCGGGCGCCTTGGCCATAAGATCGGCGACGCGCTGTTCGGCGGCGGGCGTCAGGATGACGGCAGCCTTGGGGGCGGGACGGGTCTTGGTGTCGCTCATCACAGCATTCCCAATTCGAGACGCGCCTCGTCGGTCATCTTGTCCGGCCCCCAAGGCGGGTCCCAGACGAGATTGACTTCCGCATCGCGAACACCCGGTACGCTGGCGGCGCGCAATTCGACCTCGCCGGGCATGGTTTCGGCGACCGGGCAATGCGGTGTAGTCAGCGTCATGGTGACGGTCACGTCGCTCTCATCGTCCACCTCGACGCCATAGATCAGTCCGAGATCGTAGATATTGACCGGAATTTCCGGATCGTAGATTTCCTTGAGCGCGGCGACCACCGCTTCATACAAGTCGCCGCCGGGCGCACCGGCGGGCACGTTCTCGGGCTTTTTCTGGAGAAAGCCTTCGAGATAGTCGCGTTTGCGCTCCATGGTTTCGCGCGGGCTCTCCTCCGGATCGACGGCGTCCTCGACCCGCGCGCGCGGCGGCTTGTCCATGACGGTATCCGCCGGGGACGGCGCTGCAATGAAATCCTTGTCCTGATCGTCGTTCATCCGAAGATCCTCTGGGTCCTTTCGATACCGCGCAGCAGCGCAGCGATGTCGCTTTCGTCGGAATAGAGCCCGAAGCTCGCCCGGGCGGTGGCGGGAACGCCGAGGTGGTCCATCAGCGGCTGCGCGCAGTGGTGGCCCGCACGGATCGCAACATTCTCTTCATCCAATATGGTGCCGAGATCGTGCGGATGAACCCCCTGAAGCGCGAAACTGACGATGCCCGCGCTTACCTCCGGCCCGAACAATGTGACCGAGTTCATGGAACGCAGTTCGTCGCGGAGCTGTTTCGCCAGCGCGCTTTCATGCGCGAACAGGCGGTCCGGGCCGAGCGCATCGACATAATCGATGGCCGCATGCAGCGCGATCGCCTCGGTAATCATCGGCGTGCCCGCCTCGAAGCGCTGCGGCGGCGGGGCGTAGGTGGTTTTCTCGAAGGTGACGCGATCGATCATCGCACCGCCGCCCTGCCAGGGGGGCATGGCATCGAGGATGTCCTCGCGTGCCCACAACACGCCGATGCCGGTGGGTCCATAGATTTTATGGCCCGAGAAAGCGTAGAAATCGCAATCGAGCGCCGCCATGTCGAGCGCCATGCGCGGCGCGGCCTGGCAGCCGTCGAGCAGGATCTTCGCGCCGACCGAATGCGCCAGATCGGCGGCTTCACGCGCATCGAGCACGCTGCCCAGAACGTTCGAGACATGCGCCAGGGAAACCAGCCTGGTGCGCGGCGTCAGCAGTGCCTCGAGCGCGCCCAGATCGATCCGGTGGTCTTCGGTGAGCGGGCAGACGTCGATCTGCGCGCCGGTACGCTCGGCCACCATCTGCCAGGGCACGATGTTCGAATGATGCTCCAGCGTGGAAAGGACAATCCGGTCGCCCTCTCCGATATTGGCCATGCCCCAGCTCGCCGCGACGAGATTGATCGCCTCGGTTGCGCCGCGCACGAAAACGATTTCGTTCTCGCTCCTGGCACCCATGAAATCGGCCACCCGGCGGCGCGCGGATTCGTAGCCGAGCGTCATCTGCGCGCTGCGCGAATAGACCCCGCGATGAACCGTGGCATAGTCCGTGCCGAGCGCACGGGACATGGCGTCGATCACAGCTTGCGGCTTCTGGGCCGAAGCCGCCGTGTCGAGATAATGCCACGGCTGCCCATCGGCAGTCAGCAGGCCGGGGAAGTCCGCTTTCCGGGTCAAGGTCGCCGCTTCGCTCATAGCGCCCTGTCCACCTTGTCGAGCGCAATGCCCATCATCGACTCGCGCGTCTCGTCGTCGTCGAGCGAGACGAGCGCATCGCCGAGGAAGGCCTGTACCAGCAGACGGCGGGCAAGGTCGGGCGAAAGGCCGCGTGCCGCCATGTAGAACCGCGCGGTCTCGTCCAATTGGCCGACACTGGCGCCATGCGCGCACTTCACGTCGTCGGCGAAGATTTCGAGCTGCGGCACGGCATTCACGCTCGCGCCCTTTTCGAGCAGCAACCCTTTGAAGTCCTGCGCCGCATCGGTCTTCTGAGCATGGCGTACGACGTCGATATTGCCGAGGAAATTGCCCGTGCCGTGGCCCCAGTGAACCGCACGAACGGTCTGGTTGCTGGTGCCCTCCGGTTCGGCATGGATAGTGCGGGTGACGATCTCGCGCACCGTCTCGCGGCCACCCACGGTAATGCCGCCAAGTTCGAAATGCGCGCCCTTGCCGAGGGTCACCTCGATCTCCAGCCGCGCGAATTCGGCCGAGGAGAGCACGGCGAAAATCTCGCAGCGCGCGCCCTCGCCGACACTCACACGCCAGCGGTGCAGTTCGGTGGGCTTCGTATCCGCCGCATCGGCGATGAGGAGCGTCTCGCGGAAGGTCTCGCACGGCGCGATATCGATCACACGCCAGTCGTCCAGCGCCTCGCCCTGCAAGCGCTCGACCGCGGAATAACGCCAGGCCTCTTCGCGCCTTGTGGGAAGTTCGGCTGCTTCAGGCATCCGCCATCACCGCATCATACCCTTCGCTTTCAAGCTCGATTGCCAGTTCGGGGCCGCCGGTACGCACGATCCGGCCCTGCGACAGGATCGAGACCTTGTCGGGCTTCACCACTTCGAGCAGGCGCTGGTAGTGCGTGATCAGCAGCACGCCCTTGGCCGGGTCGCGCATGATCGCATTGATCCCTTCGCCCACGACGCGCAGTGCGTCGATGTCGAGGCCGCTATCGGTCTCGTCGAGCACGGCGAATTTCGGATCGAGAATGCCCATCTGGACCATCTCGGCGCGCTTCTTCTCGCCGCCCGAAAAGCCGACATTGACGTGCCGCTTGAGCATTTCCGGATCGAGCTTGAGCAAGCCCGCCTTGTCCTTGGCAAGCTTGAGAAATTCACCGCCGGTCAACGCTTCTTGCCCACGCGCCTTGCGCTGCGAGTTGAGCGCCTCGCGCAGGAATTGCAGGTTGGACACGCCGGGAATCTCCACGGGATACTGGAAGCCGAGGAACAGGCCGGCCGCCGCGCGTTCGTGCGGTTCGAGATCGAGCAGGTCCTGCCCGTTGAACTCGACCGAACCCTGCGTAACCTCGTAGCCGGGCCGTCCGCCCAATACATAGGACAGCGTCGACTTGCCGGCGCCATTGGGACCCATGATCGCATGGACCTCGCCCGCAGGCACTTCGAGCGTGAGCCCGTTCAGAATTGTCTTGCCGTCGATTTCGGCATGGAGATTGTCGATTTTCAGCATGATGCGATTTCCAGATTGTCGTCGCCCCGGACCTGATCCGGGGCCGGTGCTGTCTTGAGCGCAGCGCCAGAAAGAGAAGCACTATCCCGGATCAAGTCCGGGATGACGGGAGAGGGGTGTGAGCGCGTCATCGGCGGTCTCTCGGCCCGCCGATCGGGCGACTCCGCCGCGGGGTCGCGCCGTATTTTGACTGGTGTTCGCGGCGTGCGGTCTGCTTGTCGCGGTAGCGCGCGTTCATGGCGGCGAAGATCGGCTTCATCGCCTCCTCGACATCTTCGAGGATGGTCGCGGCGGGCACGCGGAACACTTCGACGCCGACGCTGGCGAGGCTCTTGTCCCGGCGCTTGGCGAGGGTGTCGTTTTGATCTTCTTCGTCGATTGCGATGGCAAGGCCGAGCGGGTGAGAGACGAAGTCGAGGATCGCCGAGCCGACCACGGTGTGCCGGGTAAACTTGTACTTGCCGAAATCTTCCTTTGCGAAGCGCGCCGCGAGCGCCTTGTGCGCCGGGCTCGCATGGCGCCGCAGGTAACGTGCACGCTCATGAATTTTGTCGAGCCGCTTCTCCGAAATTTCCCACCCGCGGCCCTTCTTCTTGAGCGCGGGGGTGTCGTCGGCGGTCTCGGAAGGATCGCGGAGCTGGAGGGTCTTGCGTTCGGTCACCCCACACTCCCTTCCAGACTGATCGCCAGCAATTTCTGCGCTTCGACCGCGAATTCCATCGGCAGTTCCTTCAGCACGTCCTTGGCGAAGCCGTTGACGATCAGCGCCATCGCTTCCTCGTCATCGAGGCCGCGCTGCATGGCGTAGAAGAGCTGGTCGTCGCTGATTTTGCTGGTGGTCGCCTCGTGCTCGATCTGCGCGCCGGGGTTCTTCACCTCGATATAGGGCACGGTGTGCGCACCGCACTGGTCGCCGATCAGCAGGCTGTCGCATTCGGTGCGGTTGCGCACGCCGTCTGCGTTGGCGGCCACGCGCACCAGCCCGCGATAGGTGTTGTTCGACTTGCCCGCCGAAATGCCTTTGGAAATGATCGTCGAGCGGCTGCCCCGCCCGTTATGGATCATCTTGGTGCCGGTATCGGCCTGCTGGTAATTGTTGGTCACCGCGACCGAGTAGAACTCGCCCACGCTGTCCTCGCCATTGAGCACGCAGCTGGGATATTTCCAGGTCACCGCGCTGCCGGTTTCGACCTGCGTCCAGCTGATCTTGCTGCGCGCGCCCTGACACAGCCCGCGCTTGGTGACGAAATTGTAGATTCCGCCCACGCCTTCCGCATTGCCCGGATACCAGTTCTGGACGGTCGAATACTTGATCTCCGCATCTTCGAGCGCGACCAGCTCGACCACGGCGGCGTGGAGCTGGTTCTCGTCGCGCATCGGCGCGGTGCACCCTTCGAGATAGCTTACATAGCTGCCCGGTTCGGCAATGATCAGCGTGCGTTCGAACTGGCCGGTATTCTCGGCATTGATGCGGAAATAGGTGCTGAGCTCCATCGGGCAGCGCACGCCTTTGGGCACGTAGACGAAGGTGCCGTCGGAGAAGACTGCGCTGTTCAGTGTGGCGAAGAAATTGTCATGCTGCGGCACGACCTTGCCGAGCCACTTCTTCACGAGGTCGGGATATTCCTTGATCGCCTCGCTGATCGAGAGGAAGATGACGCCTGCCTTCTTCAGCTCCTCGCGGAAAGTGGTGGCCACGCTGACGGAGTCGAACACCGCATCGACCGCAACCTTGCGCGCGCCCTCGACCCCGGCGAGCACCTCCTGTTCCGCCACCGGAATGCCGAGCTTGTCGTAAACCGCCTTGATCTCCGGATCGAGCTCGTCGAGCGACTTGAGCTTTTCCTTCTTCTTGGGCGCCGCGTAATAATAGGCGTCCTGGTAATCGATTTCAGGATAGCCGAGCTTGGCCCAATCAGGCTCTTCCATGTCCTGCCACAGGCGAAACGCCTTGAGCCGCCAGTCGAGCATCCATTCGGGCTCGCCCTTCTTGGCGGAAATGAAGCGGACGGTGTCCTCGGTCAGTCCCTTTTCGGCGAATTCGGTTTCGATCTCGGCCGACCAGCCATGTTCGTATTCGGCCGCCCTCTCGGCAGCTTCCTTCGCTTCGGCATCCATTTCGGGGTTGGCCTGAATGTCCAGTTCTTCGATCATGCAATCTCTCTTGTTCGGGCAAGCTGGGTCAGCGGGATCGCCGCCAGCGCACCACGAAGTGCCTCGTTCACGACCGGCCAATGCGGTTTGACCGAGCAATCATGCTCGACAAGACAATCCGCGCCCTCGACACAGGCGGTCAGCGCTATTGGCCCCTCTACCGCCTCGACAATGTCGGCCACGGTGATCGCCGCCGCCGGCCGGGCCAATTGCAACCCGCCACCGGCACCGCGTGTCGAGCGCAGCAGGCCCGCCGTCGAGAGTTTGCTGACCAGCTTCTGCACCGTGGGCACCGGCAGCCCGGTTTCGGCGGCCAGTTCGGCGGCGCTGGTCTTTCCCCCGCCGCAATGGCGCGAGGCCGCGCACATGGCGACGACGGCATAATCGGCAAGGTTGGACAATCTCATATCGGCAACTCGGCAACGCCAGGCTTAATCGGACCAAATCGGTCTGATTGGTCAAGTAGGCGCGTAAAAACGCCATTTCAACGAGAATCGCCGTCTTGCGAGTCGTTAGCAATTAGCTGTCGGCGAGCGGGTCCCTGCCCAGTTGCTCCGCCTCGCCCGAGCCGAACAGGTCGACCGAGCTGTAGCCATCAGGCCCCAGCATGTCGTTGATGGGAGAGCCGGCATCGGGCTGCAGGCGCTTGGGCGTGCGCCCGGTGAAAAAGCGGATCTCCTTGATGAGATGCGCCTGATCGTAAAATGCCTCACGGATTTCCGCTTCGAGCTCTTCCGGCAGCTGCGGAATGGAGAGGAGAGTGGCAGCGCGCACCGCGCGATAGCGGCGCACCAACCGAACGGGCGATTGCCCGAAGAATTGCGCGACCAGCCGCTGCGACTGCCGCTTGGAATAGGGCAATCGTTCGTAAAGGTCGTCAAGGTCCGGCTTGAACGAGCTCGACAGCCATTCGAGCGTCCGGTCGATCACGGCGAGATGTTGCTCGGGCAGCTGCGAAATGCCCCGCCTGACGATATCGCACATAGCATCGAGCAAACCTTCATCATCGAGCTGATCGGTTCTCCATTGTTCGGCCAGCGCCCCGAATTCATCCGCGAGACCTGCCCCGAGCACCATTCCGGGCTCCAGGAAACAATCGTGGTAATCGTGAACCGACAGCCCCGAAAGAGCCGCCCACCCCCGGAAGTTCAGCGATACGCCGAATAATGTGGCCGGACCCGAAACGCTGAAATGGCGCGCCTGACACAGGGGTGCGAGAAAGAAGGCATCGCTCGTTTCACCAACGTCGTCACCATCGAACTGCATCCGACCGAGACCCTGCGCGAACACCACCATCTGGCCCGAATAAGCCGGCAGCACATCGTCTAGCTGATCGTCCGGGCTGCGCCAGATGTAGAGCGAGTTCAGGTATGGCGCGAGCTCGGGCGGCGCGGCTACGAATTCGAAAAATTGTGACGCGTCGTCACCCGGAAGACCCGACAAACCCCTGTCCCGTTCCCTGCCTCACCCAGTAAATTGTATAAATACGCCAAAAGCGCTGCGCTCGCAATTGCAATATGAAGAAATAATTCCATTCGCTCGCCACGCGCCACAGAAAGCCGCTCTCCATAAAAAAGGGGGCGGCCTGTGAAGACCGCCCCCTGAAGTCGAGAACTCGTTGCAGAACTGCTCCGAGCCCTTCGGGTCGCAACAGCGTGTTAGGCGGAGTCTGTGACAATTGATTGTATGCAAGCGACAGGCCTCAAAATGCGAGTTTTTCTTTGTGCCCTGCTTGCATATTGCGCGCCTCGCCCAGCCCCGGAAACCTCGACAGCGGAAGCATGAGACGGCATGGCGCTGGCATGTTGTTCGACCTCGCCCGCCCCGCCCTTTTCGCTCTCGATCCAGAGCGTGCGCACCGCCTCACTGTGAAAGCGCTGTTTTTTTCCCCACGGGCCGGACCGCAGCACGCCGGTCCTCTGGCAGTAGAGGTCGCAGGGCTCGCTTTTCCAAATCCTCTCGGGATGGCGGCCGGCTTCGACAAGGACGCCGAGGTCCCCGATCAGCTGCTCGGTCTCGGTTTCGGATTTGCCGAAGTCGGATCGATCACTCCGCGCCCACAAAAGGGCAACCCCAGGCCGCGCCTTTTCCGGCTGGTCGAGGACCGCGGTGTCATCAATCGGATGGGCTTCAACAATAGCGGAGCGCAGGACGCGCTGACTCGTCTCGCGAAGCGCGCAAGCCGCCCAGGGATTGTCGGGATCAACATCGGCGCGAATAAGGACAGCGAGGATCGGACCGCCGATTACGCGGTCATGGCCCGGCTCATGGCGCCATTTGCATCCTATCTCGCCGTCAATATTTCCAGCCCGAACACGCCGGGCCTTCGTGCTTTGCAAGACGAAGGCGCGCTGACGGGCCTGCTCGACGCCGTCATCGACGCACGCGGCGAAGGCGGTCCGCCCGTTTTCCTGAAAGTCGCGCCGGACCTCGAGCCAGCGGATATCGACGCGATTGCGCGTATCGCCGTCGAGCGCGAGCTGGGCGCGTTGATCGTAGCCAATACCACGATCGCACGTCCCCCGCTCAAAAGCAGCTATGCGAACGAAAGCGGGGGCCTGTCGGGCGCCCCCTTGCGCGACCTTGCCCAGCAACGGTTGCGCGATTTTCGCGTGGCCACCGGCGGAGCGGTGCCGCTGGTCGGTGTCGGCGGTATTGCCAGTGCCGAGGATGCGTGGGCGCGTATCCGCGCGGGCGCGAGCCTCGTCCAGCTCTATAGCGCCATGGTCTATGAAGGCCCCGGCCTGCCGCGCCGCATCCTGCGGGGCGTCGAGAAGCTAATGCGCCGGGATGGGTTCGCGTCGATTGCGGAAGCGGTCGGAAGCGAATAGGCAGCGGCGGATGATCAGGATATTTTCCGGCCCGCTGATGGCAATAGCCCTTGCTGGCTGCGCCACAACCCCTCACCCCGTTATCGACACCGCGCCGACAGTGCCCGCCTTCGCGGGAGCGGTTTCGGCGGCCGATCCCCGTGCGCAAGCCGCCGGCGAAGACATGCTCGCTCGGGGCGGAAGCGCGACCGATGCGGCGATTGCCGTGATGCTGGCCTTGACCGTCGTCGAACCGCAGAGTTCGGGCATTGGAGGCGGCGGCTTCCTGGTGCGCGGAACGGCGGACGGGTCCGTCGGCACCTTCGATGGACGGGAAACGGCGCCCTCGGCGGCCACCCCGGAAAGGTTCCTTGATGAGGAAGGGAACGTGCTGCCCTATATGGAAGCGGTCCGCAGCGGGTTGTCGGTCGGTGTCCCGGGCAACATCGCCTTGGCGGCCAAGGCCCATGCGGCGCATGGCAAGCTTGGCTGGGCGACCCTTTTCGATCCGGCGATCCGGCTTGCGCGCGAGGGGTTCGAGATGAACCCGCGCCTGCATGGCATGCTCGAACGAGCGAAGAACCGGTCCGCGCATACCGAGGAGGCGCGTGCAATATTCTTCGATGCTGCAGGCAATCCTCTTCCCGTCGGAACCCGTCTGACCAATGAACGATTGGCCAGGACGTTCGAAGCGATCGCGGCGGCGGGGCCGAGAGCTTTCTATACGGGCAGCCTTGCCCGCGAGATCGCCGAAACGGTTTCCGCGGACACGCCGCGCGATGGCGCCATGTCCTATGCGGACATCACCGGTTACGAAGCCAAAACGCGCGATGGCGTATGCGGCACCTACCGCGCCTATCGGATATGCACCATGGGTCCGCCGACCTCGGGTGGTATCGCCGTGCTGCAGATTCTCGGCCAGCTCGAACGGTTCGATCTGACAGCCCTGGGGGTGGACAACCCGGCGACGTGGCACCTCTTCATCGAATCGCAGCGCCTCGCCTATGCCGATCGCGAGCTTTACCTCGCCGATAGCGATTTCGTTTCGGTCCCGGTCGCGGGTCTGATCGATCCGGATTATCTCGGCTCGCGCAGCGCGCTGATCGAGGCGGGCGCGGCCCTCGGCACGGTCACTGCGGGCATTCCGGAAGGTGCACCCACCGCCGCAGCGGACGGGAACGAGCCCGAAGAACACGGCACCTCCCATTTCGCGGTCGTCGACGCAGACAGCACAATGGTCAGCTACACCTCGACCATCGAAGGTGCATTCGGCTCGGGGCTCATGGCAGGGGGCTTCTTCCTCAACAATGAACTGACCGATTTCAGCCGTTCGCCGGTCGTCGACGGCAAGCTCGTCGCCAATCGGGTCGAGGGCGGCAAACGACCGCGCAGCTCGATGTCGCCGACGGTCGTCTGGGACCCTGAAGGCAAGCCGTTCCTCGCCGTGGGCGCTGCCGGCGGCAGCACCATCCCCGTACAGACCGCGCGCGCCATCATCGGAGCGATCGATTTTCAGCTTTCGGCCGACGAAATCCTCGGCCTGCCCTTCGTCATGGCCTTTGGCGATCGTCTGTTGCTCGAGAAGGGGACCTGGCTCGAGGATCGGGCGGATGTTTTCCGGTCCTTGGGCCATCGGCAGGTATTTCTCCGCGAGGCGCCGGTGAAGGGCGGCGCGGTTCTGCGCACCGCCGCAGGTTGGAAAGCGGCCCGCGATCCGAGACTCGCGGACCAAATCCACACACCGTGATCCGCATGGTCGGCGGCTTGCCGTAGCGCAGCGGGCATCCTAAGCCCGTGCCCATAAAACGACATATATAATAGGAACTGCTGAGGAGCCTGCCGTGCTGACGGATATCGATTCAGCCAACAATCTCGTCGAACTCTTTCTCAAGCGCGCCGACGAAAAGGCCGACCAGCCTTTTCTCGGCGCCAAGATCGATGGCTCCTGGCAAACGCTGAGCTGGCGTGAAGCAGCCGACCAAATGTGCCTTCTGGCGGAAAATTTACGCGGATTGGGCCTGAAAGACGGCGATCGGGTGTGTCTGGTATCCGAGAACCGCCCTGAATGGTGTATCTCCGATCTCGCCATTATGGCGGCGGGCTGCATCACCGTCCCGGCCTATACGACCAATACGGAACGCGATCACGTCCACATTCTCGACAATTCGGGCGCGAAAGCGGTCATAGTATCGACCGAGAAACTGCTCAGGCCGCTCCACGGCGCGCTTCAGGCTTCGGGCATTGCGGAACATGTGATCGGTATCGACGATCTGCACCGGCAGCAATCGGGCAGCTTCACCTTCCATAGCTGGGATAAAATGCTCGAAGGCGAGGCGTCTGCCGCGCGCGGCGCCGTGGAACAGCGGATTTCCGGCATCGGCCGCGGCGACACCGCCTGTATTATCTATACGAGCGGCACGGGCGGGGCTCCGCGCGGCGTCCTCCAGCATCACGGTGCAATCCTGTGCAACGTTGCGGGGGCAGCGGAAATCCTGATCGAGGATTTCGGTATTGCCGAAGATGAAAGGTTTCTTTCCTTCCTCCCTCTCAGCCATGCCTACGAACATACTGGCGGGCAGTATCTGCCCATCAGCGTTGGCGCACAGATCTATTATGCCGAGGGACTCGAAAAGCTCGCCAGCAATATCGAGGAGACCCGGCCCACGATCATGGTCGTCGTTCCGCGCCTGTTCGAGGTATTGCGCACCCGGATCATGAAGCAGATCCAAAAGCAGGGCGGGCTCGCGGAAAAGCTGATGAACACCGCGCTCGAAGTGGGGGAACGGCGTGCAGCAGATAGCGCGAAATTCGGCGACGGGCTCAAGGATTTCGCAGTTACCCGCCTGCTCAAACCCAAAATTCGTCAACGCTTCGGCGGGCGGATCAAGGCCATGGTTTCCGGCGGAGCGCCGCTCAATCCCGAAGTCGGCATTTTCTTCGACGCGATGGGCCTGACCATGCTGCAGGGCTATGGCCAGACCGAGGCCGGCCCGGTGATTAGCTGCAACCGTCCGGCGGCGGGGATTGCGATGCATTCGGTCGGCCCGGCCATGCGCGGGGTCGACATCAAGATCGCCGAGGATGGCGAGATTCTCGTGCGCGGCGAGCTGGTCATGCACGGCTACTGGCAAAATGAGAGCGAGACCGCGCGTACGATCAAGGACGGCTGGCTGCACACCGGCGATATAGGCCATCTCGACGAGAAGGGCCGGATCGTCATCACCGACCGCAAGAAGGACATGATCGTCAACGACAAAGGCGACAACATTGCCCCGCAAAAGGTCGAGGGCATGCTGACGCTACAGCCAGAGATCGGTCAGGCGATGGTGGCGGGCGACAAGAAGCCCTATATCGTCGGCCTCATCGTGCCCGATGCCGAATGGACGCTCGAATGGTGCCGGGCGCAGGGCAAGCAGTTCGATTGCAAGAAGGTCCAGGAGCTACCCGAATTCCGCAATGCCATACGCGCTGCGATCGATCGCGTGAACAAGGACCTCTCGGTGGTCGAAAAGGTCCGCCAGTTCGCCTTTGCCGACGAGCCCTTCACCATCGAGAACGAGGAGATGACCCCCTCGATGAAAATCCGCCGGCACAAGATCAAGGAACGCTACGGCGAGCGGCTCGATAGGCTGTATCGGGCCTAAGCCGCCACTTCCTCGATGAATTCGGGATAGAAACTCGGCGCCCGGTCGCTCCAGCCGGGGGCGGTGGCGGCGGCTTCGCTGAGCGACTGCAGCAGCATCTTGCGGCGTTCCGGGCGGATGTGCGGCAGCGCGGCGGCGGCGCAGAAGGCGCTTGGCAGCCACGGACGAACATCGGCGGAGATCAAGCGTTCATAGAGGAAGCGGAAGGCGGAAAAGCTGTCGATCCGCTCCTGCGCCAGATCGAAGGCGGCAACCCGGGTAAGCTTCCCGACAAAGCCTTCGACGCTGTCGAGGCCCGATTGTTCGGGGATCGACTGGCGCAGCGCTTTCAGTTCCTGATAGGCGACATATTGGCTGCGGATTGCGGCGTTCTCGCTCGCATTACGGCCCCAGATGCGAAAGGCATCGCAGCGGCCGAGGCCGATATCGAGGCTGCGGCGGATATAGCGCTGCTCGGCGGCGGTCAGTCCGGCGAACTCGCGCATTTCGGCAATAGTGATCGATGCGGTACCCGTTACGGCCATGATCGGCACTCCCTAGCTACGAGGTCGAGTGTCACCGAATATGGTTAACAAGCGGTAAGCCGGGTCAGCGCTGGACTGACTGCCTGCGCTTTCGCCGTTCGGCCTTCGGGCCGATAGGCACAGTATCCCCTCGCGCTGCGTGTCTTCGCGAATGTTCGGGCGTCGCCTTCCAGGGGCTAGATCAATCCGGCCAGCGGGCTGCTCGGATCGGCATATTTACGCGTTGCCATCCGACCCGCGAGATAGGCATCGCGCCCCGCCTCGACCGCCAGCTTCATCGCGCGGGCCATGCGGATCGGGTCCTGGGCCTCGGCGATGGCGGTGTTCATCAGCACACCGTCGCAACCGAGTTCCATCGCCACCGCCGCATCGCTGGCTGTGCCGACGCCCGCATCGACCAGCACCGGAACGCTTGCACCCTCTATGATCAGGCGGATGGTGACGCGATTCTGGATTCCCAGACCCGAGCCGATCGGCGCGCCCAGTGGCATGACGGCGACCGCGCCCGCATCCTCGAGCTGCTTGGCGGCGATCGGGTCGTCGACGCAATAGACCATCGGCAGAAACCCTTCCTTGGCCAGGGTCTCGGTCGCGGTGAGTGTTTCGCGCATATCGGGATAGAGCGTTTTGGCTTCGCCCAGGACTTCCAGCTTGACGAGGTCCCAACCGCCGGCTTCGCGCGCCAGCCGCAGTGTGCGGATCGCATCGTCCGCAGTGAAGCAGCCAGCAGTGTTGGGCAGATAGGTGACTTTCTTCGGATCGATGTAATCGGTCAGCATCGGCGCTTTCGGATCGCTGACATTGACGCGGCGCACGGCCACGGTGACGATTTCCGCACCCGATGCCTCGAGCGCGGCGGCATTCTGCTCGAAATCCCGGTACTTGCCGGTGCCCACGATCAGGCGGCTTGTGAATGTGCGCCCGGCGACCGACCATGTATCATCGCCCTGGCCGCCCCCCACGAAATGAACGATTTCCAGCGTGTCGCCCTCGGCGATCGCGTGATCGGCGAGGGCGCTGCGCGGCGCGATGGTGCCATTGTGCTCCACCGCGACCTTGGCGGGATCGAGTTCCAGCTCTTGCACGAGCTGAGCGATGGTGGTGGCGGCAGTGCGGCGGCTCTCGCCGTTTACGGTCAGGGCAATCATGCCGCCCGACTTAGTCCCCGCAGCGTTCCTTGCAAGCGGAGGAATGCACATGGCGCAGATTGAGGATATGTCCGAACGAAACCAGCGCGACGCCGATGATGGTCAGGACGGCTTCCTTGATACCGTGCGGAACCGCCAGCGCGGCACCCATGAAAGTGAGGCCGGTCATGGCAATGACAAAGGGTGCGGCCATGCGGTGGCGCAGCGCGCCCCAACCGATCGCCACGCCCGCGATCAGGGTTGCCAGCAGGAGCCCGATCTCGTGAATTTCGGGAGCCAGGAAAAGTTCGCCCCCAATTCCCAGGCCCGACACGAGCACGATCGACAGCAGGCAATGCAATGCACAGGCCCCGGAAAGAAAAATTCCCGCCCGGTCAAGCCTCCGACGAATCGGCAAGATGGCGCGTTGCAGCATGGCATGGCAGTTATGTTATGTTGTATCCCGTTTCAAGGAAAACCGCTTGGGGATCGTCTCTTTTCATCGATTGCGACGGCCGGGCTGGCGCTTGTCCGTTTTGCACTTGCACTGCGCTCGCGTGGAAACCACAGACAGAGCCATGTCTGAAACCAGCAGAAACACGCGACCGGTCGCCTTGGCAAACTGGCTACTCGTCGTCGCGACGATGGTTGTTCTGATGGTCGCCGTGGGCGGTATCACACGTTTGACCGAAAGCGGCCTGTCGATCACCCAGTGGAAACCGATTACCGGTGCCATCCCGCCGCTGACAGAAAGCGCGTGGCAGGCCGAATTCGATCTTTATAAGGCCACCGGCGAATACAAGAATGTCACCGGACCAGCGGGCATGGATCTCGCCGCCTTCAAGTTCATCTTTTTCTGGGAGTGGTTTCACCGCCTGCTGGGCCGCTTGATCGGACTGGCCTTTGCGTTGCCGCTCGCCTGGTTCTGGATACGCGGCGCGATCCCGCAGGGCTACAAATGGCGGCTGGTGGCGCTGCTGGCCCTGGGTGGGCTCCAGGGCGTGTTCGGCTGGTTCATGGTGCGCAGCGGACTTGCCGGAACGATGACCGATGTGAGTCACTTCTGGCTTTCCATCCACCTGCTCACAGCGCTTTTCACGCTTGGCGGGCTGGTCTGGACCGCGCTCGACCTCAGGCAACTGGCAAGGGGCAATTCCAGGCCCGCGCGCTGGGTCTTCACGGCGAGCTGGGCTGGCGGCATCCTTTTCATCCAGCTCCTTCTGGGTGCGTGGGTGGCGGGCCTCAACGCCGGGCTCGCCTCGGACAGCTGGCCCTTGATGCAGGGGCGGCTGGTTCCCGAATATGACAGTTCGCGCGGCTTCCTTTACGCGATCACACACGATCCCTTCCTTATACACTTCCTGCACCGCTGGTGGGCCTGGGTCGCGGTGGTGGCGCTGGTCGTGATGGCGAGACAGGTGAAACCGCTCGCGCGACCGGCCTCGATCGCGATCCATTCTGCCTTCGGTACACAGATATTGCTCGGGATCGCGACGGTCTGGACCGGCGTCGCGCTATGGGTCGCGGTGGCGCACCAAGTGGTCGGCGCGCTGCTGGTCGCCAGCTTCGCCTGGGGTGCCCACGCGCTCGGTCGCAGATCGTGACCGCGCTGATTTATTGTCCCTTCCCGGATGCGGCGAGCGCAGAGGCCATAGGCCGTGCTCTGATCGAGGAACGCCTCGTGGCCTGCATTAATATCGGCTCGCCGGTCCGATCGATCTTCATGTGGGAGGGAACGGTCGATGAAGGCGAGGAAGCCCCCTGCCTTTTGAAGACGTCGAGCAAACTGCTCGCGCGGGCCATTGCGCGTCTCGAAGACTTGCACCCCTATGATACCCCCGCAATAGTGGGCTGGAATTGCGACGCAGCCGGGCGGGCAACGCAACGCTGGCTCGGTGCTATATAACGTCGACAAACGGGGGCATTGTTGAGAACGATCGACCGCAGGGAGAGTCTACAGCTTTTCACCGGACTGGCCTCAGCAGCCATGCTCTTCATTTCTGGCGGTCCGGCCTTCGCTGCGCAGGGCACCGCAATCACCTTCCCGCGTGGCGAATTCATCCTCCGCCGAGAGCTCGAACGGGAAATGGCGCGTAGAGCCACACTGCTGGTCGCGCGCGCATGGCGTGGACGCTTCGAAACCGATGGCGAGACGGCACTGGTCACCGGCGAACAGATATCGAGCCGGGTTGTCGCCCCCGCTCATCTCGAGCCCATCGCCGCCATCGAGCGCGAACGGCGCTCTTCCGGACCATTCCCCGCGCGTCTCGACATGGACGGCAGGATTGTAGGCGAAGCAACCGGATCGGCCGCTGGCAAGGCCGAAGCAGTGAAGGCGGCCATGGCCGTGCTGGAACGTGCGGGCCACACACTTGGCCAATTGCACGAAAGCAAGGCCTATCTCGATCGTCTGGCCAGCTCGGCCGACGCCATGACGAGAAAGATTCCGGCGGATCTCTTCTTTCCGGTAGTGGGGGAGGCAAGCGAACGCAGGACGCTGACACTGCCTGGGGGAGAGGAAGGCCAGGTTTCTGTATTTCTCAAGGCCAGCGCTGGTCCGGGAGGCTTGCTCGATACGTTCGAACGCCGAATTGCCACTCGGGTAAGGGACGATGCGCGCCTGGCTCGCGAAAGCTGGTCTCTGCGCCTCGAATAGGCTGTGGTTTTATTTTACCTCCCCTGACACGCGCGGAATTGCTTGACTACAGCGTCAAGGAACGTCATTTGCCGCCCGCTTTGCGGATCCGTTTGCGCGGATTCGCCGACTGACGCCGGCGCCTTAGGGACCCGGCACGAACACTAGGAACGGAAACCAGCCATGAAGGCTCTCACGAAGACCACCCGGTCGATCAAACCGGCAGAGGTCGAAAAGAAGTGGCACATCATCGACGCCGAAGGTCTCGTCGTCGGTCGTGTCGCGGCGATTATCGCCAACATCCTGCGCGGCAAGCACAAGCCGAGCTACACCCCGCACGTCGATTGCGGCGACCACGTCGTCGTCGTCAATGCCGACAAGGTGAAGTTCACCGGCAAGAAGCTGAACGACAAGGTGTATTACAAGCACACCGGCCACCCGGGCGGCATCAAGGAAACCACTCCGGCCAAGGTGCTGGAAGGCAAGTTTCCCGAGCGCGTCCTGGAGAAGGCCGTGGAACGCATGATTCCGCGTGGCCCGCTTGGCCGTGCACAGATGCGCGCCCTCCACGTATTCGCCGGCACCGAGCATCCCTATGACGGCCAGAAGCCCGAAAAGCTCGACGTTGCCTCGATGAACCGCAAGAACAAGGTTGTCGCGTAATGGCCCCCGAATCGCCGAACGAAACCAAGAACGAAACCGTCTCGGATCTCGCCGATCTGAAGGACATCGCCGGTGACGCGCCCGAGGGCGACGCCGCCGATATCGCAGCCACCGCCGAAGTCCCCCTGCGCGAGCAGGAGCTGGACAAGGAAGGCCGCGCTTATGCCACCGGTCGCCGCAAGGACGCTACCGCTCGCGTGTGGCTCAAGCCCGGCAGCGGCAAGGTCACTGTCAACGGCAAGGACCAGGAAGTCTATTTCGCACGTCCGACGCTGCGCCTGATCATCGACCAGCCCTTCACGATCACCGATCGCCAAGGCCAGTACGATGTCGTCGCCACCGTTCGCGGCGGCGGCCTTTCGGGCCAGGCCGGCGCCGTCAAGCACGGCATTTCGCAGGCTCTCGCAAAGTACGAGCCCGCGCTGCGCGGCACGGTCAAGGCCGCTGGCTTCCTGACCCGCGATAGCCGCGTGGTCGAGCGTAAGAAGTACGGCCGCGCCAAGGCACGCCGCAGCTTCCAGTTCTCGAAGCGCTAAGGCCTTACCCGATCATTCGATCACCAAGGGGGGCGGTTCCGCGAGGGGCCGCCCTTCTTTCTTGCGTGTCCGCTTAGCGTTGTAACAGCATAATGCCCCAGGCCAGCGCGGTGCCACCTATGAAGAGCGGCCAGGACCACCAGAAATCAAACTGGTGAAGCTCCACCCGGAAAATCGCCAACTGACCGCCCCTGGACCCCTGCGACCCGATCGTCAGCGCCACTATCAGAGTGAGAATGGCGCCCAGTGGCACTGCCTTGACGAGTTCCATCGTTTAGCCCCCTTGTAACGTTGCGCATCCTTTCGTGAACGCGAGCGCATTTCCAGAGCGGTGACGAACGGGATTAGTCTTGGTGGTTAATGGATGGGAGGATCCACGCGGGGCACCTGGCGAATCGGAGCGACCGGCTCACCCTCCTGTCGTGGCGGCAGCGCGTTCTCCGGAACGTCGTCGATCTGCATGTCTCGCGTGTCCACATCCTGCAGATTGCGCACATAGACGCTCAGTTTCTCGCCGTCCCACTCGATCTCGTTGAAGCTGGGCGGGGTGGATCGCGTGCGCTGGGACAAGGTGCCCGCACCGATCATCCGAACCGGTCCTTCGCTGGTCTTCTCCAAGATGTCGAAGGCATCGTGGACGTGACCTGACAGAACGGCTTCGACATTGCGTTTCGCCAGTTCGCGCAGCGCCTTGCCGCCATGCTTGGTAAGGGCCGTTCCCTGAGTCCCGACTTCACGCAAGGGATGATGCACTGCCACCAGCGCACGCGTTCCGCTGGGAAGAGCGTCGAGTGCATCAAGACACCGCTCAAGTGCTCTGTTGCTCACCCAGCCCTTCGACCAGTTGAGCCGCGGCTGCATGCGGACCGCCGTTTTGAGCGGGATAATCGCGAGTCTGCCGAGATCGAGCTCCTTCTCGACCTTTTCCGCCATTCCGCGAAACCGCCTGTAGGGCGCAAAAAACCGTTCGATCGGGTTGAAGTACGGCATGTCGTGATTGCCGACTTCGACCGTGACAGGCGCCTCTAGCGAGTTGATCCAGCGGGTTGCCGCGGCAAATTCGCGATGCCTCGCTCGCATCGTCAAATCGCCTGTGATTGCGACCGCATCGGGCCTCTTCTCCGCGATTTCCTGTTTTACCCAGTCGAGCGCGCGATTGTTCTCCAGCCCGAAATGAATGTCGGAGAGGTGAAAAATCCGCCGGAAGTCAGAAGCCATGGGATGTCGCTAGCAGGTCGACGGGGCAATCAGCTACAGTGAATTCCGCCTGCGAGGGGAGAGTCGCCGGCTCTCCGTCAATCAGGACCTGCAAGGGTTCGCCGGCGCAGTTTTCCATTCGCACCCTGTCGAGCAGACCCAGCCGCTCATGAGGCCCTTCGCGAAATCGTCGCCGCAGAACCGCCCAGCCTTGCTGCAGGATATCGCTGGCGCTTTCGGGACGATAGCCGTCGACCTGCAGCCCGCGATGGCTTGGAGTCAGTTCGATCAGCGGATAGCCATCCTTATGGCCGATCACCGGTTCGATCAGACGCACGCGCGAGCCGCCGGTCGTCTCGGCTATGGCCTCGCCGGCACCCTGGGCCAAACCAGCAACGTCAAAGTCACGCATCGCCTCGCGCACTTCCGCCCATGCCGTCCCAGGGCCTACCAGAAGGCCTGCAAGCGCACTGCCTGCGTCGCAACGCGCCATCATGGGGCGAATTGGGCGGTAGGCACCCCGGGAAATGCAATCGAGTATCTCTTCGCATGCGACATCCTGCCCGTGAAGGCGCGCGCTCATGAGATTCATCGTGCCACCGGGTAGGACCAGAATCTCGCCGTCCCATCCTGACAGAGCGGCAATCACCGCATTCAGACTACCGTCGCCGGTAAAGACGACCAGACGCGTCACTCCATCATCCCGAAGGCTGGTCGGCGTTGGCAAAGCCTGAGCGGGAAACTCCACAATCCGATCTGGAGACAAGCCGCGCATGGCCAACGCGCCCAGCAAAGAATCGTACGCGGCGTCACTATTGCTACCGCTGCGCGAATTGACGACCAACCAGGAACGTGGGGAACCCATAACGATGAAGCGCCGAAACGCGCGCCCGGTTCCCGCAGTCACATACGGCCATTCAGTATCAGCCACGCGGTTATTCCGTTGAGGAAGCTGTAAAACCCATATGCCCAGGCCGCTGCGGGCCAGCCATGACCGGCCAGAAGCATGGCCGTGAGCAAAACCACGAATTCGAAGGCCAGGGCAAATCGCCCACCACCCGATCGGAAAGAGGCGGGCAGCGTATCGAGCAAGGGGTGGTTCGAATCGAGAACTGCCCTGTGAAGCGCGAAATTCACGATCCCGAGCATGAAGATAATACCGAGCGACATAGGACGAGTGTCTTACGCTCGTCGTCCGCCGATGGCCAAATACCATTGGTCGGCAAATCTACACCTCCGGTCAAATCGCTGTGCTGCCTGTCGAACGGGAGGTGTGATTACAGATGTAGCCATGTAATACAGTTGGTGCGGCAGGCGTTTCCCCTCATCGATAGAGTCGGCCGCAGACCCGGAGATGATACCATGAAGACACCTCTCGCTACACTCGCCGCCCTGGGCCTCGCCCTGTCCGCTACCACGGCGCAGGCCGAATCGGTAAGCGTCGCCTACAAGGATCTCAATCTCGACACGGCAGCAGGGCAGAAGATTCTCGAACGACGTATCGATGCAGCAGCGCGTGAAGCATGCGGCTTCCGAGGCCAGCGCACTGGAACCAGGGTCCGCAGCCCAAGCTCACGCGAGTGTTATGAGGCGGTCAAGATCAGCGCCAGCGAGCAGATCGCAGCGCGCATCAAGGACGAGTCCTTGGGCGGCTGAAACCCCCAGTCCGCCCAACCACCGACCCCGGCCGGATGCAGTCCCCCGGCCGGGGTCACTTTTTGTCCGCTGCAATCGAGCGGGCAGTGGGCAGGCCGAGCACACCGCCGCTCGGCATGTCTCACACGCATCTCTGACACGCTTCACAATGTCGGGTATGTAGGGCGCGGGCGCCTTTAGCGCCCAGCCATCGCCTTCACCTTCGGCAGATAGGTTCGGCCGATCCGCAGCGCCTCCCCGTCGGCGAGTTCGACCGACCAGACCCCCAGACCATCATGCCGCAGGCCGGTAATGCGATCTCTGCGAAGGATGGTCGAGCGGTGAATGCGGATGAATTTCGCGGGGTCCAACCGCTTTTCCAGCCCGGCAATGGTCTGCAGGAGAAGATAGGTCCTCGCGGCCTCGCCTTCCCCGACATGCAGGCGGACATAGTCACGCTCTGCATCGATCCGGCCAACTTCGGACGTTGCAATGCGGATCAGTTCCGAACGGTGCGGAATCCACAACTCGTCCAACCACGTGCTGTCGTTCCTCTCACTATCGCCTCTCCGGGCGAGCGCGCGCGACACGGCCCGTTCCAGCCGCTCGGGCTTGACCGGCTTGAGCACGTAATCGACGGCATCGAGATCGAAAGCTTCGACCGCGTAATTGTCATGCGCGGTAACGAAGACCACCGCCGGTCGCTCCGCTTTCTTGGCCAGCGATTTGGCCACCGACATTCCGTCCACTTCCGGCATGGTCATATCGAGCAGGATGAGGTCGGGCGTAAGCGCATCGACCAGACGCAGGGCCTGCGCGCCATCGCTGGCAGTGCCGACGACCTGCAGCTCGCCGATCTTCGAACAGATCACCTGCATCCGCTCGACTGCCAGGGGCTCGTCATCGACGATCAGGGTCTTGAGTTTTTCGGTTTCTTCCTCAGCCATGCTTCACCATCGGTATCCTCAGCTCGGTTTCATAGCCGGTCAACGATGGCCCGGAAACGATCGTCGCGGCATTGCCGAACCGGGCTTCGAGGCGGTCGCGGACATTGGCCAGACCTATGCCGAAGCCGTGATTCCCGGAGGCACCTGGCCCGTCATCGCCAACGGTGAGCACGAGCCGCCCATATTCCTCGCGCGCAGCGATCGTGACGGTCACTGGCCTGCTTGATGCCGAGACGCCGTATTTTACCGAATTTTCCACGAGTGGTTGTAGAATCATGCCAGGGACCTTGAAACCGGCCAGTTCGGACGGGAGATCGACCTTCACCTTCAAGCGCTCGGGAAAGCGGACCGATTCGATTTCCAGATAGTGTTCCTGGAGATCGATCTCGTCCTCCAGAGTCACATCGCCGGTCGGATCGTCGGCAAGGCTGTGGCGGTAGAACCGGGATATCGTCTGTATCATCTGCTCGGCGCGTTCGGCTTTGCCCGTCATGACGAGCGCAGAGAGCGAGTTGAGCGTGTTGAACAGAAAATGCGGATTCACCTGATAGCGCAAGGAGCGCAGCTCGGCCGCCTTCGCCGCGCTACGGAACCGTTCTCCCCGACGTTCCGCGGCACGCGCCTGTGCGCCGGCAAGGAGAGCTAGAAATAGCGCCGCCCAGGCAAGCAGGAGGAAATACCGCCCGATCGCAAGGTCGAATGTCATCCGCCATTGATCGAGCGAGGTGGGCGCGGGCGCGATGACCACGCTCTGCGGCACCGATTGCTCCGCTTCTTCCACCTCTTCGCCCATTTGGCTGCGCGGAAGGTCGATCAGGAGATTCCCGGCATCGTCGCGGCGCAACGCGATACCGCGTTCCTTGCCCATTTGCTGCTCGACCCTGGCTTCGATCGAATCAAAGACCCAGCGATTGGCCTGCGCGATCATCATGGCGCCCGGCATTGCCGCGATCAGCGCAACGGCAATCTTAATGCCCAGCGCCCTGTTCTCCACCGCACGCAGGCACAGCCACAAGAGCGCCGTCACCCCTACGCCGATCACGCTGACAAGCGCGCGGCGCCAGAGCAGCTCGTCCTGGAATTCAAGACCGACAACCACACCGCGAAGCGTGATTAGAAGGAAATAGCAGAGCCACAGACCGACCATCGAGGCAAAGACAACTTTGCCGGGCAGGCGTTCATCTGGCGGATTCATCTGGCGTTCATCGATCGACACGCTTTGCGATGTGCCCATTCGAACGCGCAATTGCCAGCGCGGCGGTCGAATGGGTTGTGCGGTTGGTCGAGAGCCCTGCTATTCGGCGGGCTCAAGGTCCCCTTCGGCGATCCGCCGACGCCATTCGGCCGGTGCGAGTGTGTGGACGTTATTGCCCGCTGCATCGACTGCAACGGTAACCGGCATATCCTCCACCTCGAATTCGTAGATCGCTTCCATCCCCAAATCCTCGAAAGCGACGACCTTGGCCCCTTTGATCGCGCGGCTGACCAGATAGGCAGCGCCGCCCGTCGCCATCAGATAGGCAACCTTGAACCTGGAGATGACCTCTACCGCATTGTGCCCGCGTTCCGCCTTGCCGATCATGGCGAGGAGGCCGAGATCGAGCATCATCTCGGTGAACTTGTCCATGCGTGTGGCGGTGGTCGGACCGGCGGGGCCGACCACCTCGCCCATCACCGGATCGACCGGCCCGACGTAATAAATGGCCCGGCCCCCGAAATCGACCGGCAGCTCTTCGCCCGCATCGAGCATGTCCTTGATGCGCTTATGCGCCGCATCGCGCCCCGTCAGCATCTTGCCGGAGAGCAGCAGGCGATCGCCATGCTTCCAGCTCGACACTTCCTCGGGAGTGAGCGCATCGAGATCGACTCGCCTGGCTGCCGCATCGGGTTTCCAGGTAACCTGCGGATATTCGTCGAGCCTGGGCGGTTCGAGATAGGCAGGGCCTGAGCCATCGAGAGTGAAATGCGCGTGGCGCGTGGCGGCGCAATTGGGGATCATTGCCACCGGCTTGCCCGCCGCGTGGCAGGGTGCGTCGAGAATTTTCACGTCGAGAACGGTCGACAAACCGCCCAGTCCCTGCGCGCCGACGCCCATGGCATTGACGGCATCGAAGATGTCGATGCGTAGCTGCTCGATATCGTTCCGCGCGCCTCGCTGTTTGAGCTGACCCATGTCGATCGGATCCATCAGGCTCAGCTTGGCGAGCTTCATGCAATGCTCGGCCGTGCCGCCAATGCCGATGCCGAGCATGCCCGGCGGGCACCAGCCCGCACCCATCGACGGGATCTGCTCGATCACCCAGTCGACGATATTGTCCGACGGGTTCATCATCTTGAACTTCGACTTGTTCTCGCTACCGCCGCCTTTCGCGGCCACATCGATGCTCACCGTGCTGCCCGGCACCATTTCGACCGAAAGCACCGACGGCGTGTTGTCGCGCGTATTGCGGCGAGTGAAGGCCGGGTCGGCGAGGATCGAGGCACGCAGCTTGTTGTCTGGATGATTGTAGGCGCGGCGCACGCCCTCATCGACGACCTCTTGCAAGGACCGGTCGCTATCGAGGCGGCAATTCATTCCCCATTTGACGAAGACGTTGACGATGCCGGTGTCCTGGCAGATCGGTCGATGCCCCTCGGCGCACATCCGGCTGTTGGTGAGGATCTGTGCGATCGCATCCTTCGCTGCCGGACCTTTTTCCGCTTCATAGGCTTCGCCCAGCGCGCGAATGTAGTCCATCGGATGGTAATAGGAGATATACTGGAGTGCGTCGGCCACGCTCTCGATCAAGTCGTTTTCGCTGATGACGGTCATGTCGCTCATCGCCGCAAATTCCCATGTTGCAGATTTGCGCTCCCCGATAGGCGCGTTTGCCGCCATCGGTCAAAGCGCTTGGCCACAACGGGCCTTGCGCCTAAGGCAACCGGAGCTTGCATAAGCGTGTTATTGATGTAATACAGCTCGCGGAACGACCCATGACCCTGACCACTACCCGCCTCGATTATGCCGCCGCCCGCAAGGCGATGCTCGACAGCCAGTTGCGAACCAGCGGCGTCAACGACGTTTTCGTGCTCGAACGCATGGGCACCGTGGCGCGCGAGGATTTCGTCCCCCAGGCCGCGAAGGCCACGGCCTATATGGACCGCGCGATTAGGCTGGAGAGCGGTGGATTCCTGCCCGCCCCGCTGTTTCATGGCGCGATGCTGGCCGAAGCGCGCCCCACGATGGACGACAGCGTCCTCGTGATCGACGGCGGGAGCGGTTATCTGCCCGCACTGGTAGAGCCGCTGGTTGCGAAGCTCGACACGGTCACGCCCGACAAGGCTGCCAATGGCGCAAAGCGGGGCGCCTACACGCTCGTCCTGGTCGACGGGGCGATCGAACATGTGCCCGCCGCGTTGGCCAAGCTGGTGGCGGATGGCGGGCGGATCGTAACCGGCATGGTCGAGCGCGGCGTCACCCGTCTCGCCACCGGCCGCAAATCGGGCAAGGCGCTGGCATTGTTGCCGCTTGCCGAAATGGGGATCCCGCGGCTCGGCGCATTCGACCGGCCGCAAAGCTGGAGTTTCTGAATGCGTCGCGGAGGGTTTTCGAAAAATCTTGTCCTGGGGGTAAGCGCAGGTGCGCTGGCACTGTCCGCGCCGGCCCATGCGGACACTCTCCAGGAAGCCCTGACGCAGGCCTATCGGAACAATCCGACATTGCTTGCCGCCCGCGCCAACCAACGCGCAGTCGACGAAGATGTACCGATCAACGAAGCCCGGGGTATTCCGAGCATCAATACGACTGCGACCTATACCGAGTTCATCAAGAATTCGCCCAACAGCTTTACCGCGCCGGAAAGGGTCTTGCAGATCGGACCCAGGCTGGAAGTCCCGATCTATGCCGGCGGGGCGATCCGCAACGCAGTCAAGGCGGCCAAGGAACGCGTGACTGCCGGGCAGGCCGATCTGCGCGCCATAGAAAGCGCGCTCTTCAACCAGGTTGTCGCCGCTTACATGGATGTTCTGCGCAGCGAGGCGCTGGTTTCGCTTTCCGCCAATCAAGTGGAGGTCCTGTCGGTCAACGTGCAGGCGACCAGCGACCGTTTCGAAATCGGAGACCTCACCCGTACCGACGTGGCCCAGTCGCAATCGCGCCTCGCACTGGCTCAGGGCGATCTGCGTAATGCAGAGGCCACGCTCATCAGCGCTCGCGAAACCTATATCCGTCTGGTAGGCGACGCCCCGACCAACCTGCAGCCGCCGCCGCCGCTTCCCAATCTGCCGGCCAATGTCGAAACCGCAGTCGATACCGCGCTGGCCAGCAATCCCGATCTGATCGCCGCCAAGGAACGGGCCGAGGCCGCCGGTTTCGATAGCGAAGCGGCCGGTTCGGGGCGCTTGCCGAATGTGTCCCTGTTCGCAAACACGGCCTATACCGACTATTTCGACACTCTTGCCGGTGGCGCGGGCGGTATCGCTCAGGAAGAGACGACGGCCAATGCCGGCGTGCGGGTAACCATTCCGATTTTCCAGGGTGGTCTGCCCGCGGCGCGCCAGCGTCAGGCACAGGCGCGTGAGACGGCAGCGCTGGAACAGGTGATCGCCACCGAGCGCGAGATCATAGCGCAGGTGCGGGCCGCCTGGTCGAGCTGGCAGGCGTCGCTCGCCGTGATCGAAAGCAGTCGGATCGCCGTCGATGCGGCCGCTCTCAGCCTCGAGGGTGTGCGCGCGGAAAATTCGATCGGCAGCCGCCAGATTCTCGATGTGCTCAATGCCGAGCAGGAACTGCTCAATGCGCGCGTCCAACTCGTCACCGCTCGCCGCAATGCCTATGTCGCAGGTTTCACGCTGCTCGCGGCGATGGGCCGTGCAGAGGCCCGCGACCTCGGCTTCATCGGCGAAGGCCTGCTTTACGATCCGGCGGAAAATTACGAGCGAGTACGCGGGCGCGTATGGGATTGGGATCGCGATCCCGAACCGGTCGCGATCTCGACCAGCACCGTTGCGGTACCGGCCCCGAACGCCGATGTTCCGCCAGAGGATGAAACCGGGACCGAATCAGGCTATTGAGGGAATGTACCGAATCGGGGCGTACCGATTCGCCAGCAGGGGCTTGAGAGACGATGCAGCAACCGGGTGAACCCTCGGTCGAAGAAATTCTCGACTCAATCAAGAAGGTGATCGCGCGCGACAATCGCGACGGTGCGATCCTCGAGCGGCGCAAACGCGCAGCGCCCGCTGAAAAAGCAACCGAACCGGCCGCTTCCGGCGAGACGGAAGAAGTGTTCGAGCTGCCGGAAGAAACCGCTCTCGACGATGACGATAGCGCCGAAGACGCGCTGACCCGGGGCGATACGCGCGAAGCCATGCGGCAGAACTTCGCCGCGCTCGCCATGTTGGCCGAACCGGGCAAGCAACCGCAAATCGTGCGCTCTGGGGAAACCTCGCTGGAGGGCCTGGTTCGCGAGATGCTGCGTCCGATGCTTGCGCAATGGCTCGACGATAATCTTCCCGGAATGGTCGAAGAGCTGGTCAAGGCCGAGATATCCCGGATCGCCGGCAAGCGCAGCTAGGCGCGCCTTCAAGTACCTTGACCGTGAAGCCTAAATCGCTGCGCAAGGCCGAACGAGCGCTGGCCAAGACGGGCGGTGCGCGCGCGGAACGCCAGATATTTCTCTGCGCCCTGTCGGAAAAGCAGAAATGCTGTAGCCGCGCGGATGGGAAAGAGGCCTGGAACTATCTGAAGCGGCGGCTCAAGGAGCTGGGTCTGGCGGGGAGCGGAGGAACGGTTCAGCGCACCAAGGCGGATTGCCTGCAAATCTGCGATTCAGGCCCCATCGCCGTCGTCTGGCCGGACAATGTCTGGTACCATTCGTGCGAACCGGAGGTGCTCGAGGCGATCATCCAACGTCATCTGATCGGCGGTGTGCCGGTCGAGGAATACCGGCTCCGACCGGGCGACTAGTCGGTTTTCTTGCGCGCTTCCTCGATCGATTCGTCATGCCCCGTACCCGAAGACAGAAAGACGAGCCCCATCAGCGCGCTGGTGAGCAGCATGGTGAAGCCGACGCCGAGTGCGGTGGCGATGTAGAAGTGAATCGACACCTCTTCGTCGCCGAATTTGTAAAGCAGCGCCAGCGCGATCGCGACGATCCCGACGGTCAGCAGGAACATGAAGCGCATGATGCGCCTGAAGCGAGCCCAGGCAAAGGCCGCGCTTTCCGGATCGTCGAGGAGGGATTTTTGCGTCATCGCGAAGCCACATGGCGCGCACCGGCATGATAATCAACGCTTCCCCGCAATCCGATTCGCTTTTTCGAGTCGAAAATGGCATTCTGACCACTTCATCACAGGAGGATATGGCGTATGGAAATCCGCAGGTTGATCGAAGGGCGCGCGAGTTCGGACATCATTTCCTGTGCGTTGGACATACCTGTCCGCGAAGCCATCGCTCTTCTGGCCTCGAAACGGATCGGCGCCATACCCGTAACCGAACACGGGAAAGTGGTCGGCATCTTTTCCGAACGCGACGTAATCTACCGCCTTGCCGATGAAGGCGATGCATGCCTCTCCAGACCGCTTGGCGACGTGATGACCGCGCCGGCGATCACCGTGAACCGCGATACGCCGGTGCTCGAAGCGCTCGCCTTGATGACACGCCGCCGCATTCGCCACCTTCCGGTCGTCGATGGAGGCGAGATGTGCGGCTTCATTTCGATTGGCGACCTCGTCAAGGCTCGGCTCGACGAGATCCAGCACGAGGCGGAAGCGATGCGCGAATATATCCAGACCGCTTGAGACCGGCCGCAGCGCTCCCTACATCCAGCTCATGACCACCGCCCCGACCCTGACCGATGCCGCCGCGGCCCGCATTGCCGCGATCGCCGCGAAGCAGGCCAAGCCTGCAATCTTGCGCCTGTCGGTCGAAGGGGGCGGGTGTTCGGGTTTCCAATATAAATTCGATCTCGCGGAGTCGCCCGAAGGCGACGATTCGGTGAGCGAAAATGACGGTGTGAAACTGGTGGTCGACGCAGTCAGCATGGACCTCGTCGCCGGAAGCACGGTCGATTTCGTCGAATCGCTCGGCGGGGCTGCTTTCAAGGTCGAGAATCCCCAAGCGGCCGCCGGTTGCGGCTGTGGGTCCAGTTTCGGGATTTAAAGGTCCCGCCCGCCTGTTCGGAAAGGCTAGCACGCTCCCCCGGCGCCGCGACACAGTCGGTTGCGCAGCCCGGCCCCCACTTGGCGAGGGTAACGCGCAGAACGCGTGTGTCGGCCGGCCTTGATGCTAGCCAAGGCCGGGGCGACGCCATAAGACCCACGCCATGCGTATCGCCAGTTTCAATATCAATGGGATCAAGGCCCGCCTGCCGCGCCTGAAGGAGTGGCTCGAGGAAACCCGCCCCACGGTCGCCTGCCTGCAGGAGATCAAGACGATGGATGAGGGCTTCCCGGCCAAAGAATTCGAAAGCATCGGCTACCAGGCGATCTGGCATGGCCAGAAGAGTTTCAATGGCGTCGCCATCCTTGCCGATGGCGAAAAGCCGGTGGAGATTCAGCGCGGCCTGGGCATCGACGGACCGAAGGATGGAGAGGGCGAACAGGCCCGCTATCTCGAGGCGGAGGTAAGGGGCGTGCGCATTTGCAATCTATACCTGCCCAATGGCAATCCGCAGCCAGGGCCGAAATTCGATTACAAGCTGGCCTGGATGCAGAAATTGCGCACGAGATTGCGCGCCATCTGGGAAGAACAGGTTCCGGCGGTGGTGCTGGGCGATTTTAACGTCATCCCCGAAGACAAGGATGTGTGGTCGGTCCGCGCGATGGCCTCGGACGCGCTGATGCAACCTGAATCACGCGATGCCTATGCGCGACTGCTAGCCGACGGATGGACGGACGCAATCGACACGCTCAACCCGCGGGGCGGCGTATGGACCTATTGGGATTATCAGGCGGGCGCCTGGCAGCGCGATCATGGTTTCCGGATCGACCACCTTCTGCTGTCGCCCGAATTGGCCGACCGGATGAACGCGGCGGGTGTCGACAGGGAATATCGCGGACGCGAGAAAGCCAGCGATCACGCACCCGTATGGGCCGACTTGCGAGACTGACGCTGACCTAGCCCAAGGAGAAGGGGCCACCGCGCAAGCGGCAGCCCCTGCATCCCTGTGCGAAACTCGGGCTCAGCGATAGAAGACGTGGGTATCGATCGTCGCCACGGCTACCTTGCGGCGGCTCCAGCCGGGGCGCACATATTTCGCATGGAAATACACCGCATCCTCCGCGCTGCTGTCCCACAGGCCGCGATGGGCGATACGCGCAATGGCCTGCGCGCGCTTCCACGCCGCCGATCCGGTCTTGATGCGCGGCATGCGGCCGTTCTTGACGAAGGAAAACTGAGACCGCTGATACACGACGGCGCAGTAGCTTGAGGGCCAACGGCGATCTTCGGCGCGGTTCATAATTACCTTGGCGACGGCGAGTTGGCCTTCGAGCGGTTCGCCGCGCGATTCGAAATAGACCGCACCGGCGAGGCACTGCAATTCTTCGGACAACTGCCCCGCAGCGGGCATGGCATCGATGAGGGCACGCAGGCTGTCGGCTTGCGGCACGTCATCGGCGAAATTCTCGGATTCGGCTTCCGCCTGGGCGGGAAGCTCCTGTACCACCTCGTTTTCAACGAAGACCGGCACCACTTCCTCGGTGAGGGGGGCTTCGGTGGTAGCTGTTTCGGTTGCTTGCGCCGCAACCTGGGCGTTGGCGCCGGAACCTTCCGCTCCGGCAAACGTCGTAAGGGCGATCGCCGCGACAAGCGCGGTGAAACCAGTGAACTTGCGAATCATTATTGGCAGACAACTAAGCGGTTGGTGGTCTGTCGCAGGCTGGGACCCATGGCGCGTTGATTGCGTCCTTGATGGCGGATCCGTTAACGGGCCTGCCGGCCACCCCCCGTCTGCGTGCTAGCGTGCCGACCCCATTGCCGTCCTACGCCGCCTGCGCATCGAAGTTGGCGGCCAAATAGTCGCAACTGAAATCAAGTCAAGTCAATCGACCGCGCTTGCGACGAAGCGTTCGGCATTTTCGACGTCCAGCTCGATCACCCAGCAATCGGGGTCGGAAGCTCGCCTTTTCGCGACATACTCGTCAAATTCTCCCCGATTTTCAGAGTCTTGCTCACGCGTACATATGAAGCGCCGGGACCCGTCGAGCTGGGGCATGCGCTCCCACAGGCGGGTATTTTTGCCACTATGTGTGGTTAATACGAGAATGACCCCTGCGTCTTTCTCGCCCTTTTGCAGCACCATTCCGAAGCCCCCCGCACCTTCCACCGCTCTGATCAGGCCGGAAACCTCGATATGGGAAGGCAGACGTTCGTCCATACAAATCAGCGATTTGCCAGATAGCCTGGCAGGCTCGACAACGGGATGTGCGAGCGCATGAATGTGCCGGTTCCGCGGCCGATCTCGTCACCCTCGGCATCGACCAGCCGCGATTCGGCGACAAACACGCGCTTGCGTCCACTCACCCAGCGCCCCTCGGCCACGACTTCGCCCACCCGTACCGGTTTGGTAAAATGCAGATTGAAGGAAGTCGTCAGCAGGAAACGGTCGGTAACGAAGGTGTTGGCGGCGTAGAACCCGGCATCGTCGAGCATCTTGAAATAGATCGTGCCATGCGCCGCCCCGGCCGCGTGATAGACCTCTTCCGTGATGTCGAAGGTGATCCGCGCCGTACCTTCGCCGGTTATTTCGAGCCGCGAGGAAAACAGCGCATTGACCGGCGCCGATGCATAGAGGCTCTCGAGCGCGCGATAATGGCGCTGTGCCCCGCTGGTTGCGGCCCCGGTCACGGTAATGCGGTCTCCCTCAGCGCGGCTCGACCCAGCCGATCGAGCCATCGTGACGCCGATAGACCATATTGTGTTCGCCGCTACCCGCATTCTTGAACAGCAGCCCATTGGCATTCTGGAGGTCCAGCAGCATCACGGCATCCGCCACACTGCATTCGGGAATGATCGCCTTGGTTTCTGCGATGATCGGCGGGCTGTCGGCGGTGATTTCTTCGTCATTGTCGGGTTCCGGCACCCCGAAAATCGTATAGGCGGCTTCTTCTTCCCGGACCGCATGCGCGGCTTGTTTGTGACGGTCCTGGATGCGGCGCTTGTAACGGCGCAGCTGCTTTTCGATCTTGCCTGCCGCCGCGTCGAACGCCTGATGGACGTCATGCGCCTCGGCATGGCCCTTGAGGATCAGGCCCTGCATCACATGAGTCACGATATCCGACGTGAAGGAACCTCCAGGCCCCTTGCCGAAAGTGACGTGCGAGGAAATCGCGCGGTTGAAATATTTCTCGACGATGGAGTTCAAACGATCGCCGACATGCTCCTGCAAGGCTGCGCCGGTATCGATCTGGTGGCCGGAAACACGTATATCCATCTTGTCGTTTTCTCCTTTACCGTCCCCCGAGCGATCCCAAATCCCCGGCCCCACCGCCGGTTCCCGATGGCCCGCGATCTAGCCCCATAAAGGGTTCTCGATCCCGGCCATGAAGTTCCTGTGTCGCGCCAGTTCGGCCTCGCTGGGAGTATGTCGGCGCGGTTCGCGCCGAGGGCCGACAGGTGCCTTACGCACTGCCGAGATTTCGACCGGCCGGGAAATGTGTGCCGCAGCTGCCTCTGCCGCGAGTTCGAGACCGATCTGGCGGCCGCCCCTGAGCTCGACATAGACCTGCGCCAGTAATTCGGCATCGAGCAGTGCTCCATGCTTTACCCGGTGGCTCCGATCGACTCCGTAACGCGAACACAGCGCATCGAGCGACAGCTTGGCGCCGGGATGGCGTTTGCGCGCAAGAGCCACCGTATCCACCATCCTGCTGGTGCAGACAGGCTCCATGTCGATGAGTGTCAGTTCTGCATTGAGAAATCCAAAGTCGAACCCCGCATTGTGCGCGACCAGCGGAGAGCTCCCGATAAAATCGAGCAATTCGCCAGCCAGATCGCCAAACAACGGCTTGTCGGACAGGAACGCCGACGACAGACCATGCACGGCCTCGGCGCCAGCAGGCATGTCACGCTCGGGATTGAAATAGGCGTGGTAGCTTTCGCCGGTCGGCACGAGATTGACCAGCTCGATGCAGCCGATCTCAACCATCCGGTCCCCCGTCTTGGGATCGAGTCCGGTGGTTTCGGTATCGAACACGATTTCACGCATCGGGTCTTCTATCGGCTTCGCCGAACAAGATTACAAGGGGGTTACGGTGCTTGACGAGCGGAGTACGAATCGCCCAATTCGGCGATCAGGGCAATCACGGCGTCTTCGGTTTTCTCCAAGGTCGTCCCGGTATCGATCACATGATCGGCGCGGGCGCGCTTTTGCGAATCGGGGACCTGGAGTTCGAGTATGTGGGCGAACTTTTCCTCGGTCATGCCAGGCCGGGCGAGAACCCGCATGCGCTGCGTTTCGGCGGGCGCGGAAACGACGATCACCTGATCGACCGCTTCGGCACCGCCCTTTTCGAACAGCAGGGGGATATCGAAAACCACCATCGGCGCGCCGACATGCTCGATCAGGAACGCTTCCCGCCTTGCCGCGACGGCAGGATGGACGATCGCCTCGAGCCGGGCGAGCTTTTCCGGATCGCCGAACACCAGTGCCCCAAGCTTGTCTCGCGCAACGCCGTTCTCGTCCGTGCTTCCGGGAAAGGCCTTTTCGATGGCCGGGACCAATGCGCCCCCTGGCCCCTGCATGGCGCGGACCTCCGCGTCGGCATCGAACACCGGAACGCCCGCCGCTTCGAACATCGCGGCCACGGTGGACTTGCCCATGCCGATAGACCCGGTCAGGCCGATAATAAGGGGGCGAGTCACGTCATCAGCCTTTCGCGCAGTTCCGCATCATGATCCCGCGGCGGTTCGACACCGAAGAAGTGGGTGAACGCCGCGGCGGCCTGGCCGATCAGCATGGCGAGACCGTCTATGGTTTCGAAGCCGGCCTCGCGCGCCTTGCGCAGGAACTCGGTTTCCACCGGATCGGTGACGATATCGTAAGCGATCGAGCCAGGCGGAGCGTGGGACCAATCAAAGGCTAGGGGGGGTTGCCCGCGCATGCCCAGCGGGGAGGCGTTGACGACGAGATCGCAGCATCCCTCCCGGTCATCGAAGGCGAAATCGGTGACGTCGGCAAAATGGCTTAGCGGAGCGGCATGGTGTTCCCCCCTCGGATCCAGCTCGTCGAGCAGAGCTTGCGCCTTGTCCGGGTTTCGGCCCGCCAGAACCAGTGTGAACCCCTCTCCGGCCAATCCAGCCACGATGGCCCGGGCCGCGCCGCCGGTTCCGATCACGCGAGCCATGCGGAAATAGTGCTTGCTGCGCAGGCGAACCGACAGCGGTTCCAGAAATCCCGCTACGTCGGTGTTCCGCCCGACCAATTTGCCATCGGACGCCTTTACCACCGTGTTGACTGCTCCGACCCGTTTGGCGAGCGGTTCGAGCCGGTCCATGAGCGGCATGATCGCCTGTTTGTGCGGCATGGTGACATTGCAGCCGCGCCAGTCCGCATCGCCGCGTCGTTCGGCGATGAAATCCTCGAGCGCGGCGGATTCGACATGCTTCGCGCGATACTCAGCCGCGAGACCGAGCTTTTCTATCCAAAATTCATGGATCGCGGGGGATTTCGACTGGCGGATCGGATCGCCGATCACTTCGGCATATCGAGTCACGACAGCAACGCACCTTGCCCGCGCAAAGCGTCCAGAACCTGCAATAAGGGCATACCCAGCACGGTGAACTGATCACCCATAATGCTATCGAAAAGCTGCACGCCCGGCCCTTCGATCCGGAATACTCCGACGCAATAGCTCACTGCCGGCCACTCCGCATCGAGATAGGCGGCGATGAAATCGTCCGACAGGTCACGCACCCGCAAGCGCGCGAAATCGGAACCGACCCAGAGGATCTGGCCGTCACGCGCAAGTGCCGCAGCGCTATGCAGCGTCATGATCTTGCCGGAAAAGAACCGCAAATGCTCTGCCGCATTTTCCCGGCTGGAGGGTTTATCGAACCGTCTGCCATCGACCTCGACCAGAGAATCAGACCCTAGCACCAAGGCATCGGCCTGCCCGTTGGAGACCGCCGCAGCCTTGGCAGCGGCCAGCGCCTGCACGATTTCCCCGGGCTCGGCTCCATCCATTTCGGTTTCGAGGGCGCGTTCATCGACATCCGCGCCCTTTGCCGTGAAAGCGATACCCGCCGCCTCCAGCATCGCCTTGCGAGAGGCGCTGTTGGAGGCAAGGATCAAACCGCTCCCTGCGATCCGTGTCATATCGGTTTGGCTCCCTGACGCGTTCCGCGCGCCTTTCGTTCGTTATAGAGGCGGATCACGGCGGCGGCGGTTTCCTCGATCGAGCGGCGTGTCACGTCGATTACCGCCCAGCCATTGTCGGCAAACATCCGGCGGGCGAACTTGACTTCATCCCTCACCCGCTCGTTATCGACATAATCGGTCTGACGCTCTTCATTGAGCGTCAGCAGGCGGTTACGCCGGATCTGCACGAGACGTTCGGGCGCGGTGGTCAGCCCGACCACCATCGGATGTTTGAGCTCGAACAGTTTGGAGGGTGGCGGACTTTCCACGACCAGAGGTATATTGGCCACCTTGTAGCCGCGATTGGCGAGATAGATGCTGGTCGGTGTCTTGGAACTGCGCGAAACCCCCGCAAGCAGGATATCCGCCTCTTCCCAGTCTTCCCATCCGATACCGTCATCATGCGCGATGGTGAACTGGATCGCCTCGACCCGGTTGAAATAGGCCTGATCCATGGCGTGCTGCCGACCGGGACGCCCGTGCGCTTCCTGGCCGAGCGCCTTTTCCAGCGCTTCGGTCACGCGATCAAGGATCGGTACCGCCGGAAGGCCCGACTGCGTGCACGCTTGTTCCAGCCGTTCGCGCGTTTCGGGATTAACCAGGGTGAACAGCACCAGACCGGGATTGGCCTTGAGTTCGGGCAATATGCGTTCGAGGTGCTGGCGGCTGCGGACCATGGGCCAGAAATGCCGCACCACGTCGGCATCCTCGAACTGCGCAAGCGCCGCCTTCGCCAGCATTTCGAGCGTCTCGCCGGTGGAATCGGACAGCAGGTGGAGATGAATCCGGTTGGAGATTTCGATACCCTAGGGCCTGTGGAGAACGCGAGGCATAAACCACGGGAGAAAGCTGGCGACAAGTTCGGGACCAAAAAACCTCCCCGATACGAGTCCTTCGCGGGCCGATTCCCGCACAGCAAATGGAAGTTGTGCGCAGGGGTGGGGACAGCGAGGATAAGTTTGACTCGACTCAGGGCCGCTGGCGAGTCGGATTTGCGGCTCCACCCTTTGCAGCGCGGGAGAAATCGGGCAGGGGCCGCTTATCCCTGAAATCCACAGGGCCAACAGACTCCTTCTACCTCTATATAAATACTATTATTTATTGGATTGGACTCATCGATGCCCGGTCTCCTTCTCGACACGTTGAATGGCAAACGGGGGGCACGCGTCCCTCTCTGGCTCATGCGCCAGGCCGGTCGCTACCTTCCCGAATATCGGGCTCTGCGCGCCGAAAAGGGCGGTTTTCTCGCCTTGGCCTATGATAGCGAGGCGGCCTGCGAGATTACCTTGCAGCCAATCGAGCGGTTCGGTTTCGACGGGGCGATCCTGTTTTCCGACATCCTCATCGTGCCGCATGCCATCGGCCAGCATCTGGAGTTCCTTGCTGGCGAAGGTCCCAAGCTCTCGCCGCCGCTTGTCGATGCAGCACTGGAAGGGCTGACTCCCGATCCCTTGCGCTATGACGCGATTTACGAGACGGTACGCCTCTGTCGTCGGCGCCTGCCCGAAGGGGTGACGATGCTGGGCTTTGCCGGGAGCCCGTGGACCGTGGCGACTTACATGGTGGCCGGCGAGGGAAGCCGCGACCAGCACGAAGCGCGCGCGCTGGCCTATCGCGATCCGGCCAAGCTCGATGCGATTCTCGATCGGATCGTTACAGAAACCATCGATTATCTTTCCGGCCAGATCGGAGCCGGTGCGGAAGCGGTGCAACTGTTCGATAGCTGGGCGGGCAGCCTTGCTCCCGATGAGTTCGAGCGGTTGGTTATCGCTCCGAATGCGAAAATCGTTGCCGAACTGCGCAGGCGCCACCCGGCGACGCCGGTGATCGGCTTTCCCAAAGGCTCAGGCGAAAAGCTGTCGGCCTATGCCCGCGAGACGGGCGTACAGGCGGTCGGTGTGGACGAGACAATCGATCCGGTCTGGGCGCATCGCGAGTTGCCCCAGGGCATGCCGGTACAGGGCAATTTCGATCCGCTGCTGCTCCTTTCTGGCAGCGAGCGCCTGGAAAGCCGCGCGCGCTTCATCCTGGAGGCATTTGCCGACCGACCGCATGTCTTCAACCTCGGCCACGGTATCGATCGCCGCACTCCGATCGAGCATGTCGAGCGACTGATTGCAGTGGTTCGCGATTTCGAGGGTGACGGAGGCGGGCGCGGCCCCTAGATGATCGTGCAATGCAGGATGTTCTCGCGATGACCTATTTCTGGCTCAAAGCCGGCCACATCATTTTCATGGTGTTCTGGATGGCGGGATTGTTCATGCTGCCACGGCAGATGATTTATCTTCACCCTGCCTCCGAGGGATCCGAGGCGTCCGCCCTGTGGGCGAAACGAATGGGGCTGCTTCGCAAGGTCATCCTGACACCCAGCCTGATTGTGGTCTGGGTCTTGGGTCTGCTCCTGGCGATGGCGATCGGCGCCTGGGACCAGGGCTGGTTCCACGCAAAATTGCTCTTTGTCGTGCTCCTGACGGCTTTCCATGGAATCATGGTTGCGCGGGCGAAGAAAATGATCGCGGGCGAACGACCGATGACCGAAAAGCAACTGCGTATCTGGGGGGAATTTCCGGGGATCGCGCTTGCCATCATCGTGGTGCTGGTGGTCGTCAAGCCGTTCTGACCCGCGCCATTGCGATATTCCGTGCTCGCTTGGCGCCCATGAGGCACCGCAATATCGCTTTGCCGATTGACGCCCATTCGGCGCGGGCGTAACTGCACTGCCATCTCCCGGCTAGAGGTCTCGCATTCGCACGAGGCCGGGTCCGCTTTCTCCAAGCCCATACCGACCCGTCGGACACCCAAACTGAGAATACCGAGTAAAACACATGCATCTCAAGGATTTGAAAGAAAAAACTCCGGCAGATTTGGTCGCAATGGCCGAGGAGCTGGGTGTCGAGGGTGCCTCGACGATGCGCCGGCAGGACCTGATGTTCTGCATTCTGCGCGAACTGGCCGAGGACGAGGACTACGAAGAAAAGATCATGGGCATCGGCACCATCGAGGTGCTGCAGGATGGCTTTGGATTTTTGCGTAGCCCGGAGGCGAATTATCTCGCCGGACCCGACGACATCTATGTCTCGCCCAATCAGGTCCGCAAATGGGGCCTGCGCACCGGCGATACGGTCGAAGGTGAAATCCGTGCGCCGAGGGAGGGCGAGCGCTATTTTGCGCTGACCGAACTGTACAAGGTCAATTTCGACGATCCCGACGCGGTTCGCCATCGTACCAATTTCGACAACCTCACGCCGCTCTATCCGGAAGAAAAGCTCACGCTCGACACGCTCGATCCGACGGTCAAGGACAAGTCGGCGCGCGTGATCGATATCATCTCGCCGCAGGGCAAGGGCCAGCGTGCGCTGATCGTCGCGCCGCCGCGCACCGGTAAAACGGTGTTGCTGCAGAACATCGCCAAAGCGATCACGGATAATCACCCGGAAGTCTTCCTGCTGGTCCTGCTCGTCGACGAGCGGCCCGAGGAAGTCACCGACATGCAGCGCAGCGTCAAAGGCGAGGTGATTTCCTCCACGTTCGACGAACCTGCAAACCGGCACGTCCAGGTCGCCGAAATGGTCATCGAGAAGGCCAAGCGCCTCGTCGAACACAAGCACGATGTGGTTATCCTGCTCGACTCGATCACGCGTCTCGGCCGTGCCTACAACACGGTGGTGCCCAGCTCGGGCAAAGTGCTGACCGGCGGTGTCGACGCAAACGCATTGCAGCGCCCCAAGCGTTTCTTCGGCGCCGCCCGCAATATCGAAGAGGGCGGATCGCTTTCGATTATCGCGACCGCGCTGATCGATACCGGCAGCCGTATGGACGAGGTCATCTTCGAAGAGTTCAAGGGCACGGGCAACAGCGAAATCGTGCTCGACCGCAAGGTTGCGGACAAGCGCATCTTCCCGGCGCTCGATGTCGGCAAGAGCGGGACGCGCAAGGAAGAGCTGCTTGTCGAGAAGGACAAGCTTTCGAAAATGTGGGTCCTGCGCCGGATCCTCATGCAGATGGGCACGATCGACGCGATGGAATTCCTGCTCGACAAGATGAAGGATTCCAAGACCAACGAAGATTTCTTCGCGACGATGAATCAGTAGCGTCTCGGTCCCGCCTGTTGAAAGATGCCGATATCTTTCGGCTCTTTGGGCATGCGTCTACAGCAGGCGGGACCGGATGCAGTGCTGCCCGATTTGGATCGGAGCGGACGTGGCGCGCAAACAGCTACGCGAGGTCAGGATGTAATCGTCGGTGCTCGGTGGATGGGCCATGCGGTTGAATGCATGGCAGCGGCTATCTGTGCTGGATTGCTGCCCTGCATTCCATTCGACCATGCCGCCGAGGAGGAGGTACAGGGAAGGCCGATCAGCCCTTCATCTTCTCCAGCATCGCGGCCATCTGTTCCCACACTTTGTTGACTGCCTTCAGCGGGCGCACCATCACTTTGAAATCGGCGATCATGCCGTCCTCGTCGAACCGGATGAGGTCGATACCGTTGACGTGAATGCCGTCCATCTCGGTCGTGAATTCGAGCATGGCGTTATCGCCGTCGATCAGTTCGCGGACATATTCGAAGCTGTCATTGCCGAGTGTTTTTCCGGCGGCGGAAAGGTAGGCGACCACGATGGGGCGGCCGACCTGAGGGGTATGCACGACGGGCGAATGGAATACGGCGTCGTCACGGATAATGGCAGAGAGCTCTTCGGCACAGCTGCCGTTTTCGATGACTTGGTGCCAGCGTTTCAGGCCTAGCTCTGCGCTCATTCTGCTCTCCGGAAAGTGTCCGCCCGGGCGGCATGCCAGTGCCGGGCATAGGGTGTCGCGTCGGCATCCTCGAGCAACTGGCCCGGCTCGAGGAAGGTGTAGATGCGATCGATGGCATCGGAGCGCGCCCCGTTCAACCGTTCGCGCATATCGTGCGGGTCGATTTCCCAGGGACTGGCGAGCCCCATGGCCACCACGATTTCGCGTAGCGAGTGAAGCGTTTGATGCTGGAAGCGCGCGATGCGGGGAGCCTTCTCCTCCACGACCAGGCCGCGTTGCCGCCATGCGTCCTGGGTGGCGATGCCGGTAGGGCAGGTTCCCCTGTGGCAATTCATCGACTGTACGCAGCCCAGGGCAAACATAAAGGGCCGGGCGGCATTGCACCAATCGGCACCGAGCGCGAAAGCCTTGGCCAGTTGCGCGCCCGAATGCAATTTGCCCGAAGCGGCGATTTTGACCTTGTCCTTGAGCGCCAGCCCCACAAGCATGTTGCGCACCATGATTTGCCCCTCGCGCAAGGGCATGCCCACCGAGTTGGATAATTCGAGCGGTGCCGCGCCAGTTCCTCCTTCGGCGCCATCGACGGTAATGAAATCGGGGTGCAGCCCGGTTTCCAACATCGCTTTGCCAATGGCGAAGAGTTCGTGCGGTTGCCCGACACACAGCTTGATGCCGATCGGCTTGCCACCCGATAGATCGCGCAGAGAGGTGAGCCATTCGAGCAATTGAACCGGTGTCGAGAAGGCCGGATGGGCCGCCGGCGAAATCACCGTCTCGCCAACGGGCACTCCGCGCGCCTCTGCGATCTCTTCGGTCACCTTGGCGCCCGGCAGCACACCGCCATGCCCCGGCTTGGCACCCTGGCTCAGTTTGATTTCGATCATCTTCACCTGATCGCTGGTGGCATTGTCCCGAAACTGGTCCGGATCGAAATGCCCGTCGGACCGACGCGCGCCGAAATATCCGCTGCCCAGCTCCCAGATGAGATCGCCGCCGGGGGAACGGTGATAGCGGCTGATCGAGCCTTCGCCCGTATTGTGCGCAAACCCGCCAAGGGCGGCGCCCGCGTTGAGTGCTTCGATGGCGCGCGCGGAAAGCGAACCGAAGCTCATTGCCGAGATATTCAGCAGGGCGGCGGAATAGGGTTTGGCACAGGTGCCTTCGCCCACGGTGACGCGCCAGTGATCGGGTGCATCCTGTTTCGGTGCGATCGAGTGGCTGAGCCATTCATATTCATCGGAGTAGACATCGAGCTCGGTTCCCATCGGATGAGAATCCAGATCGCCCTTTGCCCGCGCGTAAACGAGCGCTCGCGCCTGATGGCTGAAGGGACGACCATCGAGGTCGTCCTCCACGATATAGGCCTGCGCGAAGGGCCGCAGGTCCTCCATCAACCAACGAATACGGGCCAGGACCGGGTAATTTCTCCTAAGTGTATGTTCGCGCTGAAGAAAATCCCAGAGCGCCAGGATCACAAGCGGAATTAGGAGCCATAGCGTCCAGCGCGCCGGTTCCCACCACCAGGCGACCCCGCACAGTGCGACCAGACCGGCGGGGACGACATACCGAAAGGGAATATGCTCCACGCGTCAGCCGAGATGCCGGGCGAAAAACTCGGCGGTTCTGCTGTCTGCCAATTGCGCGGCGTCTTCGGATCGACGCTTGCCGAATTCGGTGGCGAAACCGTGATCGAGCCCTTCGTAATCGTGCAGTGTGACCTTGGGATGGTCGTCCAGGCCGTCATGCATGGCCTTTTGCGTATTCTTGTCGACGAATCCGTCCTCTGTAGGAATGTGCAGCATGAGCGGGTTCGCGATCGCATGCTTTTCACCGAGAAGACCGTCGATACCGACGCCATAATAGCCGACACTCGCATCGATATCGGTGCGGGCGGCGGTCATGAAAGCGAGGCGTCCACCGAGGCAGTAACCAACGCAACCAACCTTGGGAACGCTTTCCTCGCGCCTGATATAATGGATCGTGGCTTCGATATCCCGAATTCCCTGATCCTGATTGAACCGGCCCATCAGATCGAGAGCGCGCTGAAATTCGGGTTCGACATCGGGATCGAGCTCGACTCCCGGCTCTAGGCGCCAGAACAGGTCGGGAGCGATTGCGAGATAACCCTCTTCCGCGAGCTTGTCGCACTTGCGCCGGATGCCCGCATTGACCCCGAAGATCTCCTGGATGACGAGAATCGCGGCCTTGGCTCGCTCGGCGGGCCTTGCGACGTAAGCGGTGAATTCTTCCGTGCCCGACAGTGTGTGGATGGTGACGGTTTCGGTCATGGGTTTTGTGCCTCGCTCGCTTCGAATGGTGTCTTATGCTTGCATGACGCGCATTGCAGACCCAAATAGGGTCTCGCAAGCCATAACGGAGGAAGCGCGATGAAGGTCCATATCGAAATCGATTGCACGCCCGAAGAGGCAAGGACCTTCATGGGGCTGCCCGATGTCGGCAAGGCAAACGCCGTCTATGTCGACATGATGTCGAAGGCGATGAAGGGTGTGAACAATACCGACCAATTGCAGGAATATGCGAAACAGTTGGCACCTATGGGGCAGGCGGGTTTCAAGCTTTTCCAAAGTTTCATGGAAGGTGCCAATGCGGCGCGTAGCTCGTCGGCGAAGAAGACTTCCGACGACGATTGAGGCCGTTACGGCGCGATGAGCGAGACGATCTATGCGCTGTCGAGCGGTGCGCCGCCCGCGGGGATCGGTGTTATCCGCATAAGTGGGTCGGGTGCCGGGTCGGTGCTCGAACGGCTTAGCGGGGGCCTTCCTCCCGAACGTTCCCCCCGATTGAGAGCCCTGCGCAATGCCACTGGCGATACGCTCGACCAGGCTTTGATCCTGTGGTTTCGCGGTCCAGCCACGGTTACCGGCGAGGATCTGGCTGAAATTCACTGCCACGGGGGCAGGGCGGTGATCGCCGCTATCCTCCAGGAACTTGGGACCTACGCGGGATTGCGCGAAGCCGAGCCGGGAGAGTTCACGCGGCGCGCCTTCGGCAATGGCAAGATCGATCTCGCCGAGGCGGAGGGTCTTGCCGATTTGCTTTCAGCTGAAACCGAAATGCAAAGGCGGGGAGCGATGCTCTCGGTCGGAGGGGAGCTATCGCGCCGAATTGAGGGATGGCGCGAGCGTGTTCTCGGTTTCGCCGCTGCGGTCGAGGCCGTCATCGATTTTGCCGACGAGGACGATGTTGCCGGCCTGCCGGGTGACTTCCATGCGCGGTTGGAAGATCTCGCGGCGGAGATCCGTGGCATCGCCGCCCAGCCTGCCACCGAGCGTCTTCGGGATGGCATCAGGGTCGTTTTGGCGGGTCCTCCCAATGCGGGGAAATCGTCGCTATTCAACGCATTGTTGGCGGACGATGCCGCGATCGTCACTGCCGAGGCGGGGACGACCCGCGACGTTCTCGAACGCCCCGTAGCCATTGGCGGCGTCCCATTCGTACTGGTGGATACGGCAGGAATGCGGGAGAGCGGGGCGGGCGCCATCGAGGAAATCGGGATACAGCGAGCCCGCCGCGAGGTCTCGGCCGGGCAGATCGTCCTGTGGTTGGGCGAGGAGACAGACGCACCCGAAGGCGCGATTTGTGTGCGCTCCAAATCGGATCTTCACTCCTCAAAAAGTGACGGTTTACAAGTTTCAGCGGTAACCGGTGCCGGGATCGAACGATTGACCGCGCTTCTGGTCGAGCGAGGGCGCACCGCTTTACCCCCCGTGGACAGATTGGCTTTCAATCGGCGTCAGCGGGATTGGGCCTTGGCCGCGGCCGAGGGCCTCTCCGCCGTGAGAGTGGACGACGACCTCCTGCTTGTCGCTGAACACCTTCGGACCGCGCGCCGCGCGCTGGATCGACTGGTTGGCCGCGAGTCGACCGAGGAAATGCTCGACACGCTTTTCGGCAAATTTTGTATCGGAAAATAGTTGTTTCACGTGAAACATGCGCCTTTGACGCGAATCCCGGCTTTCGGTAGAGCGCCGATCCCATGCACGATTTCGATGTTCTTGTAGTCGGCGGCGGCCATGCCGGGGTCGAAGCGGCCTGCGCCGCCGCCCGAATGGGCGCTCGCACGGCTCTGGTGACGCTCGATCTCGACAAGATCGGCGCCATGAGCTGCAATCCGGCAATCGGGGGGCTGGGGAAGGGGCATCTCGTCCGCGAAGTCGATGCGCTCGACGGCGTAATCGCCCGTGCTGCCGACGCCGCAGCGATACACTATCGCATGCTGAACAGGTCGAAGGGCAGCGCGGTATGGGGGCCGCGCGTTCAAGCCGATCGGAAGTTGTTTCATCGGGCGGTTCAAGCGATGGTCCGGGCGCAGCCATCACTGGACCTGGTTGCGGGAGAGGCGGCTGCCCTTCGTCTCGAGGGGGGGCGGGTCTGTGGACTGGAATTGGCGGATGGAACGCGGATCACGTCGCGCGCGTTGATCTTGTGCACGGGCACCTTCCTTGGCGGAATATTGTATCGCGGTGAAGAACGCTTCGAAGGCGGGCGGATAGGCGAGGGGGCTGCCCACCGTCTGGCGAAGCAATTGCGCGAGGCCGATCTTCCGATGGGAAGGCTTAAGACCGGCACGCCTCCACGTCTGGACGGGCGCACGATCGATTGGGCTTCGCTGGAGGAGCAGCCGTCTGACAAAGAATGCTGGACGATGAGTTCGCTGACCGGGGCGAGATCGAACCCCCAGCTGTTCTGCGGAATCACCCGTACCAATGCGCGCGCGCATGACATTATCCGCGCCAACCTCGATCGGTCACCGCTGTTTTCCGGCGCCATCGGAGCGGCAGGCCCCCGTTACTGCCCCTCTATCGAAGACAAAATCCATCGTTTTGGCGATCGTGATGGGCATCAGGTGTTCCTAGAGCCGGAGGGTCTGGATACCGAGCTTGTCTATCCGAACGGAATATCGACATCGCTTCCCATCGATGTCCAACTGGCCATGCTGCGGGCGATGGATGGTTTGAGCCGTGTGGAAATGTCCGTTCCCGGTTATGCAGTCGAATATGACCATATCGACCCGCGCGCGCTCGCTTCTTCGCTGGAGCTTCACGCTATTCCGGGCCTTTACTGCGCGGGGCAGATCAACGGTACGACGGGCTACGAAGAGGCAGCGGCTCAGGGAATCGTCGCCGGCATGCACGCCGCTTCGGCGCTCCTTGGCGTCGAAGCGCTGCCGCTGGATCGCGCGAATTCCTACATTTCCGTGATGCTCGACGATCTGACGCTTCAGGGTATCACCGAGCCCTATCGTATGCTCACCTCACGGGCGGAATACCGGCTACGTCTTCGGGCGAGCAATGCCGATACGCGCCTGACGCCCCTGGGAATGAAACATGGCCTGGTCGGAAAAGAACGGGCAGAATGGTACGACAGGCGTGAAGAGCGTCGCGCGCGATATGAACAAGCGCTCGCGACCCCTATTCATTCGAAAGTTCTGGCGGAGGCGGGGTTTCACGTGAAACGTGACACCGGACCTCGTCCAGCCTCCGAGTGGATCGCTGGCGGTCATGCCGATTTATCCGCTCTGGGGCCGTGGTTGGACGGTGTGGATCCCGACGATTCGCTTGCCACGGAGTTGGCGGAGGATGCATTTTACGCGCCTTATCTCGCGCGGCAAAGGGCCGAGCTTGCCGATCTGCGCACAAGCGAAGCGCAGCGCCTGCCTCCCGACTTTCCCTTCGCCGAGGTTCCTGGACTGTCCAATGAAATGATAGAGCGGTTGTCGGTTGCACGGCCGGAATCGCTGGCGGCCGCTGGCCGTATCAGCGGTGTCACGCCTGCGGCGCTCGCCGCTTTGCTCGTTCATGTCCGAAAGAGGGATCGTGCGGCATGATCGCCAGCGAAGACGAAGCCCGCACCTATGTTGCCCGCCTGTCCGACCGACTCGCGCTCGATCGGCTCGATATGGTCGTCAGGGAATTATCGGCCGAAAACCAGCGGCAGAACCTGATTGCCCAAGCGACACTGCCGATGGTCTGGCAGCGGCATATTGCCGATTCGGCCCAGTTGCTCGAGCTTTGCGAGCCGTGCGACGGCCCCTGGCTCGATCTTGGAAGCGGCGCGGGATTTCCAGGCCTGGTCATCGCCGCGATGCGTCCGGATCTATCGGTGGTTCTCGTGGAATCGAGACGCCGCCGTATCGAATGGCTGGAAGCCACAATTGCGAATTTGGGGCTCGAGAATTGTCGGGTAGAGGGGCAACGTCTGGAGAATGTTACGCCTTTCGAGGCCCGGATTATCTCCGCTCGGGCCTTCGCTCCACTCGACCGACTGCTGACTTTATCCGCGCCCTTCTCCACAAGCTCTACCCATTGGGTGTTGCCCAAGGGCCGATCGGCGGCGCATGAAGTAGCGGGACTGCCCAAGAATCGCCGTGCCATGTTTCACGTGGAACAATCGGTGACCGATCCGGAGGCTGGGATCGTGGTCGGTCGCGGAGAATGGAGCGCAAAAGCATGATCACCATTGCTATCGCCAATCAGAAGGGCGGAGTGGGTAAAACGACCACTGCCATCAACATCGCGACGGCTATGGCTGCGACGGGGTGGAAGACTTTGCTGATAGACCTTGACCCTCAGGGTAATGCGTCGACCGGTCTTGGCATAGCGGCTGCCGCGCGTGAAAATACCAGCTACGATCTCCTGCTCGATCAGGCCGCCCTGGCAGAATGTGCGCAGCCGACGGATATACCCGGCCTCGATATCGTTCCGGCGACGCAGGATCTATCGGGAGCGGAGGTCGAGCTCGTCTCGGTAGAGGATCGCACAGCGAGACTTAGGCGTGCGCTCTCGTCACAAGCTCGCGGGAGTTTTGCGGGCTACGATGTATGCTTTATCGATTGTCCGCCCTCGCTCGGCCTTTTGACACTCAACGCCCTGTCCGCCGCGGATACGTTGCTTGTGCCGCTGCAGTGCGAGTTCTTCGCGCTTGAAGGCCTCAGTCAGCTTCTCCAGACTGTCGAGCGGGTACAACAGGGTTTCAATGCCGATCTGGGCATTGTTGGGATTGTTTTGACGATGTTCGACCGCCGCAACCGGCTGACCGATCAAGTGGCCGACGATGTGCGCGATTGTCTCGGCAATCTGGTCTTCGAGCACGTGATTCCGCGCAATGTGCGCCTTTCCGAAGCGCCGAGCCATGGAATGCCGGCACTGGTCTATGACCACAATTGCCCCGGAAGCCGGGCCTATATCGGCCTGGCTCGGGAACTCATCGGGCGTCTGCCGGAAAGGAAAAAGGCGGCATGAGTGACGGCGCGGACAAATCGGGAGCCAGGACGATCGATCGCAAGAAGAAGCTGGGGAAGGGACTTGGAGCCCTGTTAGGCGAAACCCGCCGCGAGGAACCGCTTGTCCGGTCGGGCGCGGATGGGGGTGGGGGGCAGCAAGCGCGGTCCTCGGCGGGTGTGAGCCAGGCCCATCCGAGCGATGGGCTCGCTTCCATTCCGGTGGCGGATATCGAACCGCTTCCCGGACAACCCCGGACGCGCTTCGACGAGGAATCGCTTGAAGCACTCGCGTCTTCCATCGAATCGCGTGGCGTGATCCAGCCAGTCATCGTGTCGCCGCTGGGACAGGGTCGTTATCGCTTGGTTGCGGGCGAGCGCCGCTGGCGCGCCGCGCAAAAGGCGCGATTGCACGAGATACCGGCACTGATTCGCGAGCTTGACCGGCGCGAAGTGATGGCGCTGGCGCTCATCGAAAATCTCCAGCGCGAGGATCTCAACCCGGTCGACGAGGCGCGCGCGTATCAGAAGCTCGCCGAAGATGAGGGGATGACCCAGGCGGAGATCGCAAAGCTTGTCGACAAGTCGCGCAGCCACGTCGCCAATCTCCAACGCCTCCTGAGCCTCCCCGATAGCGTGCTGGCGTTATTGGCCGAGGGGACACTTTCCATGGGGCATGCGCGTGCCTTGGTCGGCCGGGATGAGGCCGAAAGCCTCGCGGAAAAAGCGCTCTCCGATGGTTTGTCCGTGCGCGAAATGGAGGCGCTAACCCGCAAGCCGCGAAAATCGCGGTCGGATACGCCTTCGGCCCACCCCCATCAAAGCGAAAACGACGCCGATATCACTGCCGTGCAGGGTCACCTCGAAGAATTCCTTGGCATGCCGGTCAGGATCACCACCGATGTCACGCCCAACACGGGTAGCGTGACCATTCGGTATCGCACTCTCGATCAACTTGACCTTATTTGTCAAAGGCTTACGGGCGGCGATATTTAACGGAAAGCTGGTCGAAGCGAGGCCTGAAAGCATTTCTCTACCTTGGCGCCCGAGCCCAAGACCCTTTCGCGACCGAGAGGGAGTTCAGACTATCGAGGGCGAAAGGGACGGTCCGGGATCATCGATTTCATCAGGCTGCCCGATCCGGAAACGCTTCGTTCGGCTTAGATCGTATAATCCGGCGACTGGCGGTATAGAAGTCTCCGGCGCGGCGATGGTCCCAGCGACATCGATGTTGCGCGGCGCGACTTAGAAGCTGCGGGCACTGCTCCCCTTCTGGCCGGGGGCGTCGACTATGATCTCGAAGCGTTTCGATCGGGTGGAGCCCGCGCAAATCGAGACTTTCGTCGCCTCTCGCGCTCGCCAAGGCCGCGGGGCGAAATAACGAACCTGCTCATTCGCGGGGCGACGCATATCGCCCGGGCAGAGACCGTTATTCCGTCCGCGCGCTATTCACCTTCGTCGGCCCCTGGTGCCCGAGATGCCGGTGCGTTGCATCACTATCGCCCTTGGGGTTAGTCCGCAGGAGTTCCGTCGCGATACACTGCGCGCTGGGGCACTGCCACGGTCACCGGGACCAGCATGTATTGACCCGGCTGGGCATACTGTGTGGTTCCCGCACTGGCGGTGGCTTTTTGCATATAGTCGTCGAGATAGGCCTGGCATTGCCCGTAGCTGTCGGTCGCACGGCGATTGCCATCCTCGATCGCATCCCCCACGGCCATTCCGGCAAGCGCGCCGGTGCCCGCGCCGATCAACGTGCCCGCCGTGCGATTGCCTCGCCCGGCTATGCGATTGCCGAGCACTCCTCCTGCAACGCCTCCGATCAAGGCGCCGATGATTTCACCACGATCGCTATCGCTCTCATAAGTGTCGAGTCGGGCACGGCATTCCTCGAGCCATGCGTTGCGATCGAACGCCACGACCTCCGCCCCGGCCGGAAGATAGGTCGGTGTGCCGCCATAACCCGGCTGATAGCCATATCCATATTGCGCAGGGACGACTTGCATTGGCGTTTCGCGATAGATCACTCGCGCGGTGCCGACTGCTGGCTGCGCATAGCGCATGGGCGCCTGGTGTACATGGATGACCTGCGGTGGTTGCTGCACATAGACATAGGTCGGTTGCTGCCCTTGCGTTGCGTAGACTGGTGCTCGCGTCGGGATCGTCCGAGTTGCTGCCATCGGCATAGTGCCGACCTCATCGTGCCGATAATATCGAGGGTCCGATGGGTCGATCGGCTGGATTGTGGGCTTGCTTACAAAGACCGGGGCTTGCGCAGCCTGCCGAGCGGGGATGACTCTGGCGGCGCCTATGGGGCCAGGTTCGACGCCCAGCGGCTCGGCCACCGTTTCGGTGACCACATCGTCATCGAGTTCGGGCAGGGGTTGGGCGTATTCATACGCCCCTGTTTCGTACGACATGGCCTCCTGCGCGAAGGCGGCGCCCGGCAGAACCGCGAAGGCCGACGCTGTCAGGGCGAGAGCGGAACGGGTAGGCATGGTACGAACTCCTCTTGGCGACTCGGCAGAGGGCCGCGCCGCGCGCAGGGACGAGTTTAGCACTCTACCGGCGCATCGCAAAAAGAGTGGCGGGGTTGTGCCGCGATGGGTCAGCGATGGTCAGATTCGCTCGGCGAGAATTCTGGCCAGCGCCTCGATACCGGCGGCGTCCTCGGCGTCGAAGCGGCCCCTGGCCGGGCTGTCGAGGTCGATGACCGCGATAACGCTGCCATCGCGCATGACCGGCACGACCAGTTCGGAATTGGTCGTGGAATCGCAGGCGATGTGACCCGGAAAGCTGTGAACGTCCTCGACTAGCTGTGTGGCGCCGTCGCCGGCCGCCCTACCGCAGACGCCTTGGCCGACCGGAATGCGAATGCAGGCGGGCCGCCCCATGAAAGGGCCGAGCACGAGTTCGTCGTCGATGACACGGTAGAAACCCGCCCAGTTGAGCTCGGGCAGAAAGTCCCACATCAAAGCCGCGACATTGGCCATATTGGCGACTGCGTCGGGTTCACCTGCGGTCAGCGCCTCGGCCGCCTCAAGCAGTTGGCGATAGGTTTCGGGTTTGGGTGTTCCGGGCTCGGGACGAAAATCGAACATGGTGCGCGATGTAGCGCGCCCACGCCGCCCCGCAAGCCCCATTGCTCCCCGTTGCGCGCTCGCTTATCCCTTCTGGCATGAGCATCCTGAAAAAGCTGGGCATCGCGCTCCTCGTCATCCTTCTGGTGATTCTGGTCGCCGGGTACTTCCTTACCCGGGGAGACACTGCGGACATCGCTTTCGAAGAGACGGTGGGGACCGACCCGACACTCGACGAGCCGGCCGAAGAGAGTTTCCCGACAGTCGCCATCGCGGAGCCGGTCGGCTGGGGCGAGAGCGAGGCTCCGACCGTGGCAGAGGGCCTTTCCGTCAATCGCTTCGCCGAAGGGCTCGATCATCCGCGCACGCTGCAGGCACTGCCCAATGGCGATATCCTCGTCTCGTTGACCCAATCGCCCAAGATCGAGAGCGGCGACAGCAACTGGCTGCGCGATCTGGTCGCCGGTTTCCTCTTCCGCAAGGCGGGAGCGGGCGGCGAAAGCGCGAATCAGCTTGTCCTCTTGCGCGACGCCGATGGCGATGGTGTGGCGGAAGGCCGCTTCGTCCTGCGCGACGATCTCGATTCGCCATCCGGGATCGCATGGGGAGATGGCACCCTCTATGTCGCCAATCACGACGAAGTGCTGGCCTTCGACTACGAGCTCGGCGCGACGCGGCTGACCGGCGAAGGGCGCAAGATCGCTGTCCTTGCAGAGGGAACCGGCCACTGGATGCGCAACCTCGCGCTGCATCCCGACGGAGACCGGCTCTATGCCGCCGTCGGGTCGAAGTCGAATATCGGCGAAGACGGCATGGACATCGAGGAAGGCCGCGCCCTCATCTGGGAAATCGATCTGGATACCGGGCGCCAGCGCGTGTTCGGAGCGGGGCTGCGCAATGCGAATGGGTTGGACTTCAGCCCATGGTCCGGTGAACTTTGGACCACGGTAAACGAACGCGACATGCTCGGCTCGGACCTGGTGCCCGACTATCTCACCAATGTCCCTGTCGGCGTTCATTACGGCTGGCCCTGGGTATATTACGGCGACAATTTCGACCGCCGGGTCAAATATCCGATCCCGCAATTCATCAGCTATGTCAGGACCCCTGAATATGCGCTCGGCCCCCATGTGGCTGCCCTCGGACTGGTGTTCAGCCGGGAAGGCGCGAAGATGGGCGAACGGTTCGCAAGCGGCGCCTTCATCGCGCAGCACGGGTCCTGGAACCGCAAGCCGCCATCGGGCTACGATGTCGTCTATGTCGCCTTCGACGAGCGCGGCAATCCAACCGGAAAGCCGATTCCCGTGCTCACCGGCTTTCTCAAGGATGACGGCACGACGCGCGGACGGCCGACCTGGGTCGAATGGGCGGGCGATGGCTCGCTGCTGGTTTCCGACGATACGGCCGGGATCATCTGGCGCGTCGTTGCGCCGGGTGCCGAACCGCAAGCCGGGCTCGACCGTGTGACCGGCGACCGGCTTCCTGCCCAGCGCGAATTGCGCGGGCAGGAAGCGACCTTTGGCCAGGACGATTATGCGCGGCGCGTCACCGCCGAATAATAGTTCTTCAGCCCGCCAACTGGTCGGACGAGACCGCATAGAGCGGCGCGGCCCCTGCCATGGCGGCGGTTTTCAGCCCCGACGCCTCGGGCACGATCCGATCGAGGAAGAACCGTACGCTGGCCGGTTTCGTGGCCGCCAGTCCGGGCGCTTCACCCGCTTCCACGGCGCGCAATTGCTTCAGCAGTTGCCACCCCGCGACAGTGACGGCGAACATCGTGCAAAACGGCACCGATCCGGCAAGGCGATCGTCTAGGCTGGCCCCTTCGCGCATCCAGTCGGCCACCGCGGCACAATCCTCCGCGAGCTTGGCCAGTGCCGGTTCGTCGCCGGCGTCTTTGGCGGCATCCGCAATCAGCCTGGAAAGGGCATTCCCCCCATCGAGGCCAAGCTTGCGGGTGACGAGGTCGGCGGCCTGTATCCCGTTGGTCCCCTCGTAGATCGGCGCAATTCGCGAATCACGCCAGTGCTGCGCGGCGCCGGTTTCTTCCACGAATCCCATGCCGCCATGGATCTGAACGCCAAGGCTGGCGACCTCGATTCCGATATCGGTACCCCACGCCTTGATCAGCGGAGTTAGCACTTCGCCTCGCGCCCGGGCATCGACATCGCCCAACGTGCCCCGATCGACCTGGCCGGCGGTATAATAAAGCAGGGCACGCGCCCCTTCGGTCAGCGCTTTCATCCGCAGCAGCATGCGGCGCACGTCCGGATGCTCGATGATTGAAACCGGCGACTTGTCGGGCGAACCGGCGCGGGCGGATTGGACGCGCTCCCGCGCGTATATCAGCGCTTGCTGTGTCGCGCGCTCGCCGATCTGGACGCCCTGATTGCCGACATTGATCCGCGCATTGTTCATCATTGTGAACATGGCCATCAACCCACGGTTTTCCTCGCCGACCAGCTCGCCGATACACTCGTCCTCGTCCCCATAGCTCATGACGCAGGTGGGGGAGGCGTGGATGCCGAGCTTATGCTCGATACTGACGCAGCGCAGATCGTTGCGCGATCCGAGCGATCCATCTTGCTTCACGTGATATTTGGGCACGATGAAGAGCGAGATCCCGCGGCTTCCTTCGGGCGCATCGGGCAGGCGCGCGAGCACGAGGTGAATGATGTTCTTCGACAGATCGTGTTCGCCCCAGGTGATGTAGATCTTCTGGCCCTTGATCCGGTATTTGCCCGCGTGCTCGCCATCGGTGATGGGCTCGGCCGTGGTGCGTAACGCGCCTACGTCCGATCCCGCCTGCGGTTCGGTCAGGTTCATCGTGCCCGACCATTCCCCGCTGACCAGCTTGGGCAGGTATTTTTCCTGCAGCTCCTTCGATCCGTGATGTTCGAGCGATTCGATCGCGCCCACACTGAGCATGGGGAGCAGGTTGAAGGCCATGTTCGCCGTGCCCAGATTCTCGAGCACATTGCACGATAGTGTGAAGGGCAGCCCCTGCCCGCCAAAGTCGACCGGCCCGGAGATCGCGTTCCACCCTTGCTCGACATACCCGGCATAGCCCTCGGCGAAACCATTGGGCAGGCGAACCGAGCCGTTTTCCAGCTTCGCTCCTTCGAGGTCGCCAACGCGGTTGAGCGGAGCCCATTCACCAGCCGCGAACTCTCCGATTCCCGCCACGATCGCTTCGACCATATCGGGCTCGGCCGCAGCGAATTTCTCACTTTGGGCAAGCTCGTCGATGCCCGCATTGACGCGAATGGCGAGCAACTGGTCCTGGGTGGCGGGGGTATAGGTCACAGGTAATCCTCTTGGCTTTGCGGGGGTTCAGATATAGCGCGCATCCATGGGCGGCAAATACGCTACGGAAACGCTTGACGCGGATGAGGGTGGCATCGCTCGGGCGGTGCATATCCTCCGTGACGGGGGCCTTGTGGCCGTGCCCACCGAGACCGTCTATGGCCTTGCTGCCCGCGCCGATAGCGACACGGCGGTGGCGCGTATCTATGAAGCGAAAGGCAGGCCCAGTTTCAACCCGCTGATCGTCCATGTCGCTTCGCTGGAACAGGCAAGAGAATTTGCCGAGTTCCCACCTGCGGCCCAGCGGCTTGCGCGCGAATACTGGCCCGGCCCGCTGACGCTCGTGCTTCCGCGCCATCGCGGCGCAAGGCTCGCCCCTGCCGTCACGGCAGGTCTCGAAACGCTCGCTCTGCGGATGCCCGCGCACCCGGTCATGCGCGCATTGCTTGACCGAACCGGCTTTCCCCTCGCGGCCCCTTCGGCCAATCGCAGCGGCTTCATCAGCCCCACCTCGCCAGCGCATGTCCTGGCTTCGCTGGATGGCCGTATCGATGCGGTTCTGGACGGCGGTGAATGTGAGCGCGGTCTCGAATCGACGATTGCCGCGGTTCGGGCCGATGGGTCGGTAGAGGTGTTGCGCCCGGGACCCATCGCCCTTGGCCCTTCGGCCGAGGGACCGGGACGGATCGAAGCCCCTGGCCAACTGGCCAGTCACTATGCGCCGGGCAAGCCGGTCCGTCTGATGGCGTCAGAAGTTGCGCCAGACGAGTTCTGGATCGGATTCGGGGAACATCCGGGAGAGTGCACTTTGTCCGCGAGCGGCGATCTAACCGAGGCAGCCGCGCGGCTCTATGCTTGCCTCCACGAGGGCGCACGTTCGGACAAGCCTCGTATCGCCGTAGCACCGATCCCGGACGAGGGGATCGGCATCGCCATCAACGACCGGCTTCGCCGGGCGGCAACTCCGGCCGACTAGCGTTCGGGCTCGGTCGGAATGCTGGGTATGATCTGCTGCATCTCGGCATAGGTGTCGCGTGCTTCGTTGCACGCCCGGCGATCGCCGTCTTCGCACTGGTCGAGCTGTTTTTCGTAATCGCGTTCGAGCTTTGCCAGACGCTGCTCGCGCTTGCGGATTTCCCGGCCCCGTTTTTCGTCCGCCTCCGATTGGCTTGTGGTGGCGAGGTCCACCCCTTTACTGACCACTTTGACCGGAGCTGTCGCGACGTCGACCACGGTCTTCGCCAGACAGCCGGGTAACATCACAGCCGATGGAAGGAGAACCAGAATAGCTAGGCGACGCATGTGAGTTCCTTTCACTGTGCCGCCTAGCCGATAATCGGTGTGCCGTCGATGAACTCAGGCTCCCGGTGCGTCGGGCTCCTTGGGCTCCTCGGGCGCTTCGGGTGTTTCGGGTGAAACCGGCGCCTCCGCTGCTTCGGCGGCGCTGCGCGCCTCGCGACAATTGAGCTTGCCCGAACCCATCGAGCTGACGGTGCAGTCCGCGCGGCCATTCACGGTGATCGTGCCCGATCCCATAATGCTGGCGTCGACCTCGCCATCGGACGAGAATTCGGCGTCACCCGATCCCGCGACTGAAATATCGGCCTTGCCGACCTTGAGCCCTTCCATAGCGGCCTTGCCCGAACCGGCAATGGTCAGGTCGAGCGTATCCACCTGGCCGGCCCCTTCGAAATCGCCGGACCCGGCGATTGTCAGGTCGAGCGAATCGGCGTCGAAATCGGCGACTTTGGCGGTACCCGATCCGGCAATGGTGACATCTGTCTTGCCCGTCATCGAAGCCGCCTCCAGCTCGCCCGAACCGGCCAGGACCATGGCGCGCAGGCTGGGCATGGTCACTCGAACCGTGGCTTTGCCGCGATCTTTCCAGCTATTTTTCTCGCGACTGATGATCAGCGAATCGTCATCCAGGGCGAAGCGCATGGCATCGACCGCTTTGTCATCACCCGAAACGGCAATGTCGAGTTCGTCGCCCTGAGTGACGATCACCTTGTCCGGGCCGGCAAGTACCAGTTCGCTGGGATTGGCACCGGTCATGTCCAGTTCGGCCAAGGGAACGCCTTCGACGTCGCCAATCTGGATATTCATCCCGTCGCACCCGGCAACGAGCGTGGCACCGGCGAGGACGGCAATCGGGGCGAGGCCCCTGAAAATTCGATGGATCATCGCGGTCGTGTTCCTTTCACTACGGCAGTCCGTATTGCTGATATAATACAGCATGCCGAGATCATCAAGGTCGGCAAACAAGGGGCGCTCACTTCGAGCGCCCCTTTGCGGCAGGTCAGACGAGGTTCAGCGCGAACAGGTCAGGCGCCCGGAGCCCATCCGAGTCTGGGTGCAATCGGTGGTGCCAGAGACGATGGCATCGCCGCTGCCGACAATGCTTGCAGATACGCTGCCGTCTGCACTGAAGCGCGCATCGCCCGATCCGGCAATCGAAACGCTAGCCCGTTCGAGGCGGAGCCGCTGGCCATCGATTTCGCCGCTACCGGCGATCGTAATACGCCCATTGCCTGCCCGCCCGGCGATGCGCAGGTCGCCGGACCCTGCAACCGTTGCCGTCAGTTCCCTGGCGGCGATACGGCCGACCTCGATCGTACCCGATCCGGCCACGATGGCGTCGACCTGGTCTGTATCCATCGTATCGATCGAAAGGTCGCCCGACCCGGCCAGAGTGACTCCTTCGACATCAGGGGCGATCACTTCGATCCTCGCGCTGCCTTCAATCTTGTCGCGGTTCGAGCGGCGACCGATAATCAGTGCGCCATCTTCGACCTTGAAGCGCAATTCGGCGAGCACGACGGGATTGCCGCTGGCCCTGATGCGCCAGCGATCGCCACGCGTCACGCGAACATCGTCTTTGCTGGCAAGCGTCACCTGATCGAAGCGCGCGGTGCCGGACCAGGAGGTTGAGATGCGTTCTCCATCGTCGAGGGAGGAGCGCCACTCTTTCCCCGGATGCGCTTGAGTGGCGGGTATTGCGGCGAAGGCGGCAAGGCCGAGTGTGCAGGCGGCGAGCAGACGAAACATGGCGGTTCTCCCGATGGATGGCTGCGTGCTTCCCATTAAGCGGAGCGCGTGTCGAGTCCGTTCGTCGACAAGTGTAATCGTTTGGTGGAGTGGTCCTGTGAAAAAAGGGGGCGCCTTGCGGCACCCCCCTTTACCTGTCCGAATTTCGACGCGCTTACGCGTCTTCGGTATTTTCGTAATATTGCGGCGCGTGTTCGCGCAGGACGTCGAGGATCTTCTCGAGAGCGGTCGCCTCGTCGGTTTTTTCCATCGCCGCGAGCTCGCGGGCGAGGCGGCTCGAGGCCGCTTCGAAAATCTGGCGCTCCGAATAGCTCTGCTCGGGCTGGTCGTCGGGGCGAAAGAGATCGCGCGTCACTTCCGCGATCAGGACGATTTCGCCCGAATTGATCTTCGCTTCATATTCCTGGGCGCGGCGGCTCCACATGGTGCGCTTCACCTTGGGCTTGCCCTTAAGGGTTTCCATGGCTTCCTTGAGGGTCTTGTCGGAAGACAGCTTGCGCATGCCGATCGATTCGACCTTGTTGACCGGAACGCGCAGCGTCATGCGTTCCTTTTCGAATCGCAGGACATAGAGGTCGAGCTGCATACCGGCGATTTCCTCGCTCTGGAGCTCGATGACACGGCCGACACCGTGCTTGGGGTAAACAACGTAGTCGCCAACGTCGAAGGCATCAGCCTTGCTAGCCATGCAATCTATCCTTTCATCCAGGCCCGGCCGGAGTGAACAACAGCGTCACGGGAACTCAAGGCCGCAATCCCACAGGGGGGAGCGCGGTCTGGCACCAAATATGACGGTGTTGGTGGCCTGCCCTTTCAATTCTCACACCTGCCCGGGAGCAAACCGGTGCAGTTGTTGCATTATATAGCACACTGCCCCCAATATTGCGAGTCTGGGCGGGAACGCGGCTATTCAGGCCGTGTTCCGGGTGCTGCGAAGGGCCGCATACTCGGCCCCGAATAACAGCAGGAAACCTGTCGCCCAGAACCATGTGATGAGCGCCAGTACCGCTCCAAGCGTGCCGTAAGTCGCATTATAATTCCCGAAATTCGCTGCGTAAAAAGCAAAACCGGCAGTGGCAACGAGCCACGAGGCAGCGAACAGGGCGGCGGCAGGCCATATTGCCGACCACGCCGGGGCAGGGGCATTGGGTGCGAAGCGGTAGAGCATGCCCGCCGCAAGAGTGGCCGCGATACCGGCAAGCACCATAGTCGCCGAACCACCGACCACGCCGCCGAGATTGGCGAGTGCCGCGCTGGCGATACCCGCCGCGATCATGCTCGCAAGACTCGCGGCCGTGATTGCAACCGCGACCAGATTGCCCCTGACGAAGCCGCGTTCCTCATCTGCATGAAACACGATGTTGAAGCCGGTCATCAGCGAGCGAGCCCCGCTTCGCGCGCCGAACAGCGCGATTGCCAGCGACACAAACAGGCCGACGCCCTGAGCACCGGACGATCCGTCCGACACAGCTTTCAATTGCCCGGCTATCAAGTCCGCCGCAGATGCGGGAAGCCGGTTCGTCAACAGCTCGATATGCGAGCCGACGGTCTGCGGAGCGGCGAAGACGCCGTAGGCGAGCACGATTGCGCCAAGGGCGGGGATGAGAGCGAGCAAGGCATAATAGGCGACGCCCGCAGCTATAAGCCCGATATTGTCCCGCGATCCGGCTTGCCAGGCCCCTTTCAGCGCAGAGAGCATGCGCGCCTAGCGTTTAGTCGCCTTCACCCGGTTCGGGAGAGAAGTACTGCTCGTACTTGCCTTCCTTGTCCTTGAATTCATCGGCATCGGCGGGCGGCTCTTTCGACTGGGTGATGTTGGGCCATTCCGCGCTGAACTTGGTGTTCAGTTCCAGCCACTTTTCAAGGCCGTCTTCGGTATCCGGAAGAATGGCTTCGGCAGGGCATTCGGGCTCGCACACGCCGCAGTCGATACATTCGCTGGGATTGATGACCAGCATGTTCTCGCCCTCGTAGAAACAGTCGACCGGACAGACCTCGACGCAATCGGTGTACTTGCACTTGATGCAGGCATCGGTGACGACATAGGTCATGGGTAGCGTAATCCTCGCGAAGTGTTTCCCTGATCCGCGCTGCTAGGGCGGATTATCCGTTGGGGTCAAGCTCCCGATAGCAGGCCTGTGCTTCGCGCGGCGGCCCGCGGCGTTTGGGCAGAGCCAGGATTTCCACCAGCTTGACCGACTTGCCGAGGGGAAGGGTGAGGATATCGCCCTCCGCAATGTCGCGCGAACAGCGCGTCACGCGCTCGCCATTGCGGCGAATATGCCCCTTGTCGACCAGCTTGTGCGCCGCGCTGCGGGTGCGCGTGAAGCGCAGATAGCACAGCAGCCGGTCGATTCTCACGCGGGCTCCGCCATCAGCGTACCAGATCGGCGAGCGCCGCGAAGGCGTTGCCCTCGCGGGGCTGAGCGGGCCTGGCGCGTTCCTGCTTGCGGCGCGAAGGGCGCCATTCCCAGCGGTCGGGCCGGGGCGGTCCGAACTGCCCTTCGGGAAGAGGCCTGGCCTTCTGGACGCGAAAACCCGCATTGCCCAGCAACCGCGCGATATTCGCTTCTTCCAGACCGATCGAAACGGGGAGCGCATAATCCAGCACGAATTTGCGCTTGCGATCTTTGGCCTGAGCCTTGGCACGCGTTTCATGCGCGGCGCGCAGGACTTTTTCCGCCAGATCGATGCGAATCGCCTGGCTGCCCGCATGGCGATAGCCCGAAGGCAGCTTCTTCACGTCGGCGATCACCGGGAGCATCGCCTCTTGCAAGGCCCGCCGGTCGAGCCCGAGCGCGTGGAGTAGCCGGCGTGGTGCCGGCTTGAGCAGCGCGGGAGCGAAGATATCGAGCGCACCGAAGGTCACGCCGATCTTGCGCAGGAAGGGCCGCATCTCCTTCGGCAGATGCTCGATGCCCGCCTTCTCGCGGGTGACGTAGCCATGTCCCGCGATCAGGTTGAGGAGCAGCGCGCGGGCTTGTGACCCGGCATCGGGATTGCTTGCCGCATGGTGCATCTTTTCCAGCGGGGCGAGCGGTTCGAGCGTCTTGGCGAGCCAGGCCTCCAGTGCTGCCAAGAGCCTGGTGCGCGCGGTCTCGGGAAGCGCAGCGATTTCCCGCACGGGCTTTACCAGCGGTATCACGGTGCCATCGCGATGCTCGAGCTTTGCGAGCTCTTGCCCGTTCCAGCGGATTGCCCCGCCTGCCAGTTCGATATTGTCCATATCCGACGATGCGAGCGCTTCGGCCTTCTCGCCGAGCAGTCTGGGCAGTGCCTTCTCGGCAGCCGCCAGCAACATGCGGCGGTCCTCGTGCCGGGCGGAGGGATCGACGGTGAAGCGGAGCCCCTCGACATGGCCCAGCACTTCGCCTTCCACGCTAACCTCGCCCGCATCACTCAATTCAATCGGCAACATGCCTGCATCCTGTCCTAGCGACTTCATCAGGATCGCCGTCCTCCGGTTTACGAATCGTTCTGTCAGCCGCGCATGCAGCGCGTCCGACAGTTTTGCCTCTACCGCCCGTGCGCGCGACGCCATCTCGTCCCGCGCCAGCACCCAATCGGGCCGCTGACAGATATAGGCCCAGCTGCGAATCGCCGCGATCCGCCCCTGCAGCGTATCGATGTCTCCGGCCATATTGTCGAGTTCGCTGATCCGCGCGGCGACATAGTCCGCGCCGATATAGCCCTGCGCGAGATCCTGCCACAGGCGCGCGACGAAGCGCGCATGAACGTCGGGGCCGCGCTGCCGGAAATCGGGTAGCGAGCAGACCTCCCAGAACCGCCGGACCGCACCGTGTCCGCGCACATCGGCCGCGACAGGTTCCTCTGCGAGGCGCTTGAGCGTGGCCAGGTCGATCGCCTCGGGTGCGGCGCGCAATGCGGGATCCCCCGGCGGCGCCTCGAGATCGGCTATCAATGTGGCCAGCGAATCGAAGCGCGGCTCGGGCTCGCGCCAGTAAAGATGAGTCAATGGCGCGAAGCGGTGCTCCTCGATCGCGTAGACCTCTTCCTCGGTAAATTCCGGCGGCGCGCCATGTTTGTTCGTTCCCGAGAGCGTCCCGAAGGTGCCATCGCGCTGGTGGCGGCCCGCACGTCCGGCGATCTGCGCCATTTCCGCAGGCAGCAGCCGTCGCATTCGCACCCCGTCGAACTTGGTCAGGCCCGCAAAGGCGACATGATTGACATCGAGATTGAGCCCCATGCCGATCGCGTCGGTGGCGACGATGTAATCGACCTCGCCATTCTGGAACAGCGCGACCTGCTTATTGCGTGTTTCGGGACTGAGGGCGCCCATGACCACTGCCGCGCCGCCGCGAAACCGGCGGAGCATTTCGGCCACCGCATAGACTTGTTCGGCGCTGAAGGCGACGATCGCGCTTCGGGGTGGCAGGCGCGATAATTTGCGCGGCCCGATATGCGTCAGCGTCGAGAACCGCGGGCGCTCGGAAATTTCCGCCTGAGGCACCAATTGCCGGACCAGCGGTTCGAGCGTGCCGGCGCCCAGCAGCATCGTTTCCTCGCGCCCCCGCATATTCAGCAGGCGATCGGTGAAAATGTGGCCGCGCTCGCGATCGGCAGCAAGCTGGGCCTCATCAAGCGCGACAAAAGCCGCACCCGCCCCGTCGCGCGGCATCGCCTCGACCGTACAGCACCTATAGCGCGCGCCCTTGGGCTCGATCCGTTCTTCACCGGTAATCAGGGCCACCGCATTGTCGCCCTTGATCGCGCGGACCCGGTCATAGACTTCGCGCGCGAGCAGGCGCAGCGGAAAGCCCATGCAGCCGCTCGAATGCGCCGCCATGCGCTCGATCGCCAGATGCGTCTTGCCGGTATTGGTTGGTCCGAGGACCGCCTTGATCGCGCTACCCTGCACGCCCCCTAAGTGGCAGTGCGCGATCACGGGTGCAACCGCGCGCCGCGCCTTCGCATCGATTCACCGCAATCCGGACTCGCATGATCGCAAGTTAAGCCCCGCTTTACTTTGTTTTGGCAGGCACGACGGGCAAAGGATTCACAAGAAGGGGCGCGCGCCATATCCGTTCGTACCGGATCGGCCAGCTGGAAGGGACACGAGACGTGTACAGGTCCCACGTGGACACAGATGGAGCGGGGGGAATGACCGAATCCGGCGGTTTTGGTCGGTCCGCTGCCGCGCTCGCGCACGATCAGATCGTCTCCCCTGCCGAATCCCCATCCTTTTCTCTCAGGACCGTATGCGAACAGTTCGCCGGCCGGCTGGCAGCGTTCGATCTCGTGCCGGACCTCGGCAGCGATATCGGCAGCAAACGGTGGTTTCGCGGGTTCGCGACCTTTTTTGGCCTGTCGGCCACGGCTCTGGCATTCTGGCCGAGCTTCGCCCCGCTGGAAGCGGCGGCGCCAACCCAAATCGACGATGCGGCGCGCGACGAATATCGCAGCCAGATGATCATGCCTCTGGCACTCGGCGCGGATAGCGGGCGGCACATGGGCGCGACTGCTCTTGTCGCTCCTCTGGCCTCCGCGCCAGAGCGACCGAGGCTGGAAATGGTCGCGACCCTGGCCAAAGGGGACAGTTTCGAACGCATGTTGCGGCGGGCAGGTGTCGGGAGAGCCGACACTGTAAAGGTGGCCGAACTCGTCGGCGGTGCGATTGCGCTGGACGACCTCAAGCCCGGAACGAAATTCGATATCGCGCTGGGACGCCGCCCAGCACCCGGCGAACCCCGCCCGGTCGAATCGATAGCCTTTCGCGCGCGTTTCGATCTTGCTCTCGATATCGGGCGGTTCGACCAGGGCACCGAACTGTCGCTGACGCAGAAAGTCATTCGGGTGGACGAGACGCCACTGCGTATCAGGGGGGTGGTCGGGGATAGTCTGTATCGCTCGGCACGGGCTGCGGGCGCGCCCGCCAGCGCCGTGCAGGCCTATCTCAAGACGCTTGGCCAATATGTGAACCTGGACCGCGACGTACGTTCGGACGATACGTTCGACTTCATCGTCGCGCATCGCCGCGCGGCCACGGGCGAACGTCAGGCGGGCCAGTTGCTTTACGCCGGGCTCGAGCGCGATGAGAAGCCGCGTGTACAGCTGATGCGCTGGGGCGAGGATGGCGAATTTTACGAGGCCTCCGGTGTCGGCGAGCAGCGCGGCGGTCTCATGGCCCCCGTTCCCGGCCGGACAACATCGCGTTTCGGCATGCGCCGTCATCCCATCCTGGGATATCGGCGCATGCATGCCGGCCTGGATTTCAAGGCTCGCCACGGCACCCCGATCGTTGCCGTCACCGATGGCCGCGTGACCGGTGCGGGTCGGATGGGTGGTTGCGGCAATGCCGTGCGGCTGCGCCATGGTGGCGGGCTCGACACGCGTTATTGCCATATGAGCCGCATTGCTGTCCGCCGGGGGCAAGACGTGCGGCGCGGCCAGGTGATCGGCTATGTCGGATCGACCGGCCTGTCGACGGGGCCGCACCTGCATTACGAGATGTATCGTGGTGGCCGGGCGATCAATCCTGCCTCGGTCACATATGTGACCCGCGCCCAACTCGCCGGAGCCGAGCTGCGCCGCTTCAAGGATACTCTCGGCAAGATGAAAACTATCGAACCGGGGGCCGCGCTGGCCGGACTGCAACAGACCGCAGCCGAACTTGCGGCGCAGGAGCCTGAGCGCGAAATCGACAAGCTGTCGGCGCCCAAGAACAGTTGAGATTGCACCGCGCGTGCGCTTGCGGCAGAGCGGCGCCATGACCAACGCAAGCTACCCCGCCACCCGCCTGCGTCGCACCCGTGCCACCGGCTGGAGCCGCGCGATGCACCGCGAAACGGTGCTTACGCCGGCCGATCTGATCTGGCCGCTCTTCGTGACCGATGGGTCGAGTGTGGAAGAGCCGGTGACGAGCCTGCCGGGCGTCTCGCGCTGGTCGGTAGACGGGATCGCGAAGCGCGCGAGGGAAGCGGTCGATCTCGGCATTCCCTGTATTGCGCTGTTTCCCAACACGCAGCCCGAAAAGCGCAGCGACGACGGGGCCGAGGCGCTCAACCCCGACAATCTCATGTGCCGGGCGATCAAGGCTGTGCGCGATGCCTGCGGCAGCGATATCGGCATCCTTACCGACGTGGCGCTCGACCCCTATACCAGCCACGGGCAGGACGGGCTGCTCGATGAGACCGGCTATGTCCTCAATGACGATACCGTGGCCGTTCTGGTCGACCAGGCGGTCAATCAGGCCGAAGCGGGCGCGGATATCATCGCACCGTCGGATATGATGGACGGTCGCGTCCGCGCGATCCGCATGGCGCTGGAGATGAACCAGCATCCCAACGTCCAGATCATGGCCTATTCGGCGAAATACGCCTCGGCCTTTTATGGCCCGTTCCGCGATGCGGTCGGGTCGGGCGGACTGCTCAAGGGCGACAAGAAGAGCTACCAGATGGATCCGGCCAATGGCGATGAGGCGCTGCGTGAGATCGCGATGGACATCGCCGAGGGCGCTGACAGCATCATGGTCAAGCCCGGCCTCGCCTATCTCGACGTGATCTGGCGCGCTAAGCAGGAATTCCAGGTGCCGGTCTTCGCTTATCAGGTGAGCGGCGAATATGCGTTGATCGAAGCGGGCGCGGCGGCGGGCGTGGGCGATCGCGACGCGCTGCTTATGGAAAAGCTGATCGCGTTCAAACGCGCCGGATGCAGCGGGGTCCTGACCTATCATGCGCCGCGCGCCGCGGAGCTCCTCAATGGGTGATTTTCGACACGAGACCGAGCGGTTGGTGCTGCGCGACTGGCGCGACGAGGATTGGCCGCGTTTCTGGCAAGGCACCAATACGGAAAATGTCATGCGCTGGCTCGGCGGGGTGGCCGACGAGGCGAAGCGCAAGGGCGCGCAGGAGCGTCTGCTCTCCTATGAACGCGAGCATGGGCACACCTTCTGGTGCGTCGAGCGCAAGGAGGACGGCGCGATTCTCGGCTTTTGCGGGCTGAAACGCTCCAACCAGGCGGGCGGGCCGATCGGTATGATGGAAGCCGGCTGGCGCTTGCGCGAGGATGCCTGGGGCAAAGGCTATGCGCGCGAGGCGGCGCAGGCCTCGCTCGAGCTGGCCTTCGAACGTTTCGGCGCGGAAGAGGTGATTGCGCTCACCGTTCAGCGCAACGAGGGCAGTTGGGGCCTGATGAAGCGCCTCGGTATGCGCCGACGCGAGGATCTCGATTTCGAGAATGATGAGTTCGATACGGAAAACCCGGTTATAATTGTCTACTCGATCGACAAGGCGGAGTGGGAAGCCGTTCGTGGCTGACATTATCGCCGAAACCGATCGGCTGATCCTGCGCACGATCGAAGAGAGCGATGCGGAAGAGCAGATGCGCGTGCTCAACACGCCGAGCGTGATGGCGCGGCTTGGCGGCGTCAAGGAATTGCACGAGATCGAAGCCAAGCATGCCAAATCCATGGCGCTCTACGCACGCGAAGGCTTCAGCTTCCTGTTCATGATCGAGAAGGCCACCGGCGAGATGGTCGGCCATTGCGGGATCAAGCGCGTCGACAACCCGCTCGCGCCCAATCAGGGCGATCACGAGGTGGGCTGGCTGGTACGCGAGGATCGCTGGCGGCTTGGGCTTGCCGAAGAGGCAATGCGCGCGGTGCTCGACTGGGCGTTCACTCGCGTGGGCGCGCCGCATGTCGTGGCGCTGACCAGCGGTGCCAATGTCGGAAGCTGGAAACTGATGGAAAAGCTCGGCATGGTCCGCCGCGAAGATCTTGATTTTTCCGACCCGGCCTTTCCGCCGGAAGACAATCCGACGATCCAGTATTCGCTCACACACGAGCAATGGGAGAACACCCGATGACCGCGAGCCGCCCCGGCGTCACCATCATTCCGATCCACGGCCACACGCCGAAAATTCACGATAGCGCTTTCGTCGCGCCGGGCTGCGCGATCATCGGCAATGTCGAGATCGGGGCCGACAGCTCGGTCTGGTACAATTGCGTGTTGCGCGCCGATGTCAGCCGCATCGTGATCGGCGAGCGCAGCAATATCCAGGACGGAAGCGTCTGCCATTGCGATCCCGAACGACCGGGCGATCCCGACGGTTCGCCGCTGATCATTGGCGACGACGTGCTGATCGGCCACATGGCGATGGTCCATGGCTGCACGATCGAGGATCGCGGATTCGTCGGTCTCGGCGCGATCGCAATGAACAAGGCGGTGATCGGCTCGGATGCGATGCTCGCCGCCGGGGCCATGCTGACCGAAGGCAAGGTGATGGGCGCGCGCGAGCTGTGGGGCGGCCGACCTGCGCGCAAGATGCGCGATCTCGACGATGCGGCAATTGCCGGCATGCGCATCGGCGTCGCGCATTATGCCGAAAACGCCAAGGCCCATGCGGCGGCGGTCGATGCCGCGACCCAAAGCTGATCTCCCCGACACGGAAGACCTCCACGCGCTCGTCCAGCAAGGGCAATTGCGTGTGCGCGTGACACCCGGCGCGCGCACCGAAAGCATCGCTATCAAGGATGGTCTGGTGCTGGTGAAGGTCCGCGCCAAGCCGACGGATGGCGAAGCGAACGCAGCCGTCGAAAAGCTGGTGTCGCGCGCTCTTGGAATGTCGGCGTCACGCTGTCGCATATTGCGCGGCGCGACTTCGCGGGAAAAAGTGCTCGCTATTTCCGCCTAGGCCGCCGGTTCGCGCAGATATTTGAACATGTGCGGCACATAGTCGGCCTTGCCGACCTCAAGCCCTGCCTGGCGCAGGATGGCGTAGGCTGCGACGGTGTGGAAATAGAACTGTGCGAGCGCCCAATCGCGCACATACTCCTGCGCGGTCAGATCGAACGTCATCCCGTTTGGCAGGTTCATTGCGAGTGGGGCGGTTTCGTCGGGGAAGTCGAACCGTGCGGCGTCTTCGACCAGCGCGCGCGCTTCGGCGATGATCGCATGCGCTTCTTCGTAAGTCTGCGGGTCGTCCTCGCGGCTGGTGAAGCGTATCAGGCCGAGCCGTTCCAGCGCTTCCCCCGGCATGTTCGCAAGGAACCGGATCTGTGTCGACAGCGGATGCATGTCGTCCGCCAGCCGCGCGCCCAGCAGCTCGGCGGATTGCGCGTGGTTTGCCGCCTTGGCGACCAGCCCGTCCAGTGTCCCCAGCATGTTCGCATGGGTGGCCAGCAGCAGCGCCTTCATGTCCATCCTTCGTTGCCTCCTCAATCGCGGATAAGCGCCCTCAGCGCCGCGATCCGATCCGCCTCGTGCGGCGGCTTGTCCCAGCGGATGCGATGAATGCGGGGAAAGCGCATGGCAAGCCCGCTTTTGTGCCGCTTGCTTTCATGCACGCTGTCGAAGGCGACTTCGAAGACCAGGCTCTTGTCGGTTTCGCGCACCGGGCCGAACCGGTTGACCGTGTTCTGGCGCACATGCCGGTCGAGCTTCTTGAGCTCCTCGTCAGTAAACCCCGAATAGGCCTTGCCCACGGGAAGCAGGTCGGCGCCGGTATCGGGATCGCCGTCCCAACAGCCGAAAGTGTAGTCCGAGAAGAAGCTCGAGCGCTTTCCCGAACCGCGCTGAGCGTACATCAACACGCAATCGACCAGCAGCGGGTCGCGCTTCCACTTGTACCAATATCCGACACGTCGCCCCGCGATATAGGGACTGTCCCTGCGCTTGAGCATCAGCCCCTCGATCGCGTCTTCGCGGCTTCCTGCACGGATTTCGGCGAGGTGATCGAAGTCGCGCGCCTCGACCACCGAACTGATGTCGAAATGGCTTTCGGGCAGGCGGGCCATCAGGGCTTCGAGCCGCGAGCGGCGCGCGGTCCAAGGCTGTTCGCGCACGTCTTCGCCCTCGATCAACAGCGCGTCGTAAAGGCGCACGAAGGCGGGAAACTCGGCCAGCATCTTCTTGCTCACCGTCTTGCGCCCCAGCCGCTGTTGCAGCGCATTGAAACTGGCGGCGCCGCCTTCCTCGCCGCCCTGCGCCGAACCGCGCACCAATAGCTCGCCATCGAGCGCCGCCGGGAAGGGCAGGGCATCGATCAGTTCCGGGAAAGTCGCCGAAATGTCGTCGCCCGAGCGGCTGTAAACCCGCGTTTCCTCGCCAGCGCGCACCAATTGGACGCGGATACCGTCCCATTTCCATTCCGCCGCATAGTCGGCGAGGTCGACCACCGTGTCCTCCAACGGGTGGGCGAGCATGAACGGCCGGAAAGTGGGAAGGTTCTCGATGTCGGGCGGGGCCTGGCCATGCGCCGCCCAGGCGAAGAGTGGATCATAGGGTGGCTCGAGGCCGTGCCAATATTCTTCCACTTGTTCGACCGACACTTCGAAAGCCTGCGCGAAGGCGGTTTTGGCCAGTCGGCTCGAGACACCGATGCGCATCCCCCCCGTCGCGAGCTTGAGCAATGCATAGCGGCCCGACGCGTCGAGCCGGTCCAGAAGGTTTGGCAAATCGACCATGACGCTCTTGCGGGTCATCGCCGAAAGCAGTTCCACGGTTTCGGACACGCCCGGGGGATCGGGTTCGCTATCGGGCGCAGGCCATAAAAGGCTTGCGGTCTCGGCCGTATCGCCGACGAAATCGCGGCTCAGCGTCCACAGCACCGGATCGACACGATCCTTCATCAAATTGCGGATGGTCGAGCTCTTCACGGCGGGAAAGTCGAGCCCGTCGCTCAGCGCGGCGAGCGCCCAGCCGCGGTCCGGGTCGGGTGTGGAGCGCAGGTACTCCGCGATCAGTCTCAGCTTCTCATTACGGCTGCGCGTATAGACCAGCGCATCGACCAGGGCGGCGAAACTCTCCATGCCTCAGTCGTCCTCGTCCTCATACCCCACGAGCGCGAGTGCCCGGGCGCGGCGTTGGTGAAGCTGGCACCAGCGCAGCAAAGCATCCTCGCGACCATGCGTGATCCAGTTCTCATATGCGTCGACCTCCCTGATCGTGCGCGTGAGTTCGCTCCAGTCGGCGTGGTCTGAAATCACCAGGGGCAATTCGACATTCCGCTGGCGGGCGCGTTGGCGCACGCGCATCCAGCCGCTTGCCATGGCGGTGATGGGCTCGGGCAAGCGGCGGCTCCAACGGTCGTTGAGCGCGGAGGGTGGGCACATCACCACGGCGCCGCGCATGTCCTCCTTCGTATGATCCGCTACCAGGCGCAGCTCGCCCAGACCGACACCGTGTTCCTCGTAAAGGCGACACATCTTCTCCAGCGCACCGTGCAGATAGATCGGGTCGCGATGGCCTGCTCGGCGCAGCTCGGCGATTACCCGCTGCGCCTTGCCGAGCGCATAAGCCCCGACAAGCACGCAGCGTTCGGGATGCGCGGCCAGCCGCTCGAGCAGCTTGGCCATCTCCCCCTCGATCGGCGGGTGGGTGAACAGCGGCAGCCCGAAGGTCGCCTCGGTAACGAAGATGTCGCAGGGTGTGGCTTCGAAAGGCGGGCAGGTCGGGTCTGCGCGGCGCTTGTAATCGCCTGTCACTATCACGCGTTCGCCCGCATGTTCGAGCAGGATTTGGGCACTGCCGAGCACGTGCCCGGCAGGGATGTAGGTCGCATCGACCCCGCCGGGCAGTGTGATGGTTTCGCCATATGCGACCGGCGTGGCCCCGTCCGAAGTTGCGTAGCGCAACTTCATGATCGCCAGCGTTTCGGGCGTCGCGACGGTTTGTCCATGTCCGCCGCGCGCATGATCGGCGTGGCCGTGGGTGACAAGCGCCTTGGCTACCGCACGGCTGGGATCGACCCAGCAATCGGCGGGGACGATATGGATGCCGTGCGGCTCGGGGCGAATCCAGGAGAAGTCTATGCTCACTCCCGACTCAAGCGGGCAGGGGGGCAAGCGTTCCCGCGAGCGCCCCTGTTCTGCCCCTGCCGCAGGTCAGCCCTTCGTTTCGTTCTTGCCTTTTTCGGTATCGGCTTCCGGCTTCTTGGGCGCCGCGGTGCCCTTCGCAGCCTTCTTCTTCGCGGGAGGCTTGCGCTTGGCCCTCGGCGGAGCCGGGGTGAGTTCGAAGCTCGGTTTGCCGTCCTTCAGCGTCACCGACACTTCGCCCCCGTCGGCGAGCTTGCCGAACAGCAGTTCTTCGGCCAGCGGCTGCTTGATCTTCTCCTGGATCAAGCGGCCCATCGGACGGGCGCCGTATAGGCGATCATAGCCCTTGTCGGCCAGCCAGGCACGCGCGTCCTTGTCGAACTGGATATCCACATTCTGCTCGGCCAGTTGGAGTTCGAGCTGAAGAATGAATTTGTCGACCACGCGGGCGACGGTTTCCTTGCCAAGGTAGCCGAACGGAACGATGGCATCGAGGCGGTTGCGGAATTCGGGCGTGAACATGCGTTTTACCGCTTCCTCGCTTGCGTCTTCCTTGCTCACATCGCCGAAGCCGATGCCCTGGCGCGCCATGTCGGCGGCGCCGGCATTGGTGGTCATGATGAGAACGACGTTGCGGAAATCGACCGTCTTGCCGTGATGATCGGTCAGGCGACCATTATCCATGACCTGCAAGAGGATGTTGAACAGGTCCGGATGTGCCTTCTCGATTTCGTCGAGCAGCAGGACGCAGTGGGGGTTCTGGTCGACCGCATCGGTCAGCAACCCGCCCTGATCGTAGCCGACATAGCCCGGTGGCGCGCCGATCAGGCGGCTGACGCTGTGACGCTCCATATATTCGGACATGTCGAAGCGCTTGAGTTCTATGCCCATGATGCTGGCGAGCTGGCGCGCGACTTCGGTCTTGCCGACGCCGGTGGGGCCGCTGAACAGGAACGAGCCGATCGGCTTGTCCGGATCGCGCAGACCCGCACGACTGAGCTTCATCGCGGTCGACAGCTTGTGCACCGCCGGGTCCTGGCCGAAGACGACGTGTTTGAGATCGCGTTCGAGATTCTCGAGCGCCTTTTTGTCGTCCTTGCTGACCGATTTCGGCGGGATCCGCGCCATGGTCGCGATCACGGCCTCGATTTCCTTGGCGGTGATCTTCTTCTTGCGACGGCTCGGCGGAACCAGCATTTGCATCGCGCCGACCTCGTCGATCACGTCGATTGCCTTGTCGGGCAGCTTGCGGTCGTTGATGTAGCGCGCCGAAAGCTCAACCGCGGTTTTCAGCGCGTCGACCGTGTAGGTCACCTTGTGATGATCCTGGAACGCGGTCTTCAGGCCCTTGAGGATCTTGATCGTGTCCTCCACCGTCGGCTCGTTCACATCGATCTTCTGGAAGCGGCGCAGCAGCGCGCGGTCTTTCTCGAAATGGTTGCGGAATTCCTTGTAGGTGGTCGAACCGATGCAGCGGATCGCACCGCTGGAAAGCGCGGGCTTCAGAAGGTTCGAGGCATCCATCGCCCCGCCGCTGGTCGCGCCCGCACCGATCACCGTGTGGATTTCGTCGATGAACAGGATGGCCTCGGGCATGCCTTCGAGTTCGTTCACCACCTGCTTCAGGCGTTCCTCGAAATCGCCGCGATAACGCGTTCCCGCCAGCAGCGCTCCCATGTCGAGCGAATAGATCACCGCGTCTTGCAGCACTTCGGGCACTTCGCCTTCGACGATCTTGCGCGCGAGACCTTCGGCAATAGCGGTCTTCCCGACGCCCGGATCGCCGACATAGAGCGGGTTGTTCTTGCTGCGGCGGCAGAGGATTTGGACGGTCCGGTCGACTTCAGGCCCGCGACCGATCAGCGGATCGATGCGCCCGTCCTCGGCCTTCTTGTTGAGGTTGACCGTGAACTGGTCGAGCGCGGTTTCCTTCTTGCCCTTTTCGCCGGGCTTGTCCTCGCTCTGCGTCTCGGTGTTCTCCGCGCCGTCGGGCGGGCGGTTCTCAATCTGCTTGCCGCCTTTGCCGATGCCGTGGCTGATGAAGCTGACCGCGTCGAGACGGCTCATGTCCTGCTGCTGGAGGAAATAGACCGCATAGCTATCGCGCTCGGAGAACAGCGCCACCAGCACATTGGCTCCGGTTACCGTATCCTTGCCCGAAGATTGAACATGCAGGATGGCACGCTGGATCACGCGCTGAAAGCCCGCCGTCGGCTGCGGATCGGCGCTCTCGTCCGATTGTAGCGACTGGTATTCCTGCTCCAGATACTGTTTCACCACTACCGTGAGTTCGGTCAGATCGACACCGCATGCGGCCATGACCTGCGCGGCATCCTCATCGTCGATCAGCGCGAGCAGCAGATGCTCGAGCGTCGCATATTCGTGCCGACGTTCGCCCGCATCGGTCAGCGCTGCGTGGAGGGTCTTTTCGAGATTGGCGGCGAAGCTGGGCATTCAGATGTCTTTCTCATGGGACTCGCGCGGGGCGATGACAGGACAGCTTATGGGCCGAAGGTTAGCCAATGCTGTATGCGCGTTCGATATGGGCATTGAGGCAGGATTTTGCAGCCCCTGCACTGCCAACTAATCCTTGCGTCCGAACAATGCTTCGGCCGCGTCGCGATGCGCGGCGGCGGCGAGGCGGTGCTTTTCCACGCGCACGATTTCGGCCTCGAGCAGCGCGATGCGCGTTTCCAGTTCGTCCTGCGAATAAGGGCCGAGATCTTCCGTGGCGAGCAAGCTCGCGGCATCGCCTCGCGGGCGGGGACTCTCGTCGGTATCCATTGCGGGCAGTCTCGCAATTCTGCGCGGTTGCTGTCAACGGGGTCGCGCGGTATTGCACCGTCGCGTGGCTGAGATGCCACGGGGGATGACACGACAATGGGGGCGCAGGTGGCAGCAGATTTGCCCGAAACGATGACCGCAATGGGTTTCGACAAGCCGGGCGGACCCGAGGTGCTGCGGGCGGAAACCCTTCCCGTTCCGCAACCGGGTGAAGACCAGGTGCTGATCCGTGTCGCCTATGCGGGCATAAACCGGCCCGATGTCATCCAGCGACAGGGTTTCTACCCGGCACCGCCGGGCGCGTCGCCGATCCCGGGACTGGAGGTTGCGGGGACGGTCGTTGCGCTGGGTGCAGGCGTCATGCCCGAAATGCTCGGGCGGCGGGTTTGCGCGCTCGTTTCGGGCGGGGGCTATGCGCAATACTGCCTCGCCGATGCGGGGCATTGCCTGCAACTGCCCGAAGCGATGCCATTCGATGCCGCGGCGGCGATCCCGGAAACGCTTTTCACTGTATGGCATAACGTCTTTCAACGCGGCTGGGCAGGCGATGGCGACACGCTGCTTGTCCATGGCGGCACCAGCGGCATCGGGACGATGGCGATCCAGTTGGCCAAGGCGTTCGATGTCACGGTGATCGCCACCGCGGGCAGCGAGGAAAAATGCCGGGCCATCCGCGATCTCGGCGGCGATCTCGCGATAAATTACAAGACCCAGGATTTCGTCGAGGAGGTGAAGGCCTTTACCAAGGGGGCAGGCGTCAATGTCGTGCTCGACATGGTCTCGGGCGCTTACGTCGCCCGTAACATCGAATGTCTGGCACCCGACGGACGCCATGTGACAATCGCGGTGCTTGGCGGGCTGAAGGCCGAAATCAACATGGCCACGGTCATGCGCAAACGCCTGGTTCTCACAGGCTCGACACTGCGTTCGCGCTCCGACGAATTCAAGGCTCTCCTTACCGACGAAATCGAGAAGCATGTCTGGCCGCTGTTCGAAGGCGGCACGGTGGCTCCGGTAATGGATCGGACGTTCCCGCTCGAAGGCGCGGGCGCCGCGCATGAGCACATGGAGGCAGGGGATCATATCGGAAAGATCGTTTTAGCGGTCTCCGGCTCCTGACGCGCCACGGACATCTTGTCGCCGATCCGTAATGGTACTGTGAATCGCATGTAACAATCATGCGTCATGACCATGCCGACACTGGTCGGGGGCCATGACCATGAATGATCTGCCCAGAAACTTCGACGTTGCCCACAAGGTTGCGAATTTTCCGTCGATCAAGCCCAGCGTGCCCGAACGGGTCGTTGGCGAAAGGCGCAAGTTCCGCACGATCTGGATCAGCGATGTGCATCTTGGCACCAAGGGGTGCAATCACGAGCTGCTGATCGATTTCCTGGATCACACCGACAGCGAAACGATGTATCTTGTGGGCGATATCATCGACGGCTGGCGGCTCAAGAAAAAGTTCTACTGGCCTGCCGAGCACAACGACATCGTCTGGCGCATTCTCCGGCGAGCCAGGCGCGGTACGCGGATCATCTACATTCCGGGCAATCACGACGAGATGGTGCGGCCCTTCAGCGGCATGAACTTCGGCGGGGTCGAAATCATGCGCGCGGCCTTTCACACCACTGCCGATGGCAGGCGCCTGATGGTGCTGCATGGCGATGAATTCGATACCATCATGCTGGCGCACCGCTGGCTCGCCTTCATCGGCGACGCGGCGTACCATTTGATGATGAAGCTCAACAACTGGGTGGCGGCCGCGCGCAACCGGTTGGGTCTTCCCTACTGGTCTATCTCCAAGGCCGCCAAGCACAAGGTCAAGAACGCGGTCGAGTTCATCTCGAAATATGAGGAGGTGGTCGCTCGCGCAGCGGCCGAGCGCGGGGTCGACGGTGTCGTCTGCGGCCATATCCACACTGCCGAGTTCCGTGATTTCGACGGTGTCGAATACTGGAACGATGGCGATTGGGTGGAAGGGTGCAATGCCCTGGTGGAGCATTTCGACGGGTCCATGGAAATCCTCAATTGGCCCGAAGAAGTCGCGCGGCGCGAAACGGGGCGGACTGACGCCAAGACGAAAGTCCGGGAGGCGGCGTGACCTTGTCGATCGCGGCGCCGGCCCGAACCGCGGGGATCCCGCCCACGCCTCCGCAACGGATCGCTATCGTTACCGATGCCTGGCTGCCGCAGATGAACGGCGTGGTGCGAACTCTGACCACGACTTGCGAGCAACTGTCACGGCAAGGCCATCACGTGATGGTGATCTCTCCCAACCAGTTCGCATCGGTTCCTTGCCCGACATATCCCGAGATCCGGCTTGCGCTGGCCCTGCCGGGAGCGGTCGCGACCCGCTTGCGCGAGTTCGCTCCGGAGGCGATCCATATCGCAACCGAGGGACCGCTCGGCATGGCGGCACGGCGTCATTGTGCCCGCCACGGAATATGCTTCACCACCGCCTACCATACGCAGTTCCCGGATTATCTGGCCAAACGCACTCGCCTGCCGGCCGAGTGGTTCTGGCACTACATTCGCTGGTTTCACCGCCCGGCCAAACGCGTGCTGGTGGCGACCGAGAGCATTTGCGAAGAACTGCGCGCTCACGGCCTCGCGCGGCTGCACCGCTGGAGCCGGGGAGTCGATCTGGCCTGCTTCACGCCGGATGCGTCGCCGCCGCCCGAATATGCGGGGCTGCCGAAACCGATCCAGCTTTATGTCGGGCGGGTCGCCGTAGAGAAGAATATCGAGGCCTTTCTCGCCAGCAGCTATCCCGGCAGCAAGGTCGTGGTCGGCGACGGGCCTTCGCTCGCCTCGCTCAAGGACAGATTTCCCGAAGCGCATTTTCTGGGCCGGCGGTCCGGCCGCGATCTGGCCGGCTGCTATGCAGGGGCGGATGTCTTCGTGTTTCCCAGCAGGACCGACACGTTCGGCCTGGTCATGATCGAAGCGCTTGCCTGCGGCATTCCGGTGGCAGCCTTTCCGGTTCCCGGACCGCGCGATATCGTGACCGACGAGGTGGGGGCGCTGAGCGAAGACCTCGACCGGGCGATTGCCGCCGCCCTGTTTTGCGACCGCAGGGCTTGCGCCGAATATGGAGCCGGCTTCAGTTGGACTGCGGCCACCGGCCAGTTTCTCGACGGGCTTGCGACCCTGGAGAGGGAAGAACTGCCCGCTGCCTAGCGAAACGCTTGCCCAATCCGCCACTCTCGCCTACATCGGCACGATAACGGCCGTCCCGCGAGGGGCGGCCCTTCTATTTTCGCATGACGAGAAAAGGCACGTTCATGGCCGACCAACCCAAACCGCTGATGCCGCATGCGACCGCCACCTGGCTGGTCGACAACACCGGTCTGTCCTTCGAGCAGATCGCCGAATTCTGTGGCCTCCACCTGCTCGAAGTGCAGGCTATGGCCGACGATCTCGCGGGCAGCAAATATACCGGGCGCGACCCTGTCCACTCGGGCGAACTGACGCAGGAAGAGATCGAGCGGGGCCAGGCCGATCCCGAATACAAGCTGAAGATGCAGCGCGCACCTGTGGCAGTCAGCCGCACCAAGGGACCGCGCTACACACCGGTTTCCAAACGGCAGGACAAGCCCGATGGCATCGCATGGATTCTGCGCAGCCATCCGGAAATCTCCGATGCACAGATCGGCAAGTTGATCGGCACCACCCGCAATACGATCACGGCGATTCGCGAGCGTAGCCACTGGAACATCCAGAATATCCAGCCCAAGGACCCCGTCACGCTCGGCCTGTGTTCGCAACGCGAACTCGATGCGGTGGTCGCGAAGGCAGCCAAGAATCTGCCGGTCGAAGACGAGACCGTTCCGGCGACACCGACCGGCACCAGCGATCGCGACAAGTTGATCGAGGAACTGCGCGCCGAACGCGACGCCAATGAAAAGGCCGCCGCCGAAGCGGCGCAGGAGGCCGAGGCCGCCGCCTGGCTCGAAGCCAAGCGCGCAGCGGAAGAGGCGGAAGAAGCCGGGGAAACCGGCGAAGCCTGACAGCAAGAGCACCCAGTATTTCACGAGGCGGGAGAGGCATGAGCTTCTCCCGCCTTTTTACTTGCGTTTAAAGCGCAATACTCCATGTTACTGACATGGATGTAAGCAAGTTGCCGAACCACCACCCGGTCGCATGGGATACGCGTTTCGAACCGATCGCGCTTCCCGACATGTTCGCGCGGACAGCCCAGGCCTCTCCCTCTGCGCCATTGCTGCATTTCCTCGGGCGCACATACAGCTATTCCGAACTCTATCGCGACGCGCGGGCTTTCGCGCATGCCCTCAAGGCGCGGGGTATCGCCGAAGGGGATCGTGTCGGCCTGTTCCTGCCCAATGTGCCGAGCTACGTGGTGGGTTATTACGGGGCGATGATGGCGGGGGCCGTGGTGGTCAATTTCTCTCCGCTCTATTCGGTCGAGGAACTGGAAGAGCAGGTTGCCGATTCCGGCACGCGTCTGCTCGTCACCGTCGATGTGCCCGAACTCTACGCAACGGCGGAAGAGGTGTTGCGCGGTTCCGAGCTTGAAACGCTGGTCGTCAGCTCGCTCTCGCAAATGCTCCCCAGGCTCAAGGGAATCGCCCTGCGACTGTTCGCACGCAGCAAAGTGGCGAAGGTCGATTATCGCGCGGATATTCTCCGCTGGGACGATTTGCTGAAGCAGGGCGAAAGGTCAGGCGGACAGCTTCCGACGGTCGATCCGCAGTCGCTCGCGCTTCTTCAATATACGGGCGGGACGACCGGCACGCCCAAGGGCGCGATGCTTACCCATGCGAACCTTTCCATCAATGCGCAGCAAACCGCCGGTCTCAACCCGTTCGGTGATCCGGCGAACGAAGTGTTCATGGGCGCGCTCCCCTTCTTTCACGTCTTCGCCAACACGGCCTTGCTCAACCATGCGGTCGTGACGGGGGCGTCGATCGCGATGGTCCCGCGGTTCGAAACCAAGCAAGTGCTGCAAACGGTAGAGAAATATGGCGCGACGGGGTTTCCCGGTGTGCCCACCATGTTCCAGGCGTTGCTCGACCATCCGGATCTGGCCAAGACCGATCTTTCCAGCCTCCGAATATGCATCTCGGGCGGCGCACCGCTGCCCGGCCCCTTGCGCGAAAAATTCGAGGCGGCGACGGGTGTGCGTCTGGTCGAAGGCTACGGTCTCACGGAAAGCGCGGGCGTGGTCTCGGCCAATCCCTATGAAGGGACGCGCAAGCCCGGAACCATCGGCCAGGTCCTGATGCAGACCGAGGTTCTGCTGCTCGACAAGGAGGATCCCGCGATTGTCGTAGCTGACGGGAAACCGGGAGAACTCGCGCTTCATGGCCCGCAAGTCATGCAGGGGTATTGGAATCGGCCCGAGGCCGCCCAAGAGGTCTTCATCGAGCATCGCGGCAAGACGTGGCTGCGTACCGGCGACGTCGCGACAATGGACGAAGACGGGTTTCTCCAGATCGTCGATCGTATCAAGGACATGATCGCGGTAGGCGGGTTCAAGGTTTTTCCCAGCCAGGTCGAGGACGTGCTGGTTGAACATGAGGCCATCAAGGAGGCTTTGGTTATCGGCCGTCCGGACGCGTATCGGGGCGAAGCGCCGGTCGCCTATGTCACGCTGGAGGCAGAAGGGCAGGCAACCGCGGAAGAGCTTCGCGGCTGGCTCAACGCGCGTATCGGCAAGCATGAACGGGTCGATGAGGTCGTGATCCGCACCGATTTGCCGAAAACGATGATCGGCAAGCTCGACCGCAAAGCCTTGCGCGCCGAAGTTCTGGACTGAACCGGCGCGTTCCTGCGGGAAGCCGGGCAGCCCCGACGGAATGCAAAGAGAAGGCCGCCGGCGTCGTTGCGCAGGCGGCCCTCATCCCCTCCAAACTTAACCTGCTCAGCCGGCCACGGCGAGTTCCGGCTTGCCCGCAGACTGTGCGGGCGTCTTGGCCCGCGCGTCGCGGTGAGCGAACCGCCCTTCGACCTGTGCGCCCTGTTCGATCGTAAGCGCATCGTAAAAGACATCGCCGGTGATCTTGGCGGTCTTGAGAATGACCAGCTCGCGCGCCGCGATCGAGCCCTCGATCGTGCCTGCAAGGCGTGCGCTTTCAGCCTCGATAGCGCCTTTCACGCTGCTCGTTTCGCCCTGGACAAGCGACGAACAACTGATGTCGCCCTCTACCGATCCGTCGATGTGCAGGTCTGCGGAGGCCTTGATATCGCCGGTGATCGCAGTGTCGGAACCGAAGACGGAAAAAGTGGAATTGCCCTTGCTGGCCATGCGTTCGCGTCCCGGATTATTCGGCTGAGGCGAATTGGGGAGCTCGCCGGATTTCTTCGAGAACATTGGGGGCAGTCTCCAGAAAGGTGCGCGGGTTGACCGCGCGATTATTAATGCGAACCTCGAAATGGAGGTGGGGTCCGGTCGATCGGCCGGTATTGCCGATCGCGCCAATGGTGTCGCCCGCTTCCACGCGCTGACCCACCTTTGTTTCGAAGCGCGACATATGGGCGTACCGTGTCATCAGGCCATTGCCGTGCGTGATCTCGACAGTCTTGCCATAGCCACCCTTCCAGCCGACGAAGCTGACGCGACCGGTCGAAGCGGCGCGGATCGGCGTGCCGATTGCACCCTTGAAGTCCAGACCCTTATGCATGGCGCCGCGGCGGGTGAAGGGATCGCGCCGATAGCCGAACCCGCTCGAAATCATGTCCTTGCGTGCCGGGGTGACCTGCGGGATACCGGCGAGGCCACGTTCGAGTGCCGCCATCCGCGCGATCGACAGGCCGAGCCGCTCGAAACGCGGGTCGATCGTGCCATCGGCACTGGTCACGAGCTTTTCCAGCGGACCACCCATGGCGCTGCGGTCGGCGTTGCGGATCATGGTGTCGGGATTGAGGCCAAGCGACTTGAGCGCGGCGGCAGCGCGCTGGGCGCGCCAGTCCGCATAGCGGGTCAGCCCTTCGACGAAAGCAAGCTGGCGGGCTTCGATCCGCGCAAGTGCGGTGGCCTCTGGAATCGACAGGCTGACCTTGTCGACCGTGGCGGCAGCTTCACCCGCCGAATTGCTCACCTTGGCGACCGACTTCACATCATCCGGTAACGAGGAAACCATGTCCTCGATGAATTCCTGGCGCTTCACCAGGTCTGTCGCGACAGCATCGATGTCTTCGCGGTAAGCGTTCACACGCTCGGTCGCGGTGGCAACCTTCGCTTCGCGGTCGAGCAAGGAAAGCCGATCGGCAGTCGCCCGATATTGAGTCCAGCCAGCTACAGCCATCGAAACGGCCCAAACGATCAGCGCCGCCAAAGCGATGGCGGCGACGGTCATCTGGACTTTCGACGAAATGGTGATGAAGCGAACCTGCCCTTCCGATCGCATGAAGAACTCGCGATCGGGAAACCAGCTTCGCACGCGGCTCCCCCAGCCACTCGTGGCAATCTTGTTGCTCAAAACGACCCGTCCCTTATGGTCTTTAACGTCCCGGGCCGAGCGCTAACAAAGGTTGCCGATGAAATCGAATCGCGGTTCCCGAAGAATCCACGAGTTGAAGCTTAAGCGGGACGAGTCGTTCGATGGCGACCCGGTCTCTGAAATATGCGAGGAGCCAAAGCCTAAACCGTGGTTTACCAAAGACTTGGCTTGCGCCAACACAGGGTCTGTCAACCCATTGTATAAAAACGACAAAAAAATCCGGAGTGGGTTTTGATGCACGTTCGGCGGCGAATCGGGCTGTTGGGCGGCAGTTTCAACCCGGCGCATGGCGGCCATCGACGGATTTCGCTATTCGTCCTCCGCGCCCTCGCGCTCGATGAAATCTGGTGGATGGTTTCGCCTGGCAACCCGCTCAAGCCCAAAGCGGGCATGGCGCCGCTCGATGCCCGCGTCCGTTCGGCCATGGACCAGGCCAGGCGCGCGCCGATCCGCGTGACCGCGATCGAGCGAGAGCTGGGAACGCGCTATACCGTGGATACGCTCGGTGCGATGGGTCGGCGCTACCCCCGATATGAATTCGTGTGGTTGATGGGGGCGGACAATCTCGCGCAGTTCCACCGCTGGAAGGACTGGCGGGGGATCGCGCGAAGGATGCCGATTGCGGTCATCGCCCGACCTGGTTATGATGCGGGTGCTGTCGCGAGCCCCGCGATGGCCTGGCTGAGGCGCTTTTCCGTGCCCCTGTCCAGCTTCGTGAACAGGGGCGAATGGAGCGCACCGGCACTGGTGATATTGCGTTTCGATCCCGATGAACGATCGGCCACGGCCATTCGCCGCGCCGATCCCGATTGGGCCGCACGTTACACCGGGCCGCCTCCGAGGGACCAAGTGACACATCGTATGATTTTGTCGGGGGAGGAAACCACCGCGCCATGATGCGCGTTGTTCCTTCCATGGCCCGAGCCTCTCAATCCAGGAGTATCGCATCCGCCTATGACACAGGCGCATACAGGCCCGGCTTCATCCGGGACCGAACCCGCCCAGGTGATCAACTTGGCTGACGCTACAACCGATCCGCTGCTCAAACTCGTGCTGCAACAGCTCGACGACGATCAGGCGCAGGAAGTCGTGACCATCGATCTCGAAGGCAAAAGCTCGATTGCCGATCACATGGTGATCGCTTCGGGGCGTTCGACCCGTCAGGTCGCAGCGATGGCGCAGAAACTTGCCGAAAAGGTTAAACAGGCGGGATTCGGGCCGGTAAAGCTCGAAGGGCTTCCCGCTGCCGACTGGGTCCTGCTCGATGCCGGCGACGTGGTCGTCCACCTGTTCCGCCCGGAGGTCCGTAGCTTCTACAATCTCGAGCGCATGTGGGCTTTTGGCGACGCGCCACCCGTGGCTGGCACGGCCTAGTCCGTTTCTCGCAGCCCCCTTGTGGGGCCGCATTCCCGACGCCGCTTCTCCGCCGAGCGCTTGCGGGTGAACGGCTGTCCTGGCGGATCCGGAAGGGGTCGGATGATCGTCGGTCTGGAGGAGCGGAGCCATTCTTCTTCACGTCATTGCCCGAGGAAAGATCGGTCGGTCGCCCGAGGCCGAACTGGTCGCGCGCTATGAAAAGCGCCTTACATGGCCGACCAAATTTACCGAGTTGCCCGATACCGGGGGGCGTGTTCCCGAATCGCAAACACCCTGCCGGACCGTGCTTCTCGACGAGCGCGGCAGAGATCTGTCGTCCGAGAAACTCGCCGAAATACTGGGGCGCTGGCGCGATGACGGCATACGTGAATGCCGCTTCATGCTGGGCGCGGCGGACGGGCATCCGGAAGAGGACCGCGATGAGGCCGATCTCTTGCTGGCTTTTGGCAAGGCCACCTGGCCTCACCTTCTGGCCCGCGCCATGCTTGCCGAACAACTATATCGCGCAACGACCATAATTGCCGGCCACCCCTATCATCGCAGTGGATGATAGGGCAGAAACGCGGCCATGAACCGCCGCCTCCCCGTCATCGCCGGATTGACCTTGGCAGGCCTGCTGGGTCTGCCTGCGATCGCGCAGGCCCCGGTCCGCTTCGAAGCGGTGGAACAGGCGCGCGAGGCGCTCGACGCCGCGCGTCAGCAGCAACGTAACGCGCGGGCGCGGGGCGAGCGGCTGGAACAGCGCGCGGCGCGCTCTCGCGAAGCGTCGGAAAAGGCCAGGGCCGAGGCGGCGGCGCTGGCGGCGCGCGTGCAACAGGCCGAAGCCGGGATCGCGGCGTCCGAGGCGCGGCTGGCGCTGGCCGATCGCGAGAAGCGCATGCTCGATCGCAAGCTGGCCCGTCGGCGGACTCCGCTCGTCCGGCTGACCGCGGCGCTTCAATCGATGTCGAGCCGCCCCTTGGCGCTTTCTGCATTGCAACCGGGCAGTTTGCGCGATCTCGTTTACACGCGCGCGGTGCTCGACAGCACCATTCCTCTTGTGCGCGAAAAAACGTCGGCCTTGCGCGGCGATCTGGAACGTGCGCGGGCCTTGCAGGCAGAGGCGCGCCAAGCTCTCGCCGATCGGCGTGAAAGCGAGGAGGTGCTGCTCCGGCGGCGCAAGGAACTCGTCGCCCTAGCCGAGCAGGAACGACTGCGGGCGCGCCAGGCCGCGGGCGGCGCGGATAGGGAGGCGCAGCGGGCTCTCGTCCTTGCCGAGCAGGCGATCGATCTGGACGAGCTGGTGGGGCGGTTGGAAGCGGCGGGCTCGCTGCGCGAACGACTTGCCATGCTGCCCGGCCCGGTGCCGCGCCCCGCCGATCCAGGGGCCGCGAGGGTCGCCGTCACGCCGCCCAGCCCCGAACCCAGCGCCACCGAACCGCCAGCGCGCTACCTGCTGCCTGTCGCGGGCGAGATTACCGCGGGTTTCGGCGAGGCGAGCGCCAGCGGCCAGCGACAGGCCGGGATCGCACTCGCGGCCCGGCCACGCGCGCAAGTCGTCGCTCCGGGGGCGGGGCGTGTCGGATTCGCCGGGCCGTATCGCGGCTTTGGCAGAATCGTCATTATCGAGCACGCCAATGGCTGGACCACGCTCGTCACCGGTCTCGAAATTCTCGATGTTGCGGTGGGACAGAATGTGACGGCAGGCTCACCGCTCGGTCTCGCCCCAACGCGGCGCGGCGAAGTGACGCTCGAGCTGAGGCAGGGCGGCGAGCCGGTGAACCCGCTGGACCACCTGCGATAGATCGCCGGTCGAAAATCGCTTCCCCGCGGCATACCCGCCATGCTCATGTGGCATTCAGCGCCGACAAGCGATAATATGGTCCGCGCAAAGGAGTTTTCATGCCGTTGAAGTTCGCCGCACTCGCCCGCTCGGCTGCTCTCGTGACTGCGGTCGCGTTGATCCCTGCGACCACTGCCAGCTTGGCGCAGGTCGAGGGGCGCGCGGGTCCGGAGTTCGCCCGCGTCCTGGCGGTCTACCAACGGATCAAGACAAGCTATGTCGAGCCGGTCGATGACGACAAGCTTGTGCGCGGCATGATCGACGGCATGCTGACCGCGCTCGATCCCCACTCGGGTTATCTCGACGGCAGCGATCTCCAGCGCCTGGAGACCATGATCGACGGCAATTATTCGGGCTTGGGCCTTTCGGTCGTCGCCGAAGATGGCGCGGTGAAGGTGATATCGCCCTTCCGTGGCAGTCCGGCCGACGAGGCGGGGATCAAGGCCGGCGACTTCATCACGCACCTGGATGGGCGGCTGATCGTCGGGCAGAAGCTGGACGAATCCGTTGCGCAGATGCGCGGCCGTTCGGGAACGTCGATCGATCTGACCATCTTCCGTCCCGGCCGCGACGAGCCCTTCGATGTGACCGTTACGCGGGGCGTGATCGAACTCGAGCCCGTCACCTGGGAACTGCAGGACGGCAATATCGGCCACATCATGATCAACGAATTCTCACGCGATGTCGGCAGCGATGTCTTTGCCGCGTGGGAAGGCCTGCGGAGCAAGGCTACGGGGCGTCTCAACGGTCTCGTGCTCGATCTGCGGTCCAATCCCGGCGGTTCTCTGGATGAAGCGGTGGCGCTGTCGGATCTGTTTCTGACCGACGGACGAATCGTCTCGCAGCGTGGCCGCGCCCGGGGGGAGAACATCACCTACGATGCGGAAACGGTGTTCCGCGGCGACATAGCCGAAGGGCTCCCCATCGTCGTGCTGATCGATGCGGGCTCCGCCTCCGCATCGGAAATCGTCGCCGGTGCATTGCAGGACCATCGCCGCGCGGTGGTCATGGGCGAGCGCAGCTTCGGCAAGGGCAGCGTTCAATCGCTGCTGCCGCTGGGCCGCGATGCGGCGCTGAAGCTGACGACGGCGCGTTATTATACGCCGTCGGGTCATTCGGTTCAGGAAGGGGGGATTACCCCGGATATTACCGTGCCGCAGCTTTCCGATCCCGACCTTGCGAAGCGGTCGCGTTTCCAGATGCGCGAATCGGATCTGCGCGGCCATCTCATCAACGAGCTCGGCATTGACGATGACGCGGTGGAAAAGGACAAGCGTGACGATCCGCGCTTTCTCCAGACAGCGGAAGAGCTGAAGGAGAAGGGTATCGAGGATTTCCAGTTGCACTATGCGCTGGAAACGCTGCGCCGGACCAGCCCGAAGAGCATTGCCGCGCGGACGAAATAGGCTACATCGCGCCCCATGGACCTTTCGCAGAACGCCCGTTTCGCCCGTGGCTTGGCTCTTGCCTTGCCCGCGCTGTTATTGGGCGGCGCCTATATTTCCGAATATGGGTTCGGCCTCTACCCATGCGAAATGTGCTGGTGGCAGCGCTGGCCGCATTTTGCCGCGGTCGGGCTCGCGCTGATCGCCTTCATCATTCCCCCGGCGCGGGTCTGGACGGCCCTTGCCGCCCTGGCGATACTTGCATCGGGCGCAATCGGCCTGTTCCATGCCGGGGTCGAATATGGCTGGTGGCCCGGGATCACATCCTGCGCGGTGGTTTCGGGCGGCGGCAGCGGCAATGCGCTGGAAGACATCATGAACACACCGCTGGTGCGCTGCGACGCACCCGCCTGGACGCTGTTCGGCATCAGCCTGGCCGGCTATAATTTCCTTATCTCGACGGCTGGCGGACTTGCGGTGCTGGGGCTTTTGGCGAAGGATCGTCGCGCATGACCAAGGTTCCCGACCATATCGCCCGGATGATCCGCGTCGATCAGGCGGGGGAATTCGGCGCAACGCGGATTTATGCAGGCCAGCTTGCGGTCATGGGCGACCGCGGGCCTCATTCGGCCGAGATCGCCGGCATGGCGGAACAGGAAGTCGGGCACCGCGAGAAATTCGATGCGCTGATGGCGCGCCGCGGTGTGCGCCCGACCGCGCTTCAGCCATTCTGGGACCGCGCGGGTTTCGCCCTGGGCGCGGTGACCGCGCTGATTGGCCCGGAAGCGGCCATGGCCTGTACCGCCGCGGTCGAAACCGAAATCGACGATCATTATTCGAGGCAGCTCGACCAATTGCATGAAACGGGCGAAGACCCCGAACTGGCCGCGATGATCGAGGAATTCCGCGAGGATGAGCGCGAACACCGCGACGCGGCGCTGGCCGCCGGTGCCGAACGCGCGCCCGCCTATCCGCTGCTGTCCGGCCTCATCCGCCTCGGTTGCCGCGCCGCAATCCGCATTTCGGAGCGCGTGTGAGCGGAATGACCGATATACGAGCAATGCTTCACCGAGAGTTCACCCCATCGGGCGTCTATTGCCCCAGCACGAAATCCGCCAAGAGGACCGACATGTCGAAACCGTTGATTGCCATCGCCAGCCTTGCGCTCGCTTTCCCTGCAATTGGGCAGGCGCAGGAAAGTACCGTCGCAGATGACGACAGTTACAATATGGTGATCGTCTACGGAGACGACGAATGCCCGGAAAGTACGGAAGACGTCATCGTCGTCTGTGCGCGGAAATCCGAAGACGAGCGCTATCGCATCCCGCAAAATCTGCGCTTCTCGGACAGTCCGGAGAACAAGTCCTGGGCGGAACGCGTGGAAAGCTTCGAAATGGTGGGCGATTTCGGCACCATGTCGTGTTCGCCGACCGGCGCGGGCGGGTTCACCGGCTGCACCCAGGAAATGATCAACGCCGCCTATGCCGACAAGGCCAACGACGCGGGTGTACGCTTCGGCGAGATCATCGCTGCCGAACGCGCGAAGCGTCTGGCAACGATCGACGAGGATGCCGCCGCCGAGCAGGAGCGGGTCGAGATGATCGAACGCGAATATATGGAGCGGCTTGAACGCGAACGCGCGGCCGAAGTGCCGGGGGAAGAGGCGTTGCCCGAGCCCGAGCCCCGGACCGAACCCGATAGCGACGAAAGCCAGCTCTGAGGTCTATCGCCGCTTAACCATTTGCCCTTACTAGGGCGGGCATGGCTACGCCCCGCAAGATCCTCACCGTTTTCGGGACGCGTCCCGAAGCGATCAAGCTGTTCCCGCTGGTCCACGCTCTCGCTGACGATCCGCGTTTCGAAAGTCGCGTGTGCATTTCCGCGCAGCATCGCGAGATGCTCGATCAGGTGCTCGATATCGCGGGGATCGTGCCCGACCACGATCTCGACCTGATGACGCCGGGGCAGACGCTCGATGCGCTGACCGCGCGGGCGCTTGTCGAGATCGGCGCCGTGCTTGACGAGGAGAAGCCCGATTGGGTGGTCGTCCAGGGCGATACGACCACGGTAATGGCGGGGGCGCTCGCTGCCTATTACCGGAAAATCCCCGTCTGCCATGTCGAGGCGGGCTTGCGCAGCGGTGATATCTACCACCCCTGGCCCGAGGAAGTGAATCGCCGCGTGGTCGGCGGCTTCGCCGCGCTCCATTGTGCGCCGACCGAAACCGCGCGCGAGGCTCTGCTGCGCGAAAACGTCGATCGGGAAAACGTCCATGTCACTGGAAACACGGTGATCGACGCGCTCCGGTGGGTGACTGCGCGAATTGCCCAGGAGCCATCGCTTGCTTGCGGCCTCGCCGACCTCGAGGCGCGTTTCTCGGGCAAACGGATTATCGGCATGACCAGCCATCGCCGCGAGAATTTCGGCGAGGGCATGCAAAATATCGCCAATGCGGTTAAAGATATTGCTTCACGTGATGACGTTGCGGTTATTTTCCCGGTGCACCTCAACCCTAATGTGCGCGCCGTGATGAACGAACAGCTTGCCGGTCTCGACAATGTCGCGCTGATCGAGCCGCTAGATTACCCGCATTTCGCGCGTTTGCTCGATATCAGTCACATGATGCTCACCGATAGCGGGGGCGTGCAGGAGGAAGCGCCTGCCCTGGGCAAACCGGTGCTTGTCATGCGCGAAACCACCGAACGACCGGAAGGCGTCGAGGCCGGAACCGCAAAGCTGGTCGGGACCGATACGGACACTATCGTGCGCGAAACCAACCGCCTGCTCGATGACGATGCGGCCTATGCCGCCATGGCGCGCGCCCACAATCCTTTCGGGGACGGGCGCTCGGCGGCCCGCATCGCGGACCTTCTCGCATCCGCCTGATCGTCGTTACTGTAAAATTTACCGACAGGCGCTAGACCCGCTAGTGAACGGTTCAGGGAAACACATTCATGCGTGGTGACACCAAGCCCGAAGTCTGCGTCATCGGCCTCGGTTATATCGGCCTGCCCACCGCCGCGATCATCGCGCGCGCGGGCTGCCCGGTGCACGGGGTCGACGTGACCCAAACCGTGGTCGACACCATCAATCGCGGTGAAATACATATAGAGGAAGTCGATCTCGACGGGCTGGTGCAGGCGGTGGTCCAGCGCGGGCTGCTGAAGGCCTCGACCGAGATCGCACCGGCCGATGTCTTCGTGATCGCGGTGCCGACGCCCTTCGCGAAGGATGGGAATCACACGCCCGATACCTCCTATGTCATGGCCGCGGCCGAGAAGGTTGCCGAGGTGCTCAAGAAGGGCGACACGGTGATCCTCGAATCGACCTCGCCCGTCGGCACGACCGAAGCGATGCGCGATGCGATCGCGGCAAAGCGCCCCGATCTCGCCATGCCGGGCCTCACGGACGACCGAGCTGACATATCGCTCGCTTATTGTCCCGAGCGCGTCCTGCCGGGGAAAATCCTCGAGGAACTGACGCATAACGATCGATCGATCGGCGGCATCACACCGCGCTGCGCGAGGAAGGCGCTCGCTTTCTACAAGCGGTTCGTGAAGGGCGAATGCGTCACCACCGATGCGCGCAGCGCGGAGATGACCAAACTGGTCGAAAACGCGTTCCGCGATGTGAATATCGCCTTCGCCAACGAACTGTCGATGATCGCCGACAAGCAGGGCCTCGACGTGTGGGAGGTTATCCGCCTCGCCAACCGGCATCCGCGCGTGAACATTCTGACGCCCGGCCCGGGCGTCGGCGGGCATTGCATCGCGGTGGATCCGTGGTTCATCGTCCACGGTGCGCCCGAAGAAGCAAAGATCATCCGCCAGGCGCGCGAGGTCAACGATGCCAAGATGCACCACGTTCTCGCCCGTGCGAAAGCGCTGATCGAAGCCAATCCGGACGCCAAGGTGGCTTGCCTGGGCCTGGCCTTCAAGGCCAATATCGACGACTTTCGCGAGAGCCCGGCGCGCTACGTCGCGGCAGGCCTTGCCCGGGAATTCGGGGCGCGCATTCAGGTGGTCGAACCCTATGCGAGCGAATTGCCCAGGGAATTCGACGGCACCGGAGCCGAACTCGTCGACATCGATACGGCGCTGGAGGAATCAGGCGTACTCGTCGCGCTGGTCGATCACGATGTCTTCAAGGTCATTCCGCCCGAAGAGCGGCGGGACAAGGCCGTTTACGATACGCGCGGGATCTGGCCCGACGCGGCATAGACCAATTCACTGTCATTGCGAGGAGCCGCAGGCGACGCGGCAATCAAGAACGGTCCGGACTGGATTGCTTCGCTATGCTCGCAATGACTTAGTGAGGACAATCAGCCCTTGTCCAGCGCGATATCCGGCGCGTCTTCCTGCTTCATGCCGACAACATGATAGCCTGCATCGACATGGTGCGTCTCGCCGGTCACGCCCGATGACAGGTCGGACAGGAGATACAGGCCCGACCCGCCGACATCGTCGATCGTGATATTCCGCCGCAGGGGCGAATTAAGCTCGTTCCATTTCAGAATATAGCGGAAATCGCCGATGCCGCTCGCGGCCAAGGTCTTGACCGGACCCGCGCTCAGCGCATTGACGCGGATATTCTGCGGCCCAAGGTCGTTGGCGAGATATTTCACGCTGGTTTCCAGCGCAGCCTTGGCCACACCCATCACATTGTAATGCGGAATGACTTTTTCCGCGCCGTAATAGGTCAAGGTCAGGATCGATCCGCCCTGGGGCATAATGGCCGCCGCCCGCTGCGCCACCGCGACCAGCGAATAGGCGGAAATGTTCATCGTCATCAGGAAATTGTCGAGGCTGGTATCGACATATTTCCCGCGTAGCTCGTTCTTGTCCGAAAAGCCGATGGCGTGGACGACGAAATCGATCGTCTCCCAGCGCTGTTTGAGCGTGTCGAAGGCGGTATCGAGTGCCGCCATATCGGACACGTCGCATTCGATCAGGAAATTGCTCCCGAGCTTTTCCGCCAATGGCCCGACGCGCTTCTTGAGCGCTTCGCCCTGATAGGAGAACGCCAGCTCCGCCCCGTGCCGGGCAAGCTGCTGCGCGATGCCCCAGGCCAGAGACTTGTCATTGGCGAGCCCCATGATCAGCCCGCGCTTTCCTGCCATCAACCCGCTCATCCGGCGTGCTCCTCTTCTTCCATTTCCCTTGCCAGCGCTGCCCTGCGCCCTTCGTCGGTTTCCTCGGCCAGTTTCTCTTCCGGCGTTTCGGCCAGCGCGGCATTCAGTTCCGCGCCGATAACCACCCCGAGCCCGACAAGCCAGAAAAAGAACAGCGCGATCATCACACCCGCCAATCCGCCATAGGTGAGATCGTAGGCGAAGAAATTGCGCAGCACCGTGGGCATGATCGTCGTGACCGAAATCCACCAGAAGGTGGTCAACAATACCCCCGGCCATTTGGGATAGCGCTTGCGCCGGTATTTCGACGGGGTGAGCGAGTAGAAGATCAGGTAGAGCGAACCGAACAGGCCGAGCGACGGCACGATACGCGACAAGCGCAGCGCCACCACCCTGTCCACCAGCTGGGGGAAATAGGCTTCGATGACTTCCTGCGCGGTGCCGATCAGGAATTGCGCGATCAGGCTCAGGAGGAGGAGGAATACCGCCGCCAGGATCACGCCGGAGGACAGCAGCCGGTATTTCCAGAATGCATGCGTCGCCTGCGTGCCATAGGCGCGGCGCAGGATATCGCGGATGGTTTCCACCAGGCTCCCTACGGTCCACAATCCGATCAGCGCGCCGACCCATAGCAGCCAGCCGCTGCGCGCTTCGATCACGTCGCGCGCGACCGGCTCGATGACATTGCCGACCATGGGCGGCAGGGCGAAGAGGACGGCGTTGATCGTCGCCGCGCGTTCCGCCTCCTCCCCAAAGGCGGAAAACACCGCCGCGCCGAGAATGAAAAAGGGGAAGATCGCCAGCATCGACAGATAAGCGAGGTTCCCCGCGTGAATGAAACCGTCATTATAGGTGCCGACAAAGGTACGCTTTGCGATTTTCCACACGCGGGTGCCGGGGCCGACACGGTTCTCGATACGACCTCTGAGATTACCCGCTTCTTTCCGGCGTTGCTCGGGAGACAGCGACTGGATCTCGCGTTCCTGACTTTCCGGAATTGGTTTTGGCGACAAGGGCTAGACCCCTAGCTTGCTCCGCGGATCGCTGGTGTCCTTCCACCCCTCGAGCCGCTTGGCAAGTTCGTCCAGATTATCCGGCAATTGTATCTCGAGCGTCACCAACTGGTCTCCGCGCGTGCCATTCTTGCGCGTGAACCCCTTGCCCTTCAGGCGCAATACGGTGCCGCCATGTGTGCCGGGCTCGATTGTCATCATGACCGGACCGTCGACCGTGGGTACGCGGACCTTGCCGCCGTTCACTGCTTCATCCAAGGTGATCGGCAGGTCGAACCGCACGTCGTCGCCGTCGCGCCTGTAGAGTTTGTGTCGGTCGATCGCGATCGTCACCAAGCCGTCGCCCGCGCCGCCAGGGCCTTGTTCGCCCTTGCCCTTGAGGCGCATTTGCGTGCCGGTTTCGACGCCCTTCGGCAATTTCAGGTCGACCGTCTTGCCGTCGGACAGCGTGATGCGCTGCGTCTTGAGGGTGGCGGCATCCACAAAGGGCACCCGAAGCTTATAGGCGATATCGGCCCCTTTCCGTGGTGGCGGGCGGTGTTGCTGCGCACCGCCGAAGGGGTTGCCTCCGCCGCGCGGGCCGCGGCCGCCGAACAGCCCTTCGAAAATATCGCCCAGATCGACCTGGTCGTTACCGAAGCCTTGAAAATCCTCCGCCCGGAAGCCGTGTTGGCCGCCGTTCGGGCGGAATCCGCCTCCGCCCCCCATGCCGGCAAAGGGGTTGGCGGGATTGCCATCGGCATCGATCTCGCCGCGGTCGAATTGCGCGCGCTTATCCTTGTCGGACAGCAGGTCGTAGGCGTTGGTGACCTGGCTGAAGCGCTCGGCCGCGTTGGGATTGTCCTTGTTGCGATCGGGATGAAGTTCCTTGGCGAGCTTGCGATAGGCGCTTTTGATGTCCTTTTCGGACGCTCCGCGCGCAACGCCAAGTGTGGTGTAGGGATCGGGTGTGTTCATGACCATTTGGCGTGTTAGCTAGGCATCACAGCGCGGCTACGCAAGCGTGAGCGGTTTCCTAGGAGACTGATTGGCGATAGGGGCCATGGCATGGACGGTAAACCTTCCCCGTTCGTAGCGGATTCCGGGGCAAGAACGGGCCTCGGCGTGTTTTGCTCCTGAACTGTAGTCCAAATGTTCCATTCTGTAGGATCTGTCCCGATGCAGAACGATGAAAGCGCCATCCCGCAAAGCGACCCCTTCGCCCTGTTCGAAGTCTGGTTTGCCGAAGCGAAGGAGAGCGAACCCAACGACCCGAATGCGATGGCGCTGGCAACAGCGTCCGACGATGGTTTCCCATCGGTCCGCATGGTGCTGTTGAAAGGCTACGGTAGCGATGGTTTCGTCTTCTATACCAATGCGGAAAGCCGCAAGGGAGAGCAGATCCGTGCCAATAGGCGTGCTGCTTTGCTGTTCCACTGGAAGAGCCTGCGCCGCCAGATTCGCATCGAAGGCCCGCTGGATGAAGTAACCCAAGCCGAGGCGGACGCCTATTTCCATTCGCGCCCGCGTGTTTCGCAGATCGGATCCGCCGCCAGCGACCAGTCACGCCCGCTGCCCGACCGGCAGGTCTATCTCGACCGGGTTGCGGCGGTAGAGGCGCGTTATCCCGATGGCGACATTCCGCGCCCGCCGCACTGGACGGGTTTCCGCCTGAGCCCGCGCTGGATCGAATTCTGGCGGGATCGACAGTATCGCCTTCACGACCGCCGATTGTTTTCCCGCGATGACGCGAGTGACCCGTGGACCAATACGCTGCTGTATCCATGAGCCATAATCGCGCCTTTCTTGCCCGATCGGCGGCCATGGCCTCGATTTCGGTCGCGCTGGTGCTGGTCGCGCTCAAGACTTGGGCCAGCTGGCGCACCGGGTCGACCGCCATGCTCGGCAGCCTTGCCGATTCGGCGCTGGATCTCATTGCCAGCCTCGCGACGCTCACCGGGGTGTGGATCGCCTCCCGGCCTGCCGATGAGGATCACCGTTTCGGCCACGGCAAGGCCGAGGCGCTGGCAGCGATCTTCCAGGTCATGCTTATCGCGCTGTCGGCCTTCGGTATCGCGGTACGGGCGATCATGCAGCTTGCCGGGCAGGGCGAGACCGCCGCGGCCGAGGAAGGGATCGCCGTTTCCCTGATCGCCATCGCGCTGACTTTCGCCCTGCTCGGATGGCAGCGCTATGTGATGAACCGGACGCGCAGCCTCGCGATCCAGACCGATCACCTGCATTACAAATCGGATCTGTTCCTCAACCTGGCCGTCATCGCAGCCCTGATATTCGACCAGTATCTCGGTTTCGGGGTCGCCGATCCGCTCTTCGGCCTGGCTATTGCCGCATGGCTTGCTCGGGGCGCGTGGCGCGGGATGAGCGAAGCGGTCGATGACTTGATGGACCGCGAATGGCCAGAAGAAAAGCGGCTGGCTTTCATCGAGGCGGCGGCCGCGCATCCCGAACTTTCAAACCTGCACGATCTGCGCACGCGCACCAGCGGCAACCGCGATTTCGTCCAGTTCCATGTCGACCTGCCGCCGGACATGACGATCGAGCAAGCTCACGACATAATCGAGAAAGTAGAAGGAGACCTCTGCTGCAAATTCCCGTGCATGGAGCTGCTCATCCATATCGATCCCGAAGGGCATGTCGACGAGCCCGACAATCCGCTGGTCGAGGAAAATGAGTTCGCCAAGCTTGAGAAGGACGCATGATGCGCGCGCTACCATACTGGCATGTCGATGCCTTCGCCGACCGGCCCTTCGCCGGAAACCAGGCAGCGGTGATGCCGCTTGAGGATTGGCTCGATGACGCCACTTTGCTGGCCATTGCGGAGGAGAACAACTTCGCCGAAACCGCTTTCGTGGTCCGCGACAAGAGCGGTGCGGCCGATTGGGAACTGCGCTGGTTCACTCCTACCGAGGAAGTACGGCTGTGCGGCCATGCGACATTGGCCAGCGGGCACGTCCTGCTGACCCGCGACGGCGGCGATCGCGTGACGTTCCGCACCCGCAAGGCGGGTTTGCTCGACGTGTCGCAGGCGGATGCGGGTTATGAACTCGCCCTGCCGCTGATCCGCACCCAGCCGGGCGAATGGGCCGAAGCGATCGCGCTGATCGGCGCGCCGGCGCAGGAGGTCTGGCTCAGCCCCGATCGCTACGGCATTTACCTGTTCGACAGTGAAGATCGGGTGCGCGCGCTCGCCCCCGATTTGCGGGGGTTGCGCGCGCTCGGGAACGACCAGTTCATCTGCACCGCGCCGGGGCGGGACACCGATGTGGTCAGCCGCGTGTTCGTTCCCGGCGGCGGCGTGGACGAGGATAGCTTCACCGGCTCTGCCCATGCCGCGCTGACCTATTTCTGGACCCAGCGGCTCGGGCGCGACGATTTCACCGCCTTCCAGGCCTCGCGGCGCGGGGGGCATGCGATCTGCCGCCGCGACGGCGAAAAGGCGGTGCTCAGCGGATCCTGCGTGACCGTGGTCGAAGGCAGTTTCTACCTGCCCTAGGTTTCCGGATAGAGTTCGATCACGTCGGCAAGCTGCCGGAGCATCGCGATCCGTTCCTCGCGGTTCGAATGGCCAAGCCGTACCACGGTAAGCTTCTGCGTCGGCGATACGAAGACGTATTGGCCCATATGGCCGATCAGCGAAAAGGCGCTATGCGGCGCGCGGTCGGGGAACAGCGGGTGTTCCTCGCCCTCGGGAAGAGGGCGGTTGAGCCAAGTCTGAAGGCCGTAATGCGGGCTTTTGGGGCTCGGCTCGATCATTTCATCGACCCATTGGCGGGGAACAAGTTGTTCGCCGCGATACGAGCCCTTGTTGCGCAACAGCTCGCCGAGCTTGGCCCAGTCGCGTGCCGTAGCGTGGATCAGGCTGCCGCCGATCAACGTGCCCGCCCGGTCGAATTCGGGCACCGCGCTGGTCATGCCCAGCGGTGCGAAAAGGCGCGCTTCGAGATAGTCGGCCACGGCCTCGCGGCGTTCATCCGGGTCTTTGCTGTCGGTCAGCGCGCGTGCGGCAATATCGGCAAGTATAACGGTGGTGTTGGAGGAGTATTCGAACCGTTCGCCCGGCTCGGCTTCGAGCGGCTGGGCCGTGGCGTAGTCGGCCATGTCGTCGCGCCCGTCGAGAAACAGCATGCGCACCTCGCCGCTTTCATAGGGCGGGTCGCCCGCTTCGGTGTGTTCGAGGCCAGCGCGCATCTGGAGCAGGTGGCGCAAGGTGATTTCGGCACGGGGATCGCCCGTGCGCTGCCAGCGCGGGACGGGGGCGGGCGCATCGAGGCGCAATTGCCCGTCCGCGACCAGCATACCGATCATCAGGGCGGTAACCGTCTTGGCCATCGACCAACTGACGAAGCGGGTGGTCTCGTTATAGCCCGGAGCGTAACGCTCCACTGCCGGTTTGCCGCCGTGATAGACGATCAGGGCGCGGGTCTCGCCAAGCCCGTCGAGCGTGAAGAGATCGTCCGCCGCGCGTGCCAGCGGCCGCGTCGGCGCACCGGGGTCGGCGGTTACCGCTGCCAGCGCCTCTTGGCTGAGCGGCGGCTCTTCGACGGGACCGGGGGAGCCGCATGCCGCAAGGGTTGAGGTGGCGAGGGCAAGCGCGATAAGGGGGGCGGTCCGCGTGGTCATAACCCGCGTCACTCGCACGAAGGAATCCCGCTTGGCAACGGCCAAAACACGTTCCCGTAAGTCGCGCCTCTGGCTGTGGCTGATCCTCCTGGTAACGGCGCTGCTCGCAGCTGCCTGGCTCGCCTGGGGTGACGGCCTGCGTAAGACCGGCGGCGTCGGCTCCGCCTATGCCGCGCGAGTCGCCTGCTCGTGTCGTTTCGTCGCGGGACGCAGCATGGACGATTGTGCGAAAGACAAGCTGGAGGGAATGGAGCTCATCTCGCTAAGCGAAGATGCGGCGTCCAAGAGCGTGACCGCCTCGATTCCCTTCATCGCCTCGGACACCGCCAGCTACCGCGAAGGCTATGGCTGCGTCCTGCAGGAGTGGAAGGGTTAAGCGGCGACCCGGCTGGTCGATTCGATCCAGCCCCCACCGACGACCCGGTCGCCCGCATAGATGACGGCAGCCTGCCCCGGCGCAACGCCGAATTCGGGCGTTTCGAATCGGATGGTCGTGGGCGCGCCCAGGCCAAGCGGCCCGTCGAGCGCGATGGGGACCGGCTTCGCCAGGCTGCGGACCTTGGCGGTCAGCGGTACGTCTGGCAGCGGACCGATCCGGTTTGTTTCGATGATCCGCGCGGCGGTGACTGCCAGCATTCGCTTGGGTCCGACCCGGACCTGCGCGCTTTCGGCATCGATGCCCACCACATAAAGCGGCTCGGGCTGCCCCCCGATTTCGAGCCCGCGCCGCTGGCCGACGGTATAGTGGATCACCCCCTTGTGCCGGCCGAGTGTCTCACCGGTAGCGGCATGGACGATGGCACCGGGACGACCGCCCTCGGGACGCATTTTCTTGACGATCTTCGCATAATCGCCGTCGGGCACGAAGCAAATGTCTTGACTGTCAGGCTTCGCGGCATTGCGCAGGCCCGCCGCTTCGGCCAGTTCACGCACCTCGGCCTTGGGCATTCCGCCGAGCGGGAAGCGCAGGAAATCGAGCTGCTCTTCGGTGGTGGCATAAAGGAAATAGGACTGGTCGCGCGCCGGATCGGCGGCTCGGTGCAGCTCCGGTCCGGCCGATCCCATCACCCGGCGAACATAGTGGCCCGTCGCAAGACAGTCGGCGCCCAATTCCCGCGCCATGTCCAGGAGATCGGTGAATTTGGGTCCCATGTTGCAGCGGATACAGGGCACCGGTGTGCGCCCGGCGAGGTAATCGTCGGCAAAGGTCTCGACCACTTCCTCGCGGAAAGCGCTTTCGTGATCGTGCACATAGTGCGCGATACCGAGCCGTTCGGCCACTGCGCGCGCATCGCGTATGTCGTCGCCCGCGCAACAGGCGCCCTTGCGGCCCGTGGCGGCGCCGTAATCATAAAGCTGCAGGGTAATACCGATCACCTCGGCGCCCGTACGCGCGGCGAGCGCGGCGACGACCGAGCTGTCGACCCCGCCCGACATGGCAACGACGATACGGCATTCGGCTGCCGGTCGTGGCAGGTCGAACAGCGCGGCGGCCTGGTCCGGCGAAAGGCTCGTGGTTGCGGGCATGCGGCGCCCATACACCGATACGTGTCGAACCGCCAGTAGGGCACCGTATCCCCCCCATATGACCTTTCACGGATCCTTTACCATGCAGCCTTATCCCAGCCGGTATGTTCGAGGGCCGTATCAAGGACAAATCCTGCGAGGATCCGCGCGAAAGCTCGGTCTTGCACCGAATGCGCTGGACCGATCTGGTGGCCAGGCTGGCCGCGACTCGGGACCTGCGAGACGAACTCGGCACGGTCGATGCGGGGTTCAACGCATTCGGAGAGGTGCGGCGCGAAAGCCACGAAGAAGGTAAATCGGCCGTTAACCACGATATTTTAAGCGATGGCAAAGCTGCGGGTCTAGGCCTTGGGAATGCCGCGAACGATGCGGACCAAGGCGACAGAGAGAGAGAATGATCGAAAACCAGGACATCCGCCCTGCACAGGTTATCGGCCCGCTCGGGGAGCCGCTGACCCTTGACGACCTGCCTTCGCCCGACACGAAGCGCTGGGTTGTTCGACGCAAGGCCGAAGTCGTGGCGGCGGTCAATGGCGGTCTGCTGACGATTGACGAAGTGCTAGAGCGCTATTCGCTGAGCCTCGAGGAATTCGCATCCTGGCAGCGTGCCGTCGATCGTTCCGGCATGCAGGGCCTGCGCGTCACCCGCATCCAGCACTATCGCGACCTTTACGAACGCCAGCTCAAATACTGAGACGGTCCCGCGCGGGTGCGGGAACCAACGCCCCCTTCCATACGCTCTTCCAGCATCGCCGGACCGAACCGGGGAACCGCTCGTCGCGCCCGTCCGTTAAAAGGGGTGTATTGAGACGGGTTTAGAGGAGGAATTGTAATGGCTTGGATTATCGCGATTATCGTTGGTGGTATTATTGGCTGGCTCGCAAGTCTGGTCATGAACCGCGATGCCTCGATGGGCATTTTCTGGAACATCGTCGTCGGCATCGTCGGTTCTTTTATCGGCAAGTGGATCGGATCGCTCATCGGTGTTGGCGCAACGCTCACCGAATTCAGCGTCCCGGGGCTGCTGATGTCTCTGCTGGGCGCCATCGTCCTGCTGGGTATCGCCAATATGGTTCAGCGCGGACGCGTTCGTTAAGCGTCTTCGTTCTACCGACCCGAAAAACGGGGCGGGCATCGAAAGATGTCCCGCCCTTTTTCGTATCTCATATGCGCGGACTCGGCTCCGCACCTGTGGTCGCAATGCGACATTCGTCCTGTCGCACAAGCCCTCGGTCGAACCCTCGATTGCCCTACTATGGTGCCAGGTCTATCGCCCAATTACGAAATTCTTGCGCTGAGTGATATAGTGATATAACACACTTCTCGTTCGCAGCGCTTCTGGGGCAAGGTACGATATGAATTACGAATCCGGAGTGATAGCCGAAAAGGGCGAGCCCATTGCGGTCGGGATCGAACCGGAAGCCGAGGAGCAGGAAGAAAAGCGCCGGTTCGATCGGCGTAAAATCGTCATCATCGGCTCGCTCGTAGTTCTCGCCTTGGCCATTGCGGCCTATTTCGTGATGCGCGGCGGAGGAACGGCGACACCGGCGGGTGACGAGAATGCCCAAGCGCCGACCGTCACGGTCGTCACGCCCGGCAAGACCACGGTCGAAGGCCAGATCACCGCCACCGGGACCCTGGCCGCTCGCCGTGAAATGCCTGTCGGCGTCGTCGGCGAGGGCGGCCGGGTCGTGTCGGTTCCCGTCGATGCGGGTGACTGGGTGCGTCAAGGTCAGGTCCTGGCCAGCATCGATCGCTCGGTTCAGTCGCAACAAGTGCAAAGCGCCGCAGCACAAATTCAGGTTGCTCAGGCCGATGCGAATCTCGCCCAGGCCAATCTCGATCGCGCCCTTCAGCTCGTCGAGCGCGGCTTCGTATCCAAGGCGGATGTCGATCGACTCACGGCTACTCGCGACGCTGCAGCAGCGCGCGTCCGCGTGGCTCAGGCGCAATTGCGCGAACTGCGCGCGCGTACCGCGCGGCTTAATGTTCTCGCACCGGCTTCTGGCTATGTCCTCGAACGCAATGTGGAAACGGGGCAAACCGTGGGCGCCGGCTCGCCCGCGCTGTTCCGGATCGCGCGCGGCGGCGAGATGGAAATGCTCGCCCGCCTCAACGAAGATTCGCTGGCCGCGATCTCGGTTGGCACCAGCGCGCAAATCAGGCCCATCGGTACCGAGAAGCTTTTCACGGGGCAGGTCTGGCAGATATCTCCGACCATCGACCAGCAGGACCGCCAGGGTACGGCGCGCATCGCGCTTGCTTACGCGCCCGGCCTGCGTCCCGGGGGGTTCGCCACAGCGACGATCGCCAGCGGCACCGTCGTTGCCCCGATATTGCCCGAGAGCGCGGTGCTTTCCGATCGCGAGGGCGACTACGTCCTTATCGTCAACGGCGAAGACAAGGCCGAGCGTCGTCCGGTGACAACCGGGGCCGTTACGTCGAAGGGCATCGTCATCGCCGAGGGACTGAGTGGTTCCGAACGGGTGGTGCTTCGCGCCGGTGGCTTCCTGACCGAAGGTGAAACGGTCAGGACGCAGCTGGCCAAGCTTGACTAAGGCGAGGTAACTCGATGAATTTCCGCAATATCTCCGCCTGGTCCATCCGCAATCCGGTCATCCCGCTGGTTGCCTTTACCGCGTTGTTGTTGGCTGGTCTGATCAGCTTCGCCCGGATGGACGTGGTCAACAATCCGGACATCGAGTTCCCCGCCGTGAATGTCTCGGTCTCGCAGCCTGGCGCCGCGCCGACCGAAATCGAAAACCAGATCACTCAGCGCGTCGAGAGCGCGGTACGCTCGATCAACGGGGTCAAGTCGATCAATTCGACCGCGCGCGAAGGCAATTCGAACACGTTCATCGAGTTCGAGATCGGGACCGATCCCAACGATGCGGTCGCTGAAGTCAAGAATGCGGTCGATACCATCCGCGGGTCACTGCCCGACGGGATCCTCGAGCCGCGCGTGACCAAAGAGGAAATCTCCGGCGGCTTCCTCGCAATCTATGCTGTCGAAGCCGATGACATGACGATTGAGGGGCTGAGCTGGTTCATCGACGATACCGTTGCCAAGCAATTGCTCGGGATCGAGGGTATGGCCGAGGTGAACCGGTTTGGCGGTGTGGATCGCGAAATCGAGGTCATCCTGGACCTGCCGCGCATGCAGGCTCTTGGCGTTACCGCCAGCCAGATCAACGGGGTTCTGCGTCAGAGCAATATCGATGCCGCCGGGGGCATGGCAGAGGTCGGCGGCACACGCCAGTCTGTCCGCGTGCTCGGCAATAGCGAAGATGCCTATGCCCTGAGCCAGCGACAGATCCAGCTTGGCGGCGGGCGCACGATCAAGCTCGCCGATGTCGCCACCGTGCGTGATGGCTTTTCCGAACGCACCTCGATCAGCAAGGTGCGCGACAAGGAAGTCGTCAACTTCGCCATGAGCCGGGCCAAGGGCGCATCGGACGTTACCGTCTATGAGGAGGCGCTCCAGAAGATCGAGCAGATCGAGGCTGAAAATCCAGGCGTGAAATTCATTCCGCTGTTCAACACGGTCAAATACACCAAGGACCAGTATGAAAGCGCCATGGCCGCCATGATCGAGGGCGCGATCCTCGCCGTGGTCGTGGTCTTCTTCTTCCTGCGTGACTGGCGCGCGACAGCAATTTCTTCCGTTGCCATTCCGCTTTCCGCTATTCCGACCTTCTGGTTCATGGATCTGCTTGGCTTCAATCTGAACCAGCTTTCGCTGCTGGCGCTGGCACTGGTCGCGGGCGTTCTGGTCGACGATGCCATCGTGGAAATCGAGAATATCGTGCGCCATATGCGCATGGGGAAGACTGCCTATCAGGCTTCCATCGATGCCGCGGATGAAATCGGCTTGCCGGTTGTCGCCACCAGCTTTTGTATCGTCGCGGTGTTCTTTCCCGTGGGCGCCATGCCCGGCATTTCCGGGCAGTTCTTCAAGAATTTCGGCTTTACCGTCGTCGTCGCCGTGCTGATGTCGCTGGCGGTGGCGCGCATGATAACGCCAATGCTCGCGGCCTATTTTCTCAAGGCGAAAGGCCAGGCGGCGCATGGCGAAGGTCCCATGATGGATCGCTATATGAACGTCCTGCGCTGGTCGCTCGATCGCGGCAAGATGTTCGCCGCGCGCGAGGGGCTAGAAGGCCCGCGCCACCGCTGGCTCTATATCCTGTCGATGCTCCTGGTCGTCATTGGCGCGCTCGTCATCTCGGCCATGGCCACCTTCACCGTCTCCGATCTAATCCAGGGGCTGGGCATTACCGACGCGATCGCCGGATCGGATGCCAATGCTGCGGAAGCCTTTCTGGCCAAGATCGTCGGCTTGCTGCAGCTCGCCCTGGCATTGGGTGTCGGTCTTGTCGCGACACTGCTGTTTTTCCGCATCATCGGTTTTGTCGTGAGGCGCTTCGGCGCCCACATGGCGCAGGCATGGCAGTATCTCTACGCCCGCTTTCTCGACCACCGTGTATGGATGCTCGGGGTCGGCTACTTCTCGCTGTTGCTCACGATTCTGCTGTTTGGCATCGTCCCGGCACAGTTCCAGCCGGTGATCGACGATGAAAACAGCCGTGTCGAAATCGAGATGGTTCCGGGGACTACGCTTGAGACGACCGAACGCGTCGTCGATCAGGTCGCCGACATCCTTTACGCCCAACAGGAAGTGGAACTCGCTCTGGAGCGCGTCCGCGAAGGGCAGGCGACAATATACGTAACTCTGCGCGAGGACCGCCAACGCACCTCGATCGAATTCGAGCGGGGGCTGGCGCCGACATTCGCGCAGATTGCCGATGCGCGCGTTCGCTTTGCCTCACAGTCGGGGGGGTTTGGATCGGGCCGCGATATGACCGTCATGCTCGCCGGATCCGACCCGGAACTGCTCAACCAGACCGCGGCAGCGCTGGTCGAACAGATGAAGGGCATCGATTCGCTGGTCGCCCCTCGAATCAGCGCCGATATCAATCGGCCGGAATTGATCATCAAGCCGCGCGAGGATCTCGCAGCCGAGCTGGGCGTATCCACGATCGCGCTTAGCCAAACAATCCGCATAGCTACCATGGGCGAGATCGAGCAGAATGCGGCGAAATTCTCTCTGTCCGACCGCCAGATTCCGATCCGGGTGAAATTGCCTGAGCAGTCGCGCGAGGATCTGGAGACAATCAAGAACTTGCCGGTCCAGACCGCAAATGGTGGTTCGGTCCCGCTCTCGCGCGTGGCCGATGTATCGTTCGGCTCCGGCCCAACGACCATCCAGCGTTACAACCAAAACCGCCGCGTGCTGGTCGGTGCCGATCTCGCGCAGGGCGTGGTCAAGGGCGAGGCCCAGGCCGAGATCGATGCGCTGCCAATCCTGCAGGATCTCCCTCAGGGTGTTATCCGCGACGTGGTGGGCGAGGACGAATGGCAGCAGGAGCTGATGACCAGCTTGATGATCGCCATCGTTTCCGGCGTGTTGCTTGTCTTCGCAGTGCTGGTGCTACTCTACAAGCGCCTGATGAGCCCGCTGGTCAACATGACCAGCCTTGCTCTGGCACCTTTGGGCGGGATCCTGCTGGTTTGGCTCTTCGGTCAACCACAATCGATGCCGGTCTATATCGGCATTCTTCTTCTCTTGGGAATCGTGTCGAAAAATTCGATCCTGCTCATCGACTTCGCTATCGAGGAAATGGACAAGGGCACGCGTAAACTTCACGCGATCATCGACGCGGGCCATAAACGTGCCCAGCCGATCGTCATGACGACGGTCGCGATGACCGCAGGCATGGTGCCGACCGCACTATCGGGTGTGCTCGGTTCGGGCGATGGCGCCTGGCGCGCTCCCATGGGTACGGTGGTTATTGGGGGGCTGATCCTCTCGACCGTTCTCACGCTGCTGATCGTGCCGGCGGGCTTTAGCCTCGCCGACGGCTTCGAAAAGCGCGCCGGGCCATGGCTGCGCAACCGGCTGCTGACCTATAAGGATGGTGACGACAGCCGTGGTGTTCTCGGCGAAGGTTCGCCGCAATCCGGGGTCGAACCGGCAGAGTGAGCAAGGCTGCGCCCGCGGGTCTGCAGTCCTCAGGCCCCCCGATCCCGCCCGACCGAGCGCGCATGATGCGGCGCACGGCGACCGGCCTCATCGTGCTGATGGCGGCGCTGTTCCTGTGGTCGGGCCGGTATCTCGACGCGCATCCGGCCTGGGGGTATCTGCACGCTTTCGCCGAGGCCGCGATGGTCGGCGGGCTGGCAGACTGGTTCGCGGTGACCGCCTTGTTCCGCCACCCGCTCGGCCTGCCGATTCCGCACACGGCGATCATCCCCGAAAACAAGGATCGCATTGCCGATACGATGGCGGGCTTCCTGCGGGAAAACTTCCTGACCCCGGCAGTTGTGGGCCGCCGGATGGGTGCCATGAACCTGGCGCATGCGGTCGGCAGCTATCTGGCGGATCCCAAATCGACCAGGGACTCGCGTATTCGCGCAGGAGCGGGCGAACTGGCGATCGAGGTCCTCGAATCGCTCGATCCGGACCGGCTCGGTACGCAGGTCCGCGGCGGGATCAAGGCTCAGCTCAGCAAACTCGAGATCGCACCGCTGCTTGGCGGAATGCTTGAGGCGATGATTGCCGACGGTCGCCACAAACCGCTGATCGACAAGATCATCCGGTGGGCCGGTCTCGTGCTCGAAGACAATGAAACGATGGTACGCGACATGGTCCATAAGCGCGCCAATGCGGTACTGCGCTTCACCGGTCTCGACGAACGGTTGGCCAATTCGGTTCTCGATGGGCTTTACAAGCTGCTGGCCGAAGTGCTGGTCGATCCCCAGCATCCGCTGCGCGACAAGATCGAAGAAGGCCTGCAGGAGCTGGCTCGGGGTCTGCGCGAAGACCCCGAAATGCAGGAGCGGGTCGAGCGTATGAAGCGCGAGTTGCTTGAGAACGCAGCCATCGGCGATTGGTGGCAGGGTGTGTGGGAGCGGCTGCGCGCCAATCTCATCCAGACGATCCGCACATCGGGCGGCACGGGCCATGGCTATATCGGCGAAACACTGGGTGAGCTGGGCGCAGCGCTGCGCGACGACGAGCGCCTGCAACGCCAGATCAATCGCTTCGCCCGCCGTACCGCCGTTGGCGTCGCTACGCGCTATGGCGACCAGATCGTCCGGCTGGTGTCCGAAACCGTCAAGCGCTGGGACGCGCAGACGATTACCGACCGCGTGGAATCAGCGGTGGGGCGCGATCTTCAGTTCATCCGCATCAACGGTACGCTGGTGGGTGGGCTGGTCGGGCTGACGCTGCATTTCCTGACGAGCATGCTCGGGTAGCCTCCGGGTCTGGACTAGAAGACCGCATAGACGACTGTCGTGGAGAAGAAGGCGCGTACCGGCTTGCCCTCTGCGTCCTGTGCAGGCTCGAACATTGCGTGCTGTTTGAACAGTTCGCAGGCCCGCTCGTCGAAATTCTCCGCCTTGGTTTTTTCGATCGTGATGCATTTTTCGACCCGACCATCCGTTCCAATCAGGACCTTTAGCTGCATGATCGCGTCCTCGCCGCGCCTTTCCGCCTTGCTCGGATAGTGCTTCTGTATCTGCCGGGCGACCCGTTTCATGTTCAACGGCTTCACCCCGGTCGCAATTCGCGCGATCTCCTTCGGGTCGACGCCCCAGAATTCGTACAAATCGGTGGCGCAGGCGTTCAGTGCCTTGAACCCGTCTGCAAGATCGCCCGTTGCCAGACGAACGCGCCGGTCCTTGCGGCTGAACTCGACATATTCGATCTGCGCGCCGTGCGCGGGGTTGAGCTCCGAATATGTTTCGCCAAACTGGTCGGCTTCATCCGGCTCCCCTCGACTGCCATGCTCGAAGCGGCGATAGCCGGTTGATTCGATCGCCTTGCCGAAGCTGGCGAGTTCCAGGCTGTCGCGTCGTATCGGGCCGGATGAGGACTCGTCCAGTTCGAAGGACTCGAATGCCGGGCCGAAGGATGCGCTGACCCGGCGCGCCGAGCCCAGCAGATCGATTGCCCCGCCAGCGACCAGCCAGTTGAAGGTCCCCGATGGTCCGGTCTGTTCTATCCAGAAGATGGTCTTGGAATCGCCGGTTCCAAAAAGCCGCGCAAGTCGGCAACGCTCCTCACCATAATCGAGTTGCCAATGGCTGGAAGGTTCGAGAATTGTCAGCGACGCATCTGCGGCACTCGTGGCGGTGCCGGGCACTGCTATCGCCAGAATACTAGTGGCAACCCCTGTACCAAACCGGATGCGCATGAAAAACCCTCCTGCGATACTGTACCGCAAGAGGGTTTCATCTTTGGCGTCACAATGCAATCAGAGCTTTTCGGTGAGTTCGGGCACGATTTTGAAGAGGTCTCCGACGAGGCCGATATCGGCGACCTGGAAGATGGGGGCGTCTTCGTCCTTGTTGATGGCGATGATGGTCTTGGAATCCTTCATGCCCGCCAGGTGCTGGATCGCGC
>NZ_JAKKUW010000004.1:0-264671 GCF_021864455.1 Erythrobacter sp. SN021
CGAACGGGTTCATGCTCATCTTGACGTTGGCAAGATCAACGCCAGACCCATCCGCCTTCACGCGCGGCTTGACGTTGTAATCGATCACCCGCTTCACGGGGACGAGGATTTTCATGCAATACCTTCCTCTCGACTTGAAACCTGTGCCGCCCGCCTAACTTGCGTTTACGTAAACGTCAAGTAACGCGGGGAGGCGGGACATGACACTTTACCGATCCCTCGCGCGGCGCGCAGGGCAGGTCAAGCCGCGTATGGGTCAGTCTTTACTATGGTCGGAACGACGCATAGTTTCGCGGTCCAAGACAGGAGGTGCTTCATGCGCGTTTGGCCCCTTATCGTGGCGAGTGCCGCGGCACTGGTTTCCTTTCCCGCCTTGAGTCAGGAAACCCGCACGGTCCCGAAGGATCACGTACCGCCTCCGGCAACGCTGGAGCAAATGGATTGGCTGATAGGCCAGTGGGCAGGAGAGGGGATTGGCGGCCAGCCTGCCTATGAAAGCTGGCTTCCGCCGACAGGTGGAACGATGGTCGGCACCTTCGTCCAGCAAGCCGATGCGGAGACGATTCGCTTCACCGAGCATCTCTACCTGATGGAAGAGGCGGGCACGCTGGTCCTGCGCCTCAAGCACTTCAATGCCGACCTGACCGGATGGGAGGAGAAGGATGACATGCTCACCTTCCGCCTCATCGCCATGGAGCCATGCGCGGCCTATTTCCGCTCCCTGACCTTGCGCTGTGAGGGCGAGAACGGGTTACTCGCCGCCGTGCGCGTGAAGAGCGATGGCGGCGAGATCAACGAACTGATTTTCCGCTTCGAGCGGATGAACTGAGCCGAAGCGTGGCGGCCGGTCAGGCCGCCTGCTTCACCTCGGCAACGATCTTGCGGGCAGCGTCGCCCAGATCGTCGGCGCTGACGATCGGGAGGCCCGAATTGTCGAGGATGGCCTTGCCCTCTTCGACATTGGTGCCTTCGAGGCGCACGACCAGCGGCACCGAGAGATTCACGTCCTTGGCTGCCTGGACGATACCGTTGGCGATAACGTCGCACTTCATGATGCCGCCGAAGATATTGACGAGGATGCCCTCGACCGCCGGGTCCTTGAGGATGATCTTGAATGCCGCGGTGACCTTCTCGGTCGTCGCGCCGCCGCCCACGTCAAGGAAGTTGGCGGGGAAAGCACCGTTCAGCTTGATGATGTCCATCGTCGCCATGGCGAGGCCTGCGCCGTTGACCATGCAGCCGATATTGCCGTCGAGCTTGATGTAGGCGAGATCGTATTCGCTCGCTTCGACTTCGGCCGGGTCTTCCTCGGTCTCGTCGCGCAGCGCTTCGACATCCTTGTGGCGGAACAGCGCGTTTCCGTCGAAGCTCATCTTGGTGTCGAGGACGAGCAGGTTGCCGTCCTCGGTTTCGACCAGCGGGTTAATCTCGAGCATTTCGCAATCGAGATCCATGAAGGCGGTGTAAAGCTGCCTGGCCAGCTTCTGCGCCTGCTTGTTGAGATCGCCCGTCAGCTTGAGCGCGAAGGCCACCGCGCGGCCATGGTGCGGCATGAAGCCCTGTGCCGGGTCGATGGTGATGGTGGTGATCTTTTCCGGCGTCGAATGCGCGACTTCCTCGATGTCCATGCCGCCTTCGGTCGAAACGATCATGGCGACGCGGCCCGTGGCGCGGTCGACCAGCATCGAGAGGTAATATTCCGAGGCAATGTCGACGCCGTCGGTGACATAGAGGCGGTTGACCTGCTTGCCCGCATCGCCGGTCTGGATGGTCACCAGCGTGTTGCCGAGCATTTCCTTGGCGTTGGCTTCGACTTCCTCGATGCTCTTCGAAAGGCGCACGCCGCCCTTCGCATCCGGGCCGAGTTCCTTGAACTTGCCCTTGCCGCGGCCGCCCGCGTGGATCTGCGCCTTGACGACATAAAGCGGACCCGGCAGCTGCTTGGCACCTTCGACCGCTTCCTCCACGGTCAGCGCGGCATGACCGGCGGGGATGCCGATACCGTATTTCGCGAGCAGTTCCTTGGCCTGATATTCGTGAATGTTCATGTCGAAGCGTCGTCCTTCGCGTGATGCGCGTGGGGGAGGTGAGTGTCGCGTGGGCCATAAGCATGTCTGGGCGCGCTTGAAAAGACCGACTTTCCGGTACATTGGCGGCTCGAGCACCCATGATCGACAGCAAGCGCCTGGAATCCATCGTCTCCGAAGCGGGACGGATCGCCTTCGGCCTGTGGCCGGGGGCGGGGAACGCCTTGGATTCATGGGAGAAGAAACCCGGCGATCCGGTTTGCGAGGCGGACCTGGCGGTCGATGCCTTTCTCAAGCGAGAGCTGGGGGCGCTGCTCCCTTCGGCCGGATGGCTGTCCGAGGAAACCGCCGACGATTCGTCTCGTCTCGACCATGACCTGATCTGGCTGGTCGATCCCGTGGACGGTACGCGCGATTTCATTCGCGGACGAACCGGCTGGGCGGTCTCCGTCGCCCTGATCAGCGCCGGTCGGCCGCTCATCGGTACGCTGTGCGCGCCGGCGCGAGGGGAAGTCTGGCAGGCCGTTGCCGGTCAAGGGTCATTTCGCAACGGCGAGAGGCTCCATGCCAGCAAGCGACAGGAATTTTCCGGATCGCGCGTGCCCGCGCTTGCTTTGCCCAAGACAGATGGCGATCTGATCACGGTCGACCAGCCCAATTCGATTGCGCTGCGTATTGCGATGGTCGCCGCCGACGAGGCCGACCTTGTCGCGACGGTGCGCTGGGGATTCGAATGGGATATCGCCGCTGCCGGAATGATCGCGCGCGAGGCGGGGGCCGCGGTTAGCGACGCCTATGGCAACAAGCTGGATTACAACAAGCGCGATCCGCGTGCTTTCGGAGTGCTGGTCAGCGCGCCCGATATTCATGGAGCGGCTGTCGAGCGCCTGGCGAAGCGGCTTGGGTAGGCTGATATGAGGTGCGCCACCGACCTCCGTCGATAGCTTGCGGCTGCACCGGTCCACCCCCCACCCGGCCGCCCACGGCACGGTGACTTATGGGTGGCCGGGTGGGGGGTGGGCCGGTGCAGAACGGTCAGGACGGAGGTCCTGACCCCACGCAAAAAGGGCCGACCCGAAGGCCGACCCCGAATGGTTGCGGATATTGCGAAGGGCGGGCGTCTAGTATCCCTGTCCCTGCGCTGCCTGCACATCTTGCTCGTCGAAAGGAATGATTTTGATTTCGACACGCCGGTTGAGCGGTTCGTTCACATTGTCACCGGTCTGAACTTTGAGCCGCGTCTCGCCGAAACCCATCCAGCGGATTCGCGAAGAGCTGACTCCGCGCGAGATCAGATAGTTCGACACCGCTTGCGCACGCTGTTCGGACAGGCGCTGGTTTGACTGCGCCGAACCGACCGTGTCGGTATGGCCGTATACATCGATCAGGCTGTTGGGATATTGCGTGAGGCTGCTGGCCACACGGTCGAGCAAATCGCGGAAGCCCGGAGAAATGGTATAGCTTCCGGTGGCGAAGGTCACGCCGTCGGGCAGGTTGACGAGGATCGCTTCCCCACCATCGGTTTCCGAAACGTCGACGCCGGACCCGGCGGTCTGTTCTTTCAGTTCCTTGATCTGCTGGTCCATCTTGTAACCGACCGCGCCGCCGGCAACGCCGCCTGCGGCCGCGCCGATGATGCGCCCGGTCTTGCCCCCGATCACCCCGCCAAGCAGGCCTCCGACGATGGCGCCCCCGGCCCCGCCGAGCACGGTGCGCGAGACTTTTCTCTCGCCGGTATTGGGATCGGTGACACAGGCCGAAACGGTCATAAGCGATACGACGGCCAGGCTGGCGGTAAGAATGCGCGACTTTTTCATATGATATTCCCCATCATGTGTAGCTCCAGGCCCGAATTAGGGGGCCGAGGCCGGGCGAACGGTACCGGACGCGCCCACCCGCGTCACATCTCCCCAAACCGCTCAGTCACCGCAGCGTTCCAGCGCAATTGCAGATAAGTCGCGCAGCCCGCTGGCACGAGGCAGGTTTTGTGCTAGCCCCCGCCCTGTGACACCCTTTCCCTGGACCGACCTGCTGATCATTGCCGGGCTGATCGTCTTGAACGGCGTGTTTGCCATGAGCGAACTGGCCATCGTCTCTGCCCGTACCGCCCGCCTCAGGGCGGCGGCGCAGCAGGGGAACGGCGGCGCGAAGATTGCGCTGGAATTGGCGGCGGAGCCAGGCAAGTTCCTTTCCACCGTGCAAATCGGGATCACGTTGATCGGGATCGTCGCCGGTGCTTATTCAGGCTCGAGCCTTGGCGGCCCCGTGGGCGAGCGTCTGGCCGCTATCGGTTTCCCGACCGGCTGGGCGCAGGAGGCGGGCTTTGCCGCAGTCATTGCCGTGACGACCTATCTCAGCCTCGTGGTCGGCGAGCTGGTGCCCAAACAGGTCGCGCTGCGCGCTGCGGTGCCGATCGCGATTGTCATGGCACGGCCCATGGAGATGTTGGCGCGAATCGCCGCGCCGGTGGTGTGGTTGCTGGATATATCCTCTGGCGCACTCATTCGTTTGCTTGGCGTAAGGCCGGCGGGTCAGAGCGCCGTGACCGCCGAAGAACTCCATATGCTGTTCGCCGAGGCGACGCGCTCGGGTGTGATCGAGCATGAGCAGCATCAGATGTTGCAGGGCGTCGTTCGCCTCGCGCAGCGGCCCGTGCGTGAATTGATGACGCCGCGTACCGAAGTCGACTGGATCGACATCGAGGCCGATCAAGATGCGATTCGCGCCGTGCTCGATGAAAGCCCTCATTCGCTGCTGCCGGTGGCGGAAGGGTCGCCCGACAAGGTCCTGGGCGTGGTGAAGGTGCGCGAGATCCTGACCCGGCTCGTGGCGAAGCAGCCTATCGATCTGCAGTCGCTGATGATCAAGGCGGAGGTCGTGCCCGACCAGCTCGACGCGGTCGATGCGCTGCGCGTGTTGCAGCAGGCGGAAGTCGCCATGGCCATGGTCCACGACGAATATGGACATCTCGACGGAATCGTCACTCCGGTCGACCTGCTGACCGCGCTGGTCGGCGATTTTGTCAGCGATCAGGATCCGGGCGAAGCGCCGGGCATCGTCGAACGTGAGGATGGCAGCCTTCTCGTCTCAGGTTCGCTTTCGGCCGATGTTCTCGCTGATCGGTTGGCGATCGAATATGGCGAGGACCGCGAATTTGGCACGGCTGCCGGTTATGCTTTGCATGTCCTGAAGCGCCTTCCGGGTGAAGGCGATTACTTTACCGATCAGGGCTGGCGTTTCGAGGTGATCGATATGGATGGTCGACGAATCGACAAGCTGCTGGTGAGCCGCGAGAACGATGCCGTTCCAGGGTCGGTAGGGTAAGAGAAGAGGGGTTTTTTATTTGGCCTCAAGCGCCGGCGGACCCGACCGGGCCCTTAGGCTATCCTCGCTCACGCGACCTGACGGTCGCATCGCTGCGGGCAGGCGGTCGCTCTTGCCTCGCCTATGGTTCGGAACTTTCGCCAACATGAGGATTCGCACCAGATCCGGGCCGGGGGAGGCCCGGCAAGGCCACGCGGCCGCACCGCAGCGGGTGCAGCTTGCTGCACGTCTAGCGAAGCCGAACCCGCGGAGGCGGGTTCGCAAAACAAACCCCCTTACCCGGGGATCACCGCGCTCGCGCTCGCACCGTCGCCTTCGGGCGCGGCAATGATGTCGCGGGTCACGCTGCCCTTGGCGACAGTCGCGGTATCCGGGTCACCCACCGCGCTGCGGATTCCAGGTGCCGCGGTTCCGGCGCGTTCGAGCAGGCTCGTCTCCACGCCGCTGCGTGCCTGAGGGCCGCCAAACAGCGCCTCGAGTGTCTGCTGTGCGGCGCTGCCTTCGGCCGGGCGCGGGGCGCCGGGCTGCGGAGGAACGAGGTTGAATTCGGGCGGCACCACCAGGGGAGCCTGGCGCTGCACGGCGAATTCGTCGGGCCGGTCACGGTTGAGCAGGCCCCCGCCACCGCAGGCTGCGGTCATGGCGCCGAGGCCGGCGATCAGGGCGATACGGGCGTATTGGGTCATTGCTTGCTCTCCGCGGCGTCGGCCGCCTTGTTGTTCATGAGGCCATCGACCTCTTGTTCATCCTTGTCGCGCATGAAGAAGGCCCGCGCAAGGACGATGACTACGCCGATGGTGATAGCCGCATCGGCGACGTTGAAAATCAGAAAGGGGCGGAAATCCCCGAAATGCAGATCGGCGAAATCGACGACATAGCCGAACGCGTACCGGTCCTTGATATTGCCCAGAGCCCCGCCGAGGATCAGCGACAGGGCCAGGATATCGCCGAGCAGTTTTTCGCGCAGCATCCACACCGTCACGACCAGCGCGATCAGCGCGGTGACGAGGACCAGGCCCCAGCGCATTTCGGGGCTGGTCGCCTCGAACATACCCAGCGACACGCCGAAATTGCGCGTGAAGCGCAGGTCGAAGATCGGCAGAAGTTCCATGGCGTCGCCGACCCGGTCGATACCGAGCACCTTGGTAACGTAATTCTTGCTCCACTGATCGGCGGCAAAGATCGCCAGCGCGACCACACAGCCGATCAGGCGGTTTTTCAGCACGGCGTTCATCGGGCGGCATCCCATTGCGCGACGACGGGTTCGCAGCGATCGCACAGATCGCCATCTTCCTCGACCGATGGTAGCAGGCGCCAGCAGCGCCCGCACTTGCTTTCGTTTGTCCGCGTGACCGTCACCATATCGCTATCGCCGCGCGTGACTGACGCGGTGATGAACAGTTCGGCCAGATCGGCGTCGCTGAACCCTTCGGGCACCGCCGCGGCGGGCACGACCACGTCGGCCTCCAGCCCCGAGCGGATCACCTTTTCGCGCCGCAGCGGCTCGATCGCTTCCATCACATCTTCGCGAAGGGCGCGCAGCTTGTCCCACTTGGCGCCATCTGCGCCGACCCCGGGAACCTGTGGCCATTCGAGCAGATGGACGCTGCCCCCATCGGGATAGCGGGTCGACCACACTTCCTCGGCAGTGAACACCAGCACCGGCGCGGCGTAGCGTACCAGCGCGTGGAACAGCAGGTCGAGCACGGTGCGATAGGCATTGCGCTTCACGCTGTCCGGCCCCTCGCAATAGAGCACGTCCTTGCGGATATCGAAGTAGAAGGCCGAAAGGTCCTCGTTGCAGAAATCGACCAGCAGCCGCGTATAGGCGGTGAAGTCGTAATTCTCCGCCGCCTGGCGCAGCTTGCCGTCGAGATCGGCGAGCAGCGCGAGGACATAGAGCTCCAGTTCGGGCACTTCGCCGACATCGCTCATATCGCCGACGAAGCCGTCGAGCGCGCCGAGCAGATAGCGGAAGGTGTTCCTCAGCTTCCGGTACTGGTCGCCCGTGCCTTTGAGGATCTCGTCGCCGATGCGGTGATCCTCGGTCGAATCGACGCTGAGAGCCCAGAGGCGGATGATGTCCGCGCCGTACTGTTCCATGACCTTGAGCGGATCGATCGTGTTGCCGAGGCTCTTGGACATCTTGCGCCCGTCGCTCGCCATGGTGAAGCCGTGGGTCAGCACCTGGTCGTAAGGCGCGCGGCCCCGCGTGGCGCAGCTTTCGAGCAGCGAGGACTGGAACCAGCCGCGATGCTGGTCGCTGCCTTCGAGATAGAGATCGGCGGGCCATTTCAACGCCGGCCAGCGCCCGCTTTCCAGCGTGAAGGCGTGGGTGCAGCCCGAATCGAACCAGACGTCGAGGATGTCGGTGACCATCTCGAACTCGTCCGGATCGTGCTCGGGGCCGAGGAATTCGGGTTTGCGTGCTTCATCCCAAGCATCGACGCCCTCTTCGCGCACCGCGGCGACGACGCGGGCGTTGACGTCCGGGTCTTGCAGATAGGAACCGTCAGGCCGCACGAAGAGCGTGATCGGCACGCCCCAGGCGCGCTGGCGGCTGAGTACCCAGTCGGGGCGGCCCTCGACCATCGAGCCGATCCGGCGGCGCCCTTTTTCGGGCACGAAGCGCACGCGCTCGATCTCGGACATGGCGATTTCACGAAGCGTCGAGCCCCTTCCCTCCAGGGAAGGGGTTGGGGATGGGTGTTCGGCGGTCGCGGGCGCGGCCCCCCCCACCCCCGGCCCCTCCCCAGCGGGGAGGGGAGCTGCGGTACTGAGATCCTTGTCCATCGGCACGAACCATTGGGGCGTGCAGCGATAGATGACCTTGGCTTTCGAGCGCCAGCTATGCGGGTAGGAGTGTTCGTAATCGGCGCTCGCCGATAGCAGCGCGCCCGCTTCGCGCAGGTCCGAACAGATCGGGCCTTCGGGCGCGTTGAACGGTTTGTTGATGACGCTGCGCCGACGCTCGTCCTCGCCGCCGAGCCACGGCCAGTCGTCGCGATAGCGCCCATCGGCCATGACCGCGAAAACCGGCTCGATCCCATGCTCGCGGCACAGCAGGAAGTCGTCCTCGCCATGGTCGGGTGCCATATGGACGAGGCCCGTGCCGCTATCGGTGGTGACGAAATCGCCCGGCAGGAAGGGGCGGGGCTTGGCGTAGAATGCGAGCGCCTTTTCCCACGCCGCGACCTCACTTCCGTCGTCGTCCCGGACTTGATCCGGGGTGGTGCGGCCTTCGGGCGTATCGCTCGAAGAAGAGAAGCCCTGGCCCGGATCAAGTCCGGGCTGACGATTTTTGAGGAGGTCGTAGATCGGATGGCGGGCAACGGTCCCGGCGAGGTCGGAGCCCCTATGCCGAGAAGTGCCGGTGATCAGTACAGTTGCGCCTACCGCGGCGTCCAATCTCTTCTGAAATTCTGGTAGCAACGAAGTGGCAATGAGAAATCTCTTCCCGAGGATGGGAGACGCTCGGTTCCAAGCGTCTGCCATGTCCTTTTCGCGATCACCGCCTCGTCCGGTTCGAGAGATACCTGTGGGTTCGACAATTCCGTAGCTTACCTCCGGCCCATAGGCTAAAGCCTGGTTCACCGGGATCGTCCACGGCGTGGTGGTCCACACCACCGCATGCGCGCCGACCAGTTCCGGGATCGGGCTTTCCACGATTTCGAACGCTACGTCGATCTGCGGGCTGTCGGTCAGGTCTTCGTATTCGACTTCGGCCTCGGCCAGCGCGGTCTCCTCGACCGGGCTCCACATTACCGGCTTCGAACCGCGATAGAGATTGCCCGCTTCGGCGAACTTCATCAGCTCGGCGACGATCGTTGCCTCGCTCTCGAACTGCATGGTGAGGTAGGGATTGTCCCAGTCGCCCATGATGCCGAGCCGCTTCAACTGCTCGCGCTGCACATCGACCCATTTCTGGGCATAGGCGCGGCATTCGGCGCGGAATTCCTTCGGCTGGACCTCGTTCTTGCTGCGCTTCTTCTTGCGGTACTGCTCCTCGACCTTCCATTCGATCGGCAGGCCATGGCAGTCCCAGCCCGGCACATAGGGCGCGTCCTTGCCCATCAGGTTCTGCGTGCGGCAGACCATGTCCTTGAGCGTGTGGTTGAGCGCATGGCCGATATGCATGTCGCCATTGGCGTAAGGCGGGCCGTCATGCAGGATGAATTTCTCGCGCCCGGCGCGCGCCTCGCGCATCTGACGGTAGAGGCCTTCCTCTTCCCAGCGCGCGGCAATCTTCGGCTCCTTTGCGGGGAGGCCGGCCTTCATGGGAAAATCGGTCTTCGGGAGGAAAACCGTGTCTCTGTAATCGCGCTTCTCGGACATGAGGTGCGCCGCTAACCGAATTGGCGCGCGGTGGAAAGAGTTTCGGTCAGCCGAGCAGGCGTCGCGCCTCGTCGCAATCCCGCTCCATCTGCGCGATCAGGGCGTCGAGCGAATCGAACTTCGCCTCGCCGCGCAGGAAGTGGTGGAAGGCGACTTCGATTTCCTGCCCGTAGAGATCGCCGGAAAAATCGAAGAAATAGGGCTCGAGCAATTCCTTGGGCGGGTCGAATTGCGGGCGCACGCCGATATTTGCCGCGCCCTTGAGTTCCTGCCCGGTCGACAGGATGCGCCCGGTCACTGCGTAGACGCCATATTTCGGGCGCAGATAATGCTCGACCGGCAGATTCGCCGTGGGATAGCCGATCTCGCGCCCGCGCTTGTCGCCGTGTTGAACCACGCCGCGAATGGCGAAGGGGCGGGTGAGCAGGCGCGCGGCCTCCTGCGGATCGCCCTCGCGCAGCGCATCGCGCACGCGGCTGGAGGATACGGGCTCGCCGCCATCCATCACCGGCGGCACTGCGCGCGCCTCGATCCCCGCATCCCTGCCGAGGCTCACCAGCTTGTCGAAATTGCCGCCGCGCGCCTTGCCGAAGGTGAAATCCTCGCCGGTAACGACGCCCGCGACGCCGAGATGATCGCCGAGCAGCTTGCCCACGAAATCCTCTGCCGTGGTTCCGGCCAGTTCGCCATCGAAATGGAATACCAGCATCGCGGTTGCCCCGGCGGCGATATAGTGCTCCTGCCGCTGTTCGAGCGTGGTCAGACGAAAGGGCGGCGCATCGGGTTTGAAATGCCGCACCGGATGCGGATCGAAGGTCGCGATGATCGAGGGGCGGCCCTCTGCGCGCGCCCAGCGGATCGCCTCTCCCGCCACGGCCTGGTGCCCGAGGTGGAAGCCGTCGAAATTGCCCAATGCGATGATCGCGCCGCGCAGGCTCTCGGGCAGCGGTTCGCGGTGATCGAGCCATCTCATCGCGTGGTCTCCTGCGGCACCAGCCCTTCGCCGATCACACGCAGCGCATTGCCGCCCATTGCCGCGCGAATCTCGTCCTCGGCAAACCCTTCGTCGATCAGCGCCTGCGTCATCTGAGTTAGCTGCGAGGTGTCGAAGCGCACGGTGACCGCGCCGTCATAGTCGCTGCCCAGCGCGACATGCTCGATGCCCACGAGGTCGCGAATATGCTTCATCGCCTTCGCGGTCGCGCGCGGGGAGGTGTCACACACCGCCCCTTCCCAATAGCCGACGCCGATGATCCCGCCGGTGTCGGCGACGCCGCGTATTTCTTCGTCGGTGAGGTTGCGGTTGACCTCGCAGGTCGCCTGCACGCCGCCATGGCTGGAGACTACGGGGCGTGTCGCGATGGCGAGCACTTCGGCGACGCACTGGTGGCTGCAATGGGCGATGTCGACGATCATCCCCATGCGCTCCATCCGGCGGATCACATCGCGTCCCATCGGGGTGAGCCCGCCTTTTTCGATCCCGTGCATCGATCCGGCAAGTTCGTTGTCGAAGAAATGGGTGAGGCCCGCCATGCGCATGCCTGCCGCATAAAGCCGGTCGAGATTGTCGGGATCGCCTTCGAGGCTCTGCAGGCCCTCGGCGCTGAACAGGGCGCCAATGCCCTTGTTCTCTGCCGCGCGGCGACCGAGTAGCCCCTTGAGGTCGGCCGGAGAGCGGATGAGCCGGAGTTCCTCGCGCGAGCTTGCCGCCGCACGCTCCAGTTTCTCGGCATGCCATAGCGAACGTTCGAGCAGGCTGCGCCAGGTCCGCACCGGCTGGATCTGGCCGATCGCCAGCAGGGTGATGTTGTCGCTATCGGCGGAGTTCGAATCGTAGTTCTGCCCGCGCGGCGTCTTGGTAACGCTGGAGAAGACCTGCAACGCCACGTTTCCTTCGCGCAGCCGCGGCAGATCGACATGGCCGCGCTCCGCCCGGTCGAGCATATCGCGCTTCCACAGCAGCGTGTCGGCATGAAGATCGACGATATCGAGCGTTGCATGCAGCGCCTTCGCCTCGTCGGACACTTCGATGAGCGGCTTGCCGTCGATCTGGTTCATATCCCGCTCGGCCATTCCCGGTACGAGCAGGAAGAACCCGGCAAGTGCGATGAGTATCACGCCAAGAAGGCCGTAGAGCAGCTTGCGCATCACGCCGCGCGCTCCAGCGTGACGAAGCTATAGGCAGGAAGGTCGCCTTCGCTTGCGAAATCCTCGCGGCCGATCACGTTCCATTCCGGACCGAGCGGTTTCATGAAAGTGTCGCCCTCGAAGTCTGCGTGAATTTCAGTCAGCTCGATGCGGTCGGCATGTTCCCTGAACACGTCGTATATCGCAGCGCCGCCGATGACGGCCACGTCGCCGTCTCCTGCGACAGACAGCGCTTCTTCGACCGACCGCACAACTTCCGCGCCGGTCGAATCCCAGCGCTCGCGGCGAGTCAGCACGATATGGCGGCGGCCCGGCAGCAGGCCCGGCAGGCTCTCGAAGGTCTTGCGGCCCATGATCATCGGCAGGCCTTGGTTCTCTTGGCCCATGGTCAGCGCCTTGAAGCGCTTCAGATCGGCGGGCAGGTGCCACGGCAGCGCGCCGTCCTTGCCGATGCAGCCATTGGCCGCGCGGGCATAGATCAGGAACAGGCTCACCGTTCCAGCCGGGTCACATGGCCCATCTTGCGCCCTTCGCGAACCTTCGCCTTGCCGTAATCGTGCAGATGCGTGTCGGGCGCGGCGAGGTGGTCCTGCGAGGCCGTGATGTCCGCGCCTATGATGTTCGTCATGGTGACGGCCTTCGCGACTGTTGCGGTATCGCCGAGCGGCAAACCTGCGACCGCGCGAATATGGTTCTCGAACTGGCTGGTGACAGCGCCCTCGATCGACCAGTGGCCGGAATTATGCACGCGGGGCGCCATCTCGTTGAAGATCGGCCCTTCATACGTGGCGAAGAATTCGAGCGTCAGCACGCCGACATATTTCAGCGCATCGGCGACCTGGCGGGCCAGCTCGCGCGCTTCGTCCACCTGGGCTTCGATGATGTCGCCTGCGGGCAGGGTGGAAGCGGCCAGAACGCCTCCTTCATGCGTGTTGCGCGCCGAATCCCAAAACCGGATTTCGCCATCCTGTCCGCGCACGAGGATGATCGAGAATTCGGCCTCGAACTCGACGAACCCTTCGTAAATCAAAGGAACGTCAGGGAGATGCAAGCCCTGCGCATCGCGGTCCGATCCGATCCGCCACTGGCCCTTGCCGTCATAGCCGTCGCGCCGGGTTTTGAGGATGCCGGGCGCACCCAGCCGATCGACCGCCGCTTCGAGATCGCTGCGCGAGTCGACCCGTGCATAAGCGGCGGGTCGGCCGCCAAGCCCTTCCACGAAGCGTTTCTCCGCGAGGCGATCCTGCGCGGTTTCGAGCGCGCGTGGATGCGGAAAAATGCGTCCTTCCGGCATGGCCGTGGCCGTGGCGACGGGTACGTTCTCGAATTCCCAGGTGACTACGTCGCATTGCGCGGCAAAGGCGGCAAGGGCTGCTGTTTCGTTCCACTTGTTCACGAACAGATCGTCGCACACCTGATTGACGACATTGTCGCCTTCGGGCGCGTAGGCGATGCAGCGATAGCCCAATTGCGCGGCGCTCACGGCCATCATTCGGCCAAGTTGCCCACCGCCGAGGATACCGATTGTCGAACCGCGCTGCAGCATCAGTCGACGGGGCGCTCGGTCACGGCCGCGCTGCGCGCCGCGCGCCAATCCTGCAGGCGCCGCGAAAGCGCGGGATCGCGATTGGCGAGGATCGCGGCGGCAAGCAGACCCGCATTGGTCGCGCCCGCCTTGCCGATGGCCAGTGTTCCGACCGGCACGCCGGCGGGCATCTGGACGATCGAAAGCAGGCTGTCCTCGCCCGACAAAGCCTTCGATTGCACGGGCACGCCAAGCACCGGAACATGGGTCAGCGCGGCGATCATGCCGGGCAAGTGTGCAGCCCCTCCGGCGCCGGCGATGATTACCTCGAAGCCCGCATCCGCCGCGCCCTTGGCGAAAGCATACATGCGATCCGGCGTGCGGTGGGCCGAGACGATGCGCACATCGCTTTCGACACCCAGTTCCTCGAGCACCTCGGCGGCGCAGGTCATGGTGTCCCAGTCGGACTGGCTGCCCATGACGATGGCGACCTTGGCGTTCATCTCAGGCATCCTTCAGATAGTAGCGGTCGCCCGACACCTGCATGCCGTCGAATTCATAGACGATCGGTTGGCCGGTCGGGATTTCGAGACCGGTAATTTCGTCGTCCGAAATGTTCGACAAATGCTTCACCAGCGCGCGCAAGGAATTGCCATGAGCGGAGATGATAACCGTTTCACCCTTGCCGAGTTGCGGCAGGATCGCGCTTTCCCAATAAGGCAGCACGCGCTCGATGGTGAGCTTGAGGCTTTCGGTACGCGGCACGTCGATCCCGGCGTAGCGCGGGTCGTCAGACAGATCGAATTCGCTACCCGCTTCGAGTTCGGGCGGGGGGACATCGAAACTGCGGCGCCAGATATGGACCTGTTCGTCGCCATGCTTCTCGCGCGTCTGTTGTTTGTCGAGGCCGGTCAGCCCGCCATAGTGGCGCTCGTTCAGGTGCCAGTCGCGCGTGACCGGGATCCACAGGCGGTCGCAGGCTTCGAGCGCGATGTTGAGCGTCTTGATCGCGCGTTTCTGGACGCTGGTGAATGCAGTGGTGGGCAGCACGCTCTTGGCTTTCATCAGCTCGCCTGCCTCGCGCGCTTCGGCCACACCCTTTTCCGTGAGGTCGACATCCCACCAGCCGGTGAAGCGGTTGGCAAGGTTCCACTCGCTCTGGCCGTGGCGGACAAGGATGAGTTTCGACATATCTGCTCCCGTTTCCGGTTCCAGCCCACTCCCCCCGCCCGGCACCCACGGCAAGATACTATCCGGGTGGCCGGGTGGGGGAGTGGGCTGGAACCGCACCCCCGCGTAAGCGGGACAACAATGAGCAAGGCGCGTTAGCTGGCCGCATCGTCCTTGGAAAGGCCCTGCTCGTCCGATTCGCGCATTTCCCGCCCCTGCGCCTTGCGGCGGCGCAGGTTCTCACGAAGTTTCGCGGCGAGGCGCTCCTCGCGCGCCATCTTGTCGTTTTGGGCGTTCATGGCGCATTCCTTTTGCGAAAATCGGCTCCAGCCGCAAGCGAAGGTTGACTTATGCGCCGCGTCTGCCATTAGCGCGCGCCTCCACCCCGCTGGCATTTCCGGCGGGCACGACGTGCTGCTGTAGCTCAGTGGTAGAGCGCACCCTTGGTAAGGGTGAGGCCGGGAGTTCAATCCTCCCCAGCAGCACCATTTTTCGTCCTTGTTGGCCTCAGGCGCCGGCGGCTGCATCCGCAGCCTTGGCTTTCCTCGCTCACGCGACCTGAAGGTCGCGTCGCTGCGGGCGCGCAGTCGCGCTTGCCTCGCCTTCGGCTCGGAAATCACCCTCTATCAGTTCAGCTGTTGCCCCGGCCGTGACTAGTGGATGGCAAGGGCGCCCGCCCGCCTGCAGCAGGTGCGAAAAGCAATCAGGTGCTTCTATCGGCCTTATCCTTGGCATTCGTGCCCTTGATCATCGCGCGTATCGCTTCCCACTGCTCGTCGCCCATATCCTTGAGCGCGGCATAGAAGGTGCCGCCATGCGCCTGAAAACCGCCGCCATCGATGGCGATCGTCTGGCCGTTCACCCAAGCCGCACCCGGCCCCATCAGGAACACTGCGAGATTGGCGATTTCGTGCATTTCGCCATGGCGGCCCATCGGGTTCATATCATCATGAGAATTGCCGCCCCCACCGCCGGGTGAAAGGCGCGCGCTCATCCCGTCGGTGGGGAATAGACCTGGCGCGATGGCATTGAAGCGCAAGCCATAGCGGCCCCATTCCACCGCGAGGCTCTGGGTCATCGCATTGAGACCCGCCTTACTCATGGCGCTCGGCACCACGAAGGGGCCGCCGTTCCATATCCACGTGGTCAGGATGGAGAGGAAGCTGGCCTTGCGGCCTTCTTCGATCAGCCGTTTGCCCACATCGAGCGTGATGTAGAAGCTGCCGCGAAAGACGATATCGCTGATCGCATTGAAACCGTTGACCGACAAATCCTCGGTCCGGCTGATGAAATTGCCTGCGGCATTATTCACTACGCCGGTCAGCGCTCCATTGTCCCAGATCGCATCGACCATGGCGTGGATCGCATCGGGATCGCGGATATCGCAAGCATGCCCGACGATCTTTCCGCCGTGCCTCTCGCCGAGTTCCCTGGCCGCCTCGTCGAGCTTGCCCTGGCGCCGCCCGCAGATATGCACTTCGGCGCCAAGTTTGAGGAAGGCTTCGGCCATTTCCTTGCCAAGTCCGGTGCCGCCGCCGGTGACGAGGATGCGTTCGCCCTCCATCAGTCCTTCGCGAAACATCAGCCTTGAAATATCCATCGCTATATCCTCCCCTCTGCCCGGGCAGAGTCCTACTCGAATGTCGGCGCAATACCCAATTGAATCACCTGGCTGTATTGCCTAGCTAGAACGCCATGGACGACGCCGACGATCTCACCCAGCTCGACCCCGCTTACAAATCGATGCTGCGCTTGCAGCTGGCGATTGCCGCGCTCGTCCTGCTTGTCGCGGCGACGATTGCCGAGATGGCGATTCCCGGCTGGACCGGTGCAGTGTGGATCCCCGCCCTATTCGTGGCTGCCTACGCGCTGATCCGTGTTCCCCTGCGGCGCTACCATGCGACCGGCTTCTCGCTAGCGGAAGAACGCCTGCGGGTCGTACGCGGCATCTTTTTCCGTACCGACACGGTGGTGCCTTTCGGGCGGGTCCAACATATCGATGTCGGCCAAGGCCCGCTCGAGCGCGTTTTCGGCCTGTCCACACTGACCGTGCATACTGCGGGTACGCACAACGCCTCGGTGTCGCTGCCGGGCCTGAGGCATGAGGACGCGACTGCCATGCGCGAGAATATCCGCGCGGCAATCCGGCGCGACACGCGGTGAGCGGAAACACAGACGATACACCGCGCCGGACCGATCCGCGCACCTTTGCGGTACGTGCGGTCTCGTTGTTGTCGCAGCTCGTCATTCCGATCATGATCGGCGGCTTCGCCATTCTCGATGAAGGCGAATTCGATGACATGATCCTGTTCTTCCTGCCGCTGGTCCTTGCAGTGGTGGGGGCGAATATCCTGTTCGCATATCTGCGATGGAGCAGGCTGACCTATTCGGTGGGCGTAGCGGATATAAGGGTCGACAGCGGCGTATTGTCGCGCGCCGCCCGCTCCGTTCCTTACGAGCGTATCCAGGATGTCAGCCTCGAGCAGAAACTGGTCCCACGCCTGTTCGGCCTGGTCGAGGTCAAGTTTGAGACCGGCGCGGGCGGCGGAGACGATCTCACGCTGGCCTATCTTCCGGAAAGCGAGGGCGAGCGTCTGCGCGAACTGGTGCGTACCCGCCGCGAAGGTGCCGTGCTGGAGCAATCCGATGACGAGGTGCCCGCGTCGACCGAAGAGAGCCGGTTGCTCTTCGCCATGTCGCCCCGGCGCGTCGTCACCTTCGGCCTGTTCGAGTTCTCGCTTGCTGTCGTGGCCGTTGTCGGCGGCTTCGCAAGTCAGATCGATTTCCTGCTGCCGTTCGAAATCTGGGACTGGAGAGCCTGGCGCGAACAGTTGGCCGGTCCGGGACAATGGCTGGCAGGACTCGGTTTTCTTGCGCAAGTAATCGGTGGTCTGTTCGCGGTCGGGTCGCTCCTGCTCGTCGGCGTGGTGACGGGTGTGGTCCGGACTGTGATGCGCGAATGGGATTTCCGACTCGAACGAACCGACAAGGGCCTGCGACGGCGACGCGGACTGGTGACGCGGACCGATCTCGTCATGCCGGTGCACCGTGTGCAGGCGCTGCGGGTAAGGACGGGATTCGTCCGCCGCCTGTTCGGCTGGCATGCGCTGAAGCTTGTGAGCCTTGCCGGCGACAGCGGCTCGGCCAATCACGAGGCGGTGCCCTTCGCGCAGATGCAGGAAATCGCACCGGTGGTCGCGGAGACCGGCTTTTCGCTGCCTGACCACGCTCTCGATTGGCACCGCGCAATGCCTGCCTACCGGACCGACAATATCCTTCTCGGCCTTGGCTCGATGCTCGCTATTTCGGCAGTGGTCCTTGCCTTCGGCCACGGATTACTCGCGCTGCTGGTGTTCATAGGCGGAGGCTGGATGGCGCTTCAGGAATACCTTGCCTGGCGCTGGGGCCGCCATGCGATCGATGCCGGGCAGCTTTACACACGCCGCGGCTGGTTCGCGCCGGATCTCGCCATCGCCTCGCGCGGCAAGCTCCAATCGGTCGAGATTGTCCGCAATCCGCTGGCGCGACTGCGTGGCTATGCCGACCTGCGGTTTGGTCTGGCAGGTGGGCGTTTGAGCATTCGCGGGCTTCCGCTTGTGGAAGCCCGCCGAATACGCGATGCCGTGCTCGATAGCATGGCCGAGCAGGATTTCTCCGAGATGGTCGAGGGCCAGACCGTTCGCGCCTAGGCGCGCAGATCGGCCCATTCGGGATGGCGCTCGAACTGCGCGGCTACGTAGGAGCAGCTCGGGATAATGGTGAACCCTTCCCGGCGGGCATCCTCGATCAGGGCGTCCACCAGCCGGGCGGCGATTCCGTGGCCGCGCATATGCGAGGGCACGATCGTATGCTGTGCGTCCCGCGCCCCGTCGCGCAAGGTCCAGGTCAGCTTCCCGGCTTCTGTACCGCTTGCGCCGACTGCGAGATAGGCTCCGCTATCCGCAGAGTTTTGCCTTTCGATTTCGATCCGTTCCACTTTCATCCTTTCGAACTTTCCCTTCTGTGCAAGCAATGCTCCGGCAGTTAAGGGCGTTCCGATGCAGTTCCTGTCCGACAATGCCGCTGCGGTCCACCCAACCGTGTGGGAAGCCCTTAAAGCGGCGGATTCGCCCGATTCGCCTTATGATGGCGATGCGCTGAGCGCCGCGCTCGACGAGCGTTTCGCACAGGTGTTCGACAAGCCGTGTACCGTGCTGTGGACGGCGACGGGGACGGCAGCGAATTGCCTGGCGCTGGCTACACTGGTCCAGCCGCATGGCGCGGTCGTGTGTCACGAAGACGCACATATCGAAGTAGACGAGGGGGGTGCGCCCGGCTTCTTCCTCCATGGGGCCAAGCTGATGCTGTGCGAGGGCGCCGGGGCCAAGCTTTCCCCTCGGGCGATCCGCGATACGATCGATCCGATCCGCAACGATGTTCATCAAGTCCAGCCCCATGCCATTTCGATCACCCAGGCGAGCGAGTACGGTTGCAGCTACCGACCGGCAGAAGTGGAGGCGATTGCGGCGCTGGCGAGCGAACGCGGGCTGGGCCTGCATATGGACGGCGCGCGTTTCGCGAATGCAGTCGCTTTCCTCGATTGCGCGCCTGCCGCTGCGGCGGGGCCGGTCGACGCGCTCAGCTTCGGGTTCATCAAGAATGGCGGGCTCGGGGCGGAGGCAATTGTCTTTTTCGACCAGAACCTCGCCGATGTCGCACGGTATCGGCGCAAACGCGCCGGACATCTTCAATCGAAGGGGCGTTTCCTGGCGGCGCAGCTCCACGCACTGCTCGAAGGCGATATCTGGCTGCACAATGCGCGTCACGCCAATGCCGCCGCGCAGGAGATCGCGCAGGCCTGCGATGGGCGCCTGCTGTATCCGGTTGAGGCTAACGAACTCTTCGTGCGTTGCACGGTGGCGGAAAGGGAGGCGCTGCGCGACCGGGGCTTCGGTTTTTATGACTGGGGTGAAAATGCCGCGCGCTTCGTCACCGCCTGGAACACGCGTGAGGAGGATGCGCTATCGCTCGCCAAAGCGATAGCGAGCTTATGAACTCGCCGACCGAGGCCGAAAGCCTCTTCACCCCGCGCAATTTCGCTGCCTTTCTGCTGGTCAGCCTGATCTGGGGCGGGACCTGGCTGGTCATCCGCGACCAGATAGCGAGTGTTCCGGCGAGCTGGTCGATCTCCTATCGTTTTCTCGTGGCTTCCTTCGGGATGTTCGCACTTGCCGCGATGCGGCGGGAACCGCTGCGCCTCGCGCCTGGCGGGCTGCGCTGGGCGGTCATGCTCGGCCTGTTCCAGTTCACGCTCAATTTCGGGTTCGTTTACAATGCGGAAAGCTACATTACCTCGGGCCTCGTCGCGGTGATGTTCGCCCTATTGGTTGTGCCCAATGCAGTGCTGGGGCGTATTCTGCTCGGACAGAGGATTACCGGCGCTTTCGTGCTCGGATCGGCGATCGCGGCGCTTGGCGTGGCGCTGCTCTTCGCGCATGAATGGCGCTCATCCCCCGCCACGCTCGAAGAGGTCCTGCTGGGCGCGGGATTGACTGTCGGCGGAATTCTCTCGGCGAGCATCGCCAACATCACGCAGGCGATGGACGGTGCGAAGAAGCAACCTTTCCTGGCGCTGCTCGCGTGGTCGATGGCAATCGGCGTGGCAATCAACACCGTCTATGCCCTCGCGATCGATGGCCTCCCGCAATTCGACATGCGACCCTCCTATTCGCTCGGCATTCTCTATCTCGGGCTGGCCGGTTCGGTCGTGACCTTTCCCCTATATTACGGGCTTGTGCGCAAGGTCGGGGCGGGGCAGGCCGCCTACAGTTCGGTGATCGTTCCGATCGTGGCGATGGTGCTCTCCACCCTGTTCGAGGGGTTTCAGTGGGGCGCTCTACCGGCTGCCGGGGCGATCATCACCCTGATCGGCATGGTCGTCGCGATGCGCGGACGTGCCAGCGCCCCGCCAAGACGCGCTACGCCCGAACCGTAAGCGCGGCCAGCCCCTCGCGGAATGTAGGATATTTCGGCACCCAGCCGAGGACGCGCTTCGCCTTGCCATTCGCGACCCGGCGATTTTCCGCATAGAAGCCGCGCGCCATGGGCGACAGTTTCGCCTCTTCGATGGTCTGGAGCGGGGGAGGGGCGACGTTCAGCAACCGACAGGCCTCCTCGATTACGGCATTCTGGCTGGTCGGGAGATCGTCGGCGAGATTGTAGGCGCCCGGCAGCGCATCGCTCTCGATCGCTGCAACGACGCCGGACACTATATCGTCGACATGCACGCGGCTGAAGACCTGGCCGGGCAGGTCGATCCGGTGGGCGTTCCCGCCTTGCACCCGGTCGAGCGCGCTGCGACCTGGGCCATAAATGCCGGGAAGGCGGAACACCCGTGCCCCTTCTTCGAACCAGCGCGCATCGCAATCCGCGCGCGCGGTGCGCCGTCCGCCACCGGTAGGCGATGCCTCGTCGACCCAAGCCCCCTGTGCGTCGCCATAGACGCCGGTCGAGGACAGATAAGCGAGCCATTTGTCCGTCAACGCATCGCCATAGCGGTCGAGTACGGGGTCGCTGCCATCGGAAGGCGGGACCGAACTCAGCACATGGCTTGCCTGCGATGCTGCCGCGACCACCGATTTGCTGTTCGAAAAATCGATGTTTCCCGCGCTTCCCGTGGCATCGACATGCCAGCCGCGGGCGCGCATCTCTTGCGCAAAACGCCCCGCCGTGTAGCCGAGGCCGAAGATGAACAATCGGGCCATCGGAGCGTATTAGCCGGTGATCCCGCAATTGACAGGAAAAGCATGGATATCGCGCGCACCCCCTCCAATCCCGACGGAAATCCGGAAATGGCCGACGCTGCCGTCGATCCCAAGAATCCGCCCGAAATCCGGCGCGAGGATTATCGGCCCTTTCCCTGGATCGTGTCGGAGACGCGGCTCAACTTCGACCTCGGCATCGACTGCACACGGGTGCGCTCCACCCTCACGATCGCGCGCAATGCCAAGGCCGACCGTTCGGCGACCATCCGGCTCAATGGCGACGGGATCGAGGCAACCAGCGTCACCGTCGATGGCGAACCGACGCAAAGCTGGGTGATGGATGGGGATGATCTCGTGTTGACACTTCCGGGCGATGCCCACGAGATTGGTATCGAGACCGAAATCGACCCCAGTGCCAATTCGCAGCTTATGGGGCTCTACGCCTCCAGCGGCATGCTGTGCACGCAGTGCGAGGCAGAGGGCTTTCGCCGGATCACCTTCTTTCCCGATCGGCCCGACGTGCTGAGCACTTACAGCGTGCGGATGAGCGGCTCCAAGGATCGGTTCCCGGTACTGCTGTGCAACGGGAACCGGGTGGCGACCGGCGAGGAGGGCGATACCCATTGGGCCGAATGGCACGATCCCTGGCCCAAGCCGTCCTATCTCTTCGCGCTGGTGGCGGGCGATCTCGTCGCGCGCAGCGCCAGCTTCACCACGATGGGCGGCCGCGAGGTAGAGTTGAATGTCTGGGTGCGCGAAGGCGACCTCGATCGCACCGAACACGCCATGGAAAGCCTCAAACGCTCGATGAAGTGGGACGAGGAGGTGTTCGGGCGCGAATACGATCTCGACCTGTTCAACATCGTCGCCGTGAGCGATTTCAACATGGGGGCGATGGAGAACAAGGGCCTCAATATCTTCAACACCAAATACGTCCTCGCCGACCCCGAAACCGCCACCGATGGCGATTATGACGGGGTCGAGGGCGTTATTGGGCATGAATACTTTCACAATTGGTCGGGCAATCGCATTACCTGCCGGGACTGGTTCCAGCTGAGCCTGAAAGAAGGTTTCACCGTGCTGCGCGACCAGTTGTTCAGCGCCGATATGGGGAGCGAGCCGGTCAAGCGGATCGAGGATGTGCGGATTCTGCGCGGGGTGCAATTTCCGGAGGATTCGGGGCCGCTGGCACATCCGATCCGCCCCGATTCCTACCGCGAGATCAGCAATTTCTACACCGCGACCGTCTATAACAAGGGCGCCGAGGTGATCCGCATGATGCGCACCATGGCCGGCGAGGAGCGCTTCCGCGAAGGGACCGATCTTTACTTCGACCGCCACGATGGAGCGGCGGCGACTTGCGAAGACTTCGTCAGCTCGATCGAGGACGGCGCGGCACTAGATCTCACTCGGTTCCGCCGCTGGTATTCGCAGGCCGGAACGCCCAGGGTCGGCGTGACACTGGAGCACGAGGGTGAAACGGCCAGGCTCACGCTGACGCAGACCGTTCCCGCCACTCCAGGCCAGAGCGAAAAGCAGCCGATGCCCATCCCGCTCAAGCTCGCTCTGTTCGATCGTGCAAGCGGTGCGCATAGGGGGGAAGAGCTTGTGATTCTCGACGAGGATCGCGTCGAGGTGACGTTCGATGGCTTTACCGAAAAGCCGATCCTGTCGATCAACCGGACGTTCTCGGCGCCGGTGACGATCGAGCGGGACGTATCGCGCGAAGAGCTGGTTTTTCTTGCGGAAAAGGATGACGATCCCTTCGCCCGCTACGAGGCCATGCAGGAACTGATGACCGGGCATCTCGTCGCGGATGTGACGGACGGCCTCGATAACGATGAGCGCGAGGCGGCGTGTGAAGATATCGCGCGGGCCATGCGGTCGGTGTTGGAGGACGACCAGCTCGACGATCTGATGCGCGGTGAGCTCTTGATGATGCCGGGTGCGACATATGTCGCCGAACAGATGTTGGTGGCGGATCCGGGGCGCATTCATGCCCGGCGCGAGACGCTCAAAGCCGATCTCGGAACACGGCTGGCGGGGTCCTTGCAGGAACTATACGCCCGCACGGAGAACATGCCGTTCTCGCTCGACGCGGGGGCGAAGGGGGCACGCAAGGTGAAGACCCTGGCGCTCGCCTATATCGCCGCCAGCGATCCCGCCAAGGCGGTCGAGCTGGCAGCCCGCCAATACGATCGCGCGGACAATATGACCGATCGGCAGGGCGCGTTGATGGTGCTGGCCGGGCTCGATAGCGCCGAGCGTACCGGCAAATTGCTCGATTTTTACAATCGCTATCAGAATAATGCGCTGGTGATCGACAAATGGTTCGCGATCCAGGCAGGCTCGTTGCATCCGCGGGCGATCGAGCATGTGAAGGCACTGCGCGACCATCCCGATTTCACGCTGAAGAATCCCAACCGCGTGCGCTCGCTCTATATGGCCTTCGCCGCCAATCCTGCCGCCTTCCATGCCGAGGACGGCGAGGGCTACGCGATGATCGCCGATCTTATTCTCGAACTCGACCCGATCAATGCGCAGACGGCTGCTCGCTTCGTCCCGCCGCTGGGACGCTGGCGGCGTATCGAGGAAAAACGCGCGAAACTGATGCGCGAGGCGCTCGAACGGATCGCCGCCGCGCCCAAGCTGTCGCGCGACACGTTCGAACAGGTCGCCCGTTCTCTAGGGCGGGGCTGAATGGCGGAGATACTGAAAGCAGGCCTGCTGCAGGCGATCCCGCACGGGTTCTCGACCGCTGTCGGGCTCGATGTCGGCGAGATTCTTCCGCGCGCGCCGCTGGTTCGGCTTGAGCAGGTGCATTCCAACACGGTGTATCACGTCGCGGAGCCGTGGCGGGAGCGGCCCGAGGGCGATGCCTTGTGCACGGATCGGCCCGGCCTTGTGCTCGGCATCGTCACCGCCGACTGCGCGCCGGTGTTGTTCGCCGATCCGGAGGCAGGGGTTGTGGGCGCGGCGCATGCCGGCTGGCGCGGGGCACGATCCGGCGTTCTGGAGAATACGGTCGAGGCGATGATCTCGCTCGGTGCGCGTCGTGACCTTATCCGCGCGGCGATCGGTCCGACTATCGCGCAGGCAAGTTACGAGGTCGATCACCAATTCCGCGAACAATTCGGGGACGGGGACGAGCAATTCTTCGCAGTCGGCCGCCCAGGCCGCTACCAGTTCGATCTGCCTGCCTATGTCGCGCACCGCTTGCAGGCCGCGGGTGTCCTCAGGATCGAGGACCTCGCCGAGGACACCTATACGCAGCCCGACCGTTTCTTCTCGTTCCGCCGCGCAACCCATCGCGCGGAAGCGGATGAGGGGCGGCAGCTCAGCGTCATTGCTGTGCCCGCCTGAGCCTCCCCCACGCAATGCGTATGGGCCGACAGGCACTCCCGCATAGGGGCGCCAATTCCCAGGCTCTTGCATGCCAGTGCACAATGCTTGCCAAAATGGCGGTTGGCAACCTGTCGCATAGCGGCTAGAGGCGCCTCCAAACCGGGCACGTTGGGGGCTTCCGCGCGCGTATTATTTCGTCGGGCGCTCCGGCCTTTATCGCTGACCGGGATGGATTCGCACATCGCGTCGAACCCCGAGAGGGCAGAGGCGCACTACCAAAGCAGGCAAGGCAAAGCGCTGATGGCAGACACGGCTGCAACCGCAACACACGAAACGGCAGGCGAGACACAAGATGGTATCCGCCGCCGCGATTTTCTAGACATCGCTGCGGTCAGTGCCGCCGGTATCGGTGGTCTGGCAGTGGTCTATCCGCTGGTCAGCCAAATGGCGCCTTCGAGGGACGTTCTGGCTGCCAGCACGACCGAGGTCGATGTCTCGGCGGTCGAGCCGGGGCAAGCGATCAAGGCGGTGTTCCGCAAGCAGCCCCTGTTCATCCGTCGTTTGACCGCGCAGGAAATCGCCGAAGCCAATGCGCGCCCGCTTTCGTCGCTGCGCGATCCCGAAACACTGGCCGACCGTACCAAGGAAGGCCGCGAGGACATGCTGGTTACCATGGGCGTCTGCACCCACCTCGGCTGTGTGCCGCTGGGTGCGGCCGAAGGCGAGGTGAAGGGCGAGTTCGGCGGTTATTTCTGCCCTTGCCACGGTTCGCATTACGACACCGCCGGTCGCATCATCAAGGGTCCGGCGCCGACCAATCTCGAAGTGCCGGAATACGAGTTCACCTCGGACACCGTCATCCAGGTCGGCTGAGCTTAGAGAGAAGAGACGAAACGATGAGCTTTCCCTGGGCCAAGGAATACACCCCGACCAATCCGGTCATGAAGTTCTTCGACGAGAAGCTGCCATTGCCGCGTCTCGTCTACGACGCGGTCGGCGCGGGCTATCCGGTTCCGCGCAACCTGTCCTATTTCTGGAATTTCGGCGTTCTCGCTGGATTTTTCTTGGTGGTGCAGATTGTCACCGGCGTCGTCCTGGCGATGCACTATGCAGCTAACGCGCAGGTTGCCTTCGCCACGACCGAACACATCATGCGCGATGTCAACTGGGGCTGGCTGATGCGCTATGCCCATGCCAATGGCGCGAGCTTCTTCTTCATCGTCGTCTATCTCCACATCTTCCGCGGCTTCTTCTACAGTTCGTACAAGGCCCCGCGCGAGATGATCTGGCTACTCGGCGTCGTGATCTTCCTGCTCATGATGGCGACCGCCTTCATGGGGTACGTCCTTCCCTGGGGGCAGATGAGCTTCTGGGGTGCCAAGGTCATCACGGGTCTGTTCGGCGCGATCCCGCTGGTCGGCGAGCCGATCCAGATCTGGCTGCTCGGCGGCTTCGCCCCCGACAACGCTGCCCTGAACCGGTTCTTCAGCCTGCACTTCCTGCTGCCCTTCGTGATCGCCGCCGTCGTGATCCTGCACGTCTGGGCGCTGCACATTCCGGGGTCGTCGAACCCGACCGGTGTCGAAGTGAAGCAGGAAAGCGATACGCTGCCCTTCCACCCGTACTACACGGCGAAGGACGGCTTCGGTCTCGGCGTCGCGCTGCTGCTGTTCTTCGCGATGGTGTTCTTCCTGCCCAACGCGCTCGGCCATCCGGACAACTATATCGAGGCGAACCCGCTCTCGACCCCGGCGCACATCGTGCCCGAATGGTATTTCTGGCCGTTCTACGCGATCTTGCGCGCTTTCACGGTCGACTTCCTGTTCATCCCCGCCAAGCTGCTCGGCGTGATCGCGATGTTCGGCTCGATCCTGATCTGGTTCTTCCTGCCCTGGCTCGACAAGTCGCCGGTGCGCAGTGGCCATTACCGGCCGCTGTTCCGCAAGTTCTTCTGGTTCGGCCTTATTCCCGCGATGATCGTTCTGTTCATCTGCGGCGGTGCCCCGGCGGAAGAGCCCTATGTGATGCTCAGCCAGATCGCGACGGCTTACTACTTCCTGCACTTCCTGGTGATCCTCCCGATTGTCAGCCAGATCGAGAAGCCCGAACCGCTGCCCTATTCGATCACCGAAGCCGTGCTTGGCGAAGACAAGCAGGCGGTGCTCGGCGAAAACGCAAAACCGGCCGTCTAAGCGAGAACGAGATAGAAAATGACCAAACTTCTCAGCGTCCGCCTCGTCGCCATTCTCGTCGGCCTCGGCTTCGCCCTGATCGCACTCTACTCCTTCGTTGTCGGAGCCTATGCCGCGATCACGGAGGAAGCCGCCGGACACGTTCCGTATGAAAAGCCGGAAGATATCGCCTATTCTTTTGACGGGCCGTTCGGCAAATGGGACATCCAGCAGCTTCAGCGCGGCTTCAAGGTCTATGACGAAGTCTGCGCCGCCTGCCACAGCCTCAAATATGTCGCTTTTCGCGACCTTGAGCAGATCGGGTACGACGAAGGCCAGGTGAAGGCCTTTGCCGCGTCGAAGCAGGTGCCGGGCATCGACCCGAACACCGGCGAAGCGACCATGCGCCCCGGCCTTCCGACCGATTATTTCCCGTCGCCCTATCCGAACAATGTCGCGGCGGCTGCAGCGAACAATAACGCCATCCCGCCCGATCTTTCCTTGATGACCAAGGCGCGCGGAGACGGCACGAACTATGTTGCGTCGCTGCTGGCCGGCTATTCCGAACCTTCGGCCGAACTGCTCGAAGAGCATCCCGAGGCGGCTCCGGGGCCGGGCCTTTATCACAACCCCTATTTCCCCAACCTCAACCTCGCCATGGCACCGCCGCTGACCACCGCCGGTCAGGTGACTTATGACGACGGCACCGAGGCGACCGTGCAGCAGATGTCCGAGGACGTCGCGGCCTTCCTGACCTGGACCGCCGAACCGACTCTTGTGGCGCGCAAGCAGACCGGCTGGCCGGTGCTGATCTTCCTGCTCTTCGCCACTGTGCTTGCCTATATGTCCAAGAAGCAGATCTGGGCTGCCGCAAAGCGCAAGGGCGACTGATCCCTCGGTCGACACGAATGACCAGCGCCCCTTGCGTCACATCGATGCAAGGGGCGCTTTCGATTCCGGGAGAGACGACATGACGCCCGCCGACCTGAAAACCTTGGTCAGGACCATTCCCGACTTTCCGAAAAAGGGCATCCAGTTTCGCGATATTACGACTCTGCTCGGTAACGGGCGGGGGTTTGCCGCGTCGGTCGAATGGCTGGCGGATGAGGTGCGCGGGGCCGAGGCCATCGCCGGAATGGAGGCACGCGGGTTCATTTTCGGAGCAGCAGTTTCTGCGCGGCTCGGCCTGCCCTTCTTGCCGATCCGCAAATCCGGCAAGCTCCCTTGTCAGGTGATTGGCGTGGATTACGAGCTCGAATACGGACTTGACCGTCTCGAGATGGATCCTCAATCCGTTTCCGATGGACAGCAGGTGGCGATTGTCGACGATTTGCTCGCGACGGGAGGTACCGCTCTGGCTGCGACCGCACTGCTTCGCAAGGCGGGTGCCCGGGTCAGCCGGGCGGCGTTCGTGATCGGCCTTCCCGATCTCGGTGGAAGCAAGCGCCTCGCCGATGAAGCAGTGGACGTCCGTGCCTTGATGGAATTCGCGGGCGATTGAGCTGTCCGAGCCGGGGCTGGATATATTCGCCGCTTCGGGCATTTATAGAACTCGCGCCTTGAGCAGCGGATCGTCGCTCAGTCGGGGAGGGGCATGGAACAGTCTTTAGTCATCGCGATGGTCGGCATATTGGGCATCGGCGCCCAATGGGTGGCCTGGCGCACCGGATGGCCGGCCATCGTTCTGATGTTGGCGGCGGGCTTCCTGGCCGGGCCGGTCCTCGGCCTGTTCGATCCCGAACATGCCTTTGGCGACCTGCTCGACCCGATGATAGCCATCGGTGTCGCCCTGATCCTGTTCGAAGGCGGCCTAAGCCTCGATTTTCGTGAATTACGCCATGCCGGCGACGGCGTCTGGCGTCTGGTACTGCTGGGCGGGCCGATTGCCTGGGTACTCGGCGCCTTCGCGGCGCACTCGATCGGCGGACTCGAATGGCCGGTCGCGATCCTGTTTGCAGGGATATTGGTGGTCACGGGGCCGACCGTCGTCATGCCGCTGCTGCGCCAGTCCTCGGTCAAGGCCCGACCGGCGGCGATTCTTAAATGGGAAGCAATTGTCAACGATCCCATCGGCGCGCTGTTCGCAGTCGTTTCCTACGAATATTTCCGTAAGGTGGCCGAAGCACCGGGCTCGGGCCTGATAGAGGTCGTCCCGCCCCTGGTCATTGCGGCGATTATCGCCGGTCTGATCGGATATGTCGCCGCTGCCGCCATCGCCTGGGCCTTTCCGCGCGGGGCCATTCCCGAATACCTCAAAGTGCCCGTCCTTCTGACATCGGTCATCGTGGTGTTCGTGCTCTCCAACCAGATCGAACATGAAGCCGGTCTGGTCGCGGTCACGGTCATGGGCATCGCTCTGGCGAATATGAACATCACGTCGATTCGGAGCATCCATCCGTTCAAGCAGAATATCGCCGTCCTGCTGATTTCGGGCATTTTCATTCTGTTGTCGGCCAGCCTCGAGTTCGAGGAACTGGCCTATCTCAACTGGAATTTCGGGCTGTTCCTGCTCGCGCTGCTCTTTCTCGTGCGCCCGGCAACCATTCTGCTCAGTCTGCTCGGCAGTTCTGTCCCGTGGAACGAGCGGCTGTTCCTCGCCTGGATCGCCCCGCGCGGTATCGTTCTCGTCGCTATCTCGGGTCTGTTTGCCCTGCGCCTTGAGGACATTGGGTACGATGGCACGGCCTTGATCGGTCTGAGCTTCGCAGTGGTGGTGGCAACGATCGTCGCCCATGGATTCACGATCGACCTTGTCGCACGCCTGCTCGACCTCAAGGGCAGCAAGCGGCCCGGCGTCATCATCGTCGGAAGCACGCCCTGGACGATCTCGCTCGCGCTGATGATGAAGGAACTGAAATCGCCGGTCATGATCGTCGATCCCAGTTGGCAACGCCTGGCTCTCGCACGTCAGAAAGGTCTGCCCTTTTATCACGGCGAAATTCTCAACGAGGCGACCGAGCACAATCTCGATCTGACCCCCTATGCGGTGCTGGTCGCCGCGACCGAGAACGAGGCCTATAACGCGCTGGTTTGTAACGAGTTCGCGTATGAAATCGGGCGCGATACGGTATTCCAGCTTGGCGACGCGGTCGACGATGACGACCGACATGCCCTGCCCAGCAGCATCCGCGGCCGCGCCCTTTTCGAATCGGGCTTCGGTGTCGAAGACGTCAACGAGCGGCTCGCGCGGGGCTGGGTCTTCCGCAAGACGAAGCTGTCGGAAGAATTCGATTTCGAGGCCGCGCAGGAACGCCTGCCCGACGCAGCGTCAATGTTGTTGCTGGTCCGTGAGAGCGGCACGCTCCGCTTCTTCACCCATGCGGCGCGGCCTGAACCGCGGGCAGGGGACATCATTGTCAGTTTCGCCCCGCCACAGGAACGCAGCGCCCAGGACGCTGCGGCGAAACGCGAGCGCAAGCGCAACAAGGCCGCCGAACAGGGGACATGATATGAACCACCGGCTGACAATCATCATCGCGATTGCTGCGGCATCGCTCGTTCTTTCGGCTTGCAGCGAGCAGCGCCCGGCGGACACCGACGCCGGGGATTCGGGGGATGCTGGCGAGAAGCGTTCGATCTTCAGGCCCGAATTCCAGGTCGAGCCGATCGAAACCCTGGACACGCTCGGCACTCTGGAAACACGGGTTTTGTTTCCAGACGGAGCCGAACTGACCGAGGATGCTCTCGCTGAACTGGCAACGGTCCTGGCGTCGCCTCAGATCGCCGAGGGCGGAGAAATCATTCTGCGGGGGCACAGCGACAGCGGAGGCAGCGATGACGGCAATCTGCGCGCCTCTCAGGCCCGGGCGGAGGCGGTGCGCGATTGGCTGGTCGAGAACGGGATAGAGAGCGAGAGGATCACGGTCATTGCATTCGGCGAACAAAACCCCGCTGCTCCCAATGCCTTGCCCGACGGCTCGCCCAATAAAGAGGGGCGGGCCGCCAATCGCCGTGTGGAAATAGAAGTGCGCAGCGAAGAACAGCCTGCTGAGGGCAAACAGCCTACGCTCGCCGAAAGCCTTGCTTCGGCCGGGGAAGAGGGTTCGGAAGAAGACCTCGAGACCGAAGAATAGCGTGTTGACGCCGACGTGTCTTCGATGGCATTGGCGCATCGCCCGAGCGGGTATAGCATAGTGGTAATGCTCCAGCCTTCCAAGCTGGCTAGAGGGGTTCGATTCCCCTTACCCGCTCCAAACTTCCGACCATAAACGAACGAAGCGACGCGCAGGGGTGCATGGCCCTATCGGTAGCGCAAGGCCGGGCGCAGCGGATGCCTTCCGCAGACAGCGCCCCGCACCCGGCCCTTGCCAAGCGAAGGGCGCCTGCCCGGAGGCACCCTGCTCGATAGACGTTCCAGCGGACTCGCGTTTATCCTTGGTGGCCATTGCCCGAGCGGCGGCCTGCAACCGGTTTCAGTCGACCGCCATATTGTCGATCAGGCGCGTTCCGCCGATCCGGGCGGCAACGAACAGCCGCGTTCCAGGAGCTGCAACGGTGGCGGGCACAAGATTGTCGCCCTGCCGCAATTCGGCGTAATCCACTGTATCGAAGCCGGAATCGATCAAACGCCGGGCGAGATCGGCCAGAACCGCTTTTGCTGCCTCTCCTCTTGAAAGGCGCGCAATTGTCTCGTGCATGGCGTGTGGCAGGACGGCCGCGATATTGCGCTGCTGGGTCGAAAGATAGGCGTTGCGACTGCTCATCGCGAGCCCGTCCGGCTCGCGTATGATGGGCACGCCGTAAATCGCATCGACATGAGGCGATGTAAGATCGAGATCGCGTGCCATCCGGCGAATAACCGCAAGCTGCTGCCAGTCCTTCTCGCCGAAAAAGGCCATGTCGGGGCGCACTTGATTGAAGAGCTTGCAGACCACGGTCGCGACACCGTCGAAATGGCCCGGCCGGTCAGCGCCGCACAAGCCATCGCTCACTCCCGCAACCGATATGTTGGTCGCATAGCCCTCGGGATAGACCTCACTCGGCGGCGGCGCCCAGAGCAGGGCAACCCCTTCCTTATCGAGCAGCTCCGAATCGCGCGCAAGCTGCCGGGGATAGGCATCGAGATCCTCATTCGCCCCGAACTGACGCGGATTGACGAAAATCGACACGGCGACATGGTCCGCAAGTCTGCGGGCCTCGCGCACCAGCGTCAGATGTCCTTCGTGCAAAGCGCCCATGGTCGGTACCAGCGCCAGCGACCCGGTCTTGCGCAAGGCGGCGGTGGCGCCGCGCAATTCGTTCAATGTCGTGATCGTGTCCAGCGCTCGCACTCCGCCAACGAAAAGGGCGGGGCGATCTGTGCCGCCCCGCCCCACTTCTTGCAAGCCGTCCGATATCAGCGCGCTTCGGGCGCCGCCGCCGCGGCATCGACCGGCAGGCCGCCAAGCTGCGTCACCAGATCGGTATAAGCGTTGAGATAGGCGAGCACGATGATCTGGCCGATCGCCGTATTCTCATAACTACCAAAGCCGCCCGCAGCACCGCCGCCCCCACCGAACAATCCGCCCCCGGCCGCCCAGCCGAGATCCTTCTTGCGGAAATATCCCTCGACCAGGGCTTCTTCCACCGTGGTGCGGGCATTCACCAGCGAAAGGACAACATTCGCTTCGCCTTTCTTGACCCGGATACCACCGGCGATCGCGCCTGCGGTCCGCCCGAACAGTCCGCCGACGACGCCGCCCAGCAGCCCGCCGCCGCCGCCCGAATTGCTGTTCGCGCTGACTATGTCGGGCTGGAGGAAGTAATCAGCCGTCCGGACCTGGCCCAAGCCCACATTCTGCCCATCCTGCAGCTCGCCCTGCTCCTGGAGCGCGCGTTCCATCGCCCGGCTCTGCATCGCGCGCCCGCGACTGACCATGGTGAAACAACCGGAGCGCTGGACAAATACACGAATGATCTGTTCGGGGCTGCCGAGATTGAGTTCGCGCCACCATTTGTCATCGGGCTCGACCACCGCGATGGCGCCGAGGTTCGTGTTGCAGCGCGGAATTTCCATTGTCGCGCGGTCCTGCGCCTTGCGGCCCGATGAGCGCCCTTGTGCGAGCACCGGCTCGGCCGCCATGCCTGTCATCGAAATTACAGCCAGAGCTGTGAAAAGTACCTTTTTCATTATCCGGGATCCCCCTCTGTGAACATTTCGCGGCGGTCGACCTGCTGTCGTTTCTCGCCGGTCAAATGCGACCCGGATGAGCTGCACAATATCAAAAGTTGCAATGCAGGCTAGTATACATCCGCCATTGTGGGAAAAACCAACGTGCGCCCCATGGCCCTGCGTTGCCGTGGAGCAGCGGGTTGGATAGGGACGAGCGCAGCATGATTTACACCGTCACATACCAATGATGTCCCGGCCGCACAGGATCGTGTTCGCCAACGAGAAGGGCGGAACGGGCAAATCCACCACGGCAGTGCATGTCGCGGTGGCGCTTGCCTATCGAGGTGCGAATGTCGCCGCGTTCGATCTCGATCATCGACAGCGCACGATGTGCCGCTATTTCGAAAACCGCGCCGAAACGATGCAGCGCCGCGGCATCGATCTGCCCACTGCCCGATGCCATGTCGTCGAAGGCATGAACGAAGCTGCGATGGAGAGATTTGTCGAGGAGCGGACTGCCGGTGCGGACTTCGTGGTCGTCGATACACCCGGCCGTGACGATCCATTGGCTCGCCATGCCGCCACGACGGCCGATACGCTGGTGACGCCGATGAATGACAGCTTTGTCGATTTCGATCTCATCGGACAGGTGGAAGGGGAAAGCTTCAAAGTCCGCAAACTGTCCTTCTATGCCGAGCTGATCTGGGAGGCGCGCATCAAGCGTAGCCGGACATCGATCGAGCAGAACCGCGCCCAGATGGATTGGGTCGTGGTGCGCAACCGCACCGGTTACACCGAGGCGCGCAATATGGGGCGGATCAACCAGGCTCTGGCCGAAATGTCCAAACGAGTCGGGTTCCGCGTGGCGAAAGGCCTGTCGGAGCGCGTCATTTATCGCGAGCTTTTCCCCTCGGGTCTTACTCTGCTCGACAAGGGGCATTTGGGCGATTTGGGAACCAGCCACCTCGTGGCGCGACAGGAGCTGCGCGGCCTGGTCGCCAGCTTGCGCCTGCCGGACAATACCGTCGAAATTGTTCCGGAAGCCGCACAGTGATCCGCCTGCTTGCCCTCGTCCTTCTGGTTTCGGTGGCCTGCCGCCTGATCTTCGGCAAATGGCCGTGGGAGTATCTGAGGGCACAAAGCGCAGCCGATCGCTCGCTTGCGCGTGCGCGCGCCATTCTCGACGTTTCCCGAAATGCGACCGCCGATGAAATTCGCGCGGCGCACCGTCGCATTGCTACAATAAATCACCCGGATAGAGGGGGTAGCAGCGCCACCTTGCAGGAAGCGAACGCGGCGCGCGATCTCTTGCTCGACCATCTTTCCCGTATTCGAACGGAGCGTTCCGAATGAGCCACAGATTTCACTCCACTATTTTGCGCGAATACGACATTCGGGGCATTATCGGAGAAACCCTTGGGGCGGAGGATGCGCGCGCGATCGGCCGGGGTTTCGGCTCGATGCTTGCCGAGGCGGGCGGCAAGAAGGTCGCGGTCGGCTATGACGGTCGGGTCAGCTCGCCCATGCTCGAACATGCCTTGATCGAAGGCCTGACCGCTTCGGGTATCGATGTGGCCCGGGTCGGCATGGGGGCGACGCCCATGCTCTATTATGCCGAGGCCTCAGCCGAGGACATTGATGGCGGCATCCAGATAACCGGCAGCCACAATCCCGCCAATTACAATGGCTTCAAGATGGTGTTTCAGGGCCGCCCCTTCTTTGGCGCGGATATCCAGGAACTCGGTCGCCGCGCTGCCGCGGGGGAATGGATCGATGGTGCGGGCCAGGTCGAGGAACGCGATGTCTTCGATGCGTATATCGACCGGATGCTCGAAGCGCTCGACGGCATCGATACCGCAGTGCTCGATCGCCTCAAGGTCGGTTGGGACGCGGGCAATGGCGCAGCGGGGCCGGCACTCGAAAGGCTCGCCGCGCGCCTTCCCGGTGAACACCACCTGCTCTACACCGATGTCGACGGCGATTTTCCCAATCATCATCCTGATCCTACGGTCGAGGAGAATCTGGAAGATCTGCGCGCGCTCGTCGTGGAGAAGTCGCTCGACTTCGGAGTGGCCTTCGACGGCGATGGCGATCGGATCGGCGCCATCGACGGTGAAGGGCGCGTGATATGGGGCGATCAGCTCCTGATGGTCTATGCCGAAGATCTGCTCGCGCGCCGCAAAGGCGTCACGATCATCGCCGACGTCAAGGCCAGTCGCGCCCTGTTCGACCATGTGGCGGCGCATGGTGGCAAACCGCTGATGTGGAAGACCGGCCACTCGCTAATTAAGTCCAAAATGAAGGAAACGGGATCGCCGCTGGCCGGGGAGATGAGCGGCCACGTGTTCTTCGCCGACGAATATTATGGGTATGACGACGCGCTCTATGCCGGTGTCCGCCTGATTGCTGCGGCCGCGCGGATCGGCAAGTCGGTGACCGAGCTGCGCAGCGCCATGCCGCCGATGGTCAATACGCCCGAAATGCGGTTTCAGGTCGACGAAAGCCGCAAGTTCGCCGCGATCGAGGAGATCGCCGCACGCATCGCCGCCAGCGATGCGGTTGCGGACACGACCGACGGGGTGCGTGTGACGACCGACGATGGGTGGTGGCTGCTGCGTGCCTCGAACACGCAGGATGTCCTCGTCGCGCGCGCGGAAAGCGAAAGCCAAGAAGGCCTCGACCGCTTGGTCGCGCAGATCGACGAGCAACTGGCCGCCTCGGGCCTCGAGCGTGGCGAAAGCGTCGGACACTGAATTTGTAAGGGAGGGTTCGCATGATGAAGAAATGGATGCTGGCGATAGCTGCGCCGCTGGCACTGATTGGTCAGCCAGCTGTGGCTGACGAAAAAGAGGACGCCAAGGCTCACAAGCAGGCCGAGGCGATCGCCATGATAGCCGAGATGTTCCCGGCCGAGCCACTGACTCCAGAGCAGCAGGCCCGCCTGCCGCTTGCCGCTTCGCTGATCGAGCAAATCATGCCCGATGGCACGATGGACGAGATCATGGAGTCGATGTTCGATGGTATGCTTGGTCCGATCATGGACCTTGCCGATCAGGCAGGTCCAAGCCTTTCGACCTTCATCGGATATGACGAGACCGAGCTCGAATTGGATGACGAGGCAGTGGCCGAGATTGCCGCCATCATCGATCCAGAGTGGCGCGAGCGCCAGCGTCGGACTATGGACCTGACGAAGGTTATGATGGGCCAGCTTATGACCGCTATGGAGCCGGCGATGAAACGAGGCATGGCGGAGGCATACGCTGCCAATTTCACGCAAGCCGAACTCGAGGGCATTTTTGCATTCTTCTCGACCGAAGTCGGCGCGACCTATGCGCGCAAGTCCTACCAGCTTACGTCTGACCCGCGCATCATGCACGCCGCGATGAGCGAACTTCCCAAGATGGTCGCGACTTTCGAGGAGATGGGCCAGAACATGAAGGCGGAGATGGCGGACCTTCCGGAAAAGAAAGACTTTGAGGCGCTGGGTGCTACCGAACGCCAGCGGATCCTCTCCCTGACCGGCCTCACCGAAGAAGACCTGCGAGTGGGCATGCGACAGGTCGCGGAGCAGGATGCGAAGGACGCGCCGTTCTGAATAGGGGAGGTGAGCCGGTTTTACTGACTGGCCCTGGGCCGAACTCGGTATCGCCGAGACCAAGTGCAGGGATGAAATCCGTGCGGCGTATGTGGCGCGGAAGGCCGAACTCGACTGCTCGGAGGATGCGCCCATGACCTTGTTCGTCGGCCTCTAGCGGGAACCGCGCGGGTTGCGCTACGCTGACCTTCCATGGCCGCAGTTCCTCCCGAAATCGAAGATTGGTTCGCCGGGCGCGGCTGGCATGTGCGCCGCCATCAGCTCGACATGTTGGCGGCCAGCGACGCGGGCCGACACGCCTTGCTGGTCGCGGATACCGGGGCGGGCAAAACGCTTGCGGGTTTTCTGCCGACGCTGGCCGACTTCACGCCCTCGCGCCTGGACGGGACTGAGCCGCCCGAAGGTCTTCACACACTCTACGTCTCGCCGCTGAAGGCCCTGGCGCATGACGTGCAGCGCAACCTCCTGACTCCGATCGAGGAAATCGGCCTTCCCATCCGCGTGGAGACTCGCAGCGGCGACACGCCTTCGGATCGCAAGAAGCGTCAGCGCATCCGTCCGCCGCATGTGTTGTTGACCACGCCCGAGAGTCTTTCCCTGCTGCTCTCCTATCCCGAGAGTTTCGAGCTGTTTCGCGGGCTCAAACGGATAGTCATCGACGAGGTCCATGCCTTTGCCACCGGCAAGCGCGGCGATCTGCTGGCTCTGGCGCTTTCCAGATTGCAGGCCATCGCGCCGCGGATGCAGCGTGCGGCATTGTCCGCGACGCTCGCCAACCCGCAGGGCTTTCGCGAATGGCTTGCTCCGCTGTCTACGGGCGAACAGGGTGAGGTCGATGCCGTGGAGCTGGTCGAGGGCGAGGCGGGCGCGGCAGCCGAGGTCGAGATCCTGCTGCCTGACGAAGAACGCGTGCCATGGGGCGGCCACGCGGCGATCTGGGCAATTCCGCAGCTTTACGAACGGATCAGGACCAACCGTACTACCCTGATTTTCACGAATACGCGCTTTCTGGCCGAGTATGTTTTTCAGAACCTGTGGGATGTGAACGAGGACAACCTGCCGATCGGCGTCCACCACGGCAGCTTGAGCAAGGAGGCGCGGCGCAAGGTCGAGGCGGCGATGGCGCGGGGCGAGTTGCGGGCGCTCGTTGCAACTGCAAGCCTGGATCTCGGTGTCGACTGGGGCGATATCGATCTGGTGGTTCAGATGGGTGCGCCCAAGGGATCCTCGCGGCTCCTTCAGCGCATCGGCCGCGCCAACCATCGGCTCGATCAGCCCAGCCGAGCTTTGCTGGTTCCCGGCAATCGTTTCGAATTCCTCGAGGCCACTGCCGCCAAGGAAGCGGTGGATGAAGGCAAGCGGGATGGCGAGGAATTTCGTCCGGGCGGGCTCGACGTATTGGCGCAGCACGTCATGGCTTGCGCCTGCGCGGCACCGTTCCAGGAAGATGAGCTACTGGCGGAAATTCGCACGAGCCTGTCCTACGCCTGGGTCGACCGCGAGGTGTGGCAGCGAGTGCTCACCTTCGTCGCGACCGGCGGCTACGCGCTCAAGGCTTACGAGAAGTTCAAGCGGATCGTCCGTGATCGCGAAGGTGTGTGGCGGCTTACCCACCCCGAACAAGCGCAGCGACACCGGATGAATGCCGGGATCATCATCGACTCCGAAATGCTCGATGTGCGGATCCATGCGGGACGAGGGCGGGGAGGACGCAGCCTCGGCAAGGTGGAGGAGCGGTTTGCAGCCACGCTCAGCCCGGGGGACGCATTCGCCTTCGCAGGCATGAGCCTCGAGGTTGTCAAACTTCAGGACATGGAAGTCGTGGTCACGGCAGCCAAAACCAGTGCAATGATTCCCAGCTATGGCGGGGCACGCATGCCGCTCACCACGCATCTGGCCGAACGGGTGCGCGAAATGCTGGTCGACCGCGCCGGCTGGGCTCGTTTCCCCGACGATGTGCGTGAATGGCTGGAAGTGCAGGACTGGCGTTCGAAAATGCCAGGGCCGGGCCAATTGTTGGTGGAGAGCTTCCCCCACGCCAAACGGCATTACAGCGTCTACTACACGTTCGAGGGGTGGAACGCGAACCAGAGCCTCGGCATGCTCATTACGCGGCGGATGGAGGATAGGGGCCTTCTGCCCGGCGGTTTCGTGGCCAACGATTATTCACTCGCGGTCTGGGGTCTCAAGCCGGTTACCGACCCGGCACCGCTTCTCTCCCCCGACATTCTGCAGGACGAGTTCATCGATTGGGTCCAGAGTTCGCACCTCTTGCGCCGCGCGTTTCGCGAAGTCGCAGTGATCGGCGGTCTGGTCGAACGGCAGCATCCCGGAAAGCGCAAGACCGGCAAGCAGGTCACCTTCTCGACCGACCTCATTTACGACGTCCTTCGCAAATACGAACCCGATCACGTCCTGTTGGAGGCGGCATGGGCCGATGCGCGCACGCGCTTGACCGATGTCGGCCGTCTGGGCGCCCTGCTCGACCGATCGGCGGAACAACTGGTGCATGTCGAACTCGACCGGGTCAGCCCGCTCGCCGTGCCGGTCATGGTCATGATCGGCCGCGAGGCGACACCTCAAGGGGCGGTCGACGACGAATTGCTACTCGAGGCGGAAAGTCTCGCAGGCGCTGCGATGCGTGTGGAAGTCGTGCCCGACACCGACGGCGAGTGAACGAAAAAAGGGGCGGATTTCTCCGCCCCTCTCTTACGTTCGATCGTGCCGGGAACCGCTTTAGCCGGCCTTCCCGAACGTCCGATAGCGTTCGTTTCCGACGAAGCCGAACTTCGTCACACCGCTGGCCTTGATCAGTTGCAGGACCTTTGCGGCCAGATCGTAGCTGGCCTGCGCCTCGGGCTCGAACTGCAGTTCGGGCTCGGGGTTGATGCTCTTCGACTGCTCGAGCAGCGTACGCAACTGACCCATATCGACCGCGTTCCCGTTCCACAGGATCTGGTTGTCTACCGTGAGCACGAGCTTGTTCTTGTCGGGCTCGACGAAGACATCGGGCGGTGTCGGGTTGGGCTGCGGCAAATCGATGTTTACCGCATGGGTCGCGACCGGAATGGTGATGATGAACATGATGAGGAGAACGAGCAGGACGTCGATAAGCGGCGTCATGTTCATTTCCATCATCGGCGCGCCATCATCCTTGCCGCCTGACATTGCCATAGTGGGTTACTCCCTAATCTTCTTTGCCGAACCGTGCGATCACGCGTTGGGATCGACCGGGTTCGAAATGAAGCCGACGGTTGGGTAGCCCGCCGCCTGGACGTTGTAGATCGCACCCGCAACACAGGACCACGGTGCGTTTACGTCACCGCGGATATGCACCTGCGGAATCTTTTCCGGGTCTTCCATGATCGCCTCGGGGCCGCCGGCACGCTGCACAATGGCGTCGAGACGCTCGAAAGCCTGATCGTACAGTTCTTCTGAGGTGACCGGTGCGATATTGTTGAAATAGACGCGGCATTCGCCGTTACGCGATGCACCTTGGAAACCGGGCTCGCCAGCGCTCACACCATTGTCGTCGGTGGTGCTGACGGTGAGGAGGAGGTTTTCGACCTTGTCCTTCGACTCGAGCGATTCGAAGACCGGGACTTCCAGCTTCTCGATAGTCTGGATCGCGACCGGAACCGCGATAAGGAAGATGATCAGAAGCACCAGCATCACGTCCACGAGTGGCGTGGTGTTGATGTCCGACATGGGCGTCTCGCCGCCACCTCCTGTCGAAATCGCCATGGTTCAGTTCCTAACGTTCGAAATTCTTGGGTTCGATGCGGAGAAATCCGGGACGGCCGATGGCCGCCCCCGATTCCGATCGATTACTTTTTGACCGTGGTGGTCGTCGCGGCCGGCTTTGCTGCCGGAGCGGTACGGGCGGCCTGGCCGGCAGCCTGTGTCGAGGTCGCGGTCATGTAGGTCGGCTTGACCGAACCGTTCGAGTTTATGTTGGCCAGAAGATCGTTCGAGAAAGCGTGCATCAGCTCGGCGATCCGCTTGTTGCGGCTCTGGAGCCAGTTGTAGGCAAACACGGCCGGAACCGCGACCAACAGACCAATTGCGGTCATGATCAGCGCTTCGCCGACCGGACCGGCGACCTTGTCGATCGAAGCCGAACCGGCGATCCCGATGTTGATCAGTGCGCGGTAGATACCGATAACCGTGCCGAGCAGGCCGACGAACGGTGCGGTTGCGCCGACCGTCGCGAGGAACGGAAGGCCGCCCGCGAGCTTCGAGTTGATCGTATCTTCCGAACGCTGCAGCGAACCGTGCATCCAGTCGTGCGCTTCGAGCTTGTCGGTCATCTTGGCGTGCTGGTTTTCGGCGAGGATCGCATCATCGACGAGCTGACGCCATGCGCTGTTCTTGTCGAGCTTGGTTGCGCCGTCCTTGAGCGAGCCGGCTTTCCAGAACTGCGTGCGCACGGCCTTGTACTGGGCCAGCACCTTGCGCTGTTCGAACAGCTTGGTGAACAGGATGTAGAACGAGCCGACCGACATGATCACCATCACGCCGAGAATGAACCAGGCGACGAAGCCGCCCTGTTCCATGGCTTCCATGAAACCGAAGGAGCTTTGCGGGGCTGCATCGGCGGCAGCTGCAAGAAGTTCGAAGGTCATAACGAGTGGTCCTTTTGAGTATTCCGTGGTCCGCCTGCCGCAGCAGGCCCTGGAGAGTTAGTTCAGCTGGTAGACGATTGTGGTCGACCAGGTATCTGAAATCGCATTGCCTGCGGCATCCTGCGCAGGGTTGAACCGTGCATAGCGGGTCATCCCGTCACAGGCGGCTGAATCGAGGTCGCTCGATCCGCTGGAGCGCGTCACGCTGCAGGAAGATACGCGACCATTGGCCCCGATCTGAACTGTCACGCCGACAGAGCCTTCGGTACCTTCGCGTTCTGCGCGACGGGGGTAGTTGCTCTGAATGCGACGAGCCCAGCCATTCTGGCCTTTGGGAGTCGCGCTACGAGCCTTGGACGGCGGCGGCGGCGGCGCGACCGGCGGCGGCGGCGTGTCGGGCACGTTCTCCGGCGGCGGCGGCGGCGGCTCTTCCTCGGGGGGCGGTGGTTCCTCGATATCGATCGTCGTCACGCGCTCGACCACCTGCTGCACCGCATTGTATGCGAGGCCGGTGATGAGAGCGTAACCGAGAGCGACATGAATGAGGGCAACAATGATGATCGCGACGATGCGATTGCCGCTCATCTGTTGGTCAGCATAAGCCATTCGGTTGCATCACTCCATCGGTCGCCCCGGTTAACCCGGGGCCATTTGACACCCACTTGCGACCCGCCCGATTGGCGTGACATGGGGCATCGTTTACGCATTCTCGCCGCTAGGGCCTACGAAAGGCTCAGCGGCGAAGGCGCACCAAAGTTCCCAATTAGAACCCGGACACCTCTCCCCAAGCAACAATGTATCATCCGCTCGGGTCCGGCCCGACCCTTTAGCTACGATGCCCTTTCACCGCAAATCCTTTATCGGTTAACCGGGGATTCAGTGCCGCGTGCGGAGGAACCTTGGGGGGCGGTCATGGGTTGACCGAATCGCCTCCCACATACGCAAGCAGAAGTGCCCATCATCATGCAAATCACACGATATTCAGCGAAAACTCTGCTCGCCTGCGCCGTCCTGATCTCGGTATCGGTGCCGGGTACGGCGCAGGATCGCGCGGGAGCCGAAAATCTATCCTATGCCGATATCGTCGACCTCGCCGATGGCGCTCCGCTCGTCTTGCGTGCGCAGATTCGCCGTCAAGCTACGGTGGAGCTCGAGCGGTCGCCCGGCCTGGAACAGGGATTCGTCCGGCTCTATGTCGAGGCGCGGACTTCGGCGTTGATCGCCGGAAATGTGCCGGTAGGGGAATCGCTGCACTATCTGGTCGACGTGCCGCTGGACGAACGGGGTAGGGCGCCCAAGCTGAAGAAGCAGGAGGTGATCCTGTTCGCGCGCCCTGTCCCGGACCGACCCGACCAGATCCAGCTGGTCGATCCGCGAGCCCAGTTTTCCTACAGCGAGGCTTTCGAGGCGCGGCTGCGGCCGGTTCTGTCCGCGCTCCTCTCGCCCGATGCACCTCCGCGGGTGATCGGCATCCGCGATGCCCTCGCGGTCGAGGGTACCCTTGCTGGCGAATCCGAAACCCAGCTTTTCCTCGACACCGAAAACGACGGACCGGTTTCGGTCACCATCGTGCGGCGTCCGGGGCAGGCTCCGCGCTGGGGTGTCTCGTGGACAGAGATCGTCGATCAGTCGGCACGCGCTCCGCGGCCTGATACGCTCGAATGGTATAGGCTTGCCTGTTCGTTGCCCGATACGTTGCCCGGCAGCGCCAACCTGTCGCGCGACCCGCGTTCGCGTGCTCTTGCCAGCGCGGATTATGCGCTGGTTCGCGAGGCGTTGGGGGCTTGCCCCCGCACCCGCGACTGACAGGCGACGCTTCACCTTCCACAAGACAAACTGGTTCCCCCCACGCCAGTGGCTGCGCTAGGCGAGCGCCATGGCTGAACCTCTCCGCATTGCCCTTGCCGGGCTCGGCACCGTCGGAATCGGTGTGATTGAATTGCTCGAAACCAACCGGTCGACCATCGAACGCCGTGCCGGTCGTGAACTCCAGATCGTTGCGATCAATGCACGGGACCGTTCACGCGATCGCGGTATCGACCTGTCCCCTTATATCTGGGTCGACGACATGCAGGCCATGGCCGAGCGCGGCGATGTCGATGTCGTGCTCGAACTGGTCGGTGGATCGGATGGTCCCGCACTCACTCTGGCACGGGCCGCACTCGATGCCGGCAAGGGGTTCGTCACCGCGAACAAGGCGATGATCGCGCATCATGGGCTCGCATTGGCGGAACAGGCCGCCCTGCGCGGTGTGCCGCTCAAGTTCGAAGCGGCGGTTGCTGGCGGAATTCCGGTGGTGAAGGGCTTGCGCGAAGGCGCCGCGGCCAATCGGATCGAGCGAATCCACGGTATTTTGAACGGCACCTGCAATTACATCCTGTCCGAGATGGAGCGCACCGGTGCCGATTTCGGCGACATGCTGCGCGCGGCGCAGGAAAAGGGGTATGCCGAGGCGGACCCCACCTTCGATATCGAAGGGGTCGATGCCGCGCACAAGCTGGCGATTCTCGCTGGGATCGGTTTTGGCGCGCGCGTGGATTTCGATCATGTCGCGGCTACGGGTATCGGCGAAGTCCGCGCGGCCGACATCACCCAGGCAGAATCGCTCGGCTATGTCATCCGGCTGGTCGGTATCGCCTCGCTCGACCGAAGCGAGAAGCGGCCTACGCTTCTCCAGCGGGTTCGCCCCTGTCTGGTTGGGCGCGGCCATCCCCTGGCAGCGGTCGCCGGGCCGACCAATGCCGTTGTCGCCGAGGGTAATTTCGTCGGACGCCTGTTATTCCAGGGCGCCGGCGCCGGGGCCGGGCCTACCGCGAGCGCCGTGGTTGCCGATCTCATCGATATTGCGCGCGGCGATAGCGGCGCTCCGTTCTCGGTCCCAGTGGAACAGCTCGAACAATTCGCTCCTGCCGACCCGGGCAATCGCATAGGCCGCGACTACATCCGTTTCACCGTGAACGACCGCCCCGGGGTGCTCGCCGAAATCACCGCCGCCATGCGTGATGCGGAGGTTTCGATCGAAAGCCTGATCCAGCGGGGCCGCGACCACGAGGGTGGGGAAGTTCTGGTGGCCATGGTCACGCATGAGGGACCCGAGCGCTGCGTGGCCAAGGCGCTCGACCTGCTCGATGGTTCGCCTAGCCTGACGGCTCCACCTCTGGTGATGCCGATTCTGAAGGACTGATGTCGCCGTCTTGGTCCGGTGTCGGGACGGGCGGCAAGCCGAGGTCGATCTCTTTGCGTTGCTGCGGGGCGGGGGAGGCATTGCCGAGCGGTGCAAGACCGCGGGCCATGCGATCCGCATCCGATCCCGGTGGTGCTTCCGGAAGAGCCGAAAAATCGACGATATAGGCGGGTGGGGGCGGGCAGGGGTTCAGGCCGATCCCGCATACGCCGCTGACAGTTGCGGGCCCTCTGAAAATCCCCGCACCTGCCACGTCGGGCGCTCTGATATCGCCCTTGTTCATCGTTTCCTCGGCAAAGCGCTGCCGGGCACGCTCGGCGTCGAATCCGTATTCGGCCTTGTCGCGGCGCTTGCGGCAGACGATGATTTCTCCCGATATGGTCGCGGCTTCCTGTTCCGCGCTGCAATCCTCCAGCGGGCCTTCGAAGTCGCCCTGCGGGATCAGGATGTCGATCCGTTCGGGCGGCTCGGGGCCTTGCTGCGCGGCTCCGGCGCCTGGCAATGCGACCGCGCCGATTGTAGTAATTGCCACCCACCAGCGTCTCGACAATGCAAGGCTCCCTGTCTATCCGCGCCCCGCAAACGAATTCTCGCGTCGGCAATCTGTCGCGCCAAACTCACGTGAGGGACTGAACCGATTATGAACTCGCCTGCCGAAAACCCGCTCGACCGCGTTCTGGTACTCGAAATGGTCCGCGTGACCGAGGCTGCGGCGGTCGCCGCGTCCAAGCTTATCGGCCGCGGCGACGAAAAGGCCGCCGATGCCGCTGCGGTCGAAGCCATGCGCAAGGCCTTCGACACGCTCTACATGGACGGCACGGTTGTGATCGGCGAGGGCGAACGCGACGAGGCCCCGATGCTGTTCATCGGCGAAAAGGTCGGCGGCGCGCCGGGCCGCGGCCCCAAGATCGATATCGCTCTCGACCCGCTGGAGGGCACCACCATCACCGCCAAGGCCGGCCCCAATGCGCTGGCGGTTCTTGCGGCGGCGGAAGAAGGCTGCCTGCTCAACGCTCCCGATGTCTACATGGACAAGCTGGCGGTCGGCCCGGGATATCCCGAAGGCATTATCGATCTGGCAAAAACGCCAACCGAAAACGTCAAGGCGGTTGCCGAAGCGAAGGGCGTGGAGCCTTCCGACATCATCGTTTGCGTTCTCGACCGCCCACGTCATGCTGAGCTGATTGCCGAATTGCGCGGCCTTGGGTGCGGCGTGGTCCTGATCGGCGATGGGGATGTGGCGGGCGTGATCGCCGTGACCGACGAGGATACGACGATCGACATGTATATGGGCCAGGGCGGCGCCCCCGAAGGTGTCCTCGCTGCTGCAGCGCTGCGCTGCGTCGGCGGGCAGTTCAACGGCCGCCTTGTGTTCCGCAACGACGATGAGAAGGCGCGTGCCGCCAAATGGGGCATAGACGATCTCGATCGTATCTATACCCGTGACGATCTGGTGAAGGGCGACTGCATCTTCGCCGCTACCGGGGTGACGTCGGGCTCCCTGCTCGAAGGTGTAAAATATCTGCGCGGTGGCCGCATGACGACGGAAAGCGTGGTGATGCGTGCATCGAGCGGCACCGTGCGCTGGATCAAGGGTGAACATCACACGAAGTAGTTTTCGTGGTGCGTGCTGGTCGCGGGTGTCGGCAGCACACACGGGCTAAAGACTCTTCAAAACCCTCACCGCCGTGTTGCAATCCCATGACGCTCGGCTAGGCGGGGGCAGCCCAGCCACTCCCAAGGATTCGCCGCATGAAGATCATGGCCGCCAATTCGAACCTGCCGCTTGCTCGCGCGATTGCAGGCTATCTCGAGATGCCCCTCGTCGATGCGCAGGTACGCCGCTTCGCCGACGAGGAAATTTTCGTCGAAATTCACGAGAACGTGCGCGGCGAAGACGTTTTCGTGGTCCAGTCGACCAGCTATCCGGCGAACGACAACCTGATGGAACTGCTGATCTGCATCGATGCGCTCAAACGCGCATCGGCGCGGCGGATCACGGCAGTGGTGCCTTATTTCGGCTATGCCCGTCAGGATCGCAAACCCGGCCCGCGCACGCCGATCTCGGCCAAGCTGGTGGCGAACCTCATTACCGAGGCCGGGGCTGACCGGGTTCTTGCGGTGGACTTGCATGCAGGGCAGATCCAGGGCTTCTTCGACATCCCGACCGACAACCTCTTCGCCGCGCCGGTCATGGCGGCGGATATTCAGGCGCGTTATGGCGATCAGGACCTGATGGTGGTTTCGCCCGATGTCGGCGGCGTGGTTCGCGCCCGTGCACTCGCCAAACGGCTCGACAACGCCCCGCTGGCCATCGTCGACAAACGTCGCGACCGCCCGGGCGAAAGCGAGGTGATGAACATCATCGGCGATGTTTCGGGCCGTCATTGCATCATGATCGACGATATCGTCGATTCCGGCGGGACGCTGTGCAATGCCGCGCAAGCGCTGCTCGACCAGGGCGCGGCATCGGTAGCCGCCTATATCACCCATGGCGTGCTTTCGGGTGGCGCGGTGGCGCGCGTCGACGGGTCAGCGCTCAAGGAACTGGTCATTACCGATTCGATTCGCCCGACCGACGCGGCCAAAGATTCCGCCCGCATCCGCATCCTCACCATCGCTCCGCTGATCGGCGAGGCGGTACGGCGGATCGCCGATGAAAGTTCGGTCAGTTCACTGTTCGACTGAAATGACGACCGCAGCCGATCTTGCCTTGGCTAACCGCCTGGCCGAGGCGGCGGGCGAAGCGATCCGACCGCTGTTCCGTGGCGAATGGTCGCAGGAACAGAAGGCCGATCGCAGTTTCGTCACCGAGGCCGACCGTGCCGCCGAGGCGGCGATGCGCGCGCTTCTCGAATCCGAGCGCTCGGATGACGGCATCATCGGCGAGGAATACGGAACCCGGAACGAAGGCGCAGGCCGCCAATGGGTGCTCGATCCCATCGACGGGACCACCAGCTTCATCGCCGGTCGACCGATTTTCGGCACGCTGATCGCGCTGATGCAGGATGGCTGGCCGGTGCTGGGCGTGATCGATCAGCCCATCGCCAAAGAGCGGTGGGTGGGCCGCATTGGAGAAGGCACGACGTTTAATGGCAAGCCGGTGCGGGCCGCGGCCTGCAAAGAGCTGTCCGACGCAGTGCTGGCCACCACCACCCCGCACCAGTTTGCAGGCGATGATGTCGATGCCTTCATGGGCGTGGTCAAGTCGGTGGCCGAACGCAAGATCATCTATGGCGGCGATTGCTACAATTACGCGCTGGTCGCATCGGGCCATGTCGATGTAGTCGTCGAGGCAGGCCTCAAGCTCCACGATTTCGCGGCTCTGGTTCCTGTAGTCGAGGGTGCGGGTGGCGTGATGAGCGACTGGCAGGGCAATCCCCTGGATGCGAACAGCGACGGCCGCGTGATCGCTTTGGGGGATTCCGCGCGACTGGAGGACGTGCTCGAAGCGATGGGGTGAGGTAAAGGCGGATGAAAAGATCGCCGCTGGGAGGAGACGGGGTATGAGCGAGATCGAGATCAGCGCATCGGATCGTGCGAAGCTATTGTCGTTTAGCGAAGAAGAGCTCATGGCAAACATCGCGCTTCACGATGCATCCGCTGCCGCGCAATTTGGGATTGCCGGTGTCGCTAATGGTGGCTTCGCTACGAAGGCGGAGATGATGGGGGAGATGCACGCCGCGGGCCTGTGGAGCGACGTGGTGGCAAAGGGAAAGGCGATCTTTCATAAGCTGTGGAACGAGGCGAAAAATCTCGTATGCGGCACATACGATCAACTTGCGAAGAGCGGGGATCTCGAGAAGGTCCTCACTCTACTCGCCGGATTGCTTGTCACTCAACTGGGGTGGCCCAATCCGCTGGCACTGCTCGTCGTCAAAGCGGCAATGAAGCACGGACTCGAGCAGATGTGCAGCGTCTCTGCCATGCCTGTCTGATGCGCCGGTGCCTTGTGTGACCGACACGCTTGAGGGGCGGATCGCGCTGGTTACCGGAGCGGCGCGCGGGCTCGGCTTCGAAATTGCTCAGCGACTGATCGAAGACGGCGCGACCGTCTGGCTCAACGGCCGCGACCGAACTTCGCTGGAAGAGGCGGCAAAGCGGATCGGCGATGGCGCGCGGCCGCTGCCCTTCGACATTGCCGACGCTGCCGCAACCGAAGAGGCCTTCGCTCTGCTGGCAGAGGACGGGCTCGACATTCTCGTCAACAATGTCGGGCAGCGCGACCGGCGCCCGCTCGATCAGCTCCGGCGCGAGGACATGGCGGCGATGCTCGCCACGAATCTGGTTGCCCCGTTCGATCTTGCGCGGCGTGCCGTGCCGCTGATGCGAACACGCAAATATGGACGGATCGTCAACATCACCTCGATCGCCGCCGATATTGCGCGCGGCGACGTGCTCTATACCGCGAGCAAGGGCGGGCTGGCGGCGCTCACCCGCGCGCTTGCCGCCGAACTCGGACCTGCCGGCATTACCGTGAATGCCGTCGCGCCGGGCTATTTCGCGACCGAAGCGAATGCGCAGATGGTCGCCGATCCCGATATCGCGCAGCATCTCGCACGCCGCACCTCGCTCGGTCGCTGGGGAGCGCCGAACGAAATCGCCGGCGCGGTTGCCTTCCTCGCCTCACCCGAGGCAAGTTACATCACCGGCCACACGCTGGCGGTCGATGGGGGCTATCTGGCCCACTTCTGACTTGCTTTTACGCGCGGAACCGCTAGATGCGCGCCCTTCACCGACACGTGATTCATCTGCCGGTCTGGCCGTAAGGGCTGCCAGGGCTGGTTGTACGTGTCTCTGACCCGATATCCGAGTAGGAGATGAAAATGCCCAAGCTGAAGACTAAAAGCGGTGTGAAGAAACGCTTCAAGATCACCGCAACCGGTAAGGTCAAGCATGGTGTCGCCGGCAAGCGCCACCGCCTGATCAGCCACAATGCGAAGTATATTCGCCAGAACCGCGGCACCACCGTCCTGTCGGAAGCCGACAGCAAAACGGTGAAGAAGTGGGCGCCCTACGGCCTCGACTGAGCGCGAACTAAGGAGAATACGAAATGCCTCGCATCAAACGCGGCGTCACCACGCGCCAGAAGCACAAGCGTCTATTGGATCAGGCGAAAGGCTATCGCGGCCGTCGCAAGAACACGATCCGCATCGCCCGCCAGGCGGTCGAAAAGGCGGGCCAGTACGCCTATCGCGACCGCAAGGTTAAGAAGCGCAACTTCCGCGCGCTGTGGATCCAGCGCATCAATGCTGCGGTTCGCGCGGAAGGCCTGACCTATTCGCAGTTCATGCACGGCACCAAACTCGCCGGGATCGAACTCGACCGCAAGGTGATGGCCGATCTTGCCATGAACGAAGCGGCTGCCTTCAAGGCAATCGTCGAGCAGGCGAAGAAGGCACTGCCCGCCTAAGCGCGCAATCTGCCGCTAATTCCAAAGGGCGCTCCGCGAGGAGCGCCCTTTTTGTTTCGTAAGCGCTTGTCGTCGCTCCACAACTAGGTATATTCCCCTACATGTTGGGAGGGGGCGATTGATCGATCAGAACTGTATTGATGTGCGGTTTTTCGCACCGCCGGATGATCTGGCGCGATGCTTCACGATGGTTTACCGGCTTGAAGTGAGCCTGCCCGAAGGCGAGGTGCTCGAAGACTGGCTTCAGCCCGAATGGTGCAATCTGCGCTTCTTCGCCGAAAATCCACCGAAGGCCGAATTTCCTGAAGGACCCAGCGTGTCCGGCGCCCGATTTCTGGCAACCGGCCCGACTTCCTGCCCAACACATTTTCTGCTCGGCAGAACGCGCATGTGGGGCGTGGGCCTGCTCCCGCACGGTTGGGCGCGCTTCGTGGGTGCGCACGCCGCCGATCACACCAATACGATTGTCGATGGCGAAGCGAGTCCGCATTTCTCGCGCCTCGCACCGCTGTGCGAGGCAATGTGCTCGCGCGAGCACTCGGACGAGGAGCAATTTGCATTCCTTACGGATTTCTTCCGCAAGCTTGCCAACCCTCCGCGCGACAGTGCGCGGATCCAGAAGGTGCACGAGGTCATGATCGATCCGCGCCTGCTCCATGTCGATGAATTCGCCCAGCGTAGCGGCATGTCCAAGCGAACGCTTGAACGCCTGTGTGCCCGTCATTTCGGATTTTCCCCGCGCCTGCTGCTGAGGCGGCAGCGGCTGATGCGCAGCCTTGCGGCCTTCATGCTTGAACCGCGGACGAGTTGGTCGGCCGTGATCGATGGTCACTATCATGACCAGTCGCATTTCGTGCATGAATTCCACGCTTTCATGCGCTGCTCGCCCAGCGAATATGCGGCTAAACCACATCCGGTGATGGCTGCATTCATGGCGGATCGCAAACGGGTCTGGGGGGCACCGGCGCAAACCCTGGTTTCACCATGAGCAAAATCATGACACACTTCAGATCTGCAATGATGACAGGATGAACGATCTGTTCCCAAAGTCGGCCAATCAGGGTGCTGCGCGCCTCGCCCTCGGGGTGATGCGATGATGACGATCGGGGGCGCATCTCCAGCGATTGCCTTGCGATTTTTCCTCCCGCCGGAGCATCTTCGCCCCTTCGTCACGACGCTTTATCATCTCGAAATCTCGGGCGGTGGGGAAGACGATGCGGTGGAGGATTGGCTACATCCCGAATGGGCCAATCTGCGGCTGATTCCGGATCGCACGATCGAGGCGGGAATGGGAGACGGACCTCTCGAACGCGTACCCCGGGCGGTCATGGCGGGGCCTACCAGCGTGACCACGCATTTCCGCGCCCGCAAAGGAAGGTCTTGGGGTATTGGCTTTCTGCCGCTCGGCTGGGTTCGGCTGATAGGTGCTCCGGCAAACGCCTATGCCGATCGCTACGCCGACGTAGAAACCGATCCTGCTCTCGAGCGTCTGCGCAAACTGTGCGCCTGCGTCCTCGATGGAGATGGCGATCTCGTCGCCGAGCGCGACGCCATGGTCGGCGAGCTGGATGCGCTGCTGGCCGATCCTGCTGCGGGTGAGGGCAAGCGTGAGGCGAGATTGCTGCGGATCGAAGAGGCGATTACCGATCCGCGGTTCCATAGCGTGACCGAACTCGCTCAGACACTCGGCATGAGCACGCGCACGATGGAGCGGTTTTGCAGCAGGGTGTTCGGTTTCGGCCCGCAACTGTTGCTGCGCCGCCAGCGATTCGTCCGCAGTCTCGCCAAGTTCATGCTCGACCCTTCGCTCAAATGGATCGACACGCTCGACACTCACTATCACGACCAGGCCCATTTCGTTCGCGATTTCAGGCGGTTTATGATCATGTCGCCCAGCGAATATGCCAGCTTGCCGCATCCGGTTCTGATGGCCGCCGCCCATGCTCGTGCGGCCATTGCGGGCGAAGCGATGCAGGTTCTACACAAGTCTTCCCGGCCACTTGGCGGTGAATGAGCGACACGTGCCGCGATCCGGGTTCCTGCAGCGCATCTTCCTGCGCCGCCAGCGCGCCTTGCGAAGTTTCGTTCTGCCCCCGCGCGCGATCCGACAAGATTAGGGGGCCGGTCCTCGAAGCTTCCGTCGCTGTGACCGGGCGCATTTCGTTGGTCCATTTGCCTCCATCTCGAGCGAGCGGCCCGGCCAATCGGGGCTTGGGATGCGGCGCCTAAGCGGCTAGAGGGCGCGGGCATCCCTTCCCGACATATCAAGCCAGACAGAATGACCGACCTCGAACACCTCAAGACCGATGCGCTGACGCGGATCGAAAATGCGCCCGATGTCGCCGCCCTCGAAGCGCTGCGGATCGAATTCCTCGGCAAGCAGGGCTCGATCTCCGGGCTGATGAAAACGCTCGGCAAGATGACTCCGGAAGAGCGGCAGGTACAGGGGCCGCTGCTGAACGGGTTGCGGACCGAAACCACCGACGCCATCGCCGCACGAAAGGCAGTGCTCGAGGACGCCGAACTCGAAGCGCGGCTTGCAACCGAAAGCCTCGACCTCACGCTGCCTGCGCCCGAAGTGCCGAAAGGATCGGTCCATCCGGTCAGCCAGGTGATGGACGAACTGGCGGAAATCTTCGCCGACCTCGGTTTCTCGGTCGCGACCGGTCCCGAAATCGAGGACGACTGGCACAATTTCACCGCGCTCAACATGGCCGAGACGCATCCTGCCCGGGCGATGCACGATACGTTCTATTTCCCCGAAGTCGACAGCGACGGGCGGCGCATGCTGCTCAGGACGCACACCTCGCCAGTGCAAATTCGTTCGATGGTCAAGCAGGGCGCACCGATCCGCATCATCGCGCCGGGCCGCGTCTATCGCAGCGACAGCGATGCGACGCACACGCCCATGTTCCACCAGGTCGAAGGCCTCGTCATCGACAAGGACATCCACCTCGGCCACCTCAAATGGACGCTGGAGACCTTCCTCAAGGCCTTCTTCGAGCGGGACGATATCGTGCTGCGCCTGCGCCCCTCCTACTTCCCCTTCACCGAACCTTCGGTCGAGGTCGATGTCGGCTGGCAGGACGTGCAGGGTCGCCGGGTTCTCGGCGGTGACGGCGATGCGCCGGGCCACGGCTGGATGGAATTGCTCGGCAGCGGCATGGTCAATGCCCGCGTGATCGAGTTCGCCGGGCTCGATCCCTACGAATGGCAGGGCTTCGCCTTCGGCGTGGGCGTCGATCGCCTCGCCATGCTCAAATACGGGATGGATGATCTGCGCGCCTTCTTCGACGGCGACCAGCGCTGGCTCGACCATTACGGCTTCTCGCCTTTCGACCAGCCGACCCTTTCCGCCGGTGTGGGAGCAAGCGCATGAAGTTCTCGCTCGAATGGCTGAAATACTTCCTCGACACCGATGCGAGCGTGGCGGACATCGCTGCCGCGCTCAACCGGATCGGCCACGAGGTCGAAGGCATCGAGGATCCGGCGGACAGGCTGGCCGGTTTCCGCGTTGCCAAGGTGCTGACCGCCGACAAGCATCCCGATGCCGACAAGCTGCAGGTGCTGACCGTCGATACGGGCGAGGGCGATCCGCTGCAGGTTGTCTGCGGCGCGCCCAATGCGCGTGCGGGGATGAAGGGTGTGCTGGGCCTGCCCGGCGCGGTCGTCCCGGCCAATGGCATGGAGCTGCGCAAGAGCGCGATCCGCGGTGTCGAATCGAACGGCATGATGTGCTCGGTGCGCGAGCTCGAACTGGGCGAGGAGCACGATGGCATCATCGAGCTGCCCGAGGATGCCCCGATCGGCCAGACCTTCGCCGAATATCACGATGCCTCACCGGTGTTCGATGTAGCGATCACGCCCAACCGCCCCGATTGCATGGGCGTTCAGGGCATCGCGCGCGACCTCGCGGCGGCGGGCCTCGGTACATTCAAGCCGGTCGAGGTTTCCGAAATAGAGGCGCGCGATCCGTGCCCCGTCGAAATCCGCACCGACGATGCGGAAGGCTGCCCAGCTTTCTACGGCCGCGTCATCCGCGGCGTCGACAATACCAAGCCTTCGCCCGAATGGATGCAGCGCCGCCTGATCGCGGCGGGTCAGCGGCCGATTTCGGCGCTGGTCGATGCGACCAACTACCTCATGCTCGCCTTCGGGCGTCCGGCGCATGTCTATGACCTCGCCAAGCTGTCGGGTCCCGTTGTGGCGCGGCGCGCAAGGAACGGCGAGACAGTCGAGGCGCTCAACGAGAAGACCTACACGCTCGACGAGACCATGACCGTGATCGCCGACGACAACGGTGTGCACGACATCGCCGGCATCATGGGCGGCGAGCATTCGGGCGCGACCGAGGCGACGACCGACGTGTTGCTCGAAATCGCCTATTTCGACCCCGAGCGGATCGGCGTGACCGGCCGCGAGCTTGGCCTCGCCTCGGACGCACGCACACGCTTCGAGCGTGGTGTGGATCCGGACTTCCTCGACGATGGACTCGCGATCCTGACTTCGCTGATCCTCAAGACCTGCGGCGGCACGCCCACTGAGGTCGCGCGGGCGGGCGAGGCCCCGGCCGAGCCGAAGGTCATCGCCTTCGACCCGCACCTCACCTCGCACCTCGGCGGGATCGATGTGGCGCAGGACGAGCAGCGCGCGATCCTCGAAGCGCTCGATTTCCAGGTCGGCGAGGACTGGCAGGTTACCTGCCCCCTGCGCCGCCACGACATCGAAGGCCCTGCCGACCTCGTCGAGGAAGTGGTGCGCATCCACGGACTCGACCATGTGGAGAGCGTGGCGCTGCCGCGTGTCGAAGGCGTGGCCCGTCCGACCGCCAGCCCGCAGCAGAAGCTCGAGCGCAAACTGCGCCGCGCTGCTGCGGCGCGCGGATTGAACGAGGCGATCACCTGGTCCTTCCTGCCCACATCCGAAGCGGAGTATTTCGCCGATGGTGCGCAGCTATGGGTGCTCGACAACCCGATCAGCGAAGACATGAAGGCGATGCGCCCCTCGCTCATTCCTGGCCTGCTTTCGGCGGCAAAGCGCAACGCCGATCGCAGCGCGGATGGCAGCCGCCTGTTCGAGATCGGACGGCGTTATTTCCGCGGCAAGGATGGTGCCAGCGATGAGAAGCCGACGCTCGGCGTCGTGCTCGTGGGCAACAAGACTTCGCGCGGCTGGGCCAATGGCAAGGCGCAGGGCTTCGATGCCTATGACGCCAAGGCCGAGGCCGTCGCATTGCTTGAAGCCGCCGGTGCGCCGGTCGCAAACCTCATGGTGATGGGCGAGGCGGGCGACCAGTTCCACCCCGGCCAGTCGGCCACGCTGCGCCTCGGCCCCAAGAACGTACTGGCCCGCTTCGGCGCGCTGCATCCCAAGACGCTCAAGGCCTTCGACATCGATGGTTCGGTGATGGCGGTCGAGATCTTCCTCGATTCAATCCCGGCGAAGAAGGGAGCAGGCTTCGCGCGCGCCCACTACGCGCCGCTCGCGCTTCAGTCGCTCACGCGCGATTTCGCCTTCCTGGTCCCCGCCGATCTCGCGGCGGGCGACCTGGTGAAGGCGGTGCGTGGCGCAGACAAGAAAGCGATCGTCGAGGCGCGCGTGTTCGACGTGTTCGCCGGACAGGGCGTACCCGAAGGCAAGAAATCGGTCGCGGTCGAAGTTACGCTTCAGCCGGGTGAGAAGAGCTTCACCGACGCCGAGATCAAGGCGATCTCGGACAAGGTGGTCGCGAGCGCCGCCAGGCAGGGTGCGGAGTTGCGCGGATGAAACCTGTCCTGAGCCCAGCCGAAAGGACTGCCTTTGTCACCGGAGCCACCGCAGGCATCGGCGAAGCCACCGTGCGCACGCTGGTGGCGAGCGGCTGGCGCTGCGTGGCGACCGGGCGGCGCAAGGAACGGCTCGACGCGCTGGTGGAGGAGCTTGGCGCGGACAAGGTCCATGCCGCTTGTTTCGATGTCCGCGACACCGAAGCCATGGACGCGGCGATTGCGGCATTGCCCGAAGCGTTCGCGGGCATCGATCTGCTGGTGAACAATGCCGGCCTCGCGCAGGGTCTCTCGCCCGCGCACGAAGCCAGCCTCGACGACTGGCAGACCATGATCGACACCAATGTGACGGCCATGGTGGTGCTGACGCGCAAGCTGCTGCCCACGCTGATCGAGCGCAAAGGCGCGATCATCGCCATTGGTTCGGTCGCGGGCAGCTACATTTACCCCGGCGGTAACGTCTATGCGGGCTCCAAGGCCTTCGTGAACCACTTCACGCTCGCTTTGCGCGCCGATCTGCATGGCACGGGCGTGCGCGTGACGAGCATCGAGCCTGGCATGGTCGAGACCGAATTCACGCTGGTGCGCACCGGCAGCCAGGAGGCGTCCGACGATCTCTATCGCGGTGCCGACCCGATGACCGGGCAGGACATTGCCGACACGATCCGCTGGATCGCCGAACTGCCCCCGCATCTCAACATCAACCGGCTCGAACTGATGCCGGTAAACCAGGATTTCGCCGGCTTCCGCGTCGCGCGCGAACACCACTAACCCATCAACGCCCGCCTCCGTTCGTGTCGAGCGAAGTCGAGACCCGGATGGCCTGGATGCATCTCGACTTCGCTCGATGTGAACGGGAGGGTAGGAAAAGAGAATATGTCAGACCGCCGCACATTCGCGATCATCTCGCACCCCGACGCGGGTAAGACCACGCTGACCGAGAAGCTGCTACTGACCGGCGGCGCGATCCACTTGGCGGGCGAGGTCAAGGCGCGCGGGCAGGCGCGGCGAGCGCGGTCGGACTGGATGAAGATCGAGCAGCAGCGCGGCATCTCGGTGACATCCAGCGTTATGACCTTCGAGCGCGAGGGCATCACCTTCAACCTGCTCGATACGCCGGGGCACGAAGATTTTTCCGAAGACACCTATCGCACGCTTACCGCGGTCGATTCCGCCATTATGGTGATCGACGCGGCCAAGGGTATCGAGCCGCAGACGCGCAAGCTGTTCGAGGTCTGCCGGTTGCGCAGCGTGCCGATCATCACCTTCGTCAACAAGGTCGATCGGGAAGGGCGGCCCGTGTTCGAACTGCTCGACGAGATCGCCGACATGCTCGCGCTCGACGTCAGCCCGCAGGCCTATCCGGTGGGCATGGGCGGCGAGTTTGAGGGCGTGCTGGATTTCGCCACCGGCTGCGTCGCGCGGCCCGAAGGCCCCTCAAAGGAATTTACCGGCACGCGCGACTGCGACCCGGCCATCCCCGAGCGTTTCGCGGAGGAGATCGAGCTGGCGCAGATCGGCTATCCCGAATTCGACCTCGAAGCGTACCGGAATGGCGACCTGACCCCCGTCTACTTCGGATCGGCGCTGAAGAATTTCGGCGTTACCGAGCTGATCGAGGCGATCGCGAAATACGCCCCCCCGCCGCGCCCTCAGCCCGCCGGCGAAGACGAGATTGCGCCGGATCATGGCGAGGTCACGGGTTTCATCTTCAAGGTGCAGGCCAATATGGACCCCAACCACCGCGACCGCATCGCCTTCATGCGGCAGGTTTCGGGCACCTTCAAGCGCGGCATGAAGCTGACGCCCTCGGGCCTCGGCAAGCCGGTCGCGATCCATTCTCCGATCCTGTTCTTCGCGCAGGACCGCGAAGTCGCGGACACTGCCGAGCCGGGCGACATCATCGGCATTCCGAACCATGGCACGCTGCGCGTGGGCGATACGCTGAGCGAAAAGAACGCGATCCGCTTCACCGGCCTGCCCAATTTCGCGCCCGAAATCCTGCGCCGCGTCGCGCTGGTCGATCCGACCAAGACCAAACAGCTTCGAAAGGCGCTCGACGACCTTTCCGAAGAGGGCGTGATCCAGGTCTTCTATCCCGAGATCGGCGGCCAGTGGATTATCGGCGTGGTCGGCCAGCTCCAGCTCGACGTGCTGATCAGCCGCCTGTCCGCCGAATACAAGGTCGAGGCCAGGCTCGAAGCCTCGCCCTTCGCCACCGCGCGATGGATTAAGGGGGACGAGAAGGCAATGAACGAGTTCGAGAAATTCAACCTGTCCAACCTCGCCAAGGATCGCGACGGCGATCTGGTATTCATGGCCAAGAGCCCGTGGGACGTGAACTACCAGCAGGAAAAGAACCCCGACCTCACCTTCTCGGCGACGAAGGAGCGGTAGGCTTGCGGCAGGCGCAGCAAGGCGGCATTGCAGCGCCATGACGCTTCACGCCGGACCGACCTCGCAGACTTTCATTTCGCAGCGGCTGAGGCTGCACTATCTCGACTGGGGCAATCGCGGGAAGCCGCCTCTGGTGCTCGTCCATGGGGGGCGCGACCATGCCCGCAGTTGGGACTGGGTCGCCGAACAATTGCGCGACGATTGGCATGTGGTGGCGATGGACCATCGCGGCCACGGCGATTCGGACTGGGTCAGCGACGGCAATTATTCCGCCAATGACATGGTCTACGATCTTGCCCAGCTGGTGCACCAGCTGGGCGTGGGGCCGGTGACCATTGTCAGCCATTCGATGGGCGGCAATGTCTCGCTGCGTTATGCTGGGACCTTCCCCGACATGGTCACCAAGATCGTCGCCATCGAAGGCCTCGGCCCCAGCCCCAAGCGGCAGGCCGAAATGCGTGCGAAGAGTTATCCCGAGCGGCTCAATGAGTGGATCGGCAAGAAGCGCGCCGCCTCGGGCCGGATACCCCGCAAGTATGAGAGCATCGAATCCGCCTTCGCGCGGATGATCGAGGAAAACAGCTATCTCACCGAAGAGCAGGCGCGGCACCTCACCATTCATGGGGTGAATCGCAACGAGGACGGCACTTATAGCTGGAAATTCGATCCCCATCTCAATGTCTGGGCGGTGGAGGATATCGCCGACCAGTTCCTGCACCAGACCTGGGCTGCGATAACCGCACCCACGCTGTTGCTCTATGGCGCCGACAGTTGGGCTTCGAACCCGGAAGGCGATGGCAGGCTCGACCATTTCTCCAATGCCGAGGTGATCGAATTCGCGAATGCGGGTCACTGGCTGCATCATGACCAGTTCGACCGGTTCATGAAGACGATACGGGATTTCCTCTGATGGCGGAATTCTTCGACCGGCTAGCCGATGACCATGTCGCCATGCTGGCAAAGCAGCCGGTCTTCTTCGTCGCCACCGCGGCGAGTGACGGACGGATCAATCTGAGCCCGAAGGGTTATGACGCGTTTCGCGTACTCGGGCCCAACCGTGTGGCCTATCTCGATCTGGCCGGGTCGGGGAACGAAACGCATGCCCATCTCACAGTGGACGGGCGCATCACGATCATGGTTTGCAATTTCGAACAGCCGGCTCTTATCTTGCGGCTGTACGGGACGGGCAAACCGGTCTTGCCGCAGGACCACGGTTGGGAAGAACTCGCGGCGCATTTCAAACTGCTGCCGGGCACAAGGCAGATTTTCGATATCGCAGTGGACAGCGTGCAGACCAGTTGTGGCTGGGGTGTGCCGTTCATGGAATTCGAGCGGGAGCGGGATACGCTGGTCAAATACTACGCAGGGCGCGATCCGGAGGAATTCGTGGCCAAGCGGCGGTCACGTGATCGCAGTATCGACGGTATCCCTACCAGGCCGACCGACCGCTACTTTGCTGGCGATTGACCGCGCGTGCGCCTGACTTTCGCCAGTTACAACATCCACAAGGCAGTCGGGCTGGACCGCAAGCGCGATCCCGAGCGCATTCTCAGCGTGCTTCACGAGATCGATGCCGATATCATCGCGTTGCAAGAGGCGGATCGCCGGATCGGGCAGCGCGCCAGCGTGCTTCCGCGCGCCGAGATCGACGATACCCATTGGCGCGTCGTCGAAGTGGCCAAACGCCCGCGCAGCATTGGCTGGCACGGCAATGCGCTGCTGGTGCGGCGCGACATGGATGTCTTGGACGGTGAAGCGCTCGATCTGCCGACGCTCGAACCGCGCGGCGCGGCCTGCGGCGAGCTAATGGTCGAGGGGCACCGGCTGCGTGTCATCGGTACGCATCTCGACCTGTCGGGTCTGCGCCGCCGCGACCAGATCCGGTCGCTGCTCGAATTCTGCAATGGCTGCAAACGCGATCTGCCGACCGTCATCATGGGCGATTTCAATCAGTGGGGGAGGCGCACCGGGGCCATGCGCGAATTTGCCGAAGGCTGGCATGTTGTCACGCCCGGCCGAAGCTATCCCAGCCGCCAGCCTGTTGCCACACTCGACCGGATCGTGGCCAGCAGCCACTGGGACTGCGTCGAGGCGCAGGTCCATCACACCGGTCTGTCGGCGGTAGCATCGGACCACCTGCCCGTGATTGCCACGCTGGATTTGATTAAAAAATAGGCAACAGCCCAATCATTAGGCAATAATTGGTGTAGGCGGCGCGCCTCTGAGGTCGAATCGTGCCGAAAAGCGGTTTGGCACGCACTTTGCTGCATGTGCGAACGCCGGTGACGGACCGGCGGACCACACAGGGGTGAAGGCGTGAAATTCATCATCGCTGTCATCAAGCCATTCAAGCTCGACGAGGTGCGCGAAGCGCTCGGCGGCATCGGAGTGGCCGGGATGACCGTTACCGAAGTCAAGGGATTCGGCCGCCAGAAGGGCCAGACCGAAATCTATCGCGGCGCCGAATACTCGACCAACATGCTGCCCAAGGTGAAGCTCGAGATTGCCGCGAGCGACGACCTCGCCCCGCAAGTGGTCGAGACGATCCAGCAGACCGCCAGCACCGAAGCCATCGGCGACGGCAAGATCTTCGTATTCGACCTCGCCAGCGCCACCCGCATTCGCACCGGCGAAACCGGCGACACCGCGCTCTGACGGACAGGATGGGACCCATGATGTTTCGAACTCTTTCGCGCACCGCCGCCCTCGGGCTCGCGCTGCTCACGCCCGCCGCGGCATTCGCGCAGGAGGCGGCCGAAGCCGCAGCCGCCGTGCCCAACCCCGGCAACAACGCCTGGATGATGACCGCCACCGTTCTGGTCATGCTCATGATCCTGCCGGGCCTCGCCCTGTTCTATGGCGGCCTGACTCGTTCCAAGAACATGCTCTCCACCATGACCCAGATCGGCGCGGCCGCCTCGTTGGCGATGCTGGTATGGGTGATGTGGGGCTATTCGACTGCCTTCGGACCGGAAGGGAACGCCTTCTTCAGCTGGGGCAATCTGTTCCTGTCGCAGACCGATGCCGCGAGCACGGCGGCGACCTTCACCGACGAAGTCATCAGCGAATTTGTCTTCATCAGTTTCCAGATGACCTTCGCCGCGATCACCGCCGCGCTGATCCTCGGCGCGACGGCGGAACGCATGAAGTTCAACGCCGTGATGCTGTTCGTCCCGCTGTGGCTGACCATCGTGTATTTCCCGATCGCCCATATGGTCTGGGCGGGCGGCGGCCTGCTGTTCGAAGACGGCGCGCTCGACTTCGCCGGGGGCACGGTGGTGCATATCAATGCCGGTGTCTCGGGCCTTGTGCTCGCCTATCTCCTCGGCAAGCGTCGCGGCTATCCGGCAGAACCCATGCCCCCGCATAGCATGACGTTGACCATGGTCGGCACGGGCCTGTTGTGGGTCGGCTGGTTCGGCTTCAACGCGGGCAGCGCGCTCGAAGCGGATGCTTCGGCCGGACTCGCCATGATCAACACCTTCGTCGCCACGGCAGCCGGCGCGCTCACCTGGATGGTCATCGAACGCGCAGCGGGCCACAAGGGCAGCGCGCTGGGCTTCTGCTCGGGGGTTATCGCGGGCCTCGTGGCGGTCACTCCGGCAGCGGGCAATAGCGGGCCGTTCGGTGCGATCCTGCTCGGCATCCTCAGCGCGGCGATCTGCTACTTCTTCGTCGCCAAGGTGAAGGCCAAGCTCGGCTATGACGACAGCCTCGATGCCTTCGGCATCCACGGCATCGGCGGCATTGTCGGCGCAATCGGTACGGCAGTCGTCTACCAGCCCTTCCTCGCCGGACCCGGCGACGGTTCGGTCGCCCTCGGCGCGCAGCTCTGGGTGCAGATCTTCAGCGTCCTCGTGACGATCGCCTGGGCGGGCATTGGCACCCTTGTCGTTGGCTTCATCGTCAAGACACTGATCGGCCTGAGGGTCGCCGAGGAAGCCGAAATCGACGGGCTCGACATCTCCGAACACGGAGAGCGTGCTTACAATTAACCAGTTCGGCGGGGGCGCCGTTCTCTCCTCTTTTCTCCGGTGCCCCCGCCCAACCATGTTCCTCCTGCGAACACCGACTTTGCCGGGCCGGAGATTCGTCTCCGGCCCCTTTTTTGCCCTGACGGCATGTGTGGCCGTAATGCTACGGCTACGTTGCATTTAAGACAACGGGGCACGCGTGCGATTGCAAGCGACACGCCTCAGTTTCATTCTTTCCCGAGACGGGACGGTTGGGATCCCGTGGTGGAGGAAATTTCATGCAGATGATTATCGAACGCAGGATCGCGCGCGCCGCACTGCTGCTGGCCGGTTGTGGCCTGTCGGCTATCGCCACGCCGTCGCTGGCGCAGGATACGGGCGAAGCCGAAGTAAGCGACAACGTCATTATCGTGACTGCGACTAAGCGCGATTCGACAATCCAGGACGTGCCGTTTTCGATCAATGCCCAGACGCAGGAGGACATTCAGAAGTCAGGCGCTGCGAACCTCGAGGACATTTCGCGCAACGTTGCCGGTCTTTCGGTCCAGAACCTCGGCCCGGGCCAGAGCCAAGTATCTGTTCGCGGTGTTTCCGCCGGCCAGATCGTGCGCGACCAGCCGGGCGTCAAAGAACAGGTTGGTGTCTATCTCGACGAAAGTGTAATCTCGCTATCGCTCTTTACCCCCGATCTTGACCTGTTCGACCTGAACCGCGTTGAAACCCTGCGTGGCCCGCAGGGCACGCTGTTCGGATCGGGAAGCGTCGGCGGTACGATCCGCTACATCACCAACCAGCCTGCGATCGGGACGACCGAGGGTCTCGTCGAGGGCAACGTCAACCTCGTCGATGGCGATGACATCGGCTGGCACCTCAAGGGCGCGGTGAACATCCCCATGGGCGACAACGCAGCCATGCGCGCGGTTGCCTATTACACTCGCTATGGCGGATTCATCGATGCGATCGGCCCAGCGGGCGGCGAGGATGTGAACGATGGCGAACGCTATGGCGGGCGGCTGGCGTTCACGTTGGACACCGGCGAAGGGTTCAGCATCACGCCGCGCGTGGTTTTCCAGAAGGTCAAGGCCAACGGCTTCAACCGTCAGGAAATCTACAATCTCTACGCCAATTCCTTCACCACGACGCGGCCCAAGGTCCAGTTTGACGAGCGCGAGCAGTATCTCTTGCTTCGCGAGGCGTTCGAGGACGAGACGCTGATCGCTGACATGGTGGTTGAGGCGGAGCTCGGCGCGGTCACCATGACCTCGGTCAGCTCATATACCGATCGCGATATTCTCGTCAGCCGCGATGCCAGCGCCTTGAGTGGGTCGGTGTCGTCGGACCTGGGCTTTCCCGACGCGGGCATCCTGCTTCCTTCAAACCTGCGCGACACAACCGAGGTCAGCGGCATTACTCAGGAATTGCGCTTCGCTTCGAATGGGTCGGGACCGCTTCAATGGGTGATTGGCGGGTTCTATTCGCAGACCGACCGCTTCTATCGTCAGCGACTGCCGACACCAGGCTATGATGCGTTCACCGATGCGACGCTCGGGGCGGGCACTTCTGCTGCGGTTGCAAACGGTTTTCCAGCCGATTCGCCCTACAATGCGGACATTCCCTACGATCTGGAACAAATCTCGATTTTCGGCGAGCTGACCTATGCTCTGACGGACGCGTTTGATGTCACGGTGGGTGCCCGATACTACGATTACAAGGAATCCCGGCAGTTCATTTCGGGCGGCTTGTTTGCCAATGGCGACAATATTACCGACGAGACCAAGTCCGACGGCATCAGCCCGCGTGTGTTGTTGAGCTACGATGTCAGCGATTCCATCACACTCAATGCACAGGCATCGAAGGGTTTTCGTCTGGGCGGCGTGAACGATCCTTTGAACGTCGATCTCTGCGATGGCGGGCAACCGAACGGACCGGATCGGGCGCTCTTCGGCGGGTTTCAGGATTATAGCGACGAAACCCTGTGGAACTATGAAATCGGCGCCAAAGCACAAGGCCGCGGCTTCTATGCGAATGTTGCCGGGTTCTATAACGACATCCAGAACTTGCAGGTTACGCTTGACGCCGGAAGCTGTTCTTCGCGCGTCGTCTTCAACGTACCGGAAGCGCATTCGATGGGTGTGGAAGCGGAAATCGGCGTTTCGCCTATGGCCGGACTCGACTTGGTTTTCTCGGGAAGCCTGATCGAAGCCGAGTTCGATTCGACGCTACCGGGGGCGCTGACCGTGGCTACGGGTATCCGCGAAGGCAATCGCCTGCCATCGGTGCCCAAGTTCCAGTTCTCGGCATCGGGCAGTTACGAATTCCCGCTGAGCAATACCACAAATGGCTATATTTCGGCATCTTACAGCTATGTCGGCAATCGCTACACCCAGCCGGCGGACCAGGAAAACAACCCGCGCACCTTCGTACATAACCTCCCGTTCGGAGGGGCGCCGGCAAACGCTTCGACTACGGTGGATCTCCTGTTGCCCTCCTACAGCCTGGTCAATCTCAGCGCAGGTATTGATCTGGACAGCGGGCTGTCGCTCATCCTCTATGCGAACAATCTGTTCGACGAAAATGCGCTGCTCAGCTTTGACCGTGAACGCGGCGGGCGCGCCCGTCTCGCCTACCGTGTGGGTACCCCGCGTACGTTCGGCCTGACGGCCCGTCAGTCGTTCTAGGGTCAGCAGGCATTAGCCAGGATGACGGGCCGGAGATCGATCTCCGGCCCGTTACCATTAAAACAGGCAAAGGCCTGCGACCGAGATGTGTCGGAGCCTGACCGTGACAACAGCAGACAAGCCGCCAAACGATGCAGGCCTGCACACCATGCGGCGCTCGCGATAGAGCATCGCGTGCGCCTATGATAATCGAGGCAACGTGGTCGCGCGTTGAGGTCAGGCAGCAAACGCATCCTGCACGAAATCCGCGCAGCGTTCGCCGATCATGATGCTGGGTGCGTTGGTGTTGCCTGAAACCAGTCGCGGCATCACGCTGGCGTCGGCGATGTAGAGCCCATCGATTCCCCGCGCCTTGAGCGTCGGATCGACCACCGCATCCTCGTCCGCGCCCATGCGGCACGTGCCGACCGGGTGGTACACCGTATCAGCCCGATTGCGGATCAGCTCGTCGAGCTGGGCATCGTCGTCGAGATCGATCGGATAGCGGTCTTGCGGATCGTATTTCGCCAGGCTGGGCGAACTGGCGATGCGATGCGACAGGCGCACGCCCGCACGCAAAGTCGCAATATCGCGCTCGTCGTCGAGAAAGTTGGGATCGATGCGCGGCGCCATGCGCGCATCCGGCCCGTTGAGGCGGACGGTACCCCGGCTTTCGGGGCGGAGCACGCAGGCATGGAGCGAAAAGCCATGCCCCTTCACTTTCGTACGGCCGTGATCCTCGAGCATGGCAGGTACGAAATGCCACTGGACATCGGGCGCCGGCGCATCGGGCATGACCGCCCAGAATCCCCCGGCCTCGGCATAGGGCGTCGTCATGATCCCTGTGCGTTTGCGACGATGTTCGATAATCGCCTTCGCCATGCGTACAGTGCCGGTAAGACTGTCCCCGATCAGGTCCTTATTGGCGGTCTGCCAGCTCGAAACATAGTCGATATGGTCCTGCAAGTCGTTGCCCACGGCCTGCTTGTCTACCACGACGTCGATCCCGTGTTCGCGAAGATGCGCGGCCGGGCCGATACCAGACAACATCAGGATCTGCGGCGAATTGAAAGCCCCCGCCGAAAGGACCACCGCGCCGCGCGCCTTCACCGTGCGCCGCTTCTCGCCAACGCTATAGGTGACTCCCGTGACCCGTCCGTTCTCGATCTCGAGCCGCTGCACGCTCACGCCGATACGCACGTCGAGATTGCGCAGGGCCCGCTTCGGTTCGATATAGGCCCGCGCTGCCGACCAGCGTTCGCCGTCTTTCTGCGTCACCTGGTAAAGGCCGAAGCCTTCCTGCTTGGCGCCGTTGAAATCATTATTGCGCGGCAATTGCAGTTGGGCTGCCGCTTCCACGAAGGCGAGGCTGCCGGGGTTGGGCCAGTTCTGGTCGCTGACCCATAAGGGGCCATCGTCGCCGTGATACGCGTCGCTTCCGCGCACATTGTGCTCGGCCCGTTTGAAATAGGGCAGCACATCGTCATAGCCCCACCCGGTGCAGCCGAGCTTGGCCCAGTTGTCGTAATCCCACTTGTGGCCGCGAATGTAGATCATCGCATTGATCGCCGACGATCCCCCCAGCCCGCGACCGCGCGGCTGATAGCCGATCCGGCCATTGAGCCCTTTTTGCGGGACCGTCTCGAACCGATAGTTCGAGGAATCGCGCAGGAAGGGCATGAATCCCGGTGTTTTGACCAAGACCGTGTTGTTACGGGGGCCGGCCTCCAGCAGGCATACGCTTTTGCCGCTCTCGGCCAACCGTCCGGCGACGGCACTGCCTGCGCTCCCGCCACCGATCACGATGACATCGAATTCGTCCATGATATCTCCTCTCTCGTCGGAGAGGTTAGGCAGCCTCCGCCTCGCCTGCAATCCGGTTTTCGTATGAAACGGATTTTTCTTTCGCTCCCTGGCGTTCGAGCCAGCGTTCGCGAATCTGGTCGGATGTCTCGCGGCTGCCATCATGCGTCCAGCCGGGTTCGCGCAGCAGGTAGGATAGCTTGTGCTTCCACGGCGCGCGCCACATGTCCTGGGCTATGCCGATCCATTCGTGGAACACGGCCCACAGCAAGTTGAAGCTGCCGAGCTGCTTGACGATGCCGTAGCGGATCGTCTCGTCCTCCACTTCGGGCTCGAACGTGCCGAACATCTTGTCCCAGACGATGAAGACACCGGCATAATTGCGATCGAGATAGCGCGGATTGGTCGCATGATGGACCCGGTGATGGCTCGGCGTGTTCATCACTGCTTCGAACCAGCGCGGCATCTTGTCGATCGCCTCTGTATGAATCCAGAACTGGTAGATGAGGTTGAATCCGGCGCAAATGGCGATCATCGCGGGATGAAAGCCGAGCAGAACCAGCGGCAGGGCAAAGGCGAATCCCAGCGTCAGATAGCCCGTCCAAGTCTGCCTCAGAGCCGTGCTGAGATTATAGTGCTGGCTCGAATGGTGGTTCACATGGCTCGCCCAGAACCAGCGCACGCGGTGGCCGAAGCGGTGGACCCAGTAATATTTGAGATCGTCGAGCACGAAGCACAGCGCAAAGGCCCACCAGGTCCAGGGAATATCGAACAGGCGGAATTCCCAAGCCCACAGAAACAGAGCGAAGAAGGCGCCGCCGAACACCAGGCCCGAAACCGTGCTGCCGAGGCCGAAGGCCAGGCTGGTAAGCGTATCCCTGGGTTCATAGGCTTCGGGTCGTCTGCGCCAGGCCCAGATCATTTCGATCAGAACCAGGAGGACAAAGCCGGGTACGGCCAGTTCGGTGGGCGAAAAATCGGGCATGACGGTTATTGCCTTATCGCTTCTATCGTCCGAACCCAAGCCGCCGGATCGTCGAGTACGAGGCGCGCTGTGCCATAACGCTTTTCCGCGGTATCGATGAGGAGTGTGGACCCTTCGCTACGAACCCGGGTCGCGGAAGTGAGAATACGCCCTGCAAAGTGACTTCCGTGCTGCCGCAGCAGGAGCACGCGCCCGGCTGCGTCGCGCATCAGTGCGCCTTTGCCCGAGCGATCCAGGCCGATCGCGACCGGCTCGTAGCCGCTGACCGCCTCGTCGGCCGCGATGCGTACCGCCTCTTCATCCGCGAGGCGCGGGGCAGGGCCGAGCTTGAGCCAATATGCGAAGGCTGCCAGCGCAAGAATGGCGAGCAGCGAGCCGGCGAATTGCAGCAGGGCGGGGGCGATCTCCATCACGCGAATGGATTGGCATGATGTGCACTTTACGGCAAGCAGGCCGTGAAAGGGAGATACCGATGAAGTTCTTTGCCATTCTCGCCGTCGGAGCTGCCGCGATCGCCACGCCGGTATGTGCGCAGGATGCCGATCCGATTCTCCAGGTCGAAGCGCAGCAAGAACGAACCGAGCGCGTGGCTCAGCGGATCTGGGAGTTTGCTGAACTCGGCTATCTCGAAACGCGTTCGAGCGGGCTGCTGGTCGACGAATTGCAGCGCGAGGGATTTTCGATCCGCCAGGGCGTGGCGGAGATTCCTACGGCGTTTGTGGCCGAATGGGGCGAGGGCGGACCGGTCATTGGCCTGTTGGCCGAATTCGACGCTCTGCCGGGCATCAACCAGTCCTCTGCCCCGACGCGCGATCCGGTCGCGGGAAAGCATGCGAGCCACGCCTGCGGACACAACCTCTTCGGCGCCGGATCGCTTAGCGCGGCAATCGCTATCCGCAACTGGCTCGAGGCGACCGGCACACCGGGCCGCGTACGCCTCTATGGCACACCTGCCGAAGAAGGTGGGTCGGGCAAGGTCTACATGGCCCGCGCCGGCCTGTTCGACGATGCCGATTTCGTGATCGACTGGCACCCTGCCGACCGTAATTCGGCGGCCTCCCGCAAAAGCCTCGCCAACCGTTCGGGCAAGTTCCGCTTCCGCGGTGTTTCGGCCCATGCGGCGGGTGCGCCCGAACGGGGGCGCAGCGCGCTCGACGGGGTCGAGGCGATGAACATGATGGTCAATATGATGCGCGAGCATACGAGCATGGACACGCGCATCCATTACGTCATCACCGATGGCGGCAAGGCGCCCAATGTGGTCCCCGATTTCGCCGAGGTGTTCTATTATGTGCGCCATTCGGACGCGGATGAGGTTCGTGCCTTGTGGCCGCGTATCGAAGCGGCGGCCAAGGGCGCGGCCATGGGCACCGGCACCGAGGTCGATTGGGAGATCATCCACGGCAACAACCCAACGCTGCCGCTCCAGTCGCTGCAACTGATGATGGATGGAAAGCTGCGTTCGTTGGAGCCGATCGAACATACCGCCGACGAACTGGAATGGGCCGCGACGATTCGCGAAAGCCTGGGCGAGGACGCGCCCGAATTGGCGCAGGCACAGCAGGTCGAAGACTATGCCGTTTTGACGGGATACGGCTCGACCGATGTCGGCGATGTCAGCCGCGCGGTCCCCACTGTCAGTGTGCGCACTGCCACCTGGGTACCGGGCACGGCGGCGCATAGCTGGCAGGCGGTTGCCGCGAGCGGGCACAGCTACGGCGCCAAGGGCACGCAGCACGCGGCCAAGGCGATGGTGCTCGCGGCAGTCGAACTCTACACCAATCCGCAATTGCGCGAGACGGCGAAGGCCGAGTTCGCCGAGGCCAGGGGCGCGGACTATGTGTACGAATCGCTGCTCGGCGATCGCAAACCGCCGCTCGACTATCGCAAGTAGTCAGCCCCGCGCGCGGGCGGCGAACATATCCATTGCCGGGCGAACCGGGCTGACGTCGTAACCGGCTGCCGCGGCGGCTTCGCCGATGGCCTCCGGGTCGTCGCCACTGCGTGCGCGGGCCAGCGACCACAGCAATGTCGAGCGCGTCCCCGAACGGCAGAAACCCAGCACCGGCCCCTTGGCGGTCGCAAGCGCTTCCTGAAGCGCCTCGACCTGGGGTTCGCTGAAGCCCGCGCTGCCGATCGGGATTGCGATGTAATCCATCCCTGCCGCCCGCGTCGCCGCTTCTATATCGGCACCCGGCGGCTGGTCGGCAGCCTCGCCATCGGGCCGGTTGTTGACCACCAGCGCCATTCCCATGGCGGCGGCTTCCGAAATTTCCCGCGGCGTGACCTGCGGGCTCGCGTAGAAATCGTCGGACAGTTTTCGGAACTCGCTCATCGTATCCCTTCCTGTGCTCGGGCCAGTTTTTCCGCTCGCCGGTTGCGCTGAATGATGTTGAGGATCTCGACCCCGACGGAGAAGCCCATCGCGGCGTAGATGTATCCCTTGGGCACGTGGAAGCCGAACCCATCGGCGATCAGGACGAGGCCGATCATGACGAGGAAAGCCAGGGCGAGCATTACCAGAGTGGGGTTTTTCTCGATGAATTTCGCCAGCGGATCGGCAGCCACCATCATGATGCCGACAGTTATCACGACGGCGGTGACCATGATCGGAATTTCGTTCGTCATGCCCACCGCAGTCAGAATCGAATCGACCGAGAAGACGATATCGATGGCAACGATTTGGGCGATGACCGTGCCGAAAGTGGCCTTGGCCGCATCGGCGACACCGGGAGTCTTGTCGAGCAGATCGCCTGAATCGTCTTCCGGCTCCATCGAGTGATGGATTTCCTTGGTCGCCTTCCACAGCAGAAAGAGCCCGCCGGTCAGAAGAATGAGATCGCGACCTGAGAAAGCGGTTTCGAAACTGACCTTATTGGTCCCTTCGACCGGTGGGCCGACGATGCCGAGGTCGAAGATCGGGGTTTGCAGCGTGACCAGCCAGCCGATCAGCATCAGCAGTGCGATCCGCATGATCAGCGCGAGCGCCAGCCCGATGCGCCGGGCACGCTGCTGTTGGTGTTCGGGCAGCTTGTTCGAGAGAATCGCGATGAAGATCAGATTGTCGACACCCAGCACGACCTCCAGCGCGATCAGGGTGAGCAGCGCCAGCCAGGCGGCTGGATCGGAAACCAGGGCCATTAAATCCATGATTTGCGCTGTGCCGAACGGCTCCGCTGCGTTCAAGACATCTTTCGCGCAACATCTTCTTTGCGAAAATGTCACATTTTTGCGGTTTGCAGGCCATTACATCTAAATCATTCGCGCATAGCGTTGTTTCGCGCTATGACGGATGCGCAAGGGAGGGTTTCGTGCCCGCCCGCGCCGGCACGGACTGCAGTCCTTCGTTTCGGTGGGTTCTGATTGACGGGCTGCACGACAAGGTATTGTTCGAGTTATGGGTTACGACAGAGGGCGCCGCCGCGGGAAGGACAAGCGCGACGGTTTCGGCGATGACGGTTTCGATAATTTCGGTGGCCCCCCGGCCGATTTCGTGCCGCATGAAGCATTCCAGAAGGACCGTTTCGGAGGCGGTGATCGTGGCGGCGACCGCGGTGGTTTCGGCGGCGGAAATCGCGGCGGCGGCGTAGGCGGTGGCAACCGCGGCGGCGGCGGCGGCGGTGGTGGCGGCGGGTTCAACCGCATGCCTGCGCAGGTCGTCGGCACCGGCAAGGGAACGGTAAAGTTCTTCAACGGCCAGAAAGGCTTCGGCTTCATCCAGCAGGATGGCGGCGGTGAGGACGTTTTCGTTCACATCAGCGCGGTCGAACGTGCCGGTCTCGAAGGTCTTGCGGAAGGGCAGGAGCTGGAATTCAACCTCGTCGATCGCGGCGGTAAGGTGTCTGCACAAGACCTACAGGTGGTTGGCGACGTCATTCCCGTTGAATCGCGCGGCGGTGGTGATCGCGAATCGGCTCCGCGCCGCGAACTGACCGGCGAGAAGGCCACCGGGACGGTCAAGTTCTTCAACTCGATGAAGGGTTTCGGCTTCCTCACCCGCGATGACGGGCAGCCCGATGCGTTCGTGCATATCAGCGCGGTGGAGCGGTCGGGTCTGGCCGGTATCAACGAGGGCGAGCGTTACGAATTCGACCTCGAGGTCGACCGACGCGGCAAGTATTCGGCGGTCAATCTCGTCCCCGCACAGGACTGAGGCAAGGCGTTCCCGCGATCCGGTTTGACCCGGCGCGCGATACGCAATAGATCGCTGGCAAACACGCAAATGGCGGTTCCCCGGGGGCCGCCATTTGTCTTTCGCACTGTAATGCACCCATCAAGAGGTGCCGCTGGAGGACCCATGTCGATTTCGCCGCTGATGCCCGTATATCCCCGCTGCGGGGTCCGCCCGGTCAAGGGCGATCACTGCCATCTGATCGATGAAGACGGTACGCGCTATCTCGATTTCGCCAGCGGTATCGCGGTCAACCTGCTCGGCCACAGCCATTCCGGCCTGATCGGCGCGATCCAGAAGCAGGCCGAGACGTTGATGCACGTCTCGAACCTCTATGGCAGCCCCCAGGGCGAGGCGCTGGCGCAGCGCCTGGTCGACAAGACTTTCGCCGACACGGTTTTCTTCACCAATTCCGGTGCCGAAGCGGTCGAAACGGCGATCAAGACCGCACGCGCTTACCATCAGCACGAAGATGGCGATGCCAATCGTACCGAACTGATCACCTTCACCAACGCTTTCCACGGCCGCACGATGGCGACCATCAGCGCTTCGAACCAGGAAAAGATGCACAAGGGCTTCATGCCGCTGCTCGCCGGGTTCCAATACGCCGAATTCGACAATCTCGACCACGCAAAGTCGTTGATGAGCGACAAGACCGCCGGCTTCCTCGTCGAACCGATCCAGGGCGAGGGCGGCATTCGCCCCGGCAGCGAAGAGTTCATTCGCGGCCTGCGCCAATTGGCCGACGAGAACGACCTCATGCTGGTCTTCGACGAGGTTCAGTGCGGCGTGGCGCGCACGGGAAAACTCTATGCCTATGAACATTACGGCATCGCGCCCGACATCATGGCCAGCGCCAAGGGTATCGGCGGCGGCTTCCCGCTGGGCGCATGCCTCGCGACCGAAAAAGCCGCGCGCGGCATGGGCTTCGGCACGCATGGCTCGACTTATGGCGGCAATCCGCTGGCCATGGCGGCAGGCATGGCGGTGATGGATGCCGTCGCCAATGACGAATTCCTCGCCGAAGTAACCGAGAAGGGCGAGCGGCTGCGCAGTCGCCTCGAACAGTTCATCGGCAATTACCCCGAGCTGTTCGAGCTGGTCCGGGGCAAGGGCCTGATGCTCGGCGTAAAGATGAAGGTCGAAAGTCGGCCCTTCTTCGTTCACTTGCGCGACAATCATCAGCTGCTGACCGTAGCGGCGGGCGACAACACGCTGCGCGTCCTGCCGCCGCTGGTGGCAGGCGATGCCGAATTCGACGAATTCTTCGACAAGCTTTCGGCCGGTGCCGCAAGCTACACCCCGGCCGGCTGAACGGAGCGAGACGATGCGGCACTTCCTCGATCTATCGGATGCGGGCGGGGATGCGATCGCCGCCATGATAAACGATGCACAGGACCGCAAGGCGGCGCGCAGCGAGTGGCCCAAGGGCAGACCCGATGCCGATGCGCCGCTGGCGGGCCATGTGCTCGGCATGATCTTCGAGAAGAACTCCACTCGCACGCGGGTTAGTTTCGACATCGCCATGCGTCAGCTTGGCGGAACGGCGCTGATTCTCGATTCGGGCACCAGCCAGCTCGGGCGCGGCGAGAGCATCGCCGACACCGCGCGTGTGCTCAGCCGCATGGTCGATGCGATCATGATCCGCACCGACGATCACGCCAAGGCGCTGGAAATGGCGCGCCATGCGACGGTTCCGGTCATCAATGGCCTGACCGATCGTTCGCATCCGTGTCAGATAGTCGCCGACCTTCTGACCATGATCGAACATGACAAGGCCTTGCCCGGTCTCGAACTGGCCTGGCTGGGCGATGGCAACAATGTGCTGCACTCGATTCTCGAGGCGGCCGCGTTGATGAAGTTCAACGTGCGGATCGGGGCGCCGAAAGGCTATGAACCCGAACCCGAATTCGTCGAAATGGCACGCGCGGGCGGAGCGCAAGTCACCTTGACCCAGGATGCGGATAAAGCCGTGGCGGGGGCGGATATCGTGGTGACCGACACCTGGGTGTCGATGGGTCAGGAGCATGTTCACAACAAGCTTGCCGCCATGGCGCCGTTCCAGGTTTCCAATCGGCTGATGGGATTGGCGAAGCCCGATGCCAAATTCCTCCACTGTCTCCCCGCCCATGTCGGCGAGGAGGTGACGGAGGACGTGTTCGAGAGCGACCAGTCGGTCGTATTCGACGAGGCCGAGAACCGCATCCACGCCCAAAAATCGGTTCTGCTCTGGTGTTTCGATAAAATCTGACAGTCGGCGGCACACTCTACCAATCCGCGAAGGGGCGCCCCATATGGCGGCGATGGACGCTACTCCCCAGAATACACCCGAAACCTATTCCGGACGCCTGCTCGCTTTCACCATTCCCACGCGCCATGCGCGCGGTCGCCTGGTGCGGCTCGACCGGACGCTCGACGACATTCTCGCCGCGCATGACTATCCTGCACCCGTGACCCATTTGCTCGCGGAAGCGCTGGTGCTGGCGGTGCTGATGGGTGGGCTGGTCAAGGACGATGGCTCGCAAGTCACCATGCAGGCGCAGACCGAAGCGGGCGCGGTCAGCCTGCTGGTGTGCGACTACAAGGGCGGGGAGCTTCGGGGCTATGTCGATTTCGACGCGGCAAGGCTGGCCGAGCTGGGCGCCAATCCTTCGCTCTTCGCGCTCTTCGGCAAGGGCTATCTGGCCATCACTTTCGATCTGGCTGGTGGTCGGGGCCGGTACCAGGGGATCGTACCGCTGGAAGGCGACAACCTCTCGGAGGCTTGCGAACGCTATTTCTATCAGTCGGAGCAGGTACCCACGCTGATTCGCTGCGCGGTACGGTCCGATGGCGAGGGGGTAAGCGCGGCCGGACTGCTGGTACAGCATCTGCCGGAAGGCGAAGAGGGTCGCGAGCGCCTTCACAGCAAACTCGATCATCCCGAATGGGACCATGTGGCCATTCTCGCAGGATCGCTACGCCATGACGAATTGCTGGATTCCGCGCTCTCGCTCGAGGCCATCGCCTGGCGACTGTTTCACGAGGAGGACGAGGTCCGCATCCAGCCGGGCGCGGATATTGCGAAAGGCTGCCGTTGCTCTGTCGATCACTATCGCGAGGTGCTTGGACGGTTTCCGGAAGAAGACCGCAGGGATATGCGCGACGAAAACGGGATCGTCACGGTCGATTGCGCATTCTGCTCGAGACAGTTCGGGATCGAAATCTGACCGGCGTGTCGTTGTTATACAACAGTTCATCGTGATTGTGCTGTAATGATTACGAATCACGGGCGCGTCTGAACTTACGGACGAAAGGTGAATTTCGACATGGCTCGCAAACGGGCATTTTTTCTGGCGGCGCTTGCTGCGCCGCTCGCGGTTCTCGCCGTTCCAGCTATCGCGCAGGCTTCGCTGGCCATGCTCGACAGCCTTGATCGGGGCGGCTGGGAAGTCCGCTACCGCGATGGCAGCGCCGCACGCAAGGTGTGTGTGCGCACCGGGCGGGAGTTCATTCAGCTGCGCCACTCCGACAGCGGGTGCAACCGCTTCGTGGTTGAAGACAGCGCCACTGACGTGACTGTTCAATATACCTGCCGGGGCAATGGCTATGGCCGGACCCATATTCGCAAGGAAACGGCCTCGCTGGTCCAGATCGACAGTCAGGGGATTTCCGGCGGCAAGCCGTTCCAGTTCACAGCCGAGGCTCGCCGGACCGGCGCCTGCGGCTGATCCACTTCTTGCAGGCTCGCGCGCTTGCGAATAGCGAGCCTGCATGAGCCAATCCCAACCTTCCGGCCCCGCCGTCGTCCTGCTTTCGGGGGGGCTCGATTCCATGGTTACCGCCGCCATTGCCCGCGAAAGGGGGATGGCGGTCCATGCCCTCACGATCGATTATGGCCAGCGCCATGTGCGTGAACTGCAATCGGCACGGGCGATTGCGGAACGGCTTGGCGTTGAACGCCACATTGTCCTTCCCCTCGATCTCAGGCGCTTCGGCGGATCGGCCCTGACCGACGATATCGATGTGCCCAAGACCGGCGTCGGAAACGACATACCCGTGACATATGTCCCGGCGCGCAACCTCGTCTTTCTGGCCCTGACCACGGCCTTTGCCGAAACGTCGGATTCGCGGGATATCTTCATCGGCGTCAACGCGCTCGATTATTCAGGGTATCCGGATTGCCGGCCGGAATTCATCGCCAGCTTTGCCGAAACCGCGCGATTGGGCACGAAGCAGGGCGTGGAAGGGCGGCCATTCACCATCCACACTCCGCTGCAAGACATGTCGAAAGCGGACATTGCGCGCGAATGCTACAGGCTGGGTCTCGATCCTGCATGGAGCTGGTCCTGCTACGATCCCACAGGTGATGGCCTCGCCTGCGGCGCCTGCGATTCGTGCCGCCTGCGGCGAAAAGGCTTTGCCGAGGCAGGCCTTGCCGATACCACCCCCTACGCAGAGGAAATCCACGACCGAGGGGAGTAGGGAATTGAGCCAAACGAAGGATGCCGCACCGCCGAGCCACGACACAGCCGGCGCCGGCACGGACACGGTACCCGCCTATAGCTGGTACGCGCTCAGTGTTCTCGTCCTCGTCTATGTCCTGAACTTCATCGACCGGCAGATCCTTTCGATCCTGGCCAATGATATCAAGGCCGATCTCGGCGTCGAGGACGACTATCTCGGCTTTCTCTATGGTACCGCCTTCGCGGTATTCTACGCCCTGTTCGGCATCCCGCTGGGCAAGCTTGCCGACAGTTGGAAGCGGGTCCGGTTGATGAGCCTCGGCCTCGCCCTGTGGTCGACGATGACGGCCCTTTCGGGCTTCGCCAAGAACGCCACCACATTGACCGTGGCGCGCATCGGCGTGGGCGTGGGCGAGGCCACGGCCAGCCCATCGGCCTATTCGCTCATCTCAGACTGGTTTCCCGCCCGGCTGCGCGCGACCGCCCTCGCGATCTATTCATCGGGGCTCTATATCGGCGGCGGGATCTCGCTGCTGATTGGCGGGCTCATCGTCGAGAACTGGAATGCCGCCTACCCCCAAGGCGGGCCGCTGGGTCTCGTTGGCTGGCAGGCGGCGTTCCTCGCGGTTGGAATACCGGGGATCGCTCTCGCGCTGTGGGTCCTCACCCTGCGCGAACCGGTGCGCGGGGCGATGGACGGCTTGCCTACTCCGGAAGACCCGGCGCCCTTTCGCGGTTTCGTTCGCGAGCTCTTCCAGGTCATTCCGCCCTTCACGGTTTTCGGAGCGGCCGGACGCGGGGCGGGCGCATTGGCGCTGAACCTGCTGGGTGCGGCATTCTTTGCCGCGCTGGCCTGGGCGCTGTGGCGCTGGACTGGCGTCTTCGAACAATGGCTGTTTCTCGGCGTCGGATACTACGCGGTGTTCAGCTGGGCGATGGGCCTGCGCGCACGCGATCTGCCGACCTTCAGACTGACCTGGGGATCACCCGCCTTCATGTGCGTGGTTCTCGGCTACGGGACCGTTGCCTTCGTGGCCTATGCCGTATCCTATTGGGGCGCGCCCTATGCCGAACGGGCACTGGGCGTGAACAAGACCGATCTCGGCTGGTTCCTGGGCGCCCCCGCCGCCGTGGCCGGTTTTCTGGGCGTTATCCTTGGCGGCCGGATGGCAGACTTTCTGCTCGAGCGCAGACCCGAGGGACGCATCTGGGTCATTCTCTTCGGCCTTGTAGCACCCATCCCGGCCATATGGGTCGCGTATACGACCGATGATGTGGTACCGTTCTATATCGGCGCCTTCGTCGCCCAGTTGCTGAGTGCATCGGCGCTGGGGGCCGCCGCGGCATCGAGCCAGGCGCTGGTTTTGCCGAGAATGCGCGGACTCGCGACGGCAACCTTCTTCCTCTCCACCACTCTGATCGGGCTGGGCCTCGGCCCCTTCATGGCCGGCTACGTGTCGGCGACCAATGGCGACGACCTATCGATCGGCGTGCTTTCCACGCTGGTGGCCGCGCCGTTCGGGCTGGTATTGCTGATCGCCGCGCTGAAGCTGGTGCCAGGTGCCGCTTCGAGCGTGGTCGAGCGCGCGCGCGAAGCGGGAGAGCCGGTCTAGCCGCGTTTCAGAACGCCGCAGGCGATCCGCGCACCGGCATTGCCGGTGGGATCGGTGCGATAATCGTCGGAATTCGCGTGGACGACGACAGCAGTACCGTCCGCATCGAAAATGTCATCGAGGATCGCGTCGGCGTTACCTTGAAGGACGATTTCGGCGCTACCGGTGCCGTTGGCGCCGATCGCGAGATTGGGCATGTCCCCCAAGTGCTTGCCGCCAGGCGAGAGCTGCCCATGTGTGGCACCGCGCGGATTGAGATGGCCGCCCGCGCTCTTGAAGTCGGGGGCTTTGCAGCGACCGGTGGTGTGGAGGTGGAAGCCATGGTCCCCCTCTGACATGCCCACGGCCGCTACTGCGACGGTCAAGGTCCGGCCGTTGCTGAGCAGTTGGACGGTTCCCGCAGGCAGGCCGTTGGCGAAGCGAAGCGTGGTTTCGCCCACTCGGTCGCTCGGCAGGCTCTCTAATGTCGTACAACCGACCAGGGCGAGTGCGGCGAGCGAAGGAAGCAGTGAACGAAATTTCATGGCGGTCCTCTTGGTTTGAAGGTCGGCTTACTCCTGCCAACGAAAAAGGGGCCGGATTGCTCCGGCCCCTCTTACTTTTGGCGTTACGCCCTTCGCTTACATGCCCGAACCCGGACCGTAAGTGATTTCGACGCGACGGTTCTGCAGTTCGCGAACACCGTCGGCGGTCGGGACGCGCGGCTGCGATTCACCGAACGCTTCGCTGGTGATCCGGCCATCCGGAATACCGCGCGAGCTCAGGTAACCACGGACCGAGTCGTTACGCCGTTCGGCGAGACCCATATTGTAGGTTACCGAACCCGAACGGTCGGTGTGACCGGCCAGCATCACCGAGGCAGTGCCGCAGTTGGCGTAGGCCGAAACCGCATTGTCCAGGATCGTCGCTGCTTCCGGAGTGATCGCCGATTCGTCCCAGTTGAAGAAGACGATATAGGGACCCGTCTCGCAGACCGGCGCCGGAGGCGGCGGCGGGGGAGGCGGCGGCGGGGGAGGCGGCGGCGGCGGGGGCGGCGGGGGAGGCGGCGGCGGGGGCGGAGCACCGAAATTGTACTCGAGCGTACCCATCAGCGAGTGGCTGGTGAACGAATCTTCCAGCGCGTTACCACCCAGGTCGACCAGTTCGACGCTGTCGGCGTTGAAGTAACGATAGCGCAGGCCGACATCGACATTGTCGGTCAGCGGAGCGCGAACACCGGCAAGAACCTGCCAGGCAAGACCGCTGTCCGAATCGTCGAGCGACGGAGCCGCATTCGTGTTCAGGCTAGCTTCGTAGCTGGTGCGTGCCACACCGACACCGCCACCAACATAGCCCTGAAGGCCATCATCGGGACCGAAATCGAGCAGGCCGTTCAGCATGAAGGAAAGCGCGCTGACATCACCGCCAGCGGCCTCGTAGGTGCCAGCAGGAACCGTTGCACCCGAGCCGGAAAGCAGACCGGGAGTGCCAACCAGAATGCTATCGATATCTGCCTGGCGATAGCTGACTTCGGCTTCCAGACGGAAAGCGCCGAAATCATAACCGACATAGCCACCGCCATCGAAACCATATTCATGGTTGATGGTGTGTGCGTCCGGACCGCCGTTGATTTCGAATTCGGTATCTTCGACGAGCATGGCACCGAATTCGGCGCCGATGTACCAGCTGTCGTCCTTTGCCAGGGCTGGCGATGCAAGGGCCGTAGAGGCCATCGCCATTCCTATGACGAATTTCCGCATTATAGTTTCCCCTTTTTGCGAATTGGAGCCACCGAGTGCAGCATATCTAACTTTCAACCCTTGAGGTGGCAAGCAAACAATGGGCGGGAACTGTTGCAATAATGCCGCTTTTCCCGCGCATTGAGAATGAGTTCCGGGCTGCGGACCCCTTCCGTATCTGGCGAACGGTACGAGGCGCATCGGGTTCCCGTCAAATTCGCGGGATTATCGCAAGTGTTGCAAGCAGGTCGACGATCGCCCCGATTGCCGTACGCGCTTCGCTGTCGATTACCGAACCACCGGCCGGCGGCACGGGCCGAACGGGTCGGCTCCATCCGTCGAGAAAGGCCAGGCGTTCCCCCACCGAACGGTCGAAGACAAGCATGCCTTCCGCCGGGGCACAGAAGCTCCATTGCGTGCCGTCCCAGCTCGCCAGATGGTCTCCGCGATTCTCCCATTCGCCCGATGCGGCGGCAGCGACGATCCAGCACTCCCCGATCGCTGGGGAGGCGGGCGGCGTGCCGGCCTGCCCCTCCACCACCGGGTGGAGCAGCGCGTCGATCCGCGCCAGCGCTTCGTTCACGAAGAATTCCTTCTGCGCCTGTCCGGCAACGAGAAGGGGAAGCGCATGGCGTCCGGTCGACGAGTCGAAGGTGAAAGGCTGGGTCATGGGGCGATCCTGTCGGTTGGTTAGGAAAGGATGGTGAGGTGCAGGGGCGGCGAGACAGCAAAGCTGCCTTTTTGGCGCACCCACAGCGACGCACCGGGTGCGAGCGCCGCGAGAGAGGCGATTTCCGGGGCGGGAAGCGCGAGGCTGGGTTCTGACACGGTCCACAAACGGGCGGGGTTTTCCGGCTCTCCCAACCCGACTTCGTACCGTTCGACCTGTTCCACGAGGGGTTGTTCGACCTCGTCGAGCCAGGGCCAGCCGCCTCGGGCACGGCGAGTCCAGCCAAGCACGATGCCGCCCGCGCCGTCGGATACGCAGCGAGGCTGGACCGGAAACAGGGGGCGCCGCGTCCGCCCAGGGGCCTCGAGTGTGGCCAGGACCGGGTCGCTATCGGCGAGACCGATGGCTGCGATTTGGCCGGGCTCGCCCAGATTTATCCCCTCCGGCAGTTCCATCAGCCGCTCGTCCAGCAGGGTGACCGGAGCTCCCGATGGATGGCCGCTCGCCGCCTCGATTTCCGTACCGCCGCGGCCTCGCAGCAATCCGGTCAGCCGCCAGACGCCGTCACCTTCGGCCTTGCACTCTCCGAACTGGACGATCTCGTCACCGATCAGCAGGCGATTGGCGCCGCGTGCCAGCCCATCGGTGGTGACCGGTTCGAGGTCGGCGCTGCGGTTGAGGAGCGCGACGCGGCAGGAGGCAGACAGTTCGAGTCGCAGCGCGTTGCTCGGCGGCAGCGTATCGATCAGCGTGCCTCCAACCGCGCGAACACGGCCGCTTTGCGCGAGTGGAACCAAACCGTCGCCACTCGTCCGATAGAGTGTCGCGCCCGACCAGCGTCCGTCCGGCGCGGAAATGGCGGCGAAACGACGCGCGATCTCGCTCGAACCCGCACCATCCCAAGGCAATTCGAACACACGCAGGCTGGTTCTCACTGCGGGACGATCGGGCGGAGACCAGCCGCGTCCCGGGTCGGCGGCCTGGCTGGCGGTTGGTGGGGCGGCGTAGCGGACCAGCTCCAACTCGATCCCGCCTTCGCGCCACTCCCAGCTATCGATCTGCCACAGGCCAGACAGGCTCGGAGCCCGCACAATGCTGCCCGGCCCGATATCCGGATCGAGCTCGCATGTGCGCCAGGCCAGTGTTTCGCCGCCCTGCCGCCCCCGCACCGATGCCCGCGCGAGAAGCGTATGGGCATCGGTGGCGCTCAATATTCCGGGAAACTCCAGCACCGACGCTGCCGAGCGAGTGGTCTGCAATGCGTCGGTGCGCTGAAGACCGGGCTGGTAGGCGCGCGACGGATCGTAATAGCGCAGCGCCGAGAGCACCCGATCGGGGGATGATGCGCGGGCCAGCGCGGTGCCGCTCTCACGGCCGAAATCGCCCTCTCCCCAGGCAGCTGCGGCGGGCAGAAGCGGTATCTCTCCCGATGGCTGCGCGCCTCCCTCGATCAGGGTACGCCCCTTGCCGCATAGGGCGGTCAGCGGCCTCAGGCGATCGATCAGCGATAACACCGCCGCCGGGCTGCCGCTGTCATGGATGAATCCTCGCAACTCGGGGAATTCCGCCCGGCGGCTCGCGAGACCCTGCTGCTGCGCTATCTCATCGACGATCCGCGTGGCCGGATCGGCGAAAACTTCGAAACTGAGCGCGGGAATGCGGTTGCCGAAATCTTCCAGCGCGAGGTCCTCGAACACTACATAGGCGCAGCCTCGATAGGCTGGGCACCTGGCGCCGATTGCCGCCGCCAGCAAGGGGTCGGGCATCTGATCCGCATGCCCGGTATGGATACGAAGGGTTCCGGCAGTCTTCAGGTCGCCCGCGCTGCCGCGCAGCAAGTGTCCGTCCGCCCAGATCCGGCCGACCGACTGGATGGGGCGGCTCGACAGGGCGAGGGCGAGCGAGACGCTGTAATTATAGGTCGTGGTTTTGGGTTTGCCCTTTCCGCCTCCGCTGGTCTCGCGATCTTCCTTCAGATCGGTGGCCCAGATCACCGTGCCCGGCACGCGCGCCGCGCCGTAGATCGCCGGGATCGGCTGGCCGTAGCTCGACGTGCTGATCGCCAGTTCCTTGAGACGCGGGCCTTCGCGTCGCGGCGAACCGATGATCGTGGAATCGAGGCTGCGACCCAGTGTGGCGCCTATCGCGCCGCCGATCGGACCGCCGACCAGAGTGCCGAGCGCACCGAGCACTAGCGTTGCCATGGTGTTTCCAATTCCGGTTGAAGCCGCCAGTGGGCGAGGGGAGCCGCCATGGCCGCGATATGCTGGGCGACCACGCGGCGCAGACCGGCATGGGCGTGAACGAAACGATCTGCGCCCAGAGCGACGAGGAGGTGATGCTGGGCCGGGCCTGGCCGGATCAGCAGGACATCGCCTCGCATCGTCATGCCGCGACAGCCGTGCAGTCCGTTTGCGCCTGCGAAGTCCAGCCAGCGCGCAATATCGGCATTGCGCAACCGGTAGCCGCGCGGATAGCGCACGGCCTTCCCGCAGGCTTCGAGCGCGCAGCCGACGAGGCCAATGCAATCGAGGCCCGTTTCCGGGTCGCGCCCGTGTAGGCGGAAGCGGGTGCCGACCAGCGCTTCGGCTGCCCCGGCGAACTGTTCTGCAACCATCGTCATCGCGCCACCGGATATTGCGCCAGCATGTCGTTGCCGGGCAGGAAGGGTTCGCCGCGGAAATTGGCCGCATTGCCGAAACGCTCGGCGCAAGTGGCGATGGTCTTGTCGCACCCTTCGCGCAGGCGCACCCGCACATTGGCGGGCAGATCGGCGTCGATCCGCTGGGCAAGGGTCAGCACGCTGCCGTTGGTATCGACGATGGCGCTTTCCAGGCCGGTGGAGGGGCCGTCGAGCCAGCGCAGGAGGCCGTAGCGATAGGGCGCCGTTTCGGCGATATCCATCGTAACTGTGCCAGCATCGGGATCGAGTGCGAGCACGCGCGCGCGCTTCTCGAACGCCACCGGGTTGAGGCTGCATCCCGGCCCGCAAAAGCGTGCCCGGCACGAAGGGCCCGCGAGCGGAACCGTGTCTCCCGCCAGCCGGGCCTTGTCGCATGACAGCGCGGCCTTGAACCCTGCCGCTTCGCGGCTGACGCTGGCGATCGATCCGGAATACAGCGTGGCGCGTTCCAGCGTTTCCCAGTCGACGATCCCGCTTTCGACCAGCGCGCCGTCATATCGCCCCCGGGCGAGATCCGCCTCGGCGATCGAATCGTGACTGAGCGCCCCCTCGACATCGCCCGGATCGTCCTCGAAGCCGGCGGTAAGACGGATCGCGGCGGGCAACATGCCCGGGGCGGCGCGATGCAGGACGCCGTCGAACCACAAGTCGCGATCATGCGTGGTGAAGCCGAGCGTCACGCCGTCGCGCCGAAAGATGCGCCACCAGCTTGCCGCGGTTTCCAGCTCGGCGGCGAAGAATACCCTGCTCATGCCGCTTCCCGGATCTCGATTAGCGGAACCGAAGGCGCTTCGCCCGCCGCGAAGGAAAGGCCGCTCACGTCGAGCCGGTCTTCCGCGAAGCGAACCGGCACGTCGAACAGGAAACCGGCAGTGATCGGCGCACCGTTCGCGGGCGCGGTATCGAAAACGATCCAGCCCCCCGTCTCATAGGTCCAGGCGGCAGTCGGGAGGCCGTCGACCGCGACGACCAGCGTCGCGAGATCGGGCCGGGTGATCGCGCGGAGCTGCTCGCCATAGGTCTTGACCAGGCGGTAGCGGCTGGCGATGCCATCGCCGTTGCCGAGCGGCTGGTCGGTGGCTGTGGGCGCGCCGGTCATCCCGTTGGAACTGAAATCGAAGGGATCGCGCAGGCGAAAGCCCCGTGCCGGGCCATAGCGCGCGCGGAAGAAGGCCAGCAGCGTGCCCAGTTCCTTTTCCGAGCGGATGCCCGGGCCGACATCGTAGCGCATGCGGGCATCGGACCACAGCGCGTTGCGGTGTTCGTAGCCCGAGGCGGTGACGGCGACCGAGGTGGAAAATTCGGGGCTCGCCGCCGCATCCCGGCCAAGCGCGAGCGGATAGGCGACATCGTCGAAAGGGGTCATCACGTCTTCTCCGGGGGGCTGGCGGGTGTATCCGTCGCGCGCGACCTGGGGCAGCGCCCAGACGAATCTCTGGCTCACGCTCCGTTCGCGGGCCTTGTCCAGCGCCTCGTCGATCAGCGGCCAGGACGCGTCGGAATCGGCGGGATCGAGTACGAAACCGGAAAGATAATCGGTTGCGGCGGCCGGATAGGCGAGGTGCCGCTCGACCCAGTTATAGGCATGGCGCCGCGCCGCATCCGCCCCGCCAACCAGCCAGTCGTAATCCTCGAGCTGCAGGCGGTCGAAGGCGGGATAGCGCCAGCCGACCGGCATATTGGCGCGCCAGGCTTCGGGCGTCGCCGGATCGAGCACGGTGGGGGTGAAGGTCAACAGCATGATTTCGGCGTTGCCGCCGGCCGCGTCGCGAACGGCACTGGCCAGCGCGAGCGTCGAATTGGCCAGTAGATCTCCGGCGGCATCGAGCAGAGCCGTCTGTGCCGCGTCGAGCGGATCGCGCAGCGAGGCGATCTCCACCGGATCGCCGCCCAGCGCCGCCTGTGCGCTGGCATCGTACAGGCAGGGCGCGCCGGTCTGCGGCACGGTCCACCACCATGGCTCGCCGATCTGGAACAGCACGGGCATCCCGGCGTCCAGCGCGATCTCCACGAACGCCCGCGCGATCTGTTGCAGATAGCCCATCGCGCCCGAATGGGCAGGCGATAGCAGCGCGGATGGCGGCTCCCAGCCGGTCAGCGCGGGCGATCCGTCATGCGCGCGCTGCTTCCAGTCGTTCCAGCAATGCGCGTCGAACAATTCGTAGGATAGCGACCAGACGAGATCGAAGCCATGGTCGCGCGCCGCCGCGGCATAGGCCCAGTGCCAGGCCTCGCACGGGCGGTTGATCGCGCCGCCCGCCAGGCTGACGTAATGTTCGCCGCCCAGCGGTTCGAGCCGGAAATAATGGCTCATCCCGACATAGTGGACCACGCGCCCGCGATAGCCGAGGCCTTCGATATTGCGGATCAGCCGCGCGGGCGTCTGGTTGAAACTGTCGTCATAGGCAGTGGCGATGTGCTCGCCATGGGCGGGGACGAGCACATCGCCGATGTCGAGCGAGGCGTGTTCGCCCTCGCAGGAAATGGCGCTCATTTCGGCCCAGCCTTCGACCCGCGCGGGCAATTGCGCCGTGCTGCCCTCGACATAGCCTTGCGGGACGAGGCTGATGAACATGCGGTCGATATCGGCCGGGTGGATCGCTTCGCCCGGAAGGCTGTAACCGGATTCCAGCGCGGAGAACGGCAGTTCGATCCGCGCATCGGTGGGCGAACCGCTGGCATAGTTCCACAGCCGGACATACCAGGCGCGCGGATTGCCTGCCGCGTCGCGGCCCTCGATCGTCAGCGTCGGGCCATGCGGTACGTCGAGTGCCAGCAGCCCGCCGCTGCGCCAGCGAAAGCGCAGCACGCAATGCGCGTAATCGCGCTGGGTCTCATAGGCGAGCAGCGGATGGTCGAGCGTGTCTTCGCTGTCCCAGATCAGCCCCGCAAGCTCGCCCTCGTGGTGAAACTCGCACTCGACGCGCAGCGCATCGGCTGCGGTCGTCACCACGCTGGCCATCATCGGGCGCGGGAAATTGACCGTCCAGAAGCGCGGATCGAAGCGCTGGATATAATCGGAATGCTGCCCGCGTCTCTCGCGGGCGAGCCAGAAAGCCATGGGGTTGTTTCCTTTTTTTGTGGGCCTCAAGCGCCGGCGGCCGCATCCGCGGCCTCAGGCTATCCTCGCTCATGCGACCTGAAGGTCGCATCGCTGCGGGCGCGCAGTCGCGCTTGCCTCGCCTTCGGCTCGGAAAGCATCGCCAAACGTCTGCGAGCGCAAAAGCACCGTCCGCGACCAGCGGACGGCAAGGGCAAGCGCCCGCCCGCAGCGGGTGCGGCTTGCCGCACGTCTAGCGAGGACGAACCCGCGGATGCGGGTTCGAAAAACAAAAGATCGCCTGAGGCTAGACAGATAATACCCGCCGCACTGCGCTGGCCACCTGACGCGAGGATCGTTGCAGCGCGACCGGTGCGGAAGTGCCGCGCGGTGCCGACAAATTGATCGCGACGCGCACATCCGAGCGGCCCGTGCCGCCACCTGCATTCGGTTCGACCCGACCCGCGCTGGTCGGCACGAACAGTTCGGGGCCGCGTTCGCCGACGAGATAGGGGCGGTCGGGGGCCACCAGCCCTCCGGTCGCGCGTCCCGGCAGGCCGAACAGCGCACCGATCGTGCCCGCAAGCAGGCCGCCGAGCCCGCCATCGCCCGAACCGGCGAACAGACGGTCGAGCCCGAGCTGGAGCGCCTGGGCGGCGATCTGGTCGAGCGCGCTGGTGGCCATGCGCTTCAGATCGTCGAATCCCAGGCTGCCCTTGCGGATCGCGGAGAGCAGCCCGCGTTCGAGCACCCGGCCCGCATTCTCGAAGCCGTCGAGCAGCGTCGTATCGAAGGTGCTGCGCATCGTTTGCATATCCGCGGCGAAGGCCTGCGTGTCGGCGCGTACCGCAACGATCAGATCGTCGATCTCGTCATCCATGGCTGTCTCGTTCTATCAGCGCCGCGATTTCGGCGCGGCTGGGCGGGGTTTCGCCGGGCAAGGGCGGGGCGAGGCTTGCGGTGAGTTCGGAAGGCGTCGCGTTCCAGAAGATGCGCGGCGTCCAGCGGAGATACGCTGCGGCCAGCGCGGCCAGTCGAAGCGCCGCGCCCGAGAAGGCCTCGCTCACTGGCTCCCCTCCCTTGAGGGAGGGGCTGGGGGTGGGTGTGCCCCGCTTGCCCGATGGGGCGAACACCCAGACCTGCCCCCTCGCCATGGGCAGGGGAGATCGCCTGGTGCGATCATCACGGCTGACCCTTCAGAATCTCGGCCAGCAGCACCCGCAGCGGTCTGGCGGCCGCCGCGAGGCCTTGGGCGAGCACGGCCTGCCCCACATCCTCGCGGGTCAGCCCGCCGCGCTGGGCAAGGCAGTGCCAGAACAGCGTGGCGATTTCGGCGAGGCGCAGCTTGCCTTCGCCCGCGCGTTCGACCAGCGCGAACAGCGATCCCAGCTCTTCCTCGGCGCAGACCAGTGCGTTGAATGTGGGGCGCAGGAGAAAGGGCCTGCCCGCGATGACAAGCGTGGCTTCGCCGCGAACCGGGTTGCTCGGCTTCTGGTCGGCGCTACCGCCTGTGGCTGCTTGAGCACCGTTCACGACGGCACCACCGCGCCGGAGCTTTCGAGCTGGAGCGCATAGGTCCGCTCGCCATTGAAATCGCCCGCATAGTCGAGCCGCTGGACAAGGAAGCGGCCGCGCATTTTCGCGCCGTCCTCGAAGCTCAGTTCGTAATCGTCGAGCGTTCCGGCGAGCGCATGGGCGCGCACCGATGCCTCGGCATTCGAACCGAGGAAGATGCCCGAGGCCGAGACCGAGACCGAGCGCGTTCCCGCGCCCGACAGCAGTTCGCGCCAGCCGCCGCTTTCCTTGTGCGTGACGACCACCGTATCGCCATTGACGCTCATCTGCGTGGTTCTGAGCCCGGCGACGGTCTCGTAGCTTACGGGCGAACCGCCATCGCCGATCTTGAGGAGGAAGGCGGCACCTTTCTGGGCTGTCATGTCATGTGTCCTTTTTTGTTTGGCCTCAATCGCCGGCGGCCGCCTCCGCGGCCTTAGGCTTTCCTCGCTCATGCGACCTGAAGGTCGCGTCGCTGCGGGCGGCCAGTCGGCCTTGCCTCGCCTTCGGCTCGGAAAATCGAGTTGATCAGATGTGTCGCGCCAAATCCGGGCCGGGAGAGGCCCGCAGGTGCTCGACGCGACACGCGTCGAAACGGCACCGAGGACGCACCGACGGAGGTCGGCGCGAAAAAGCCCCCTCTTCTTCAGAGGAGGGGGTTTGGGGGTGGTGGCGAGCGGAGCGGGTGCCTTTGAGCACCACCCCACTGCGACTAGGCACTGCTGCGCATCGCCAGTCTCGTTGCCCCTCCTCTGAATGAAGAGGGGCCGATCAGCCTGCGGTCGTCAGGAAGCGATATTCGAGCAGGACCGCTCGCAGGTTTCGGCGGCGGCGTTCGGCGCGGCTGCGCAGGAATTGGGTGACGACCACGCGAAACCCGCTCTGCTGCGGGGCGAGCGTGGCGATGCGTTGCTCGATGCGGGCGGCGATGGCGCCGGTTGCGGTTGCCTCGTCGCCGCGATCCACCAATTCGAGCGCCAGGCGAATCTCGCGGCCAGGCCCGGTCTTGGTCGACCAGTCGGTGCTCGCGCTTGCCGCAATCGCAATGTGCGGCGGGCTGGCGGCGATCGGACCTTCTTCCTCGATTGCATTGACCATCCCGGCGAGGATGGGGTCGGCGCGCAACCAGCCGACCAGCGCGCTGCGCAAGGCGGTTTCCATCTACTCGCTCCCTTGTGTGAAGAGCGGCCACAGCAGTCTAGCGCGGTGCCATTGGCCGCCATTGCGGCGGCGGGCGCGGATGCGGCTCTCGGCGCGGGCCGCGGCCAGCGTCGCGGCGCGGCGGGTGAGGCGCTGGGCCAGCGCGGCGAAACTCACAGCCGCACCATGCGGTAGGGTCGCCACAGCGCGGCGATGGATGTGGGCAGGTGCCCGTCATCCGCGTCCCGCTCGCGATATTGATGCGCGGCGAAGCGGACGATCCCGTGACGCAGAGCCTCGTCGAGATCGCTCCAGCCGGCGGCGGGAATGCCGGTGAATTGCAGGCACACCTGCCAGGCGGTCGCGAGCAGGCGGAGCAGCAGCGCGTCCTCGCCCGGCGTGCTAATCGCCAGCCATTGCTTGAGTTCGCCAAGTGGCTGGCCGGACAGGTCTGGGGGCATGTGGGGGGATTCCTTGTTTGGCCTCAGGCGCCGGCGGCCGCGTCCGCGGCCTTAGGCTATCCTCGCTCACACGCCCTTCGGGCGCGTCGCTGCGGGCGCGCAGTCGCGCTTGCCTCGCCTTTGGCTCGGAGACTTTCGCCGGTCAGTTGGTTTGCGCCAGATCCGGCCCGGCGGAGGGCCGGCAAGGGCGACAGCCCGCCCGCAGCGGGTGCGGCTTGCCGCACGTCTAGCGAGGACGAACCCGCGGAGGCGGGTTCGAAAAACAAAAAACAAACAGGCCCGGCAGGGGACACCGGGCCTGCTTGCCAGCTCTTACAGCTCGATCTTCAGCAGCTTGATCGCGTTGCTGTCGAGTACCTGCCCGCCGACGCGCTTGGTGGCGTAGAAGTGAACGAAGGGCTTGTTGGTGAAGGGATCGCGCAGCACCTGCGTGGCGCTGCGTTCGGCGATCAGATAGCCGTGGCGGAAATTGCCGAAGGCGATCGGATAGGTGCCTGCCGCGATATCGGGCATGTCCTCCGCCTCGACCACCGGATAGCCGAGCAGGCGGTCGGGTTGGCCCTCGACCAGGCCCGGCTGCCACAGGAAGGCGCCATCGGCACTCTTCAGCTTGCGCACTTCGGCGAGCGTGGCCGAATTCATCACGAAGCTCGCACCCTGGCGGTGTCCCGCCTTGAGCGTATGGACGAGGTCGATCAGCTTTGCGTCCGGATTGGCATCGAACCCGCCCGCATCGCCCGAGGCGAGATATTGCAGCGTGCCGAAGGGGCGCGCGGCGTCCTCTGCCATCGTCGCCGGCGCATTGAGGAAGCCTTCGGGCTGGTCGATCCCGCTGCCGCCGATGAAGGCGGCCCCTTCGGCGCGGGCGAATTCCATCGCGATCTCGCTGGCGAGCCAGTTTTCGAGGTCGAACCCGGCATCGTCGAGCATCGCCTGGCTCGCGGCGGGGTTGGCGTAAAGCTCGCCCGTGGGCGGCGCGATCTCGGCAAATTCGGGCGTGTCGGTTTCGGGCCGCGCGGCGGTCTCGCTGACCCAGCCGCTGGCCGTGCCGCCGGTGGTGACGAGCTTGCGATAGCCCGCGCTGCCCGTCTGCACGACCTGGGCGATGGCGCGGATCGGGCTGATCTCGATAAGCGCGCGGGCAATCAAAGCGTCGATCTGGCGCGGCACGGCATAGCCGCCATCGGCGGGCACGGTGCCGGTGATCGACTTGAACTCGGCGGTCGAACCACGGCGCAGATAGCCGTCGACGAAGCCTTTCACTTCGGGGGCGCTCTCGTCGGCGGTGCCGATCGCGGGGCGGGCAGCTACGCGGCCGATCTTGTCGACGCGCGCCTTCACCTCGTCGACGTCGGAGCGCAGCGCGGCGACATCGGCTTCGGTCTTGTCCTGGCGGGCGACGATATCGAAGCTGGCTTCGGCGGTATCGGTGGGGGCGGGGGTGGTATCCATACGTAATCCTTTTTCTGATGGGCACGCGAAAAGCCCCCTCTTCTTCAGAGGAGGGGGTTGGGGTGGTGGCGAGCGGAGCGAGCGCCTGAGGGCACCACCCCACTGCGACTAGGTTCGCCTGCGGCTCACCAAGTCTCGTTGCCCCTCCTCTGAAGAAGAGGGGCGGGTATCCGTCAGGTCGTGAAATGCACTCTTGCGCCGTCCTGCAGCGGGTGCGTCACCACGCTGACCTCGAACAGCTCGATCTCGGCGAGTTCCCGGCCCTGCGGCGTCTGGCGATAGGCCCTTGCGCGGTAGCCGAAGCTGAGGCCGTTCACCGCCCTTGTCCGCAGCAACCTGGCGGCGCGGCCTTGCGCCTTGTCGATGCTGGCAATGATCCTGAGGCCGCGCGCATCCTCGCCCGCGGTCTCGACCCAGCCGATGCGCCGGTCGGGCCGGTGCTGCCAGTAGAGCGGGTAGGGGCCGCTGCGCTCCGCCAGGGTGCGCGCGAAGGCGCCGGGGCGGATCGTATCGCGCGCACCGTCCACCTTGTCGAACAGCGCGGCATAGCCGGCTATGCGGAGCGGCCTCCCCTCGCTCGAGGGAGGGGCCGGGGGTGGGTTTGCGGCGCTTGCAGGCGAGGTCGGGCCCCCACCCCTGGGCCATCCCGAAGGGGAGGGGGACCCGTGTTCGCGGCTCACGACAGCATCTCCCCGACACCCAGCCGCACGGCGATGCCGACCAGCAGCAGCGCGAGAACGCCGCGCACCAGCCACTCGATGGCCGCCTTCCATGCGCTGGCCTTGGCATCGCGCCAGGCCGACAGAAGCTCGCGCAATTCGTCCAAATCGTCCTGCGCGGAAGGATCGGCGAGGCCGAGCCGGCCCAGCACCCGGTCCGCGCCCAGCTCGCTCGCTTCCTCGACAATGGCGCGCAGCGTGATCAGCTCGACGCCGCCGGACGTATCGGCGCGGTTCGCCTGCGCGATCAGCCGCGCGAGCATGTCTTCTCGGGTCATTGCGAAGTCTCCAATCGGGAGAGGCCGAGCATGGCGCGCTTTTCCGCGCCGCTCAGGAAATCGGCGCCGCTGACCTGCGCCCACAGCTTCTCGCGGTCTTCGGCAAGCGCGGGGACGCGGTCGAGATCGACGATGGGCGGATCGGCGAACCAGTCCGACAAAGCTGCGTGCAGCCCGGCCAGGATCTTGCCCGCCAGCGGTAGCAGGGTGAGCCGCCACAGCGCGCGGTTGGCCTCGCGGTAATTGGCATAGGTGTTATCGCCCGGCAGGCCGAGCAGCATGGGCGGCACGCCGAAGGCCAGCGCGATGTCGCGCGCGGCGGCGGCCTTCAGCGTGGCGAAATCCATGTCGGCGGGGCTGAGGCTCATCGCCTTCCAGTCGAGCCCGCCTTCGAGCAGCATCGGACGGCCCGCATTGCCGTGGCCCTGAAAGGCGCTGGCAAGCTCGGCCTTGAGCCGGTCGAACTGGTCGCCGGTCAGGCCGCCCGCATCGCCGCCGTCATAGACCAGCGCACCGCTGGGGCGGGCGGCATTGGCGAGCAGCGCGCGGTTCCATTCGCTCGCCGCATTGTGGATCGCCACGGCGGGCGCGGCGGCGGCGAGGCTGCCCGCGCCATAATGGTCGTCGGTCGGGTGGAAACCCTTGAGGTGGACCAGGTTCGGCCACCCGTCCTCGTCCTCGAGCGGGATCGTGAGCGTGCGGTCGGCGAGGACGTAGCGAAAGGCGGTGGGCCAGCCATCCTCGCCCGCCACCACCTGCACCCGCTCGGGCCGCAGCGGATAGAGCTCGATGGGCACGCCCGCGCCGTCCTTGACGATCTGGACATAGGCATTGCCATGCAGGCTCAATTGCGCGGCAAGCACTTCGAGCAGCGGCTGGGACCCGCAGGAACAGGCGAGCAGTTTCGCCAGCCGCGCGTCGGCGCAGGAAACCGGCGCGCCGCCGACTCCCTCGGCCACGATCCGGACCGACCGCTGCGCCACCGGATTGGCAAGATAGGCCTCGGCCACCTCGCGGCTGTAATCGAACGGCGCGCGTCCCAGCGGCCCGCCATCGAAGGCGGTCGCCCAGGGGCTGATAAACCCGCGCGACACAGGCACGCGGGCATCGCCCCCGCCCTTGAAGGCGGAAGCGAGACTGGTGAGGAAGGACATGGGATTTCCTTGTTTTATGTGTCACCCCGGACTTGTTCCGGGGCAGTGCTTCTTGCATTCACAAGCGATGCGGACGTTCGAACCGGTGGTGTACATCCTCGCCAGCCACTATCGCGGGCGACTTTACACCGGCGTCAGTTCCGACCTGCTCGCGCGGTTGCATCAGCATCGCGATGGCACTTTCGGCGGCTACACTGCGGAGCGTGACATCAAGCGCCTCGTCTGGTTCGAAGCGCATGACGACATCGAAGTTGCGATCCGGCGCGAGAAGACCATCAAGCGCTGGCCGCGCCAATGGAAGTTCAACGTCATTGAAGAAACGAATCCCCAGTGGCGCGACCTTGGCGAAGACCTGGGCTTCCCGCCGCTATTGCAGAAGTGAGCACCGCCCCGGAACAAGTCCGGGGTGACTGTAATTGATGGTCCGTCCTGTAGTTCGTCAGCCCGGACCTGTTCCGGGCCAGTGCTTCTTCTCCTAAACCGTACGCACCCTCGGCCTCGCGCTCTTGCCCAGCATCAACTCGCTCAGCGCCCAGACCAGCGCGTCGGCGCGGTCGGGCGATCGGCCCGGCCCTTCATAGCCGCCGCCTGCCATCAAGCCGCAGAGCTGATCCTCCAGTTTCGCGAAGAGCCCGGCATGGCGCACCCGCCCGCTTTCATAGAGCGCCGCGACGGGCTCGGCTCGCGCCACCTTGCCGCGGCTGGCATGGACCAGTTTCAGCGGCACCGAGATATCGGCGGCGCGCAACACGCTGGCGACCATCTGGCCGCCCTGGTTGGCCTCGGCGACGACGCGGTCGGCCTGCCATGCCGCGGCCGCATCCGACACCGCGCGTGCCCACCGTTCGGGAGTCGCTTTCTCGACCGAGCAATCCGCGCGGACATAGGACACGCCGTCCGCCCCCAGCATGGCGACGACGATCCCGCAGGCATCGCCCCTGGCCGACACCGGAGGATCGACCGCCACCACGATGCGGAGCGGCCTGGGCAATTCGCTTCCTGCTCGGCAATTTTCCAGCAGCGCGCGGCTCCACAGCGCGCCTTCCACGGCGTCGACCATTTCGCCGGCCAGTTCCTGTCGTCCGAAGCTGCTGCCTTCGAACTGCTCGATCATCGAGGCGAGATAGTCGCCGGGTAGCACATGCTTGTTGTCGGTCGTCTTGCCTCTCGCCACCACCACTTCGCCCGTGGGCACCCGCGCCAGGATGTGGCGCATCAGCGCGTTGGTGCGCGGCGTGGTCGTGGCGAGAACGCGGGGGCGCTCGCCCAGCCGCATGGTCAGTTGCAGATTGTTCCACGCGGCCAGCGCGCGGTCGCCCGCGCTGTCCCATTTGGCGATCTCGTCGCACCAGGCGTGGCTGTGCTGGGGGCCGCGCAGCACTTCGGGCTCGTTCGCCGAATAGAGCCAGGCGGTCGCCCCGTTTTCCCATGTCAGCTTGCGCAGGCTCGGCTCGAATAACGGGGCCAGCGCACCGGGGGCGGCGGCCAGCACGCCGCTATCGCCTTCGACCATGACGTTGCGGACTTCGGTCAGGCTCGCGCCGACCAGCGCGATGCGGGCGGCCGGATCGTTGCGGGCGACGTCGCGCACCCATTCGGCGCCCGCCCGGGTCTTGCCGAAGCCGCGCCCGGCGCAGATCAGCCATGTCCGCCATAGCTGCTCGGGCGGAAGCTGGGCATCGCGTGCCCAGCCTTCCCAGTAATAGCTTCCCAGCGCGGCAAGCTCGTGGGCCGTGAGCAGGCGGCCCAGTTCCGCGCGATCGGCCTCGGCTTCCGGACTGTCGCGCCGCAGCCAGTTCCCGCGCGAGGGAATGGATCTAGCCTTCGCCATCGCGCGCGGCTTTCCGGCGAGATTTGCGGATCGTCCGGTCGTTGGCACGGGCGCGTTGGCGCAGGGCATCGATCTTGGCGTTGATCGATGCGATGGTCGTCACCTCGTCGGCCAGCGCGCGGCGGCCCTTTTCGCGGGCCACGTTTTCGCGGTGCGCGACAAGGCAGCGCAGGGCGGTCGCCGTGTCGAATTTGCGCGCGCTTGCAGGGGTGATTTCGCCTGCCCCCTGCGCGCGCAGGTGTTCGAGCATCTCCATTTCCAGATTGTCGTATCCTTCGGCCAGCGCCGCATACCAGGCCCGCGCGAAGTCCGGGTCGTCGCGGCGCAGGCGATAGACCGCGCGCGGCGCGATCCCCGCCGCTTCGGCCGCGGCGCGGACATTGGAGCTTTCGGCCAGCGTTTCGAGGAAGCGTTCGATCTTCTTGGCGCCGATGCGGCGGGTGCCGCCCCGGCCGGATGCCCCCTCGCCAATGGGTATCCCGCGTGCCTCGTCCCATTCGCGAGCGAAGTCCGGGTCCATCCTGCGGCGGTGATAGGCGGTCGACAGGGCCACTTTGGCTGCGCGGGCGGCGGCGCGCACCTTCGGCTCGGCCCGCAGGGCGGTGAGGAAAGGGGCCATCCATTCGGGTTCGCGATGTGTCCCGGTCGCTGGTTTGCTCGGCACGTCGATCCCTTCCGCATTTGCACTGGGCACGAAACGACGAAGGGCGGCCCCGCAAGGACCGCCCGCCAGGCCCGATCATGGTCGGGGCCGTTCGAATCGCACTTTTCCGATGTTCCCTTTTGCTAGGCGATTGTGTCGTTTACAAACCCACCTAGCCGATGATGCGATCTAAGCCCCTGTATCGGGACAATTCCCATCATGCGATTCTCTCTAAACCGAGCGTAACGCTGTAGGAAAATGATTTTTCGTCAAATAGGTTATGGCCAGAGAAGCGCCTACGGGACGAGTGGGAATGCTAAAGGCGATTGTATACCTTACAAACCCAAGAGGCATCTGATATGAGGTGCCTATGGAAAAACGCGGTATCTTGCTGGCTTTACTTGTCACCGTATTGAGTGGGGGGATTGCAGCCATGATCGGCGCAGCAAGTCTCCCATCTGGTTCGCCATATTTCGACGTTCTCATCTATGGCGGGATCGCTTCTATAGCAGTCAGTGCGATGGGCCTAATGTGGCTTGCGCTCACTTCATCGAGGCCCGACCGTCAGAAGCCTGAAGAACCCGAAGAACCCGATGTACCAGACATCAGAATCAGTCAGGTGGGCGATGCCAAGATTTCAAATGTGAGATCAAATACCGGAAGGCAGTTCTTGAATGCCGACAACATTGATAAGATAAGTCTCGATAACATCAGCGTCAGGAAGGCCCGCTATGACAAAAAGGGGAAGAAAGGGGGGAGGTAATCCGCCCATGCTCTTCATATCCAACAGCACGCTAACCAGCGTGCATGGTCAGGGCATGTCGATCGATAATCCTGACCTGATCGCAAGCGTAACGAACACCACCATTCGCTCGAAGCGCGAGGCTATATATGCTCCACGGGTGGGCAGCCTGCACGTGGATGGGGTCGAAATTGCCAAGTCAATGGCAGAGCGGGAGCCAGAGCCTACGAGAGACAAGGGGTTAAAGGGCTACGTGTCCGGCTTCAGTTTCTCAAAAGGCGACGACAAGAAGGGCTAGGCCTTCTGATCTTTTCGCGGCTTTGTCAGCTTTTCCAACCGTTCCCTGAAGCGCTGTTCGTCGTCGTCGCATTCAAGTTCGCGCGCCGCATCTTTGAACTTGTCCAGTTGACTCCGCCTCATTGTGGATTCACGCTTACCGGCCATGGTCGGTAAGCCCTCAACTTTCTCTGCGTTTATTGACGAGAGCGGATGCTCTGGCGACAAATATGGGCATGGTTCGAGCACATTCCTAGCGATGGGCGCAGTTATCGTCAGGGACGAGTTTTTAGAGGATACGCTGGCGGCATTTGACGGGGCAAGGGGCGAACGCCTGCAAGAACGCGAATTTCGCAAATTCTCTGAAGAGAACGACAAAGGCCGCTTCGTTTTGAGCCAGCAAATCGCGGCCAAGAAAATCCGTACTGCCTTCGTTGCGATCCATAAGCCTTCTATGCTCGGCAGCTACATCCGGGATAACCACGCCAACGAATACAACTATCTTTTGAAGATGCTTGTGGAACGTATTTCGTGGGCGGTCAGGGACGCAGCAACGCTGCCCGGACGCCCGAACGGACCGTGCAGCCTAGTTCTTTCTGAGCAGCGAATGTGGCCGTATCCAGAAATGTTTGCCTACATCCAGAAACTGAGAGAGGGACAACATAATTGTCGGGCGCACTGGGAAGCAATTTCTGCCGACGAACCCGATGTAGTGCCCCACCAGAATGAGCAGCCAATTCACCTTGCCGATATTGCCGCATCTGCATTCGCCATGGCTATCGAGCCGAAGATGCACGGCATGACCGATGACCGGTTTTTACGACAGTTCGCGCCAACCATTTACGAAAAGCACGGTAAACGGTTTGGCCTCAAGATATTCCCAGACAAGGAGATGAAAGGCCTAGCCACCGATATCGAGAAGGTCTTGGGATAGTCTGCCCGCCCTCCGCAACCACACTCTAGCTGGGTCACATCACAGGACGGGCAGTGCCTGATCTGTCAGTCGCGAACAGACGTCTCCGACACAATTATCTTTAGGCGAAAAGACTAAAAAGTCAAGCCGAATCAGAGGTTTGGAAACCTCTGATTTGACTCGATTTTTTATTCATCGTCCACGTCCACGTCCACGTCCACGTCCACGGTCGTTGATGCCGTTGGCTTCCCGCGTGTTGTAGCGGAACTCGTACTCGGCAAGGTAGCGGTGCAGGTGATGCTCTGCGCAGTGCTGATACACGCCGCGCATACCGCGTTTGAAGATCGAGAACGCGCCCTCAACCGTGTTGGTGTGGATGGTGCGATCTTTCGGGTCCACGTACTGGTTAGCCGCGTGGGTAGCCGTGCCGTGCTCTGCAAAGTCGCGGCCGATCTTGCGGTACATCTTGGCTTCGTCCGTCATGAGACGGGCTTCGCGGCTGATGTTGCCGAGTACGATGGGGTGAATGTCCGCTGCGGTGCTGTTCGCAACGTGGAACCACTTGCTCGTGCCGCTCTCGCGGTCAATGAGGGTAACGACAGCGCGCTTGTGAGCGGTGCCGCGACGGGTAGCTACGCCGCCCTTGAAGCCGATGTAGGTTTCATCGACCTCTACAGCGCCACCGTTCGAACCGAAGGGCTGTGCAAGATCGCCCGAGCGCATCGCTTCACGGATACGGTGAGCAAGGAACCACGCGCTCTTGTAGCTGATTTCGAGAACACGGTGGAGCTGGTGGGCGCTGATGCCCTTCTTGCTCGACACGATAAGGTGAACCGCCTGGAGCATCTTCGTAAGGGGGAGGCGCGCGTGTTCGAACACAGTGCCAACCTTGACGGTGAACTGCTTGCGGCACTCGCCACACTTCTTGAGACCGTGGCGAACCTTGCCCTTGGGGTGCTTCTTGGAGGGCTTCGTGAGGACGCCGGAAAGATCGTACACGCGGCCATCGACCACGCCGCAATGCGGGCAGGTAACTCCGTTCGCCCACACGATGCCTTCAAGGAACTCATAGGCCTTGGCCTCGTCGTGAAAGTGGGGGGACGAAAGTACCGACATTTCCATTGCTCCTTACCCTTTTGGTTATAGGGCAGAAGCTTGGGTTTGTAAAGTATATAATCGCCCTTTGCTAGCCAAATAGCGTCACGATGTCAAGAGAAAAGAACCAAATAGGTTAGTTCGAAGGCGTTGCCAACAGGGTTCGCCTCGCTTAATCCCGCATGTCTCACCGGGACGCGAGGAATCACCCCCACCATGATCATGAAACCGCTGCGCGGGCTGTACGATTGGACGATGGACAAGGCCGCGCATCCGCATGCGGTGTGGTGGCTGGCCTTCTTCTGCTTCGTCGAATCCTCGTTCTTCCCGATTCCGCCGCACCCGCTGCTCGGCCTGATGTGCCTTGCCGAACCGAAGAAGGCAGTGAAGTTCGCGCTGATCGCCACGCTGGCCTCGGTGGCGGGCGCGCTGCTCGGCTATGCGATCGGCTGGGGACTCTACGACAGCGTCGGCGTGTGGCTGATTTCCTCGCTCGGCCTGACCGAGGCGTTCCCCGTCGCCGCCTGCCATTTGCGCGAATATGATTTCGAGGCGATCCTGATCGCGGGCGCGACCCCGGTGCCGTTCAAGCTGCTGACGATCACGGCCGGCTTCGTCGGGATGAACCTCGTCACCTTCGTGCTGTCCAGCCTGTTCGCCCGCGCGCTGATCTTCATGACCGTGGGGATACTGTTCCGCGTGTTCGGCGCGCCGATCAAACGGGTGATCGACAAATATCTCGGCACGGTGACGACAGCGTTCGTGATTCTCGTGGTGGGCGGGGTGGTGATCCTCACCCAGCTCGGCGGAAGCGAGGAGGGCGATACCGGCCCCTGCGCCGCCCCGCCACCGATCGAAGCGCGCTAGGCGGCGCGCCCCCGCGTCAGATAATCCCGACTTCCTTCCCGGCCTGCTCGAAGATCGAGAGGATCTCGCCGACTTCCTCTTCGCTATGTTCGGCGCAGAGCGAGCAGCGCAGCAGCGTCATATTGGCCGGAGTTGCCGGTGGGCGGGCCAGATTGACGTACAACCCACCCTTGATCAGCGCTTCCCACATGGCCGCGCCCTTCTCGAGATCGGGCATGATCACCGCGATGATCGCGCTTTGCGGCTCATCCGTGCCGAGGGTGAAGCCAAGGTCCTTCAACCCCTTGTGCAGATTGCGCGAATTCTCCCACAGATGCGCGCGCTTGTTCGACCCGTGCATCAGCTTGCGGATGCTGGTTTCGGCGGTCGCGACCACGGAGGGGGGAAGCGAGGCGGTGAAGACATAGGGGCGGCATACCAGCCGCATGATTTCGAACTTGGGGTGGTTCGAAACGCAGAAGCCGCCCACCGTTCCGACGCTCTTGGAAAAGGTGCCGATGATGAAATCGACATCGTCCATGACGCCTGCGGTTTCCACCACGCCGCGCCCGTTCTCGCCGATGAAGCCCATCGAATGCGCTTCGTCGACCAGCACCATCGCGCCGTATTTCTTGGCAATGGCAACCATTTCCTTGAGCGGCGCCACATCGCCCAGCATCGAATAGACGCCTTCGAGCACGACCAGCTTGCCCGCGTCCTCGGGAATGCGCTTGAGGCGTTTTTCCATCGCCTCGATATCGTTATGCTTGAATGGCACCACCTCGGCATTGCCCATGGCGCAGCCGTCCCAGATGCTGGCGTGGCTGTCGATGTCCAGGACGATGTAATCGCCCTTGCCGGCGATGGTCGAGATGATCCCAAGATTGGCCTGGTAGCCGGTGGAGAAGACCATCGCATGATCCATGCCGTAGAAGTCCATGAGCGCCTGCTCGACTTCCTTGTGGCCCTGATACGTGCCGTTCAGAACGCGGCTGCCCGTGGTCCCGGAGCCGAAATCGGCCAAGGCCTGCTTGCCAGCCTCGACCACGTCGGGGTCGAAGGTCATGCCCATGTAGTTATAAGTGCCAAGCAGGATCGTGTCGCGCCCGTTGCAAATCGCACGGGTGGGCGAGAGGACCTTTTCCATCACGAGATTGAAGGGGTCTTCCTGCCCGCTGGCGAGCAGCCCTTCGCGCAGAGCGATGATGTCGTCGAACTTCGAGAACAGATCCCTGCCTTCGCCTTCGATGGTTTCCGGCTGGTCCGGTTGGATGATGCCCTCGCTCATCAGTCGGCCTGGAGCTTGGTTACGGCATCCACGAGCTGGCCGTAATTCTCGATCTCGGCCTGCTGGTTCATCGAGATGATGATGTCGAATTCGTCTTCGATTTCGGCAACGAAATCCATGACGGTCAGGCTGTCGAATTCCAGATCGTTGGCGAAGGTCGTGGCTTCGGTAATGGTTACGCCCTTCTTGTTGAAGGGGGCGGCCAGTTCGCGGATCTTTGCGTCGACTTGGGCTCGGTCCATGGCGGGGCTATCCAATCCTTATGAGGCACAGGCCCGCTGGGGGCACGATGCGCAATTTGCTGCCGGGGCAAAGCGGCTTGTGGTGGCGTTTGTCAAGCGCAGCAGGCAGTGACGCCCCTGCCAAAAGCGGGCAAGCCTCTGTTCGAACGAGGGAAAGCGGACAAGTGATTTTGCCTCTGCAAAGCTGGCCCGTCTGTCGCGCTGGAGGCCTTCGCTGCCGATATGACCGCCCGCTAATCGGGCACCAAGGCGCGTACCGCCGCCATGAAAGGCCCGATGGAAACGGGCTTGGCCAGATAATCGGCCGCGCCCGCATCGCGGATCCGCTCCTCGTCGCCCTTGCCGGCATAGGCGGTAACGGCCAGTACCGGGACGTCGGCCAAGGCGCTGTCGGCCTTGAGCTGGGCAATCAGATCGATCCCGCTGATATTCGGCAACTGGATGTCCATGATAACCAGATCGGGCGCGAATCGCTTCGCCGTGGCGAGCACGTTCTGCCCATCGGCCACGGGCACCACTTCATGGCCATTGGCCTTCAACACGTCGCAGAACAGCTTACGGTTGAGATCGTTGTCCTCGACAACGAGGATTCTCTTTGCCACTTGGCGGCTCCTTCGCGTGTTTCGAAGGGGCCATATGGAAAAGCGGGAGCGCTGACAATTATTCGCGAACCATCCGGACAGGAAACGAGGACCGCCGAGGTGCTGGCGCTCGAAGCGCTCGGCTGGGCGCTGGCCGACGAGAAGCGGGCCGAGCGACTGCTCTCGCTCACCGGCCTCACTCCCGAACGGCTGAGGAACGGGTTGAGCGATCGCGGCGTTCAGGCGGCAGTGCTGGAATTTCTCGCCAATCACGAGCCCGACCTGGTGCTGGCCGCCGATGCGCTTAACACTACACCCGAGGCGCTCGCCGCTGCGGCGCGGGAGCTTGCCGCATGAGCCGTCCGTTGATCATCTCCGATTGCGACGAAGTGCTGCTGCACATGGTCTCGCCATTCCGCGACTGGCTGGCCGAGACGCAGGGCGTGGAGTTCCGGATGGAGGGCAATGATTTCTCCAAGGCGCTGCGCTGGCAGGATAGCGGCGAAGTTCTCGCGCCCGAGGAAATCTGGTCCAAGCTCGGCGGTTTCTTCGACACCGAAATGCATCGCCAGACGCCTATTTCGGGTGCCATCGAAGGGATGGCCGCGCTGCGCGAACACGCCGATGTCGTCATCCTCACCAATCTCGTCGACAAGCGGCAGCAAATGCGCCGTGCGCAATTGCTCGATCACGGGCTCGATGCACGGGTCTTCACCAATCAGGGACCCAAGGGGCCAGCGCTCCAGGCGATCCTCGAGGAATACAATCCCTCGAAAGCCATTTTCATCGACGATCTGGCGCAGCATCACCGCTCCGCGCGCGAGACCGTCGGCACCATCACCACGCTCCACCTCTGCGGCGAACCTTTGCTCGCCCCGCATATCGATTGCGCGCATAGCTCGGGTCATGCCGATGCACGGATCGATCGCTGGGATGAAGCGCTGCCGTGGCTGCTGGGCGAAATCGAGAAGGAAACCGCATGAGCATTCACGACCGTCTTCGTGCCCATGGCATCACGCTGCCCCCGGCGGCTGCGCCCGTTGCCAGCTATCAGCCCGTGGTGGTCGATGGCCACACCGCCTATGTGTCGGGCCAGCTACCCTTCATCGACGGCAAGCTGGTGACCGGCAAGCTGGGCGAGGACGTCGCGCTCGACCGGGGTATCGCCGCCGCGCGGGCCTGCGGTATGATGATCCTGTCCCAGCTCGAAGCGGCAGGGCTGATCGAACGCGTGGCGCATATGGTCAAGCTGGGCGGTTTCGTCGCGTCGATCCCCGATTTCTTCGATCAGCCCAAGGTCATCAATGGGGCCTCGGACCTGATGGTCGAGGTTTTCGGCGATCCGGGGAAACATGCGCGCAGCGCAGTGGGCGTGCCGGTCCTCCCGCTCAATGCCGCGGTCGAGGTCGATGCGATCGTTGCTCTCAAGGCTTGATCGCTTTCTCGTACCGTCACCCGACCCTGCGCGGGTTGGGTGGCTGCGCGAATGGACCTATGCGCACCGCGGCCTGCATGACGAGCTTGCTCCGGAAAACTCGCTCGCGGCTTTCGCCGGCGCACTCGAAGGCGGGATGGGCGTGGAATGCGATATCCAGCGCAGTCGCGACCATGCGGCGATGCTCATGCACGACTGGGAGCTGGACCGGCTTACCGGCGTGACCGGCCCGACCGCGTGTTATTCGGCCGAAGAGCTGGCGCGGATCGCCTATCTCGACAGCGAACACATGCTGGCGCGGCTCGACGATTTGCTGGAACTGGTGGATGGCAAGGTGCCTATCCTCGTGGAAATAAAATCGCGTCGTCGCTACGATGTCGAGGAGAGCTGCGTCGCTGTGCGCGACGCGCTGGCCGGATATGAAGGGCGCCACGCTGTGATGAGTTTCGACCCGCGCGTTTCGCGCTGGTTTCGCAGGCATTCGCCGAACACAGTGCAGGGCCTGGTCATGCGCGAGGACCATTACGGTATGACGCAGAAGGCTTGGCAACGGCATTTGGCATTGTGGTTCGCACGGCCTGAATTCATCGCCTATCACGTCGCGGCCTTGCCCAATCCGATGGTCTCCTCGCTACGCGCTGGCGGCATGCCGGTGCTCACCTGGACGGTCGATACACCGGACTTGCGCGACCATGCGCGGGTCCATGCCGACGCCCCGATCGTCGAAGGGGCCGGGGTAGCGTGAGCGATGGCGGCCTTGCCGCGCGCGTCGGCGGGTCGGTCGGCGCCTTCGACCGCGGCGAATGGAACGCGCTTGCGGGCACGGACAATCCCTTCGTCAGCCACGAATTCCTGACTGCGCTGGAAGATTCCGGCAGCGTCGGACCCGGGACCGGCTGGCAGCCGACCCCGCTGGTGATCGGCGAGGAGGGCGGGCCTTTGCTTGCCGCCATGCCAGCCTATCTCAAGGGGCACAGCCAGGGGGAATATGTTTTCGACCATGGCTGGGCCGATGCTTACGAGCGGGCCGGGGGTCATTACTACCCCAAGCTTCAGATCGCGGTGCCTTTCACGCCCGCCACCGGGCCGCGCCTGCTATTGTCTGACCAGGCCTATGCCGCGCCGCTGCTGGCGGCGGCGGAGCAATTGTGCGTGCAAAACGGCTTTTCCTCCGCGCATGCGACCTTCATCGAACCGGCCCAGCAAGCGCTGTTCGAACAGGCCGGGTGGATGCTGCGCAGCGACATCCAGTTCCACTGGCACAATCGCGGCTTTGCAAGCTTCGACGATTTCCTCGCCACGCTGGCCTCGCGCAAACGCAAGGATTTGCGCAAGGAGCGCGCCGCCGCGCAGGCCGGTGTCGACATCCTCCGCCTTCGCGGCGGGGATATCCGACTCGAGCACTGGGATGCCTTCTGGGCGTTCTACCAGGATACCGGCGCGCGCAAATGGGGCACGCCCTACCTGACGCGCGAGGCCTTCGACCTGCTGGGCGAGCGGATGGGGGAGGCATTGCTGCTGGTGCTGGCATTGCAGGATGGCGAACCCATTGCCGGGGCGCTCAATTTCATTGGTGGGGAAGCGCTATACGGGCGCTATTGGGGGTGCACGCGCGACGTGCGCTTCCTGCATTTCGAGCTATGCTACTATCAGGCGATCGACGCGGCGATCGAACTGGGTCTGTCGCGGGTGGAGGCGGGCGCGCAGGGCGGACATAAGCTGGCGCGCGGATATGAGCCGGTGGAAACGGTTTCGGCGCACTGGGTCGCCAATGTCGGCTTCCGTGAGGCAGTTGCCGATTTTCTCGACCGCGAGCGGGCCGGAGTGGCCGCGGATCGCAACTATCTCGCGACGCGCGGGCCGTTCAGAAAAGAAGGTTAGGCGACTCTGCGAGCGCCTTCGAGCAACCATTCGCGGGCACGGCGCTGGGCTTCGGCTATTTCCCGCGCGGTCATTTCATCCGAAACGTCGGCGCGGCACCAGCTTGCTTCTTCATGCCCTTTCGACGCGGCGATGTTGAACCATTTATGCGCTTCGACGAGGTCGCAGACCGCGCCGTGGCTTCCGGTCGAAAATGCGACGCCCAAGTCGTAGAGCGCGTCGATACTGCCCAATTCGTATGCGGCGAGACATTCGGCGACCAGCGCCCCGGCTTCCTCACCCTGGATGATCGTGCCGTTGCCCCCTTCGATACCGGTAAGCTGCATCGTCATTCCCCTGAAGGACCGGCATCCATCGCCGGACGTTCAAGAAGTTCACAAAGTATGGTCAATAAAAGGTTAATACACGCTCCGCTTTCTTAATCCGCGAGCGAATAAACGCATATCTGCCACGGGCGGCGGGCATTTGCGCGGCTTACCGGATTGACGCTTGTGCCGTGGGTGGCGCTTGCCTATAGGCTCGCGCCGAGCGGGTCATACGGGGCACCGGGAAAATCCGGGCCTGCGGGACGGCGGTGGTCCGATGTCTCAATTCGACCAGGATGAGAGGGTCCTCAATGGCCTCTGTGGCAAACGAAAAGCAAAGACTAGCCAAGGCGCGCGCCGCAATCGGCGACGACTACGTTCCCGACGAAAACGAAGAATACATGAACGAACGGCAGCAGGAATACTTTCGTATCCTCCTGCTCGACTGGAAAAAATCGATTCATGATGCCGCCGGGCAGACGTTGCAGTCGCTGCAGGACGGTCCGATCCGCGAACCCGATCTGAACGACCGCGCATCCTCGGAAACCGATTGGGGGATCGAACTGCGCACGCGCGACCGCCAGCGCAAGCTGATCTCCAAGATCGACGCGGCGCTGCGGCGCATCGACGAGGGCGAATACGGCTGGTGCGAGGTGACGGGTGATCCGATCGGCCTCAGGCGGCTTATTGCCCGCCCGGTCGCGACGATGACCGTCGAGGCGCAGGAAGCCCACGAACGGAGGGAAAAGATCTCGCGCGACGATTGAACGCGCGATAACGGATTTTTTAGGTCTGTCGCTTAACGTCGCTTGGCGCCGGGACTCGCCCGGAGCCGGGCCTGAACGGAATACGTCAAGGATGCGATGAACGCCATGTCTTCGGTCGAGACGCGCAATGTTGCTCGCGACAGCCTGTTCCTCTTTGCCGAGCTGACCTTCGAGGGTCGGCCGGAGGCGATCCGGGTCAAGGTGCGCAATCTTTCCGCGGGCGGATTGATGGCCGAGGGTGCCGGTATCGCCGTATCGCGTGGAGACCGGCTGAAGTTCAACTTGCGCAATGTCGGTATGGTGAAAGGCAATGTCGCCTGGGTACAGGATGCGCGCTTCGGCGTGTCCTTCGAAAGCGACATCGATCCCAAGGTGGTTCGTGCACCCGTCGGGGCCACGCGGGAAGCGCAAACCGGCGTGCCGGGGGTCGGTGTGGCTTCGGCTTTCTCTCCCGAGGAACGACGCCTTCGCAATCTTTGAACTGTACGGCTGACGTCGGTCCCGCAGGCTGCTAACCGGCAGTCATGCGCCCTTGGTTCCTCGCCTTCCTGTCCGCCTGTCTGGCCGCCTGCGGTACAGGCGCGGACGATGGCATAATCGATGTTGCTTTCATTGCCGAGCCCGAAGATCTGCAGGCCGAGGGTGTGCGGCTGAGCAATGCGGGCCAGCACCTGCGCGCGGCGCTTTCCCCCGGTCTGGTGCGGATCGACTCGCGCGGGGAAGTGGTTCCCGGCGTTGCCGAGCGGTGGATCGTGACCGATGACGGCGCGAGCTATATTTTCCGCATCAACGAATTCGATCTAAGCGATGGTACAAGGCTGACGGCGCAAGTGGTCCGCGACGCCCTTCAGCGTCGGCTGCGTCAGCTCGATGGGACGACGCTCGGCTTCGATCTGGCCAAGATCCGGGACATTCGCGCGATGACCGGTCGTGTCATCGAAATCCGGCTGACTAGTCCGATGCCCGACTTTCTGCAGCTCTTGGCGCAACCCGAACTCGGAATCGGTTTCGGCGAAGGCGGGGCTGGCCTGATGACGCTCGTTACGGCCGGGGATGTGATGGCGCTCAGGCCCCTGCCTCCGGAACGACGCGGATTGCCGGAACAGCCCGGATGGGAAGACATCGTGCGCGAAGTGCGGCTGCATGCTGTCGACGCGGAGCGGGCCGCCGACGGCTTTTCGCAGGGCGATTTCGACCTCGTGCTTGGGGGACGGCTGGCGAACTTGCCGCTGGCGAACACCGGCCCCCTGTCGCGCGGAAATGTTCGCCTGGATGCGGCCATTGGATTGCTTGGCCTCGATGTCCACAATCCTCGGGGTTTTCTCGCCACGAGCGCCAATCGCGAGGCGCTTGCCATGGCCATCGACCGGACCGATCTCATGGCGCCGTTCAATATCGGCGGCTGGATTCCGTCGACCCGGATCGTGCCCGTCGCCCTGTCCGGCGCGCAGGAAACACCCGAAGAGCGATGGGCTGCGCTCACGCTGGAACAGCGGCGCGGCGAGGCAAGCCAGCGGGTTGCGCGGTGGCGTTCGCAAAGCGGGCAGGAAGCGCAGGTGGCCATCCATCTGCCGCCCGGTCCGGGCTCGGACCTGTTGTTCGAAGGGCTGGCCGATGACCTTGCTGCCATCGGTGTGTCCGCCACGCGCGTCGAAACACTGTCTGCCGCCGATCTCGCCCTGCGCGACCGTGTAGCGCGCTATGCCTCGCCGCGCTGGTTCCTCAACCAGTTCAATTGCGGGATTCGGCAGGCGCAGTGCAGCGAAGATGCGGACTACCTCGTCTCGCTCGCGCTCGATGCCCGCGACGGGACCGAGGAGGCTTCCTATCTCCACGAAGCGGAGAACACGCTTCTGGCAACGAATCTTTACATCCCGCTGGGTGCGCCGATCCGCTGGTCGCTGGTACGCGCGGACATCGACGCCTTCAGCGAAAACCCGTGGAACATCCATCCCTTGTTCCCGCTCTCCCGCGCCCCCATCTAGCGGATATGGAAGACCCGAATCGTCCGAGACCCATGGGGATCGACGTGCCTACCGGCACCGATCCGGTTTCGATCCGCAAGCGGATCGAGGCGATGGAACACCTGCTCGAACGCAGCATGGTGGTGCCGGGTACGAATTATCCGATCGGCCTCGACACGATCATCGGGTTTGTACCCGTGGTCGGTGATATCGTGACGGCCGTCATGGGCGCTTACATCGTTTGGGAAGCCAGGAACCTTGGTCTGCCGCGGTGGAAGCTGTGGCGGATGATCGGCAATATTGCGATCGACGGCGCGGTGGGCGCGGTGCCGGTGGTCGGCGACGCGTTCGACGTGGTCTATCGCTCGAACACCAAGAACCTGCGGATCGTGAAGAAGCACCTAGACAAGCATCACCCGCAAACACGGGTGATCGAGGGTTAGGGTAGGGAACTAGTTTCATCGGCGACCAATGCGCGCTAGGGCTGTGCGCATGACATCCGATGTTACCTATTCCAGCTATCTCGATCTTGACCGCATCCTTTCGGCGCAGCACCCGGCGTCCGACGCACATGACGAGATGCTGTTCATCGTCGTCCACCAGGCGAGCGAGCTGTGGCTCAAACTGTGTCTGCACGAGCTGACCGAGGCACGCGAATGCATCCGGCAGGACCGGCTGCGGCCTTCGTTCAAGATGCTCGCCCGCGTGGCACGCGCGCAGGGGCAGTTGATTCAAAGCTGGGACGTGCTGAGCACGATGACCCCGCACGACTATTCGACCATCCGCCCGCATCTCGGCGGGTCGAGCGGGTTCCAGAGCGCGCAGTACCGCATGATGGAATTCCTGCTTGGCGGGCGCAATCCGGACATGATCACCATGCACGAGGCGACGCCCGAAGTGGCGGAAGCCCTGCGCGAAGAGCTGGCGAAAAAATCGATCTATGCCGAGGCTGTCGCGCTGCTCGCGCGGCGCGGTTTGGCCATTCCGCAAGAGATACTCGAGCGCCCGGTCGGCGAACGATGGACCCACTCGTCCGAGGTCGAGGCAGCCTGGGCCGAGGTCTATCGTGACCCGAAGACATATTGGGACCTTTACGAACTGGCCGAAAAGCTGGTGGATCTCGAATACCACTTCCAGCGCTGGCGTTTCGGCCATCTGAAAACGGTCGAGCGGATCATCGGCTTCAAAAAGGGCACCGGCGGAACGCCGGGTGTGCCCTATCTCGCGGGCGTATTGAAAGCGGCGTTCTTTCCAGAATTGCTGAGCGTGAGGACCGCGCTGTGAGTTCCTGGCGGTCCGATCGGCGCATCTGGGATATTTCGCAGACATTGCGCCCCACCAACGAGCAAGGGGGCCTGCCGGTCTGGCCTGGCGATACGCAATTCGCCTTCGAACGAACGTGGACAATGGAGGACGGCTCGCCGGTCAATGTCGGGCGGATGACGATGAGCACCCATTCGGGCACGCATGGCGATGCGCCGCTCCACTATTCGCAGACCGCGCCCGATATCGCGAGTGTCGCGCTCGATCCCTATCTTGGCGAGTGCCTGGTGATCGATGCCACCGACGTGAGCGGTGGAGCGATCTCGGTCGGCGATCTCCCGCATATCGAAAGCGCCGATCGGGTGCTGTTCCGCACCTTCGCCCGCTTTCCACATGACGAATGGGATGGCGACTTCACCGCCATTGATGCCGAAACGATCGAATGGCTCGCATTTCAGGGGGTGAAGCTGGTCGGGACCGATGCGCCCAGTGTCGACCCGCAGGAATCGAAGACGATGGACGCCCATAAGGCCGTGCTGAAGCACGATATGCGCATCCTCGAAGGGCTGGTGCTCGATGGCGTATCCGAGGGGCGCTACGAACTGATCGCCTTGCCGCTCAAGATCGCGGGCGGCGATGCCGGCCTCACCCGCGCGATTCTGCGAGAGCTTCCCGATGCTTGAGCGCGCAAAATGTCTCGACGCGGGCGATCCGTTGGAGGAATTTCGGGAGCGCTTCGATGTACCGGAAGGGGTGATTTACCTCGATGGCAATTCCCTTGGCTGCCTTCCCAAAGCGACGCCCGAGCGTCTGGAGCAGGTGGTTCGCGAAGAGTGGGGGCGGAACCTCATCCGGAGCTGGAACTCGGCGGGCTGGATCGATCTTTCCAGCAAGATCGGCACCAAGATCGCACCGCTGATCGGGGCGCGGGCAGACGAAGTCATCGCCTGCGATTCCACCAGCATAAACCTGTTCAAGTTGATCTCCGCCGCGCTTGCCATGCGTCCTGGGAGAAAGGTCGTGCTCAGCGAACCGGGCAACTTCCCGACCGATCTCTACATGATCGAAGGGCTGGAACGGCAGGGTCTTGCCGAGCGACGATTGGCCCCGCGCGAAGCATTGGCGGACGCGCTCGACGGGGATGTCGCCCTCCTTCTTCTCACCCACACACACTACAAAACGGGCGAGCTGTTCGACATGGCTGCCCTTACGCACGCCGCGCATGAAGCCGGCGCGCTGGTGCTGTGGGACCTGTCGCATTCGGGCGGCGCCTTGCCGGTGGATCTGAATGGCTGCGAAGCGGATTTCGCGGTCGGCTGCGGGTACAAATATTTCAATGGCGGCCCTGGCGCGCCGGCCTATGCCTTCGTCGCCGAAAGGCACCTGAAGGCCGCGCGGCAACCGCTGACCGGCTGGATGGGCCATGCCGCCCCCTTTGCCTTCAGCGACGATTACAAGGCAGCGCCCGGCGTGGAAAAACTGCTTTGCGGGACGCCTCCGATCCTCGGCCTCGCCGCCCTAGAAGTCGGCGTCGATCTTGTTGCGGAAATCGGCGTGGACCGGCTATACGAGAAATCGCAGGCCCTGTCCGAGTTCTTTCGCCAGTGCTTGTCGGAACGTGGAGTCGTTCTCGATCTCGTCAGCCCGACCGATCCCGATGCGCGCGGCAGCCAGCTCTCCTTCCGCCACGATGAGGCCTACGCCATCTGCCAGGCGCTGATCGCGCGCGGCGTGATCGGCGATTTCCGCGATCCCGATATCCTGCGCTTCGGCTTCGCCCCCGCCTACCTGCGCTTCGAGCACATGGCGGAGGCCGCAAGGCACCTCGCCGAAGTGCTGGAAACCGGAGAGTGGCAGTGTGCCGAATTCCGCCAGCGGGCGGCGGTTACATGACTGGGAAGGTAATTTCTGAGAGCCGGCTTGTGATGTTCCTCTTCGCACTCGTAGGCGCGGGGGCAATCTACTGGGCCATGGAGGGTGATTTTACCTCATATCGCACTCGAGGACGAGAACCGTTGGTTTTCCTGAGCGGTGGGTTCATTCTTATGGTCGGTTTCCTGCGAGGAGTCCGTCCAACCACAATTCGAATACAAGCCGACGGGCTCAATATTCGCCGCCCCATTCGTCGCCCGCTTTACATCCCTTGGGGCTCTGTTGGCGGTTTTTACGAAAAGTACCCTGGCGGCATTGGCATCAATCTATCGGCATCGGTCGATGGCCACGGAATGGAACGAGGCATGGGCAACGATGGGGATGAATTCTTTCTGTTCGGCTATTGGCGAGCGCGATCAGAGTTGGTCGGCGAACTCAACTCGCTAGCCGCTGATCACGCCTCCAGTTCGATGTCCCAATAGAGCCAGTCCCGCCAGGTTTCGTGAAGGTAGTTCGGCGGGAACTGCTTGCCGTGTTGTTGCAATTGCCAATGCGTCGGGCGGATCGGTTTGGTGTAGAGCTGCATCCCGGCCTGCTTCGGCGTGCGGCCGCCCTTTTTCATGTTGCAGGGCGCGCAGGCCGTGGCGATGTTCTCCCATGTGGTCTTGCCGCCGAGGCGCCGCGGGACGACATGATCGAAGGTGAGGTTGTGCATGTCGCCGCAGAACTGGCAGCTGAAGCGGTCGCGCAGGAACACGTTGAAGCGCGTGAAGGCGGGAAACTCGCTCGGTTTCACATATTGCTTCAGCGCGATCACGCTGGGGATCTTCATATCGAGCGAGGGTGAATGCACCTCGCGGTCATAGGTCGAAATCACGTCGACCCGATCGAGGAAGATGGCCTTGATCGCGGTCTGCCAGGGCCACAGGCTCAGCGGGTAATAGGAGAGGGGGGTGTAATCGGCATTGAGGACGAGCGAAGGGCACGACTGCAGATTGCGCGTCGGATCTTCCTCGGTACTTCGGAACCTAGCGGCCCGTTCCAGCAGTTCGGCCTTGAACACCTGTGCGTCCCTCCCGATAGCTTCGAGAATGCATTTGCAAGGTAAAGCGTCAAGACTGTTACAGACAGGCTATCCACAGCCTTTCCACCGACTCGCTGCCTTTCACAGCAAGCGGAGCGCGGATGCGGCGGCTGGATCATGGTGATTACGCGGTTCGCGCCCAGCCCCAATGGCCCGCTGCATCTCGGCCATGCCTATTCGGCGATCGTCGCGCATGATCTGGCGCGCGAAGCTGGCGGCCGGTTCCTGCTGCGGATCGAGGATATCGACGGACCGCGATCGCGCCCCGAGCTTGCCGACGAGTTTCGCCGCGATCTCGAATGGCTGGGGCTCGAATGGGAAGAGGTTCCCGCGCAATCGACCCGGCTGACAACTTACGACAGGGCCGCAAACGAATTGCTCCGGCGCGGCTATCTCTATCCCTGCACCTGTACTCGGGCGGAAATCGAGGCACTGGAGCCGCGGCTGGGTTCGCAGGGCGCGATCTATCCGGGCACCTGCAAGGGGCGCCTGCTCGATCCCGCCAAACCTGCCGCACTGCGGCTCGATGTCGATCGCGCCTTGGCAGAGGCAGGGGAGCTGGTTTGGGTAGACGAGCTCGCGGGGCCGCAGATCGCCGATCCGCGCGAGGCGGGCGATGTGGTGATCGTGCGCAAGGATGCGCCGGCGAGCTATCATCTCGCCGCGACGCTCGACGATGCGGCTGACGGGGTGACGCTGGTGACGCGCGGGGCCGATCTGTTTCCCGCAACGCATATACACCGGCTGCTGCAGGCGCTTCTCTGCCTGCCGGTGCCGCGCTGGCATCACCATGGGTTGCTGCTCGATCGGAGCGGGCAGAAGCTCGCCAAGCGCCGCGGATCGGGTGCTTCTGGCCTCGGGCTGGCGGACCGGCGACAGGGCGGGGAGAACGGACTGTTGCTTGCAGAACAACTGCGCTTGCATAGATTTCCGGCTGGTATTTCCCTGCTGAACGCCTAAACCCGCTGGGCTATGACAACATTCCTCACCATCCTTCTCGTCATCATGATGGTCCTTGTGGTGGCTTCGCTGATCCGTGGGATCGTCGCTTTCATGAAGAGCACCAAGATCGATCTGGAGAGCGGGGAACAGACCGACGCGACCGATATGCAGCTGGCGCAGAACAGGATGATGTTCGCCCGCATCAAATATCAGGCTCTGGCGGTCGTGGTGGTCGCGGTGCTCCTCGCCATCGCTAACTGATCCGCAACGCGGCGTGGTCAAGCTCAACAAGATCTACACCCGTACCGGCGACGATGGCACCACGGGCCTGGTCGACGGGTCGCGTCTGCCCAAGCACGATGCGCGCATGGAAGCGATCGGCGCGGTGGACGAAGCCAATTCTGCGGTAGGGCTGGCGGCGGTCGCATGGGCGCAGAGCGGGTTTGCCGAGCCGCTTTACCGCATCCAGAACGATCTGTTCGACCTTGGTGCCGACCTTGCGACACCGGCCGCCGAAGAGGATGACTTCGCGCCCTCGGAGATGGTTCTCCGGGTTGTTCCCGCGCAGGTCGAATGGCTGGAAAAAGCCATCGACGCGGCCAATGCGCGGCTCGAACCCCTGACCAGCTTCGTCCTGCCCGGCGGAAGCGAAGTCGCGGCGCGCCTCCACTTGGCCCGGGCTGCGGTCCGCCGCGCCGAACGGGCGATGACGGCGATGGCTTCGCAGTCGCTGACCAACCCGCAGGCGCTCGCCTATATCAACCGTCTGTCGGATTATCTCTTCGTGCTTGCCCGCGTGGCAAATGACGACGGGCGCGCCGACGTGAAGTGGATCCCCGGCGCCAACCGGTAGTCGGAATTTGTGCCATCCAGGCCTGCTCCGTCACACCGGCCTCGGTCCGGTGTGACGATCGCAAAAGGGGCGCCGTCTGTGCCGGTCGGTCATGCCTGCCGGAAAGGCGCTGGTATTGTCGCCGCACGCCCGTTAGACCGCGCACTTTGCTGCACATGCGAAGGGAAATCTCGATGAACAAGACGGTCGCCATTATCGGTGCGGGGCAGATGGGTTCCGGCATTGCGCAAACCGTGGCCGCTCACGGCATGGATGTGCTGCTGGCCGATATAAGCCTCGATGTCGCCGAGAAGGCGCATGCGGGCATCGACAAGGCGCTCGGCAAGCTGGTGGGCAAGGGCAAGATCGAGATTGCCGATGCCGAAGCGACACTGAAGCGCATCACGCCAGTTGCCGATTATGCGCCGATGAAGGATGCCAGTCTGATCGTCGAGGCAGCGACCGAAAAGGAAGGGGTCAAGAAGACCATTTTCGAGAAAGCTGGCGAATTCCTCGCCCCCGACGCGATCATGGCTTCCAATACCAGCTCGATCCCGATCACCCGCATGGCCAACTACTCGCCCGATCCGGCGCGTTTTATCGGTTTGCACTTTTTCAACCCGGTCCCGATCATGGGACTGATCGAGGTCATCCCCGGCCTTGCCACGGCGCAGACGACAACCGACAAGACCGTGGCCTTTGCGGAAGGGCTGGGCAAGGAAGTGGTGCTGAGCCAGGACGAGCCCGGCTTCGTCGTCAACCGCATCCTGCTGCCGATGATCAACGAAGCGGTCTTCGTGCTCGGCCAGTCGACCGCCGGGATCGAGGATATCGACAAGGGCTGCCGCCTCGGTCTCAACCACCCGATGGGGCCGCTGCAGCTAGCCGATTTCGTCGGGCTCGACACCTGCCTCGACATTATCATGGTGCTCTACAACACCACGGGCGACAGCAAATACCGGCCCGCGCCGCTGCTGGTGAAATATGTCGAAGCAGGCTGGCTCGGCCGCAAGACCGGCCGCGGGTTCTACGATTATTCGGGCGAAGTGCCGGTCCCGACGCGTTAGTTTGCTCGCCTGACGGCTCGGCTGTTCCATCCCGCTCCCCCTCCCGACCACCCAATCAGGATGATGCTGTGGGTGGCCGGGAGGGGGAGCGGGATGGAACAGCAAGGTCGGGCCGGACGTCACGACCGCACCTATAAAAAGCTCCGGATGGGGGCGAGGGCTGGCACTGAAGTGCCGGACAAGCGACCGGCCCGCATCCAACAAATAACGGAACCCCAGGCCCCCGCTCCCCGTTTCTCCTCCAAAGGAGATATTCGATGAGTACCACCAAGCCCGAGAGCCAGGAAATGCGTCAGTACGGCCTTGCCCCGGAAACGCATAATGATGAGCAGGACGATCACCGTAGCCAGGCGCAGGAAGTCGCCGAGCAGGCGCGGGAGGTGACGTCCGAGACAGGCTCGCCAACCGAGAGCCTTAAGAGCGACAGATCGTCGGGCCTGATGGGCGATTCCACGCAGGATACGGTCGATCACATGCGCGACATGGAAAGCTCGGGCCGGATCGACATGGATGCCTATACCGGCGAGCCGAACCACGACGACAATGTCGACAAATACGGCAAGGCGCGCAAACCCGACGGGTTGCGCGGCGACGGTGGCTGATTATTCGATCGAGCCGTCGTTCAGGATCCAAAGGCCGGCGGTTAGAACCGCCGAGCCGGTGGCAACGGCGTAGGCCATAAGTTTGAAATTCGGAGTCGAGATTGCTTCGAATTCATGCGGATCGAGCCGGGCTAGCGTTTTGCAGGCGCGTCGCTCGGCGGTGATGGCCAGCCAGCCGCCGCCCACGATGAAAACCGTGGCGATGGCTCTGGCTAGCCAAGGCGGCTCGAAATCTCCAAAAACAGCGCGAAAGCCGAGGCCGATGCCGATCGCTGCAAAGGCCGTACGCATCCAGCCTGCAAAGGTGCGCTCCATCGCCATGATGTTGCGATCTTCGGCAAGGTCGGTGCGAAATTCCGCCCATTGCGTCGATTTATCGGGGCTATCCGGGGGATCGTCCTGCGCCATGACGTGTCAATGGGCGAAAGGCCGCGCCGGTTCCGGCGTCATCTATCGCACCTCTTCCGCAATGACAGGTTCTTCATCCGGTGCGGCCCTGGGGGCTCGTCCGTTAGATGGTCCCACCATGGGCATGGCGTCGCCGGTCAAATGGCTGCGGTCGATCGCTTCTGGCTCGAATGGCTGAGGGTTGGCCGGACCGGTGGTGTCATTTTCGGCATACCAGGTGGACAGCGCCTGGTCGTTGCGTTGCACTTGCCGGGTTCCAGGCCTCGGCCATTGATCCCCGCTTGCGGGCTGCGCCCCCGCAGCCCGGCCCTCAATGGGCGGCGCGTCGCCCAGTTGGCCGATCACGCCGGGATCGTCTTCCCCGCCAATCAGCAGCGCCACGGCCACCAGAAACGCGCCAACCAAGGCCAGCTTCTTGACCAGTCCGGGAGGAAATTCCTGATCCATGGCCGCAGATCGTAGCGGATGGGAGTTAAGCGTCTGTTGCTGCGGCTTGCGCCTTCAAGGCATACAGCGTTTCGAGCGCCTCTCGCGGCGAAAGTGAATCGACATCGATTGCCTCCACCGCCGCATGTAGCGGATCCTCCTCGGCCTCCTCCATCTGCGCAGTGACCGCGAAGAGCGGCAGTTCGCCAAGGCCCGCCGCGAGCCCGCCGGTAGCCTCGCGGCCTTTCTCGAGCTTGTCGAGCACCGCCTTGGCGCGTTTGATAACCGGCGCGGGTACGCCCGCCAGCTTCGCGACCGACAGGCCGTAGCTGCGGTCCGCCGCGCCCCTGGCCAGTTCGTGCAGAAGCACCAGATCGCCCTTCCATTCGCGCGCACGAACATGGTGCAGGCTCAGCGCATCGCAAGTATCGGCGAGGCGGCTGAGCTCGTGATAATGCGTCGCGAAAAGGCAGCGGCAGCCGAGTTGCTCATGCACCGCCTCGACCACCGCCCAGGCGAGCGCCATACCGTCATAGGTCGAGGTACCGCGGCCCACCTCGTCGAGAATGACGAAGCTGCGTGTCGTGGCCTGCGACAGGATGGCGGCGGTCTCGACCATCTCCACCATGAAGGTCGAGCGGCCGCGCGCAAGGTTGTCGCTCGCGCCCACCCGGCTGAACAGGCGATCGGCCAGCCCGATCCGCGCTTTGGTCGCGGGCACGAAGCTTCCCGCCTGGGCGAGCAGTATGATCAATGCGTTCTGCCGCAGAAAGGTCGATTTGCCGCCCATGTTCGGGCCGCCGATCAGCCATAGCCGGTCGTCCGGCCCGAGCGTGCAGTCGTTGGCGACGAAGCGTTCGCCGGTTTTGGCCAGCGCCTGTTCGACCACCGGGTGCCGTCCGCCGCTGACCTCAAGGCAAGGCTCGTCGAGGATTTCGGGTCGAGCCCAGTCGCCTTCGGCTGCGCGTTCGGCGAGCGCTGCGGATACGTCGATCCGCGCCAGCGCAGCGGCCGTTGCGGCGATAGCCTTGCGTGCGTCGACCACTTCGCCGACAAGGCGGTCGAAATGCGTCTCTTCGGCCGCCAGCGCATGCGCCCCGGCCTCCGCGATCCGCGAGGCTTCTTCATGCAGGCCGACCGAGTTGAACCGCACCGCGCCCGCCATGGTCTGGCGGTGGGTAAAGCCGCTATCCGCCGCCATCAGCTTGTCGCCGTGCTTGGCCGGTACTTCGATGAAATAGCCGAGCACCTTGTTGTGCTTGATCTTGAGAGAGGGGGTCTTGGTCTCCTCGCGATATTTTGCTTCCAGCGCGGCGATCGCCTTGCGCGCATTGCCGCTGGTTTCGCGCAAGGCATCGAGCGAATGGTCGTAGCCGCTGGCGATGAAACCGCCCTGGCTGCGCTCGGTCGGCGGAGAGGGCACCAGCGCGCGCGCCAGATGATCGACCAGCGCGCCATGACCGCCCAAAGCATCGCTCATCCGCGCAAGCAGTGCAGGCCGGTCGCTGCTGGCCGCCAGCATGTCCCGCACGCGCCGCGCTTCGGCCAGACCGTCGCGGATCTGCCCGAGATCGCGCGGGCTGCCCCGCCCAGCCACCAGCCTGCCGAGTGCACGGCCGATGTCGGGCGCCTGTCGCAGGACGGCTCGCAGATCCGCTCGCAGCAGCGGGTCGGCGTAAAACTGCTGCACGCTGGCGAGACGTTCTTCGATCGCGCCGCGCTCGGCGAGCGGGGCGGCAAGGTCCTCGGCCAATTGGCGCGCGCCGGCCCCGGTAGAGCAGCGGTCGACGCAGGCGATGAGGCTTCCCGCCCGTCCGCCGCCTTGCGCCTCGAGGATTTCGAGGCTGGTGCGTGTCGCCGCATCCATCGCCAGATGCGCGCCCGATCCGCGCGCCACCGGCGGCAGCAGGAAAGGCAGCGTGCCGCGCCCGGCATGATCGAGATAGGCAATCAGCCCGGCCACCGCCGCGAGCATCGGCCGGGTGAAGGTGCCCAGCCCGTCGAGCGTTGCGATCCCGTGAATGTTCTTGAGGCGTGTTTCGCCATTCTCGCTACGGAAATCCGCGCGTGGCCGTGCGATCACTTCGGGCGGGGCGGCGTCCCAGTCCTCGGGGGCAACAACCTCGCTTGCTCCCAGACGCGCGAGCGCCGCATCGAGCGCCTGCGGATCGCATTCCTCGAGCTCCATTCGCCCGGTCGAGATGTCGCACGCCGCCAGTCCGACGCCGTCGCGCACCGGTGCCACTGCTACCAGCAGGTTGGCGCGGCGCGGTTCGAGCAGCGCTTCCTCGGTCAGCGTGCCGGCAGTAACGAAGCGCACGATATCGCGCGCGACCAGCGCCTTGGATACCGGCGTGCCTTCGCGTTTGGCGCGTTCCTTTGCCTGCTCGGGCGTCTCCGTCTGTTCGGCGATCGCGACCCGGCAGCCGCCCTTGATCAGCCGGGCGAGATAGCCTTCGGCCGAATGGACCGGGACACCGCACATCGGGACCGGTTCGCCGTCGTGTTCGCCCCGCGTGGTCAGCGCGATGTCGAGCACGCCCGCGGCCACCTTGGCATCCTCGAAGAACAGCTCGAAGAAATCGCCCATGCGGTAGAACAGCAGTGCATCGCCTGCCTCGCGCTTGAGCGCCAGATATTGCTGCATCATCGGAGTGGGCTTGCCGGGCATGGGAGGGGCCTAGCGAGCATGGCGGCGATTCGGGAGTCGGGCTACCCTTCCTTTCCCCTATGACTTCGCCGCCCGAACGGTTAGGGGCAGCAACGCAAGACAAGGGGACGCCGATGGCCGACGAGAAATCCGCATTCACCACCCGCGAAGCGCTGTTCTACCACGAGACGATTCGTCCCGGTAAGATCGAGATCATCGCCAGCAAGCCCATGGCGAGCCAGCGCGATCTCAGCCTGGCCTATTCGCCCGGCGTGGCCGCCCCGGTGGAAGCGATTGCGGCAAACCCCAAGGATGCGGCCCGTTACACCGCGCGCTCGAACCTCGTCGCGGTCATTTCCAATGGCACCGCCATCCTTGGCCTGGGCAATCTCGGCGCGCTGGCCTCGAAGCCGGTGATGGAAGGCAAGGCAGTGCTGTTCAAGCGCTTCGCCGATGTCGATTCAATCGACCTCGAACTCGACACCGAGGACCCGGAAAAGTTCATCGAAGCCGTCGCGCTGATGGAGCCGACCTTCGGTGGCATCAATCTGGAAGACATCGCCGCGCCCGAATGCTTCATCATCGAACAGGCGCTGCGCGAGCGGATGAATATCCCGGTCATGCATGATGACCAGCACGGCACCGCGATCATTGCAGCAGCCGGGTTGATCAACGCCTGCCACCTGACGGGCCGCGACCTCAAGAATGTGAAGATGGTGGTGAACGGTGCGGGTGCCTCGGCGCTTGCCTGTACCGCACTGATCAAGGCGATCGGCGTGCCGCACGAGAATGTGATCGTATGCGACCGGTCGGGTCCGATCACACCAGGCCGCGCGGACGTCGACCAGTGGAAAAGCGCGCATGCGGTAGAGACTTCCGCTACCGATCTCGAGCAGGCCCTGAAGGGTGCCGATATCTTTCTTGGCCTGTCGGCGGCGGGTGCGCTCAAGCCCGAATGGGTCGAGCATATGGCCGACAGGCCGATCATCTTCGCCATGGCCAACCCGGTGCCCGAGATCATGCCCGAAGATGCCAAGACGGTCCGGCCCGATGCGATCATCGCGACCGGCCGCAGCGACTATCCCAACCAAGTCAACAATGTGCTGGGCTTCCCTTTCATTTTTCGCGGCGCGCTCGATGTGCAGGCGACCGCGATCAATGAGGAGATGAAAGTGGCGGCGGCGCGTGCCATCGCCGAACTGGCGCGCGAGCGCGTGCCCGAGGAAGTGGCTGCCGCTTACGGAGTCACGCATCAATTCGGCGAGGAGTACATCATCCCGGCCCCGTTCGACCCGCGCCTGATGGAAGTCGTATCCAGCGCGGTGGCGAAAGCGGCCATGGAAACGGGAGTCGCGCAGGCACCGATCGAGGATTTCGAGGAATACCGCCACCAATTGAAGGCGCGTCTCAATCCGACGACCGCTGCCCTGACCAATATCTACGAACAGGCTAAGGCCAATCCCAAGCGGATGGTCTTCGCCGAAGCGGAAGAGGATGTGGTGCTGCGCGCCGCGGTCCAGTTCCGCGACTTCGGCTATGGAGAACCGATTCTCGTCGGTCGGACGGAAAAGGTGCGCGAGAAGCTGGCCGAACTTGCCGTCGACGATCCCGACGACTGGATCGTCGAAAACTCCGCCCTGTCGGACAAGGTCCCGGCCATGGTCGATTTCCTTTACAAGCGGCTGCAGCGGCGCGGCTATACCGAACGCGATGTGGCCCGCATGGTCAATCAGGAGCGTAACGTTTTCGCCGCGCTGCTCGTCGCGCTGGGACATGGCGATGGCATGATCTCGGGTCTGACCCGTACCTTCAGCCAGACCGCACGCGAGGTCGGGAGAGTGCTCGATCCGGCTCCCGGTGCAGTACCCTTCGGCGTCCATATGATGATCGGCAAGAACACCACCGTGTTCCTGGCCGATACCACGATCAATGAACGCCCCACCGCCGAACAGCTCGCGCATATCGCCAAGGAAACCGCCGCCGTGGCGCGCCGCATGGGCCACGAACCGCGCGTTGCCTTCCTGTCATTCTCGACCTTCGGCAACCCCAGCGGGCAGTGGCTCGATAATATCCGCGATGCGGTGGCGATTCTCGACGCCGAGGAACCGGGCTTCGAATATGAAGGCGAAATGGCGCCCGACGTCGCGCTCAATCCGACAGTGATGAAGCTCTACCCCTTCAGCCGCCTGTCCGGACCGGCCAATGTGCTGGTGATGCCTGGCCTGCAATCGGCGAACCTTTCGGCCAAGCTGCTGCGCGAACTGGCAGGCGAAACCACGGTCGGCCCGATGATGATCGGGATGGAAAAACCCGTCCAGATCGCCCCGATGACGGCGATCGCGCCGGACGTGCTGACCTTGGCGGTGTTGGCGAGTGCGGGCGTGGTGGGCTGACGGGCCGAGCTTCGCGAGAGCTTCAATTTCGCCGCGTGGCGACGGAACGGAGCCAGGCGCTTTGTGCGGGGTAAATCCTGCCCGCCGACTTGCTCCGTTGCAAGCGGTGTATCCGGCCCACTCCGGACTGGCCCCATTACGGATTTTCCCGCGTAAGGTGGCTTGCGAGTCGGCGCATTTTCGGGCCGAGAACGAGGTTGGTCAGCGGAACCAGAATTCCGGTCAAAATCAACGTCTGCACGCCCAGTGGCAGGGGGTGGGCCAAGCCGGAAAGCAGGATCAGCAAGCACGTCACGAGCGGCCATACGATCAGCCAAACCAGCAGAAGATGGAGGAGGACGGTTTTCACGAACCGGCCTTTGCCGAAGACATGGCTCGGTTCAGGATCGAGAAATAGCCCGGCATGATCTCGGCAAGTTTCGCCTGGCCTGCCGCGGTAAGGGAAATCTCGCGCGATCGGGCATCATCAGAACTGGACGCGATGCTGATGAGCTTCGCGGATTCCAGGCTGCGCAGCACTCTCGTTACGACGGGTTTCGACACATCCAGCCGATCGGCGACCTCCCCCGCCATCAGCGATGAACGATCCGGTTCACGATCGATGACGACCAGAGTGAGAAAGCGCAATTGCGAGAAGCCATGGTCCGCGAAATACGCTTCCAGATCGCGGATCAGGAGACTTGCCCTACGCATCAGATCGAGCGCGTCCATGACGTTGCCGACATCGACGCCCTCGAACCGGTCGGAATAGCCTTCGACCATCTGCCGACTGGGCAAGTCCTTGAGAAAAAACATCGTACTAGGCCACCGGGTGGAGCCGAAGTATCTCCGGCTCCTCGGCGAGCCAGCGTTCATATGCCTTGAAAACCGCAACGGTATATGGCTGCTCGTGATGGGCTTTCAGAGCCGCTTCATCCTCCCATTCCTCATAGAGATGCAGGGTCCCGGTTTCGACATTCTCGCTCAACCGGAATTCGATACAGCCCGGCTCCGCGCGCGTTTGCTCGATTATGCCGCACACAGCTTTGCGCGCATCGTCGAAATATTCGGGATGCGGCGTAATTCGCGCGATGATATTCAGTTGCGCCATTCTGAGGCTCCTTTAGTTAGCATGATAACTACATAGAGCCATGCTCTGCGTCAAGACTGTAAATGCCGGGTGGTCCGATAGCCTTTCGCAAGCGTGCCCGCTTATCGCCCTGGCCGCCGCCGTTTACATGCTCCAGCCTGATGTATATACATAATTTGTCGAGGAAGCTCTATCGAAGGGCGGGTAGGCCGAAGTACTCTGCCATGAGGCAGCGCTTGGGGGTGGCTAGTGGGCGAGTGCCGGAGGGGGACAGCGATGATTGGTTTGCGGTCCGGGGTGCTGTCCCCGGTTCCTCCATGCTTAACCGGATCAAACCTGCTTCGTGTCGGGTGCTCATGGTGAAATCGTGTCTTGCAGCCGCGTCCTTCTCGTATCCGTGACACGGCAAATCATATACTATACAAGGAATTGGGCGGCTTCGGACGGCACCATTCCTAAGTCGGCCGGTTCAAATCCAAGGTCTATGGGCGCTTGGCTTCGCGTTTGTCGCGCGGGTTGCGGGGGCGCCGCCGAGATGCAGAGTGGCCATCATTGCGGACGCGGGACGATTGAGCGAGAACCCCCGAACGATTTGTGGAGATTACTCGTATGACCTCCCTTCACGAGCGGATCCGCTCCGACATCGAGAACCGCATAATGAGCGGCGATCTTGCTCCGGGCGACCGGTTGCCGATCGAAGCCAAGCTGATGGAGCAATATGGGTGCTCCCGCATGACGGTAAACAAGGCGATATCCGCTCTTGCTGCGACGGGTCTGGTCGAACGGCGCCGCAAGGCCGGTAGTTTTGTGGCCCGGCCTCAGGCCCATGCAATGGTTCTGGACATTCCCGATCTTGCAGAGGAAGTGCGCGGGCGCGACCAGGAGTACCGTTTCCGGCTTATCCATCGCGAGGCGGCCCAGGCAGAGGCGCTCGACCTAGGGCCGGTGCACCAATTTGGCATAGCGCCAATTTCGGGTCCTTCCTTGCTGACTATCGGTGTTCATATGGCTGATGGGTACCCTTTCGCTTATGAGAGCAGGGTGGTGAGTCTGACGGCGGTTCCTGAAATCGAGGACGCGGCATTCGATCCGGAATCTCCCGGAAGCTGGCTTCTCCAACACGTCCCCTGGACCGAAGCCGAAACCAATATCTCGGCAACGGGTGCGACCGAGCGAGAGGCCTGCAGCCTGAAGATCACTCCGGGCGCACCGTGTCTGGTCCTCGCGCGTAGAACTTGGCGAGGCAAAGAGCACATAACCGCAGTGCGCCAACTCTTCGTCGGCGAGTCTTACAGCCTTGACGCCCGATTCGGCTCCGCTCGGAAATAATGTTTCGTAAAGTCGATAATTAATTTCCAACAAGAGCAAGGATTTTGGACCCGTATCGGAAAAATACCTATATAAATCAGTGCTTTATGATGTTTTTGATGTATATACAAAAAGTCATTGACTGAGATCGGCAGTGTGTTCACTCTCCTGGAAATTCAATTTGGGAGGGTAAGTTCGATGCGTTGCAAGAGCATTTTAATCGGAACCAGTGTGCTCGCGGTGGCGATCTCGAGCCCGGTCGCGGCGCAGGATGCCGCGGACGAAGCCGCGACCGAAGCGAGCGGCGCGGACATATCCGCCGAGCCGGATGGATCCAATGCTATCCTCGTAACCGGATCGAGAATTCGCCGTGCGGATATCGAAGGTGTTGGGCCGACGACCGTCGTCGGCGTGGAAGAAATGGAAAACACCGGCATCGTGAATGTCGAGACGCTTCTGCAGCGGCTTCCCGCCAATGCGGGCTTCGCCGGCAATCAGACCTCGGCCTACTGGACCGGCAATGGCTACGGCACCGCTCAGGTCAACCTGCGTGGTTTGGGCATCAAGCGGACGCTGGTGTTGCTCAATGGTCGACGCCTGGTCGCTGGCGGGACGGGTGCCAATTCCTCGCCCGACCTCAACATGATACCGGTCAACATGCTGGCTCGCACCGAGGTGCTCAAGGATGGCGCCTCCGCAGTCTATGGTGCGGACGCAATGGCGGGCGTCGTGAACATGATTACCCGTACGGATTTCGAGGGTATCCGAGTCGGCGGGCGTTACGGCATCACGGAACAGGGCGACGGCGCAGATGCTTCCATCGATGTGCTGGCGGGCTGGCGATCAGACAGCGCCGGAATCATGGTCGCGGCCAATTATCAGAACACCGATCCGGTCAGCATGTTCAGCCGGGCACCGTGTTCGCTTGCCGAAACAACGCCGGGCTCTCTTTCCTGCGTGAACAGTTCCTCCACCATCGGTGGGCGGGCCGTGCTTCCCAATGGCCAGCAGATCAACTTCAATCAGGTTTTGGGTGGCGACGGGGACTTCTATGAACCCTACGATCCGGCCAAGCACAATTACAATTCCGCCCTTACGCTGAATGCGGTCAGTCCAATCGAGCGGTGGAGTATCGGAGTGTTCGGCGATGTCGAACTGGGTGACGCAGCCGAGGCCTTTGGCGAATTCCTCTATACCAAACGCAAAAGCAACCAGATCGCGACGCCGGGTACTCTGCGCAATCTGGCCATCCCGGCCAGCTTCCCCAGCAACCCTACGGGCGAGGATCTGGTCGTCATCCGGCGCCGTCTGGCGGAGGCTGGCCCCCGTCAGTTTTTCCAGGATTCCGAGACCTGGCAGGCAACCGGCGGGCTACGGGGCGATCTGTCCAACGCCTGGCACTGGGAAGCTGCCGTAAGCTGGGGAAAGAACACCGCGATCGACGGTTCCACCAATGTCGCCAATCTCGAGCGGGTGGGGAATGCAATCGATCCCGCGACCTGCGGCTCTAACGGTATCCCTTGCGCCGACTTCTTGGGTTTCGGGGACCTTACCCCGGAAGTTCTCGACTACATTTTGTTCACGTCGCGAGACAGGGGCGGAAACGAACTCGTCAGCGCGACTCTGGATCTCACCGGGGACCTCTTCACGCTTCCTGCCGGGGCGGTATCGTTTGCGACCGGTATAGCTTATCGTGAAGAAAAGGGCTGGCGGGATCCCGATCCCCTGACCGTCGCCGGTATCGCGAACACCAATCAACAGGACCCGATCTCCGGGAAAAGCAAGGCCAAGGAAGCCTATCTGGAATTGTCGGTTCCGGTCTTCTCAGGCGCTGCATTTGCGGAGGCCCTGACCGTCAATGGCGCGCTGCGGGTATCCGATTACGATCTCTTCGGTACGGACTGGAACTACAAGCTGGGTGCCGATTGGGAGGTGTTCGATGGTTTGCGTTTTCGTACCACCTACGGGACAGGCTTTCGAATCCCCAATGTGCCGGAATTGTTCGGAGGCGTTTCCGAAGGCAATCTGACGACCACCGATCCATGCAGCAATTACAGCACCAGCGGCAATGCGACGCTTATCGCGAATTGTCAGGCCACCGGCGTGCCGGCGGGATATGTCCAGCTCGGCAATACCATTCTGACCACGGTCGGGGGCAACCCGGATCTCCAGCCTGAAAGCTCAACGACCTGGACCATAGGTGCGGTCGTGCAGCCGAGAAATCAGATCCCGGGCCTTTCTCTGACGGTCGACTGGTTCGAGATCGATATCGAGGACGCAATCCGCGCCATTCCCGGTTCGACCAAGCTGGCAGTCTGCTACGCCAGCCCCAATCTGAGCAGCGAGTTTTGCGATGATTTCAAGCGAAGCACGCTGACCGGCGAAGTCACGGAGCTGTCCGCTCAGCCTATCAATACCGGCCTGGAGAAGATGAGCGGGCTCGACGTCGGCATGTTGTATAATCGATCAATCGGCTCGTTCGACGTATCCCTTAATTTGAACGTTACCTGGCTGAACGAATATACGGTCTACCCCTTCGAAGGCGGTGCTCCTATCCAGTTCGATGGCTTTATCGGTGGGGGTAATGGCGGTTATCCAGAGTGGCGTGGCTATGGCACTCTCACCATCGAAAACGGCCCGATCGGCGCAACCTGGTCCACTCAGTGGATCGGTTCTGCCACCGATTTTAACGCCAGCCCCGGCGACATCGGCTATTCGACGCCGGACGTATTCTATCACAATCTGCAGGTGCGTTTCGACGTGAATGACCGGACCAGCTTCCGCCTGGGGGTCGACAATCTCTTCGATCGCGATGCTCCCTATATCCAGAGCTTTACCGACGCCAATACCGATACCATGACCTATGATCTCATGGGCCGCCGCTTCTATGTCGGTTTCCAGACCGGCTTCTGATCGGACCCACCATGAAAATCAGATGGCCACTCTTCGTTCGGCGTTTCCACAAATGGCTGGCACTGATCATCGGGTTGCAGGTGGTATTTTGGACGGCGACCGGGTTTTACATGGTCGTCGTCCATATAGACCGGATCCACGGCGATCATTTGATCAAGTCGGCACCCGCACAGGTGTTGGATGTAGAACGGATGGTTTCACCCGAGGATGCGCTGCGTCGCTATCCGGGGGCTACGGAAATGCGGAGTTCGTCTCTGTTAGGCCGGACGGTGTGGGAAATCTCCGGGCCGTCAGGGATGAAGCTGGTGGATGCGGGGACGGGGGAAGTGCTTCGTCCCGTCACCCGCGACGAGGCTGCCGCGGTCGCTCGCGAAATCTATGCGTTCGACGAACCCATCCGTTCGGTCGAGCTGCTTACCAGCGCCCCGATGGAAATGCAGGGCCGCAAGCCACCCTACTGGCAGGTGGTATTCGACCGCTGGGACAGTCCCACCTTCTATATCTCGCCGGAATCCGGCGCACTCATTTCACGTCGGCATTCGCTTTGGCGGATCTTCGACTTTGCCTGGATGCTGCACATCATGGACTATGACGAACGCAGCGACATCAACAATCCGCTCCTTCGGATCAGCACCTGGCTCGCGGTTCTGATGGCGCTTACCGGCGCGTGGCTGCTGGTCTGGGCCTTCCCGAAACGTCGGAAAAAGAAGAAGCGCTGATGAAGAAAATCCGATTCTCGCCCCTGTTTTTTCGCCGGGTCCACAAATGGGTCGGCCTGATTCTCGGAATTCAGTTCATTCTGTGGGCTGTCAGCGGGGCCATGATGGCGACCATCGACATGGAGGCGATGAAAGCGCGGCCCGATGTCTCTCCAAGCCGAATCCCCGCCGGTAATTTTGTCGATCCGGCGGAAATCACTGATGAGCAGGTTACGGGATTCGCGGTCCGTAGCGTTGGCGACAGACCGATCTACGAAGTCTCCTACGATGATGGAATCCGCCTTTTCGATGCTCGCACGGGCAATGCGATAACGGTCGATCCGGCTTTCGTTCGCGCGCGCGCCGAGGAGATCGCTCCTGCGCGGATCAAGTCTATTACACGGATGGATCGCCCGAACCTTGAGGCACGGGACTATGAGGGGGCCGTGTGGCGTGTCGATTTCGCGGATGCCGAAAATTCCTCCGCATATTTCTCGGCGGCCTCGGGTGAGCTTCTGACGATGCGCGGGGATACCTGGCGTTTGTGGGATTTCTTCTGGATGCTCCACAATATGGATTACCTGGATCGCTCCAGTTTCAATCATCCCCTGATCATAATAGTGGCGTTTGGAACGCTGTTTCTCTCGGGAACCGGATTTTACCTGCTCTTCAAATCTTTCACCAAACGCGATTTTTCCTGGATTGTCCGCAGGAAACCGCCCTCGAAACGCGTATTGGCCAATGATGATTAGGGGCCGCCCGTAAACCGCCTAGGCACGAATCCAAGCGCCCATTAACGCCGTCGGGCGAAAATACGCTTGGATACGCCGAGCCAGGCCGAGAAGAGGCACCGGGCGTTGCATTTTGTGCAACGCTACCTTTCCATCACTGCGATGGAATTCCTCGCTCTATTCAACGAACTATCGAGGCGTCAGGGGGAAGCCCTTCTGACACCTCTCCCAAGCCTTTCCGCTGGAGACGTCACGGCGTCTCCAGCAATTTTTCGGGCAGTGTCGTCCCACCGTCCTTGCGCGTTTCTTCGGCGATCCACGCGCCGAAGCGTTGGACCGCGCGCGAATTGCCCGGCACGGGCTTTGCTGCGATCGCGTAGCTGAAGGGTGTGCGGACGTACTCGCCAAACGGCCTGACCAGTCCCGACGCGTTTCCATAGAAGTTGATCATATCCTCGAGCACGAGCGCCAGTCCAAGGCCGCTTTGGGCGGCTGCGACAAGCAGTGGCCCGTCATCGAACCTGTCGATGGTGAGATCGAAGTCCGCAGGCAACCCGACAGCAGCCATCCAGCTATCCAGTATGCGCGGCAGTTGGCGATGCACCAGCAGCGGTGTCCTTCTCAGCGTCTGTCTCAGCCCATCCAGAGGGTTCACCGTGCCTTCCTGAGCTACGATGAACGCACCCTGTGGGCGCAAGGGCTGGAACGACACTTTCTCCGCGCCCTCTTCGGCAAAGAATATGATCATATCGAGGCTGTCTCCGAGCTTTTCTACCGGAGAACCGGACGTATCCAGCCGGAGTTCTATGTCGGTGTTGGCTTTCCGGAAAAAATCGAGACGCGGTATCAGCCATGCCGTGGCGAAGGATGTCGGAACGCCGACGACCAGCTCCATTTTTCGTGGTCCCTCGTGCCGCTCGAATACCGACATCATTTGATCGAAGGGCTGTTCGATCTCGGCCACCAGGCGCTTACCCTCCTGGTTGAGCCGATACTCATTCCCCGTGCGCGTGAAGAGTGCGGTGCCAACGTGCCGTTCCAGCTTTTGAACGCGCCGGCTGAGGGCCGAAACGGATAAATTCAGCTCGTCCGAAGCCTTGCGCAGCGAACCGAAGCGCGCCGCCGTGAGAAAGGCTTCCAGAGAACCGGTTGGAGGGAGTCTGCGAATTGGAAATTCCTCGAAACCTCGCCCGACTATGGACCGAATTGCCGCACTGCACAAATGACGATTTCTCGCCTAGTGGCGGCGCTGCGCTCATAAGATAAAAAATATCAGAGGCTTACCCCGTTGCGACGATTGCAAAGATACCTTGATGTCTTTGCGATGGCATGCCCGGATGCCTCGTTCATACTGCATCGCAGCAATAGCGGAGGTTAGCATGCAGTTTTCCAAGAGACATCTTGTCCTCTTCTCGGTACTGTCTTCGGCACCGCAAGTCGCCCATGCCGGGGAGGTCGTCGAATTCGCGCTGACGAAGAATGAATTGTCGACGTCCGAAAACCGGGAAGCCTTGCTCGACCGGATGACCAAATTCTCTATCGAACGGTGCAAGGACGGCTCCGGCTTCGCCGGTAAACCCGCAGTCAGGAAGTGTGCCGAAGATCTTAGGACTCAATTCGTGAAAGAGATCGATCATGAGGCTCTCACTCTGCTTGTGGAAATGAGGGCGCGCGATAGATTTCGTTCGGCACGCCGGTAACGGCAGCACGAAAGAGCCCCGTCTTCGGATGCGAGAAGCGAGGCCAAGGCCAATTCACGCGGGCTTATGCCTTCGATCTTGTGCGCAATGGGCCGACGGCGGAAGTGTTTGAGCTTGTTGACGAAGCACTCGGCCAGGTTGCGCTGGCGATAGCGTGCAGGGTCGAGCATGCGTTGCTTCTTGCGGTGGCCTGGTGTGCGACTTCAGGTGTCTCCGATTGAAAGCCGATCTCCCGCACGTGATGCGGTGGACAGCTCTCGAACCGCTTGCGGAATGAGGCGCAGGGGAACGTACCGCTCCTCTTCAGTCAGCAAGCCATAATGCGTGGCTGTCGATGCGCAGCTTGGTGATCGCACGCATCGCTTCGCCCCTTGCTTCGGTTTCGCTTAGGAATGCATGGTGGACCATCCGTTCGCCCAGCAGCAGGTCGGTCAGATCGATTTCGCCGAGTTCATAGCCCTTCCGCAGTTTGCGTAACGCGGCAACCTGCGCTTCGACTGCTTCGCGTGAACGCCGCCAAGCCGCTGTCCGATACCGCGCCTCGACAAGGTCTGCATCGGCGGTTTCTTCGACATTGTAACGTGCCAGACCTTCTTGCGCTCGCGCGGCTGAGGCAAGGGCCGCCGCCTCGCCTGCCAGTGCCCTGCGATGACCTCCGCCGAGCGGAATGGAGAAAACAAGCCCGGCGCCGGTTTCCGCGCCGCCGGATTCGGAAAACACTCTCACACCGACCGAAGGGTCGGCGAGCCGATCCTTGTCCATGCGATCGGCGATAGAGGCCCTGCGTTTTGCCTCGGCCCGGGCAGCACCGATCTCGTGGCTGTTGAGGACGACCAGATCGTGCAACTGGGAGAGGCGCGTATCCGAGATTTCGGGAGAAGGCAGATCGGGCGCTTCGATCGGAAGCGGAAGGCCCGGAAAATGCGCCTCCAGGCGAGCACGTGCCAAAGCTATGCCGCCCTCCGAGCGGTCCAGTGCCATCCGAGCCCCTGCGAGCGCGGCGCGCGCCAGATCGACATCCAGTCGAGCCGCATCGCGCAAGTGCATCCGCCGGGTTATGGCGGCAAGCGACTTCTCGTAATTCGCCACTGCCGTGCGATCGACTTTCGCCCGCGCGGATGCGGACAGCCAATCGAACCATTGTTCGGAAAGAAGCAGCGCGGCCTGGTGGCGAGCATCCTCCGCGAGGTTGCTGGCGGCCGCGATGCCATGTTCGCCGATTTCGCGATCGAGCCGTGCCTTTCCCGGCAATCGAAATGCGCGCGTCACTTGAGCATCGTATTCATCGAACTCGCCGCCGATATCGACGCTACGGCGGGTGTAGCTGCCCGACAGGGTGACTTCATGTGGCCCCCTGCGCAGGCCCGCGGCCCGAGAGCGTGCCGCTTCGAGGCGGGCGCGAGCGGCGACGACCGAGGGATGATCGTCGAGCACCTGCTGGACGGTCGCTTCGTCGGGCAAACCAGTTTCGGCCGCGAGGGGCGAGACCAACAGGAATGTGGCCGCCATGGTCGTGATCGGGCGCATTCTAGTCCTCCTCCAACCGCAAAGCATCGCTCGCCTCGCGTTCGGCTGCGGTTTCTCCAAACCGCTCGTAAAGGATCGGCAGGAGGATGAGCGTCAGCAGCGTCGCAGTCACGAGGCCACCGATGACGACGATTGCGAGCGGCTTCTGAATTTCCGATCCCGGCCCGGTTGCGAACAGCAGCGGCACAAGCCCGAAGGCGGCGATACTGGCAGTCATCAGGACAGGGCGGAGCCGCCGTTCGGCTCCGCGCCGCACCGCTTCGGAAAGAGGCATGCCTTGTTCGCGAAGCTGGCGGAAATACGTCACCATCACGAGACCGTTGAGCACGGCGATACCGAGCAAGGCGATGAAGCCGACGGACGCCGGGACGGAAAGATACTCGCCCGAAACTGCCAGGGCGATCATCCCCCCCACGGCCGCGAAGGGAATGTTGGTAAGGATCAGCAGGGATCCGCGCATCGATTTCAGCGTGAAGAAAAGGATGGCGAAGATCAGCACGATTGAGATCGGCAGCACCACCATCAGCCGGGCCGAAGCACGCTGCTGGTTCTCGAACTGACCACCCCATTCGATCCGGTAGCCCTGCGGCAGGGAGACATTCGCCGCGATATCCGCCTTCGCGTCCTCGACATAGCCGACGAGATCGCGCCCCGATACGAAGGCCTGTACCATGGCGAAACGCGAACCGTTCTCATGCTCGAGCTTGACCGGCCCGTAGGCCTGGCCGACATGCGCCACATCGCTTGCCCGCACGAGTTGGCCGGAGGGCGCGCGGTAGACGAGATCGGCGAAGCCCTGCGGTGTCAGACCGCGAGAACCGTCGCCCTTCAAGACAATCGGTACACGGCGGACACCATCGGCGACGATGCCGGTACGCACGCCTTCGACCTGGGCACGCATCATATCCTGCAAGTCGGACACCGGCATGCCAACGCGGCCCGCGGCAACGCGGTCGATATCGATCAAGAGGTAATCCACCTGATCGTTGGCGACGGTCATAGCCTCGCTTGTTCCCTCAAGACCCTCCAGCCGCTTCTGGATTTCCCCTGCGAGGCGCGCGAGTTCGTCAAGATCAGGGCCGAACAGCTTGATCGCCAGATCGCCGCGTGCGCCGGTAAGCATTTCCGATGTCCGCATGTCGATCGGCTGGGTGAAGGTCGGTTCTATCCCGGGAAATTGCTCCATTACCTTGCGCAATTCGCCCAGCAGCCAGTCCTTGTCCTTCACGCGCCATTCCTCGCGCGGTTTGAGCTCGAGGAAGCTGTCGGTTTCATTGGGGCTCATTGGGTCGAGCCCGAGCTCGTCCGAACCGACGCGGGCGATCACTGCTTCGACTTCCGGCACCTGATCCAGAATTGCGCGCTGCACCTTCATGTCGCCCTCGACGCTGTGGTCGAGCGAGATCGAAGGGAGTTTGGTGAGCTGCACGATGATCGAGCCTTCATCCATCACGGGCAGGAAGGTCTTACCGGTGACGGTGTATGCCCCCGCCGCCAGCGCAAGCCCGAGCCCGGCCACCCCGAACACGCGTTTCTTGTTGTCGAAGCTTGCCATCAGGGCTGCCGAATAGCGCGGCGCGATTTTACGCATCAACCAGGGTTCGGAATGGCCTTGCTTGACCTTGAGCAGATAGAAAGCGAGCACCGGGACAAGCGTCAGCGACAGAACCAGCGCCGAACCTAGCGCCAGCACGATGGTCAGGGCGACTGGCGAGAAAAGCTTGCCTTCCAGCCCTTCCAGAGTCAGCAGCGGGAGGAATACCAGCGCGATGATTGCAAGACCCGAAGCGACCGGCTTGGCGACTTCGACAGCGGCGACGAACACGTTGTGGATTTTGCTGTTCGTCGAGTGTTTGGGATCGGAAAGTCTCTCTACAACATTCTCGACCACGACCACCGCGCCATCGACAAGGATTCCGACGGCGATCGCAAGCCCGCCCAGGCTCATGAGATTGGCGCTGAGGCCAATCGACCGCATGAAGATGAAGGTCAGCAGGACGGCCATCGGCAATGCCAGTGCGACGATCACCGAGGCTCGGACATCGCCGAGAAACAGCAGAAGCAGGATGATGACCAGCACGGTCGCTTCGAAAAGCGCGGTCTCGACGGTCCCGACCGCGCGTTCGATCAAGTCCGAACGATCGTAGAAGACCGCGACGCTCATTCCCTCGGGCAGGCTGGGCTGAATCTCCTCGAGCCTTTGCTTCACTCCGTCGACGATCTGGCTGGCGTCGGCACCGCGCAAGCCGATGACGAGGCCTTGCACGGCTTCGGCTTGGCCGTTCTTTGAAACGGCGCCATAACGGGTGAGGCTTCCCATGCGGACGGTGGCGACATCGCCCACGCGGACGACCGCGCCCGTGTCGGCTTTGACGACCACGGCTGCAAGGTCCTCCAAAGTGCGGATGGCCCCGATCGAACGGACGATCAGCGATTCCTCGCCAATGGTCAGCCTTCCTGCGCCATCGTTGCGATTGCTCATCTCGATGGCTTCGGCGAGGTCGGCGGTGGAAAGGCCGGATACCGCCAGGGCCGAGCTGTCCGGTGCGACTTCGAAAGTTTCGACGAAGCCTCCGAGCGCATTGACGTCTGCGACGCCGGGCACGGTGCGCAAAGCCGGACGGATCGTCCAGTCGAGCACCCGACGTTTCTCGGCCAACGATTGCGGCCCTTCGAGCGTGAACATGAACATCTCGGAGAGCGGCGTCGAAATCGGAGCTAGCCCGCCTCCAACCGTCGCCGGCATATCTCCCACCACCGCATTGAGCCGCTCGGAGACCTGTTGCCGCGCCCAATAGATATCGGTGCTATCTTCGAAATCGATCGTGATGTCGGCGATAGCGTATTTGGCGACCGAGCGGAGTACGGTCTGCTCGGGAATTCCGAGCATCTCCATCTCGATCGGCGTTACCACGCGGCTCTCGACTTCTTCCGGCGTCATCCCCGGAGCCTTGAGGATGATCTTGACTTGCGTGGTGCTGATGTCGGGGAAGGCGTCGATCGGTAGCCTGGCGAAGGACCATGCTCCAACCCCGGCGAGGACCAGCGCCAGGCCGATGACGCCCAGGCGCAGATCGAGCGCCTTTTTTATCAGATTGCGAAGCATGTCGGCTTACTCCGCGCTCATGGCTTTGAGTTCCGCTACGCTGCTCGCGGCGACGACTTCGCCCGCCGTCAGGCCTTCGGAGATGATAGCCTGCTGGTCGGTCGTTCCGACCACCGTGACCTTACGCGCCTCGTAGCTCCCTTCGTCGCGCACGAAGACATGGGTTCCTCCGCCGATCTTCGTCACAGCGTTGGCGGGTACGGCAATGCCGGACGGCGACGCCTTTCCTATGATCGTCACGCTGACATTGCGACCGGCGACGATACCCGGGGCGCTGCCCATGCTCGCGCGGGCCAGTACCGACCGGGTGGCCGGGTCGATCGAGGGCGAAACCGCGAGAATTCGGCCACCGACGGGCACTGATCCGCCGCCATCGGTGGACAGCGCGATCTCGACCGGCATGCCGGGACGGACCTTTCTCGCCAGCCGTTCGGGCAATTGCAACTCGACCTGATAAGCACCTTCGGCCTCGATCACGAAAGGGGCCTCCATGCCGTTCACCGGGCCACCTGTGACCGCGCCGACATGCGCGACACGGCCCGAAATCGGCGCACTTAGCGTCATGGTGCCATCCGGGCCGACGCCCGCCAGGGATGCCAGTCGGCGCTGTTCGGCGAGGCTGGCGCGAGCCTGCGCCAGCTCCGCATTCGCCTCGTCGGCACGGGCCGACGCTATGATCCCCTCATCCGCCAATTGCGTCAGTCGATGTGCGCGTGCCTCGGCGAGCCCGAGCGCGGATTGCGCCCTTGCCAGTTGACCGCGAATCTGGACAGGTTCCGCGGCACGCACGAGTGCCAAGGGCTGGCCACGGCGCACCGCCTGGCCTTCGATCACATAGACCCGCACCGCGGCGCCGGGGAACGGCACTGTTACGGCAACGCGCGCGTCGGGCGGGAAAGTGACGGTCCCGGGTACGCTACCGATCGGCACGTGGGTCACCTCCTGGGCCAAAGCCGTTTCGATCGCGAGACCCGATAGCGGATCGGCCCCGGCCGTATCTGCTGCATCCGGCGGAGCAGGGTCCGTGCATGCGGACAGCCCGAGCAGGCTGGTGGCGAACCCGAGAGTAACGAGAGATCGAGCAATCATTCCCCGAAAATGACGCACCAAGCTGACAGCAACTTGTCAGTCTGGCAGCTTGTTGTCAGTTTCGAGAACCATACTCGATGGCTGTCCGCCAGCACGCCACTACCCAGCGCGCCACTACGAGGCTTGTTCGATGCGCCTGCTCCTTGTCGAAGACGATCCCGAACTCGGTCGGCGCCTGGGCGAACGTCTGCGCGGCGCCGATTTCGCGGTGGAGGTTGCGCGAAGCAGGAGCGAGGCGGAGGACTGGCCCGATGTCGACCAGATGGCTGCGGTGATCCTCGATCTGGGGTTGCCTGATGGAGACGGGATCGAACTCCTCAAGCATTGGCGCGATCTGCGGATCGATACGCCGGTCCTGATTCTCACGGCACGGGGAAGTTGGCAGGACAAGGTCGAAGGCCTGAATGCGGGAGCAGATGATTTCGTTGTAAAGCCGGTCCGGTTCGAAGAATTGCTCGCTCGGCTCAACGCTTTGTTCCGGCGCCAGCAGGGTAAGCGCAGCACCCTTATCGAAATAGGCGATCTCGCTCTCGACCCGCTGACGCGTCTGGTCGAGCAGGCTGGCAAGCCCTTGTCCTTGAGCAAGCAGGAATTCAAGCTGTTGCACCTGTTCATGCGCCGGGCGGGGCAGGTGATGTCGCAAAGCACGATCCTCGACGATCTCTATGAACTTGGGCACGAACGGGAACCGAACACGGTTGAGGTCCTGATCGGCCGCCTGCGGCGCAAGATCGGTCGTGATCGAATCGTCACTCTCAGGGGCATGGGCTACAGGTTCGAAAAATGAAAAAGCGGCTCGTCCCCGGCAGCCTCCGCCTGCGCTTCCTGCTCGCAATCTCAGTCTGGGTCGCGCTGGGGATTGGCGCGATCTGGTTTTCGGCTGTCGGAATTTTCACTGCCCATGTCGAAAAGTCCTATCACGAAGAACTCGAAGTCCATGTGCGTGAACTTGCCAGGCTGGCCGTGTTGGATGGCCAAGGCGCAATCCGATTGAGCCGCCCCCTTTCGGACCCGCGATATGAGGAGCCACTGTCCGGCTTCTACTGGCAGATCACTGTCGACGGCCGGAAGCCCCTGCGATCCAGGTCGATGACGAAAGGCACTCTCGACGAACGTATAGCCAACTCTTCCAAAATCCTGCACACGCTTGACAATGGCCCGACCGGGCCGACGATCACTTACGGCCTCGTCGAGAAAGATCCGTCCGGTCGGATGATCCATTATGTCATCGCGACCGATCAGAGCGAACTCGACCGGCTTATCGATGGCTTCACGGGGCACCTCACCTTATGGCTTGCGGGGCTCGGCAGTCTCTTGCTCGCAACTGGCCTTGCGATAATCGGCTTCGGCCTGCACCCCCTCGATCGGCTTGCACGAGCTATTGCCCGCTTGCGGCAGGGTGAGGCGGAAAAGCTCGAGGGAGACTATCCGGCCGAGATCGCACCGCTTGTTGGCGATCTCAATGCATATATTCGGCAAAACGCGAACATGATTGCCCGGGCGCGTGTCCAGGCGGGCAACCTCGCGCATTCGCTGCGCACTCCACTGACCATCATCACAGACGAAGCAGAGCGCCTCGCCGGCAACCCGGAATGTTCGCAAGCGTCCCAGGTCCTTCTGGAACAATGCAGCGCGATGGAGCAGCAGATCGCCTATCAGCTTGCCCGGGCGCGATCGTCTTCGGGTCAGCCTCATGCTGCGCGTCCGACCCGCATCCCCGATGTTGCAGAGCCTATTTTGCGCGCCATGAAACGCCTGCACCCGACCAAATCCTTCGCCATGAACGCGGCCGAATGCAACCGACTGACCATTCCGGTAGACGCGGTAGACTATGCGGAGTTGCTCTCCATTCTTCTGGACAATGCCGGCAAATGGGCGCGTCACGAAGTCCGGCTGGTGTTCGACAACGACGACGACGGCGCTGTTGTGGCGAGGATTAGCGACGATGGCCCGGGCATCGAGCCCGAGAATATGGACAAAGCGTTTGCTCTGGGATCACGCTTCGACACGAGCAAGCCCGGCGCTGGTCTAGGCTTGGCGATTGCCCACGAAATCGCCGAGGCGATAGGCGTGGGGCTGTATCTCGAAAACGCGGCAACCGGCCTGGTCGCCACGATAGTCTACCGTCCCACGGACCGGCCTGAGTCCAGTTGATATGGCGAACCGCCCGGGACGGATGGTCGCGGCGCCGCCGATGACGCGGAAGCGAATGGTCATCCGCATCCCGCGATTAATGCCTGCTCCCGAGAGACGCTTTCCAGCCGGTGCACCCGACAGGCCTGCTCTGCAACATGGCAGCGTATCGGGCGCTTCTTGAGAATATTCCGGCGAAGATGCACGGAGTTGGCAAGACCCGGACCTACCCGGTTGGGGAGGCCGAGACCACGACACGATTGGCAATTGACCTCGAAGTGCGCCGAGGTACGACCGAAACGACAAAACCGGAACCCGAACAAACCGACCGGGAATGGATAGTTCGGTGCAAGATGGGCATGCCGGAGCGAAATCCGCGATTGATCGATCGCCAGCATTGTTCGCGCTGATGGATCATTGGCTGGATTTGGATCTGGCGACCCTGGTAGGGCCGGGCTCTCGCTGAGACGGCGTTTGGAGCAAAGCGGTGCGGAAAAGCGTATTCTCGCCTCTTCCGCACCGCTTCCCTCGTCAATTAGGCAGACTTTGTCGCGCCATGCCAACGAGCATCAACCCGATGGGCTTCGCTCCCCCATAGGGGGCACCCATTGCGCAAAGCATTGTCTCCGATTCTCGTGTCAGAACCGCTTGGTCACATTGAAGCCGAATATGCGCGGATCGAGTGTGAACACATTCGTGGTCAGCCCGGAATCGTCGCTGTTCGTGAAGAAATCCGTGATCGGAGTATCGTTAAACAGGTTCTTCACATAGAACTGGAAAGCGATCTGGGATGCCGGTCGCTCCAGCGTGATTGCCAGGTTCGCATTGTCCCACGCCTTCAAGCGGTCGTATTCGGTATTGTAGACCCGGGCGAAGCTCTTCGATTGACGGTAATAATCGCCGCGAAATGTGAGTTCCCAATCGCCCTCGTCGATGAAGAATGTGTATTGTGCACCGATATTGAACGTCAATCTGGGGGCATTGGGCAGTTCGTTGCCTTCGAGATCGGCATAGAAGCCCCTTCCTCCGTTGGGAGCGTCGGTAAGCGGATTATATTCGAAGCCATAGAACTGGTAGAGCGGGAGACCGTCGATTTCCGGAGTAAAGGTGCCGAGTTCGGCCGTTCCACCACACAATGCGCCGAGCGCGGGAAAACCTAGGCCGAATGACGTAAGGGGATTGGCTAAGACCTGTTCGACGATCTCCCGCGGCGCGATGCAGTTCGACGGGACCTGCAGCCATGGGCGGATCACAACCCAATCCTCGTTCCCTTGGGTACGGTTCATGACATCTATCGATTGCGCGCCTTCTTTCAGCCGCGTTTTGAGATAACCCAGATTGGTATCGAGGCGAAAAGCGCGGGAAGGCTGCCAGGCGGCTTCGAACTCGAGGCCCCAGACCGTCGCGTCGAAATTCTCATTCAAGGAAATGCGATCGACGATCTTGGATATCTGATAGCCCTGATAATCGTAATAGAATCCCGTCGCGTTCAAGATCAGACGGCCGCCATCGAAGCTGTTTTTCGTGCCGATTTCGAAAGCGGTCAGATATTCTGGTTCGAACGTGGCGGGCAGGGGCTGGAACTGAACGACAAAGGGATCGATGTCGGGACGCGGCGGATTGGTGCCGCCGCCCTTATAGCCACGCGAAACCGATGCGTAGATCAAAGTATCGTCGGAAAAATCGAGGTTCGGCCGCCAGTCTACGACAATCCTGCCGGTGGGCTCCGACCATTTTTGTACCACCGGATCGCCTTCGGGATAGCCGCCTGCGATCGACCCGCCGCTCGTCCCGTTCGTGCCTGCGCCCAGCAGGAGCTGGCTTGGAACGGGGGTGGTGGTCTTTTTGTCCTTGGTCCAGCGGATGCCAGCGGTGATATTCACCGTATCGGCAATATTCCAGTACGCTTCCGCGAACACGGCCCAGGATTCGGTTTCGACCAGGTTCCGGCTGAGGAAATAATTGTGCCCCATCTCGTCCAGGCTGCCGAGAGGATTGGGGTCGACATAGACGCAGTCATACTCCGTCGTGCTTGGCTGGCAGTCGATATAGTCGAGCGGAGAGCCTCTACGGTTGTAAAGGTTGTAGGCCAAGTAAGTGAATGCGTTGTTCAGGACGAAATAGTCATCCTGAGTTTTGAAATTCAGATAATTTGCGCCGATATTGAAGTTGAACGATCCGTCGTAGTCGGATTGAAGGCGGAATTCTTGCGACCACTGGCGATTGCGCGATCGGCTTATGTCGATGGCCAGAAGCCGGTTCGATGCCCCGAGTTGCGGGTCAACGAAGATGCCCCCAGGCGCGGCGAATTCCTGGTTTATCGGTAGCCCGAAGAATGGCCCAACAAGGTCCGTAGTATCGCTAAAAATGGGACCAGATACGAAACGGTTGTAATCCTGCGACGAATAATACCTGTCTCTTGCGTAGGCCGTTTGCGAAACCAACCGCAAATCATCCGATACTCCGAAATCGAGGTTGAGCTGGACCACGTCGTTCTTGGCGCGGAAGACGGGATCGTAGCTGGTAGCGATCTCGCGGAGGTCGCGCGATTGGACCACGTCGGCGAAGGGGTCGCCTGGCAAAAATGCTGGAACCAAGTTACCCTTGTCGGGGTCCCTGCCCATGTTCAAGACGATCCGGCCCGCCGCGATGAAGGCCAGGGCTTCGGCATTGGGGGCCCCATAGGCATCATCGCTGTACAGAGAGCCGGGAAGGCAGCCCTGGCTGAATTTCGAAGACAGGGGCACAGGCTCAAACTGCGATACGGGAACCGGAGTATCCCCGATCATGGTTTTCCCGGGATCGCGGGTGCACAGATTCTTGCCTGTACGAGACCTGTTGTCGTCTTCCTCGAAATGCTGCCAGACCAGATTGGCGTTGAAGCGGTCGCTCGGCTCCCATTCGAGGATGGCTCGGGTGGACCACAGGTCACGGCCATTCACCTTCTTCCCGGTAAAGGTGTTGAAATCGTACCCGTCGCGCTTCGTCCAGGCGCCAGCTACGCGCGCTGCCAACGTGTTGCTCAAGGGGATGTTGACCATGCCGCTTGCGCGGGTGGTCCCGAAGCTGCCGACTTCCGCCCTTATCTCCCCGGCGAAGTCCGGGGTCGGCATGGCGGGGATGAGATTGACCACCCCTGCGGTTGCATTGCGCCCGTAGAGAGTGCCCTGGGGGCCGCGCAACACTTCGATCCGGGCCATGTCGAAGAACTCGGATTCGAACAGGCGGTTACGGATTAGCGGTGTATTGTTGAAGCTGACCGCAACGGCCGGATCCGACGCCGCCGAGATCGATTTTGTCCCGACACCGCGGATCGAGAAATTGTACATGCTGAAATTGGATTTCGAAAAGTTGACGTTCGGCACCGCCCTGAGAAGCTCCGAACCGCCTTCGATCTTCTGATTGTTGAGCGCTTCGGCCGATATGGCCGATATCGCGATCGGGACATCCATGATGGATTCCTCGCGCTTTTGCGCGGTAACGATAATCACGTTCCCACCGGGCACTGACTCCGCGGTTTCGCCCGTAGCCGCCGATGCGGCTGGTTGATCGGATTCCTGACCGTAGCTTGGTACCGCTGAAAGTGCAGTGATCGCGACAATGCTCGTCGTGCATGCTGCGCGAGCGAAAAAACTTCCTTTCATATCCTCTCCCCATGTCCTCGCCCGGATTACCTCGCCGGCCCTTCGAGTGGCGCGTACGCAGGCAAAAGGCGTAATTCTCTCGCCGTGCCGAGGAGCCTCGTGATCGGCGACTCGCATTGCCTCTCAGCAAAGAAAGCCCAGATCGCATCCCGACATGACGGGCCGAAAGCTATCAATGCTGACACTCATGTCAATAAGGTTTGACATTGGCACTCATGTCAGTGACCCATTTTCGAGGAATGTTTGCGGCGATATCATCTATCGCCCGCTGGCCTTCTTGGCGCAGCTTCGCGCTTGTTATTCATGAAGTATTTGAGGCGCGAAGAGGTGCCAAACTGTTCGGCGATAGCACGCAAATTGCGAGGTCATAAATATTTTGTAATGCATATGATATGATGTATCAAATAGCAAAATGATATATATTATTTGGCCGATTACATGATTGGTATAGAGCTGTATGCGTGTACCAAATCACATGGTCCGACGAGCCAGGGGCTGCCCCGAATATCGTCGCGAGTCATTCGCTAAGTCCATGCCAGATCGTGTATCATGAGGAGGTTGTAGTATATGATACTATAGACCTTCGCCCTTGATTATTTAGAAGAATAACACCGCGCAGCGGGCGCTCGACCAGCGCTGGCAGCGCGGGACGATTTGCATTGTATAACATAACCGTCCCATCAGCGCACAATCGACAAGAAGGGTGGCAGATCGATTTGTCAGAGCCGGATATCGGCGTATGATGCCAAGATGAAAAAAACGGAAAGGCTAGGCGGTGTGGGCAAGGGAACCGCCATACCTGTCGTAGCGCGAGGCAAGTATGCCAAATCGAGCGCGACAGGCAAGAAGGCCCCCCGGCGCAAACGCAGCGCGGAGGAAGCGCGCGAAGAAAGCATCATGGCCGCCCGGTCGCTGTTGCTGGAAGGCGGGCCTGGCGCGGTGACGGTGTCCAACATCGGGAAACGGGTTGGTATGTCGCATGGCAATATCATCCATCACTTCGGTTCTGCCGCGGGGCTGCAGGCTTCGCTCATGGGCAAGATGGTGGACGATCTCGCCGAGGCGCTCGAGAGTGCGGTCGAGCAATTTCGGGAAGACCCCGATGCACCGCGGACGGTCGTCGAGCAGGTGTTCGATGCGTTCGATTCCGGGGGCGCCGGCCAACTTGCCGCCTGGATAGTGCTGGCGAGGGATTTCGAACATCTCGAACCGATTCGCGATGCTGTCCGGTCGCTCGTCGGTGCCTTTGCTGAGAAGATCTCCGGCCCCCATGCCGAAGAGCGGGTCAAGGGGGCCGTACTGACAATCGCCATTTCGGCCTTCGGGGATGCGGTCATCGGGCCGCATCTACGCGAGATGCTCGACATGGAGGACGACGAAATGCGCAGGCTGACGTCCAATATGCTGCCCCTTTTGATCACCATGCCGTTCCATGGGGGGGGCGCCAAACCGGACGAAGCGGCCTAGAACTGCGCGGTAACGGCAATCCGGATCGTCCGACCGAGCGGATCGAGTTCGTAGCGCGAAAACCCTTCCATCCTGGTCGGCGATTCCACCCATCTCCTGCTGTCGAAAAGGTTCCGGACGTCGAGGGACAGCTTTAGTGCATCTACCCAGTCCCTGGTTTTGGCACCGCGAATTAGCATCCCGAGTTCGACAAAACCGCCCAAATTGAAGGTAGACGAGGGCGGGTAGCGATAGGCGACCGCTCCGTCGCGCGCGACCCTCGCAGCTCCGGTCCAGGTGCCGCCGAAATTCGCGCCCAGCCCCTTGCGACCGACATTGAGATGAAAGGCAATACTGTGGCGCGCCTGGCCATTCGCATCGAGTCGATCGATGACGCTCAGACCCCTTCGGATTGCCGTTTCGCTCTTCAACTCCCACCGATGGGTTAGCGATCCCGTGATCGTCCATGGCGTGAACGCACCGCCAACCTTTCCGGCTTCCTGATGCGAATTTCGCGGCTGGCTCCAGCGCAACGACAGCCCGCTAGTGAGACGCTTGGTCACGTCCGAACCGATATTGATGGCCCTGGCATCGATTGCGATCAGCTCGCCGCGCGCGTTCCGAAACACCCGTTCGGGGAAGGTGGCCTCGACTTCGGGCGTCAACGCCGGCAGAGAAGCGATCCCGCCTTGCGCCCTGGCGTGGCGGTATCCAAGATCGACGGAAAGAAGGTGCCCGTCGAAAGGCGTGGCGCGCAGGTCGGCCGTGAAACTCTCGAGGCTCCCCCCAACAAGCGCGTCATTGCCGCCCAGGCGGAAAAGGGGCTGGACATACTCTCCACGCGTGAAATCGAACACCCGCTTCAATATCTCGACCCTCGGAGCGTAGAGTTGATCGTATGTGGGTTCGGTATTCTCATGCGAATAGGCGACGCGAAGGTTCACCGACTTCACGGGTGACCAGTCGATCGCACCGCCGATCCGGTAGTTCGTCGGCGCACCGCTAACCTTGCGGAAAGCCCCCGTCGCGCTGGCATCGACCTTTCCAAGCGCGGCGAACGGCTCTGTTCCCGCGCCAGCCAGGGGGAGCGAAAACGAGACCAGGCCGTCCAGCTGCTCACTATGCGTCACGCTGCTATAAGAACCGCCGGTGGATGGGGCGAAGTCGGTGAATTTCACGCGCCGATGGCCCGCGTTCAAGGACAGGCTCGCGCGGGCAAGGCCGGCTGGAAGAGAGGCGATGGAGTTACCTGTGGTCAGAGAGAGGGTGTAGGCTTCTGATTTCGAACGCAGGCGGTTCGTTTGTGAGAGCAGACCACCATCACCGGCCGTTCGAGTGTAGTCATCTTCGACGACCTGTTCCGGCCCATCGGTGCGATAGCCGCTTTCCCTGTCCGTGTTTGCCCAATCCACGCTGTAGCGCAGCCCGAGATTGGACTGCCATCCCGCAACGGGGCCGGAGATCGCGAGACCTGCGGCAAGGCTTTCGGACGTCTGGCGACTTTCCAAGGCCGTGAGATGGCGCCGTAAAGGCCGCGAAACGGTGTCCGGAGGCAGGCCAATCTTCTGTATGCTCTGGCTACGATTTGCCCCAATGTTCAGCGTTCCGCTGAAGGCGCCGAAGGGATGGGTGGCGCTTGCATTGACCCCGGCGGAGTGCGCTCGCGGCAACAAGGCTTCGTATTCGGCCGGATCGATTGAAGCGTTGCTCCGGTCGAGATTGTCGAACTGCTGCAAAACTGCCGCCTGCGCGGGAATGGCGCGCTCGCTTTTGAGAAGTTCGGTGTCATGCGAATAGGTCGCGCCGATATTCCACCGCGTATCGTAATCGATGGCGAACCGGCCGATCGAGAGCGTGCTGCTCCTCCTGCCGCCGGCCGTGGGGGATTCCATGCCCGCTTCCGAACGCCAGGTTGCAAAGCGCCGCTTGAGTTCGAGGTTTACGACACGCTTCCCTTGCGCAAAGCCATAGGCTGCCGCCGCGTTTCTCGGTAGAATGGCAATGCGGGCCAAGGCTTCCTTGGGATAGTCGTCTAGTTCGCCAGGATTGGCAATGCGCCTGCCATTGACGAGCACTTCGGGTACCTGCCCGGATCCGTCCACCAGAAAGGCGGTGGCTTCCAGAAGTTCGCCAATCGTCGTGGCCGCGAAGGAGGCTATCTCGCTCTCCCCGATCTCGGCCTCCGCGTCGATTTCCGCACGGCCCCAACGTTTGCCTTCGACGATAATCGGCTGGCCTTGAGGATCGTCCTCGCTCGGTTTTGCGATCTGGTCGGGTACTTCGTCGCTTGCCATCGGGCCGGTCCGGGCAAACACGGAACCGCTTTCGCCGAGTGGTATGGCGCACAAACTGACGGACCAAGCTATTCGTACGAGCAATCGGGCGATGCGCGGCGATTGGCCGCGGCAGGACTGCCGGAATCGCTTCCACTCGAGGTTGGCCTTGGGGGTAATGGGACGCCTTTATCGTTTTGCGCGGCAATTATGCTGGCCCAAACCGACCAAAAAAGGCGCGCGTACCACGCGCGCCCTTCAAGGCTGAGGAGCTTGCCAGCTATTGCGCTGACGCCAAACTCACGGGGTGATGCTCAGCGGGGAACCGGCAGTCTGGCTCAGAGTGCCGGCCATTTTACAATCGGCACCGCTGGTCGCGGAAGAATTCGAGAGCGGGACGCTCAGAGTGATATTGCGCGGCGAGGCGGAGTTGCCACCCCAGACAGTCTTGATCGGCCCGGTGCACGTGCCCGAACTGAGCGGCGGATCGATCACCAGACCGGAAATCGTCAGGTAAGTGCCATCGTAAACAACCGAGCCTGTGCCGTTGACGGCGATGAAGCCGCATGGGAAGTTCCCACCGATTGAGGCGGTTGCGGATGCGCTGGAACCGGCCGTGGCGTCGACATTGACTGTCAGCGTGCAATCGTACGCTGCTCCGTCCTTCTGGACTGTAACGGGTCCGGAGAAGGTCGAAGTGCTCGCCGGTGTATAAGTATCGGCCATTGCCGCCGGGGCGATAACAAGTGCCGCTGCACCAGCCAGAATTCCTACATTCTTTAACATATTCCATCCTCTCCATTGTTTATTTGCATCTGAGCGAATCGATGCAAGTAAAGAATAGTCGAGTCGACAATGATGTCAATGTTGGTTATGAATGGCATTTTAACCCACTTGAATAACTTCCACGGGGGCCGGTCCCAGTGGATCATCGCTCAATATGGGGCCGATTGAAGCGCGGCGGTGTTTACTTGCAGGTGATTTTGTTTGTTCGACATGTGCTCCGTAATTGCGGGATCGGTGTCGGTATTTGGGCCTGCCCGGCCGGCTCTATGGAGCTCTCCAAACTGGCTCTCGAAATTGACCTGTCTCAATCGCCACAATCCAACCATACGATCCCCCCCCCCCCCCCCACCCGATGAGCCAGCGCCCGATCGGGACCGAACCTCGGTCATCAAAGGCCAACTTGCTGCTGTTGCAGTGCTTACTTCGCCCGCGTCCAGATCTTGGTCCGGCAGAACACCGCGACGCAGCCCTTGATCCTGAGCTTGCCATTGGACAGCAACGTTATCTTCGCCGAACGTGCGCCATCGCCTGTTTCCGGATCGTAGACCGGCCCCCCGGACCATTCAGTCGGTCCACCGGTTACGTCCCGCAGCACGACCAGGCCCTTGAGCTTGCGATCGCGGAGGCGAGGGTTGGAATTACGCTCGTCGCGCTGATCTGGATTGGCGCGTAGTCGCGCCGCGTCGACGATCCTGCCACAATAGGCGTCGCCGCAGCGGTAGATCTGCACTTTTCCGCCCTTACTGCCGGTATTCCATACCCCAGTGATGCTCGCCCCCTGAGCCAATGTGGGGGTGCCGAGTGTGGCTGCCACGGCAACTGCCAAGACTGCTTGTTTCATTGGGCCTTTCCTTCGGCGAAACCGCCTTTTGGACGAACGATTCCTCGCAGCAACGGTTTTACCTGCCAAGATTGGGAGGCTAGTCTGACGTTCGGATGTGGTGCGACGGCGGGAGAACCCGCTGAGGGCAATGGCTGCCTTGATCATAGCTCATCACCCCGTCGACAGATCGTATCGCGCATGCGTCTTGGCGAGCAAGTCGCGATCGTCGTGGTCCCACGGATGAAAGCCGGGGCGATAGTATCGGGCATATGGCACCATAATCCGCCGCAGGGCACCGGGTGCCACCAATAGGTATTTCAGGGTTCTCCACCAGGTCTTCGGTGTGTTTATCCCGTCCTGGCGATAGAGCGAGGCCATGTTCGCGCCGATCACGCGCATCACCACCCAAGTTGAAATCATCATGGCCGCGACGCGGACCAGATAGCGGCGCGGCCGCGACCAGCCCTTGGTCGCCAGCAGGAACGTGTCATAGGCCACGGCCTTGTGCTCGAGTTCTTCCACCGCATGCCAGCTCCAAAGCCGTCGCGCTTCCTCGGGCGCTCCCGCAAGATCCGCGCTATCAGCGGAAAGCAGGGCATGGGCGAGAATGGCGGTGAAGTGCTCGAGCGCACAGGTTGCGGCGAGTTTGCGGACATCGCTCCTCTTTTCATGGGAGGCCAGCGCACGCTTGGCTCTGCGTTCGAGCGCGGCGATGTTGTACCCTGCCTTGGCCGCGAATGCGTTGAACTCGAGATGTTCGCGGCTGTGTACCGCCTCCTGACCGATGAAACTCTTGATCTGTGATTTCAGGGGTTCGCTTGCGAGCCCCTGAAACCGGCGAACACTGTCCATGAAAAATCTCTCCCCATCGGGGAAAGTGGATGACAGTGCATTGAAGAACGCGGTCGGCACCGGATCTCCGCCGTGCCACCAGCGCTCGGCATCGGACGGCCCGGGCTCGAGCCGGAATTTAAGGTTCCGTACCGGAATTACGAGATTGTCCGGACTTTTCGAATAAGAAGACATCGCTCGACTCCATTTTGACATCAATGTCAATCTAAGACGTTTGGTGTCGGTGTCAACGATATGTGATTTGGCGCACGACCGCCCGGGATGCACGCTGCTTCCGGAAGGGACCTGTGTTCGATCCGCGGCGGGGGTCCCCGCGCGGATAGTTCACGTTTGCAGTATGCGTCCGCAAGGCAGGGCGGAGAGCTGCTGACGGAGAATGTGCTCGGTTAGCCGCCTTGCGAGTGCTGTTCGTGCATCATGGACCAGAAGATCTGGGCCGAACAACTGATGAGCACGAAGCCCGCCAGCGCCTCGACACCGGCGATTATGCGGAGATGGCCGGTCGGATAGATGTCGCCGAGGCCGAGCGTCGTCATGGTCACGAGCGAAAAGTAGAAATGATCCATCCAGCCGAGCGATTGGGTTCCGGCGAACGTGCCGAGCCCCCACAGTACGCCAAGTTCAAATCCGGTGGCGAACAGGGAAACGACGAGCAGGTGGGATAGGAGTACGAGTAGCGAAATGGCCAGCTTGACTACGAAATCGTTGCGCCGTGCCAGCCATCGATGACCCACACCGAGACTGGCGAGATGAAGTGCCACCGAGAGGAGAAACAGCGCAATGGCGAGGCCTAGCGCGATCGCCATCGTCATCGGAGGGGTTCTTCACGCCCGCCGTCGTTCGAGGCACGCACCTCCGGTTTGCGGCTCAGATAGATACGCTCCGCCAGGAAGACCGCGCCGATCAGCACAGCGGCGATAACCAGGATCATCGGATCGCTCGCCAGCTTGATCGATGCGAACGCGATCAGCACCACGGCATCGGCAGCAAGTGCGGTCAGCAGTATCCAGCTTTTGGCATCGATCTCGTTGCGCAGGTGGCGCCACACACCCCAATGTACCAGCATGTCCATCACCAGATAAAAAATCGCGCCGAGGGAGGCGATGCGCGACAGGTCGAAAAGGACCGCCAACGTGCCCGCAATGACAACCGTGTAAACCAGCATATGACTGCGGATGCCGCCGCTCATGCCGAAATGGCTGTGCGGGATCATCTCCATCTCAGTCAGCATGGTAAGCATGCGGGAGACGGCAAAGACACTGGCGATCACGCCCGACATGGTCGCGGACAGTGCGATGACGATCGTGAAGTAGAAGCCAAGCTCGCCCAGTGCGGGACGAGCGGCTGCGGCCAGCGACGTATCGCGTGCGGCGACGATTTCGGGGATCGTCAGGCTCGCGCCGACGCCAAAGGCGACCAGCAGATAGACTGCCACGCAAATGGCGATGGAGATCATGATCGTGCGGCCGACATTACGGTGCGGATCGACGATTTCGCCGCCGCTATTGGTAATGGTGGTGAAGCCCTTGAAGGCGAGAATCGAGAAGGCGACGGAGGCCAGCAGCGCCTCGCCATTCGTCAGCCGGATAGGCCCGGCGAAAGCCCCGTCCCCCAAGCCGCTGGTCCACATCGCCGCTACGGCGAAGAGCACGATCCCGCCGACCTTGACGGCGGACATCACCAGCGACAGCCAGCTGACCGAACGGTTGCCCGATGCATTGACCAGATAGGCGAAGCCGATCAGCCCCAAAGCCAGCGCGGACACCAGCAGCCCGTTGCCATCGGCTTCGAACGGGCGCAGCGCATAGGTGGCGAAGGTCCGCGCGACCAAGCTTTCGTTGATGACCATCGACAGTGCCATCAGCAGCGATGCCGAGGCCGCGACCGTGCCTGGACCGTAGGCCTTCTGCAGGATCATTGCGATGCCACCCGAGGAAGGCCAGGCGTTGGACATCTTGATATAACTGTAGGCGGCGAGCGATGTGACGATCGCGCCCGCAACGAAGGAGAGCGGGAACAGGGGCCCGGCCAGTTCCGCGATCTGGCCGGTCAGCGCGAATATACCCGCACCGATCATGACGCCCGTGCCCATGGCGACCCCACCGGCAAGGCTGATCGAGCCCTTCTCGGAAGAGTCCGTGTGGCTGTGTTGCTCCATCGCCTAGAGTTTCGCGCTACGCAGCCGCAGCGAATTGAGTACCACCGAGATCGAGGAGGCACTCATCGCGAAGGCAGCGAACATCGGGCTGATGAGGATGCCGAAGAACGGATAAAGCACCCCTGCTGCGACCGGCACGCCTGCGGCATTATAGACCAGCGCGAAGAACAGGTTCTGCCGGATGTTGCGCATCGTTGCACGGGCAAGCCGCCGGGCGCGGACGATACCATCGAGATTGCCCTTCACCAGCGTGATCCCCGCGCTTTCGATCGCGACATCGGCACCGGTGCCCATGGCGATCCCGACATCGGCCTGAGCCAGGGCGGGCGCGTCGTTCACGCCATCACCGGCCATGGCGACCTTCGCGCCCGCCTGCTGCAATTCGCGGATAATCCGTGCCTTGTCCTCGGGCAGCACGTCGGCACGCACTTCGTCGATCCCCAAACGCGCCGCCACCGCATTCGCCGTCCGCTCGTTGTCCCCGGTCGCCATGATGATCCGCAGGCCGAGCGCATGCAGGTCCTTCAATGCCGCAGGGGTCGTCTGCTTGACGGGGTCCGCAACGGCCACCAGCCCTGCCAGCGTGCCGTCGATGCTCACGAACATGACAGTTTCGCCATCATCGCGGCGCATTCCAGCTTTCTTCTGCGCGCCATCATCGCGTTCAACACCGATCAGATCGAGCATGGCGGCGTTGCCGAGCGCGACCGCCCTGCCGCCAACCGTGCCGCGTACACCTTTACCCGTGACCGCCTCGAAATCCCCGGCGGTCTCGGTCGCGATGTCGCGTTCCTCGGCGCCTCGCACGATGGCCTCGGCGAGCGGATGTTCCGAGCCGCGCTCGAGAGAGGCGGCAAGCGCCAGCACCTCGTTCTCGGTGAACCCTGCCTGGGGGAGGACTCCGACCAGTCGCGGTTTGCCCTCGGTGAGCGTACCGGTCTTGTCGACGATCAGCGTGTCGATCGTCTCGAACCGTTCCAGCGCTTCGGCATTCTTGATCAGCACACCGACTTGGGCGCCGCGCCCGGTGGCGGTCATGATCGACATCGGTGTCGCGAGCCCGAGCGCGCAGGGACATGCTATGATGAGCACCGCGACCGATGCCACCAGCGCATAGGCCAGTGCCGGAGCCGGGCCCCAGGCCGCCCAGGCGATGAAGGCCAGTATGGCGATCGCGATCACTACGGGTACGAACAGGCCGGCCACCTTGTCGGCGTATTTCTGGATCGGCGCCCGCGAACGCTGGGCGGCGGCAACCATCTCGACGATCTGTGCCAGCATCGTGTCCGCGCCTACGCGCCGCGCTTCGATTACCAGGCTGCCCGTGCCGTTGATCGTCGCGCCCGTTACAGCGTCGCCAACGGTCTTTTCAACCGGAACGGGTTCGCCGCTGATCATGCTTTCATCGATCGAGGAACGGCCTTCCGTCACGGTGCCGTCGACCGGCACTTTTTCGCCCGGGCGCACGCGCAGCAGGTCGCCGACCGCGACATGGTCCAGCTCGATTTCCTCTTCCGTGCCGTCGGGGCGGATCACGCGGGCGGTTTTGGCGGCGAGGTCGAGCAGGGCACGAATGGCCTTGCCGGTACCCTCGCGCGCGCGCAGCTCCATCACCTGACCCAGCAGAACCAGCGTGACGATCACCGCTGCGGCTTCGAAATAGACGCCGACATGGCCTTCGGCATTGCGGAACCCCGCAGGAAATATCCCAGGCGCGATCACGGCCACCACGCTGAACAGCCAGGCGGCGATAACGCCCATGGATATGAGCGAGAACATGTTGAGGTTGCGCGTACGGAAACTGGTCCACCCGCGTACCATGAACGGCCAGCCGCTCCACAGCACGACCGGCGTGCCAAGGACCAGTTCAAGCCACAGCGTGCCGCGCTCGCCGAGGATGTCCCGCACTTCGGGAAAGCCGAGATATGGCGCCATGGTGAGCACCAGCAGCGGGATGGTCAGAACCGTGCCAATCCAGAACCGGCGGGTGAAATCGACCAGTTCGGGATTCGGCTCGTCGACGGCCATGGCTGCCGATTCCAGTTCCAGCCCCATACCGCATAGCGGGCAACTGCCCATGCTGGTGCGGCGCACTTCGGGGTGCATCGGGCAGGTCCAGACCGGACCGTCGTAACCGACGGGAACTTCGTCGTAACGCCCGTCGGTGGATGCAGGTGTGTCGTGGCCTTGATGGCAACCGGAATGATTGCTCATGCCGGATACCGCTTTGCGAAGAAACGATAGAGCGGAACGCCGATCAGGGCGATATACCAGCCATAGGCAAAGGCGCTGATCAGACCGGACAGGAATGCCGTCCAGGTCAACCATTCGAAACCTGGCAGGAGAGGCGCCCAAGCTGTCCACATGCGCATTGCGTCCGGCATAAGGAGGCCGAAGCCAATACAGATCAAGTAGGAAATCGCGAGGAAGGTGGAGATCGTCCAGCCCCAGCGCGATATTGCATTGCCCATCGTTTCCTGAATTGCCATGTCAGCCCCCTTGCTGTCGGCGTTCCGTGTCATGTCTTCTGTTGGCCGCTTAAGTCCGGCCGACTGGCGACTTGCCCTTTCGCAAGGGCCGCTTCGTCTTCGGCCCCTGCGCTTTTATTATCATCCATCATTCGGGCGCGATATAGTCCCGCCCTCATCCTTCTTGCAGCACCCCATCGTGCCGCTCTTGCCCTTCTGGCAGCATTTGGCCATGCCGCTCTCCGTTACGATCAGCGGTTATCGCGCGTCGTTTTAGCGGTAGCTGGCGTAGGTGCGGACACCGGCCTTCCCGAAGGAAACGACCTTGTAAGGCTGGTAATGCTGCTCATGGCCGGGAGCCTCCATACCGGGTGAACCGAGCGGCATTCCGGGTACGGCGATGCCGGTTACACCCTTGGGCTTTTCCTTAAGCAGGCGGGCGATCTCCTTGGCCGGGACATGGCCTTCGATCACATAACCGGCCACTGTCATCGTGTGACAGGACGCAAGGTCGGCGGGCACGCCTCTAGCCTTCTTGATCTGCGCCATGTCGACGCGGTTGACCACCGCTATATCGACCTTGAGCTTGGCCTCCATCTGCTCGGCCCATTTGTGGCAGCAACCGCAGTTCGGATCACGATACATGGTGTAAGTGGCAGCCTGCGCCGCCTGCGACAGGGCTGCGAGCGACAGTGTGGTTGCGACCGCGAGGGACTTGAGCGTTTTCATGTCTCGATCCTTGTTCTGTTCATAGTCCGAGGTGATTTGGTCCGAAGACCATCTCGCCACCGAGATAGCCCTGGTAAAGAATGGCGGCTGCGAGCAGTGCGAGAAGAGCGCGCAGGGGCGTCCGCGACGGTCGCGATGCCGCCCACCAGGCAATCAGCGAAACGATGGCGATCGCCGTGCCGTTCCACCGATGCAGGCCGAGCGTTTCGGACCTGTCGGTCAGGCGCCAGCCTGCGGCAAACCAGCCGAGCACAGCAGCAAAGGTGGCGCCCAGGGCTCCGCCGGCGACAAGAACACGAACGCTCGTTTCCAGTCCGAGAGCTGGGCGGGCCAGCAATACAAGCTCGGCGAGAAACGCCGTCAGGAGCAAGGCGATCGGGAAATGCGCGGCAAAGGGATGCAGGCGGCCAAGGACGTCGGAGAGGGAGAGGGACCTGTCCTCGACCGCCTGCGAGACGGCTGAGCCATCCAGCGTCTCGGAGGTTGCTGTTGCACCCGTCTCGATTGACGCCGCCGCCTCGCCATGCGTGGACGCCATAATTGCTGCCATTTCCGCGTCAGACATATCCTGCTGATGCGCTTCGTGGGCGAACGCGCCGGTGGCTGGACCCGCGAATAGCAGAGCGGCGAGAAGGGCGGAGAGAACGAGCTTCATGTCGAACAGTACGTGGGTGTACCAACCATCCCTCAAAAAAATTGTTGAGTGTCAGTTCGGTGCCGCGCGTATAAAGGGCATGGAGAGCCTTTTCACGAAAGACCGAATACGATGAGCGATTACGATCAGATCGACCAGGGCCTGAAAGGCCTTTCCCGGCTCACCGCTTCATCGCAAGCGAGTATCTCTTTCGATGCGGTGTGGGAGAGAGCCGGACAGTTACAGGCAAAGCACGAGGCCAGACAGCGCAGTGGCATGTTCGCGGCGCTCTTCGTGGTCGGGCTGGGCGCGGGCATGGGCGTGCCCCAGACAGCGGCGTTCGCCTCCGATGCTCCGTCCATCACTCTTTCGGGTGGTGATCTGACGCCTTCTGCCCTGCTTCATGTAACGCGATGAGCATAAAGCCCTGGCATCTCGCCATTGCAGTATTGCTGGCGGCTCTGGCCGGTTGCATCGGGGCGCTGGCGGCAGATCGGTGGATCCGTGCGAATGACGAGCCGACGCTGCACGAGTTCGTCCACGACGAACTCGAGTTGACCGCGGAGCAGAGCAAGCAGCTCGAAACCCTCGAAGCGGCCTATGCCGTGGAATACAAAGAACTGGAACTTGCACTGCGCGCCGCCAATGCAAGATTGGCGCGCGCCATGGACGAAGAACACGAGTTCGGTCCCGAAGTTGCCGCCGCTATCGACGAGGTGCATGCGCGCATGGGGGCCTTGCAAAAGGCGACCATCAACCACGTATTCGATATGCGCAAACTTCTGAACCCGGCCCAGCAGCAGCTGTTCGATAGGCATGTCGGAACCGCTTTAACGCGCGACCCGCGCGCTTGAGAAGCCGGGTTGAAGCAGGAACCAGGCAGCGAAAAGGTTCTGGTCGAGCGCGTGCGGGAGGGCGATCGGCAGGCGTTTGCCGCGCTCATCCGTCCGCAATCCCAGCGGCTGATCGCCATGGCCAATCGGATGCTCGGCGCTTCGGCCCAGGCCGAAGAATGCGTTCAGGATGCCCTTGCGTCTGTTTGGGTGGCGCGCGCACGCCTTGATCCCCAGCGTCCGTTTACGCCGTTCGTGACCACGGTTGTGCTGAACAAGTGCCGCGATCGGTTAAGGCGCCGTAAGGTCAAGGGTGTTTTCGGTTTTCCGGAGCAGATCGACGATTTATCCATCGCCGACGATACTCCCGATCCCGAAGCCCAGGCGATCGACCGGCAGAAGCTGGCACATTTGCGCGAAGCGCTCGACAAGCTGCCCATGAAACTGCGTGAGGCGCTTGTCCTCGTGGCCGTGGACGAACGCAGCCAACGGGAGGCGGCGGATATTCTCGGCGTTAGCGAAAAGACCGTGGAAACCCGGGTCTATCGTGCCCGCAAGACTCTGCGAAAAAAGTTCGACCAAAACTGAGGGGTGGAACCGGCGACAACGTAAGAGCGGTCAAACAGTCAGGGAAACCGCCTTCATGTCCGCGCTCAGCCGTCGATCGTTTTTGTCGTCCAGTACAGGTGCCGTCGCCGCCACCGGCCTGCTTACCGCCATGCCCGCCTGGGCGCGTGGGGCGGTATCGGGCACCGTTGCGCGCAAGGGCAGCGACGTCTTGTCGGGCGAGCATCTGACCATGTCGGTGGCCGACACCCTGTTCACCACCGGATCGCGCCGAGGCCCGGGCGTTGCGGTCAACGGCACCATTCCAGGCCCGCTTGTCCGCCTGAAGGAGGGGCAGAACCTCGTTGTCGACCTCGTCAACAACAGCACGCACGGAACGTCGATCCATTGGCATGGCCTCCTTGTCCCTTTCCTGATGGATGGAGTGCCCGGCGTCAGCATGGCGGCTGTCGAACCCGGTGAGACCTATCGGTACGAATTCCCCATCCGCCAATCGGGCACCTATTGGTGGCACGCACATACGCTGCAGGAACCGCTCGGTCACTACGGGCCATTGATCATCGATCCGATCGAGCCCGAACCGCATCAGTACGACCGCGACTATGTCGTCATGCTCTCCGACTGGAGCGAGATGAGCCCGCACGAGATCATGAAAAAGCTGAAAGTCGCGGACGGCTACTTCAATTACAACCAGACGACCTGGACCGACGATTATGATATGTCCGGCGAAGATCGGCGCATGTGGGCGCGTATGCGGATGATGCCGACCGATATCTCGGATGTCAGCGGTGCGACCTATACATTCCTCGTCAACGGGCATGGCCCCGAGGACGGGTTGGAATATCTCTTCCGGCCCGGCGAGAGGGTGCGGCTGCGCTTCATCAATGGTTCCGCCATGACCTATTTCAATGTCCGCATACCGGGCACGGCGATGACGGTGATCCAGGCCGATGGGCAGAATGTCCAGCCGGTCGAAACCGATGAATTCCAGATCGGCGTTGCCGAAACCTATGACGTGATCGTCGAGCCGACGGCGCTCGCCCATGCGATCGTTGCCGAATCGACCGACCGGTCGGGCATGGGGGTGGCGATGCTGACCAGCCGTCCGGGTGCGAAGGCCCCAGTCCCGGCGCTGCGCAAGCCGCCGCTGCTGACCATGGCCGATATGGGTATGGGCGGCATGGATCATTCCGCTCATGGCGGCGGGGATTCTATGGGCGGTGACATGTCGGGCGAGGCCGCGATGGCAGGGGGAGCCATGACAATGCGTGATACGTCGCGCCTGCCCGAGACCGTCAAGGTCGGCCCCGGTCTCGACATGGTCTCGGCAAATCCCGTCGACAGGATGGATTACCCCGGCCTTGGCCTGGAGGATGTCGGTCATCGTGTGCTCGACTATAGCCAGCTCGTCTCTCACAAACCGCATGCCGAAGTGCGCCAGCCGACCCGGCTGAAGACGCTACATCTGACCGGGAACATGCACCGCTATATGTGGTCCTTCGATGGGGAGAAGTTCAGTGCCGTGACCGAACCGATCCGCTTTGCCTATAACGAGCGTGTTCGGGTGAAGCTGGTGAACGACACCATGATGGCGCACCCCATCCACCTGCACGGTCATTTCTTCGAACTGGTCAATGGCGCAGCTCCGGACCGCCAGCCGAAAAAACACACGCTGACGGTCCAGCCGGGCAGCAGTGCGCAGTTCGATCTCACTGCCGACGAACGCGGCGACTGGGCGTTCCACTGCCATCTGTTCTACCACATGCACAACGGCATGTTCCAGGTGGTGACAGTACGCCCGCTGGCCGGTGGAGGCGCAAAATGATCCGCGCTTTCTTCCTTCTCGGCACTGCGCTGGCGGTTGGTACTTCGGCCATGGCGCAAGAGCAGCCGCACGCAGCACATACGATGCCCGCCCCGCAGTCCCCGCAAGAGCAGTCGGCGCATGACATGTCATCCATGGATGCCGAGGAGACGGCTTCGCAAGACCGCGCCAAAGACTCGGCGGCGCAGTCCGGCGAGATGTCGGCGATGGATCATGCCGCCATGGGGCACGGCACTATGGCGATGGATTCGGCTATTCCCGAAACCGCCCCACCTCCCGAAGCATTCGAGAATCCCGGTTTCGCCGCCGATGCCTTTGTCGGCGCGGATGTGATGTCCGCCTCGCGCGCCGAAGTGATCGGCGAAATTCGCGGGCCGAAGGTGTTCTGGGTTCAGGGTGACCGGCTTGAATATCGGGCGCGCCAGGGCGAAGACGGCTATCTGTTCGATCTCCAGGGCTATTACGGCGGCGATCTGAACAAATTGTGGTTCAAGGCGGAAGGCGAGGGCGCCTTTGGCGAGGATATCGAAAGCGCCGAGGTGCAGGCGCTTTACAGCCGCGCAATCGCGCCATTCTTCGATGTCCAGCTGGGTGTGAAGCAGGACCTCACCGGTCCGGAGCGGACACATCTTGCCGTCGGCATACAGGGCTTGGTTCCCTATGAATTCGAGGTGGATGCGGCGGCCTTCCTGTCGACCAAGGGCGATCTGACGGCCCGTATCGAGGGCGAACTCGACCAGCGGATCACCCAAAGGTTGATCCTGCAGCCGCGCGCTGAACTCTCGCTTGCCGCTCAGGACATCCCCGAGATTGGAGTGGGCGCGGGCCTCGACAGTGTGGAGCTGGGAGTGCGCCTCCGCTACGAATTCGCGCGCGAATTCGCGCCCTATATCGGCGTCGACCAAGAATGGAAGCTGGGCGGCAGTGCCGATTTCGCCCGCCTTGCGGGCGAGGATCCCAGCGTCACCAACTATGTTGTCGGCATCCGTTTCTGGTTCTGAGGAGAAGAACACCATGCGAATTCTCACTATGCTCATGATGGCGCAGGCCACAGCTGCCACGCCCGCGCTGGCTCAGGACCATTCCGGTCATGCCGCGCATACGCCGCAGCAGGCGGAAGTGGCTGCCGTCGGCCAAGCCACCCCCGAAGAGGCCCTCATATCCTTCCGCTCGGCGCTTGAAAGATTGGATGGCGCGGCAATGACGCGGCTATTTGCCGACGAAGCAGTCATCGTCGAGAACGGCAAGGCCGAAGGAACCTTCGCCGAGTATTTCGAACACCATCTCGGCCCTGAACTGAAAGCTATAAAGAGCTTCCGCTTCATCGAACCCACGATCGATATCGTCCGCCAGGGTGAACATATGGCGATGGGTATGGAAACCTATCGCTACCGTATCGAACTGGCAGACGGCCGTGCGATCGAACGCCGCGGCAGCGCGACCTCTGTCCTGATGCACGATGCGGCGGGATGGAAGATCCTGCGCTATCACAGCAGTTCGCGCCCCGTTTCCTGATCGGGCCGTATGCCAGGCGCATCAGTGCCGCCTGCCAAGCTGTTTTTATCCTGCTAGCGTCTTGTCGGCGCCAGCCTCCTCGGACATTCTACGGTGCGGCGACCGGCGGTTGATAGCCGCAATACATCGTCGATCGTTGGACCTTTCTGAAGACCGTGATGGGAACCGGTTTCGATACGACAGGTTTTTGATCCATGAGAACCAAGCTCGTCGCGGCCAGCGCCGCATTCGCCCTTTTTGCGACCCTTCTGGCAGCCTGCGGTTCGGCTGAAAGCGAATCTCCTGATCGCGAGATCGCGATGACCCCCGAAGCCACCGCCATGCAGGAAGACAACACCGACCTTGCCCCCAATCCGGTGGAAACCAATCCCGAGGGCGATGCCGAAGCGCCCGATATCGCCGCCGAAAACTGCATTGAGGAACTGGCACGGATCGCGAACCAGCCGACATCGATTATCTCGGTGGAGCGTGTGGAGGTCGACCAAACCGGTCCAACCCACTTCCTGACGGTTGAAGGGGCCGCCGCACCATGGGCGTGCAAGACGCTCCCGAATGCGAGTGTCGCGGAATTGTATTATACGCAGGAAGGCTAGGGGCCGCCGCCTGCGCACGATGTTTTTCGCCGAGTGCATGCGTGGATTGTCGCGTATCGGTAGCGACGCGTATCCTCGGTGATGTTTTCGTCATCGAGCGCGGACGCTCCGGTCCTTCGCCGTCCGTAGCCGTACGGGGCGCATGAAATCGCGCCCTGCCTGTCGGCACAGGTCGCAACCGAGCCAATGCACCGCCACACATTTCGTCGTCGAAAAACGTAGGTTTGTCGATCCGCCGGAAGACGAAGGACAAAAACGGTTGCGTCATTCCGGAGTCCGTTTATTGGCGAGGATATGTTGTATCGTAAACAAACCTCCCGCCGCCTTTTCGCCTCCACACTCGCACTCGCGACCGTGCTTGCCGCCGCTCCGATAGCTGCGCAGGAAAGCGAGGATCCCACACTTTCGGAAGCGGATGAACCGCCTTCCGAAGACTTGCACGATCGCCGGATCGACTATCAGGGGCAGATCATCGTCAGCGCGCAGGGCCTGCGCCAGTTCGATTTGTTGGCAGGCACAAGCGTGGTCGAAGCGGCCGATCTCCAGCGCAATATGGACGGACAGCTCGGTGAAGTTCTTGCTAGTCTTCCCGGTGTTTCGGCCTCGGGCTTCGCGCCGGGGGCGTCGCGCCCGATCCTGCGGGGGTTTGCCGGAGAGCGCGTCAAGGTCCTGGTCGACGGGATCGGCGCGATCGACGCGTCGAACACTTCGGACGACCATGCCGTGTCGATCGACCCGCTGACCGCCGAAAGCATCGAGGTGCTGCGCGGCCCTGCGGTGCTGCTGTTCGGCAGCCAGGCAATCGGCGGCGCGGTCAATGTGATCGACAAGCGCATTCCGCGCCGCATTCCCGACGAACCGATCCATGTCGATCTGGTCGCGCGCGGCGATACCGCCAGCGACCTGCGCGAATTCGGCGGCTCGATCGATGTGCCTCTCGGGAATAGCGGTTTCGTGGCCCATATCGATGGGTCATGGCGCAAAACCAACGATCTCGAGATTGCAGGTTATCAGGTCGCCCCGCTCCTGCGTGCCGAGCTGCTCGAAGAGGCAGCCGAAGAAGAGGCGGAAGGCGAAGTCGAGGAAGCTGCCGAACTGCGCGAAGCGGCGGAGCAGCGCGGAATCCTGCCTAACAGCGCGACCGAGACCTGGACCGCGAATGCCGGCCTTGCTTTTTTTCGCGGCGACAGCAGCCTTGGCGTCTCTTTCGGCGTTTATGACACGGACTATGGCATCCCTGGTCGTCCCGGTGCGGGGCACCATCACGGCGAGGAAGAGGAGGGCCATGACGAGGACGATCACGGCGACGAGGAGCATGGCGAGGAAGAGGGCGAGGAACTCGTCAGCATTGGCCTGCGCCAATATCGCGCGGACTTGCGCGGTGACGTCTTCCTGGGCGAGGGTTTCTTTGAACGGTTGAGGCTGCGCGCGGGCTATTCAGACTACACCCATACCGAATTCGAGGGTGACGAGGTCGGCACGGTCTTCGATGTCGAGGGGATCGAAGGGCGGCTCGAACTGGTCCAGAACCAGCAGGGGCGCTGGCGCGGTTCGATGGGTGCGCAATATTATTTCCGCGATTTCAAAGCGGTCGGCGCAGAAGCCTTCGTGGCGCCAAACCGGACCGAGCAGATCGCGTTCTTCGCGCTGCAGGAATATGGCAACGGGCCTGTCCAGGTAGAAGGTTCCGTCCGCTTCGAATCGACCGACGTCGATTCGACCCAGCTCGGCATCGAACGCAGCTTCGATACCTTCTCCGGTGCGCTGGGGCTGGCCTATGATGGGTCGCAGGCCTTCCGCGCGGGCGTGAACGTGTCACGCGTGGCCCGGGCTCCGTCGGGCGAAGAGCTGTTCTCCAACGGTCCGCATATCGCCACCCAGGCATTCGAGATCGGCGATCCGAACCTCGACACCGAACGGGCATGGGGCGCGGAAATCTTCGCGCGCGGCCGTGTGGGGCGCGCGGAATTCAGCCTTGCGGCATACAAGAACTGGTTCGACGACTTCATCTACCTGAGCGCCACCGGCACGGAAGAAGATGAACTGCCGGTCTTCGCCTATCGCCAGCAGGACGCCACCTACACCGGCGTCGAAGGCGAGATCGATTACGAGTTCTACGATGACGGCAATGTCGCACTCGGTGCCGAACTGCGCGGCGAATATGTCCGCGCCAAGCTCTCCGACGGTAATTCGGTTCCGCGCATTCCGCCTTTGAGCCTGTCCGGCGCGCTGACCGCGTCGGCGGGGGATTTCGACCTGCGCGGCGAGGTCGAATGGTTCGACGATCAGCGCAAGGTCGCGCCGTTCGAAACCGCAACCGAAGGCTTCACCCACGTGAACGCGGCGATCACCTGGCGGCCGCTGCGCGACAACCCGAACGTCAGCTTCATCGTGAAGGCCGACAATATCCTCGACGTGACGGGCCGCCGCCACACCAGCTTTACGAAGGATTTCGTGCCGCTGGCGGGCCGCAACATCAGCGCGAGCGTGCGCGCCAGCTTCTAGTCGCTGCTGGCCGCACTGGCGCCCTCGGCCTTGCCTTCGGCATGCGCGGCGCGGATTTCGGCGTCGAGCCGCTTCGCGCGCTCGTCGACCACGTCGATCCGCCCGCGCACCTGGCCATAGGCAAAGACCATCAGCAGGCCGCCGATGATGGCGAGGTTCTTCAGCGCCATCGCGGCCTGGACCTGGTCGGTGACCTGTTCGTGGAAGAACAGCGTGGCGAGCGCTGTGAAGACGATCAATGAAAGGCTGGCGATCCGCGTCACGAAGCCGCTGGCCAGCACCAGCCCGGCCACGATCTCGAATGCGCCCACAGCGAGCGCAAGGCTGCCTGGAAAGGGCGATTCCGCTTCCATATAGGCGGCGGTCCCGGCGGTATCCATGACCTTGCCGAACCCGGCGAAGACGAACAGTGCGCCGAGCAGGATGCGCCCGATTGTCGCGGTAATGGCTGCCATTGCTTCTCTCCCCGTATAATGTTCTCTCAAACCCGCTGCGGCTTGGTGGTTCCTATTCCTCTACCGCGAAGGTCAGCTCCGCATGGTTCCGCAACCGCTCGACCAGCGCTTCGCCGAGGAACGAACCGGGCGTGCCGACTCCGCCTTCGGCGTCGCTGTCGAGCAGCGCCATGCCGGTTTCTGCCAGCATCCGGCTGGTCGAACCGTAACCCGGATCGTACTTGCCCTTTACTCCGTAATGAAGCCGTTTGCCGTCGGGCCATTCGCCGACGAACAGGACATCATAGAAGCCGTTCTCGCGCTCTTCCTTGCTCGGTCCTTCGCCCGGCTTGGGCGGCTTGGCGCCGAAGGGGTTCTTGAGCATTTCCACCACGGCATTGGCTGCCGCCTTACCCGCCTCACCCGGGCTGGTGAGCATCATCTCGTCATAGCGGAAATCCTCGCCATAGGGATACCCGCGCAGGAAATTGGTGCGGTGGACGTTCTTGGTGTTGATCGTCGCCATGATGAAGGGCGCGGCCCATTTGTCGAGCTCCGCCTCGTGGCGCGGGATCATCCCGCTGGGCTGGTCGGGGCCCTCGAAGCCCGGCGTCAGGCCGAAGGGATCGTTCAGAACCTTGATAATGCCCGGGTTCTTCGCCGCTGCCTTCATCGTTGCGGTCAGGCTGGCCGCAGTGCCGCCCGAGAAGGTGCCCTGCATTGCGCGCACCCGGCCCTTGACGCGCGGCGCGGGCGAGCCGTGGCGTGCCACCGCTTCCTTCTGCAGCATCAGTACGCCGAGGTCGAAGGGGATCGAATCGAAGCCGGACGAGAAGGCGATCCGCGCACCCGATGTCTTCGCCGCATCGTGGTGCAGATCGATCTGCTCGCGCATCCAGGCGGGTTCGCCGCACAAATCGGCATAATCGGTCCCGGTCTTCACACAGGCGGCGACCAGCTTATCGCCATAGAGCTGATAGGGGCCTACCGTGGTTAGAACCACTCGGGTTCGTCCGCACATGGCTTCGAGGCTCGCAGGATCGTCGGCATCGGCAATCACCAGCGGGGTCGATTTGGGCGCGCCGATCTCGTCGCGCACGGCTTCCAGCTTGTCCATGCTGCGCCCGGCCATTGCCCACTTAGGCCCCTTGGCGGCGTTGCCGTATTCGCGCACGAAATGCTCGGCAACCAAGCGACCGGTATATCCGGTTGCGCCATAGACTATGATGTCGAATTCGCGGTCGGCCATATATCTCTCCTTCAACCGCCTGTCTGCGCGCGGGCAGACGGAGAGTCAAAGCCGTTACGGTGACCGGGGATGGGGCCACACTCCGGCCTGGCGGGATGTGATCGGTGTTGGCAGCGCTTTTGTGCCTGAGCCGAGCTACACGATACTCTAGAGCCTAGGCAATGTGACCCCGCGCTGGCCCATATATTTGCCCGCGCGGTCCTTGTAGCTGGTCTCGCAGCGCTCGTTGCCCTTGAGGAAGAGGAACTGGCACGCACCCTCGTTGGCGTAAATCTTGGCCGGGAGCGGCGTAGTATTCGAAAACTCCAGCGTCACATGGCCTTCCCAGCCCGGCTCCAGCGGGGTGACGTTCACAATGATCCCGCAGCGCGCATAGGTGCTCTTGCCGAGGCAGATGACCAGCACGTCTTCCGGCACGCGGAAATATTCTACTGTGCGGGCGAGCGCGAAACTGTTGGGCGGGATCACGCAGATGTCGGTTTCGCGGTCGACGAAGCTGTTGCTGGCGAAATCCTTGGGATCGACCACCGCGCTGTCGACATTGGTGAAGATCTTGAATTCCGGCGCCACGCGCGCGTCATAGCCATAGCTCGACAGCCCGTAGCTGATTACACCTTCGCGCCGCTGCGCCTCGACGAAGGGCTCGATCATGCCTTCGTTCTGCGCCTTGTCGCGGATCCACTTGTCGGAAAGAATCGCCATGGGAGAGGCATTCCCGATTGGGCTGGCGGGGGCAAGCGGGAGACGCGGAATATCCCCTCTTTGGCGCGATCGCGGCGGGTGGGGGAGCGCTTCACTGCGCTCCCCCACCCGCTCAGCCTGAGCGGAGGTAGGGGGAGGTCAGCTCGCCAGCAGCGTCGCGTTCCCGCCGGCCGCCGTTGTGTCGATGCAGACCACGCGCTCGGTCGCAAAGCGCGCGACATAGTGCGGGCCGCCGGCCTTGGGACCGGTGCCCGACAGGCCCTCGCCGCCGAAAGGCTGGCTTTCGACCACCGCACCGATCTGGTTGCGGTTGACGTAGAAGTTGCCGACCTTGGCGCGGGCCTCGACGAAGGCGCGCACGTCGTCATTGCGGCTGTGGAGACCCAAGGTAAGGCCGTATCCGGTCGCGTTGATGTCGGCGACGACCTGCTCGAGATCGCTCGCCTTCCAGCGCACCACATGGAGCACGGGCCCAAAGTTCTCACGCTTCAGGTCGAGAATCGAATCCATCTCGATGATCGTCGGCGCGACGAAGCATCCGGCACCGGCTCCGCGATGGAGCTTGCGGCGCCAAACCGGGCGCCCCCCCTTCTTGCGACGCGCGACATGGCGTTCGAGCGCGGCCTTGGCATCGGGATCGATCACTGGGCCGACATCGGTCGAAAGCTCCTCTGGATTGCCGATGGTCAGAGCCTCGAACCCGCCGTGGATCATCCGCAGCATCTCGTCATAGACGTCGTCCTGAATGTAGAGGACGCGCAGCGCCGAACAGCGCTGGCCCGCGCTCTGAAACGCGGATGCCACCACGTCGCGCGTCACCTGCTCGGGCAGTGCAGTGGAATCGACGATCATTGCATTCTGCCCGCCCGTCTCTGCGATCAGGGTAGCGATCGGCCCTTCGCGCGCGGCGAGGGTGCGGTTAATCGCCTGTGCGGTCTGGGTCGAACCGGTAAAGGCAACGCCCGCGATGCGCGGGTCCGAGGTGATCATTTCACCCACATCGCCGGCGCCCGGAAGGAGCTGGAACGCTTCTTCGGGAATGCCCGCCTCGTGGCACAGGCGCACTGCCAGCGCCGCGATCAGCGGGGTTTGTTCGGCGGGCTTGGCGACCACCGTATTGCCTGCGGCAAGCGCGGCGGCAGGCGTGCCGATGAAAATCGCGAGTGGAAAGTTCCACGGGCTGATGCAGGCGAACACGCCGCGTCCGTGAAGGCTCAGGCGGTTTTCCTCGCCCGTCGGGCCGGGCAACGGCATCGGGCGGGTGAACAGGCGGCGCGCCTCGTTAGCATAGAAGCGGAGGAAATCCACAGCTTCGCGCAGTTCGAGCACCGCATCCATCAGCGTCTTGCCCGCTTCGCGCTGGCACAGGCTGAGGAACTCGTCGGTGTGCTCTTCGAAAAGGTCGGCCGCCGCTTCGAGCAGCAGCGCGCGCTTCTCGCCGCCGAGCCGGTCCCAGCCGGGCTGGATCGCTTCGGCGCGAGTGATGGCCTCTTCGACCTCGAAATCGAGTGTGTCGCGTCGCGTACCGACCTCGGCTGTCAGATCGTGCGGTTTGGTTATCGGTGCGCGTTCGCTTTCCGCCCCCGACATGAACGTCGGCTCGGCTTCCCAGTGCCTGCTTTCGAGCACGGCAAGACGTTCTTGAAGCGGTTCGAGCACCAAGGGATCGGAGAGGTCGATGCCGGCTGAATTGCGGCGGTCGGGAAAGATTTGGGCGGGCAGCGGAATGGCCGGGTTGCGATAGGGTTCGAGCGTGGCGAGTTCGGCTACGGGATCGGTCGCCAGCTCGGTGGCGGGCACTTCGGCGTCGGCCATGCGGTTGACGAAGGAGCTGTTGGCACCGTTTTCGAGCAATCGGCGCACGAGATAGGCGAGCAGATCCTTGTGTGTACCGGTGGGCGCATAGATGCGTACATTGGTACGGGCATTGCCTTCCATCTGCGCCAGCGCGCCGTAAATGTCCTCGCCCATTCCGTGCAGCCGTTGGAATTCCAGCGGCTTGGAACCGGCCAGCGCCTTGATCGCACCGATCGTATAGGCGTTATGCGTGGCGAAGGCGGGGTAAATCGCATCGTCCGCGGCAAGCATCTTCTCCGCGCAGGCGAGATAGCTGACATCGGTTGCGAGCTTGCGCGTGAAGACCGGAAAATCGGTGAAGCCACCGACATGGCTGAGCTTGATTTCGGTGTCCCAGTAGGCACCTTTCACCAGCCGCACGAAAAATCTGCGATCATATTTGCGCGCGAGCCGGGCGGTCCAGTCGACCATTGGAACGCCGCGCTTCTGATAGGCCTGGATAGCCAAGCCGAAGCCTTCCCAGCGGCTGCCATCGGGGCGCGTGAACAAGGTATCGTCGCGTGCCAGCGCTTCGATCAAGTCCATCGACAGCTCGAGCCGATCCGCCTCTTCGGCATCGATCGTGAAGTGAATATTCGCATCGCGTGCCTTGGCTGCGAGATCGCGAACGATCGGCAACAGGTCGGCGATAGCGAGATCGGCGTGCAGGAACGAGTATTTCGGATGCAGTGCCGACAGTTTGACGGAGATGCCCGGCGAGGTGCGCATATCGCCTGTCGACTCACGCGCCAAGCGCTTGATCGCCAGTTCATAGCTCGTCCGGTAGCGCTCGGCATCGGCATAGGTCATCGCACCCTCGCCGAGCATGTCGAAGCTGTGCGTCAGACCACGGGCACGCTCGGGCTTGGCGCGTTTCAGCGATTCTTCGATCGTGCGACCATAGACGAATTGCCCGCCCAGAATGCGCATAGCCTGCAAGGTGGCCTTCCGGATGACCGGCTCGCCAAGTCGTGTGACTGCGTTCTTGAGTGTTCGGCGCATCCCTTTCTGGGCTTCTTCGGGGCGTTCGAGCACCTCCCCCGTCAGCATCAGCGAAAATGTTGCCGCATTGACGAAGGTGGATGAGCTTTCTCCCATATGCTCAGCCCAGTCGATATCGCCGATCTTGTCGCGGATCAGCGCATCGGCGGTTGCGGCATCGGGCACGCGCAGCAGAGCCTCGGCGAGGCACATCAGCGCGACGCCCTCCTCTGTCGCGAGGCCGTATTGCTGAAGGAAAGCATCGATTCCGCTGGCTTTGCGCTTGCGTGCTTCTTCGATCAGGCGGACCGCAATGCGGGCCGCGTCCTCGTGTTTCGCACTTGCGCCGGCCGCCTGCGCCAGGCGCTCGGCCACGCAGGTATTCTCCTCCGCGCGATAGGCTTCGCGAACGGTTTGGCGGGAAATTGCGGGCAGGCGAACAGGATCGTGCAGGGCCATACGACTCCGAATGACTAGAGGGTTATTTCGCGCCACTTGGACCCGCGGCGACTTGCTTTCAAGCTTTGTGAAAGCCCTTGGTTCCGTAACGTCGCGTTACGCCCTGGCGGTGAACCATTCGGCGACTGCCTGCCGCGCTTCGGTGGGCAGATGGAGGCCGAGTTTGCTGCGCCGCCACAGTGCGTCTTCGGCCGTGCGCGCAAATTCCTGGTCGACGAGATAGCGTAGCTCGGCTTCGAATAGCGTCCCGCCGAAATCTCGCCCCAAATCGTCGAGCGATGTCGCTGTGCCGAGCACCCTGTCCATCCGTGTGCCATAGGCACGCGCGAGACGCAGCAGCATCTCCGGCGGAACCCAGGAATAGCGTTCGCTCGCGCGCCAGAGGAAGGCGGCGAAATCGCCATCGGGCATGTCTCCGCCGGGCAGGGGCGCATGGGCGGTCCATGGCTTGCCCGGCAGGGCGAGCACCTTGCCCAGCCTGTCGAGCGCATGTTCGGCAAGCTTGCGGTAGGTGGTGATCTTGCCGCCATAGACCGACAGGATCGGTGCGCCGCCCTCTGCTTCCAGTTCGAAGACATAGTCGCGGGTCACGGTCGAATTGCTCGCGGCATTGTCTTCGTAGAGCGGGCGCACGCCAGCATAGGTCGAGGCGATCTCCTCCACGGTTATCGCGCTGGCGAAATAGCGCGACGCCGCATCGCACAGATAACGCGTTTCCTCATCCGAAATGCGCACCGCATCGAGGTTGCCTTCATGCAGCAGATCGGTGGTGCCGATCAGCGTGAAATCGCGCTCGTAAGGGATCGCGAAGACGATGCGGCCATCGGGCTGCTGGAAAATATAGGCGTGCTCGCCGGGAAATCGGCGCGAGACGATGATATGGCTGCCCTTGACCAATCGGAGGTGGGCGGGGGTGCCTTGGCCAAGCGCGACCTTCGCCACCCGGTCGACGAAGGGGCCGGCGGCATTGATGACCGCGCGCGCGGAGACCTTCCGTTCGCCCTCCTTGTCGCGCAGAGTGGCGCTCCAGCTTTCGGCGGAGCGCTCGAGATCAGTGCATTCGGTGCGCACCAGGACCTCTGCTCCGCGTTCCTCCGCGTCCTTGGCGCTCAGTACCACCAGGCGGGCGTCCTCGACCCAGCAATCCGAATATTCGAACCCCGCCGCAAGCCGGTCCTGCAGCACGCCGCGATGCGGCGCGATGCGCAGGTCCACGCGCTTGCTACGCGGCAAGCTCATCTTCCCGCCAATACGATCGTAGAGCGCAAGTCCGAGCCGTAGCATCCATTTCGGCCGCATCGTCGGTTCGTGCGGCATGACGAAGCGTAGCGGCCAGATGATGTGCGGCGCATTGCGGAGCAGCACCTCGCGCTCGCGCAGGCTTTCCGCGACCAAGCGGAATTCATAGTGTTCCAGATAGCGCAAACCGCCATGCACAAGCTTGGTACTGGCCGAGGAGGTGTGCGAAGCAAGGTCGTCCTTCTCGACCAGCAGCACCCTCATGCCGCGCCCGGCGGCATCGCGCGCTATCCCCGCGCCGTTGATGCCGCCGCCGATGACTAAAAGGTCGTAAATCGCGCTCATCCGGACTTGAGCAGCCGTCCTGCCACCGCGTCGAGCTTGGCCAGCAGGGCTTTATCGTGCCGGTCCGGCGCCGTGATCACCGCGTCGCTCAGCGCTTGGTCGATAGGGGAAGGCGTGCGCTTTTTCGGCAGGTTCTTGCAGAATGTCTCGATAATCTCGCGCGCCAGTTTCGCGTTGCGCTGCATCTGCTCGACCACCTGCGCCAAGTCGACCGCTTCGGTTTCTTCGCGCCAGCAGTCGTAATCGGTGACCATGGCGAGCAGGGCGTAGGGCAGCTCTGCCTCCCGCGCGAGCTTGGCTTCGGGCATGCCGGTCATGCCGATCAGCTCGGCGCCCCAATGGCGATACAGCCTGCTTTCGGCACGAGTCGAGAATTGCGGCCCCTCCATCGCGAGGTAGGTAGCGCCCTCGGCGCATTCGCCCCCCGCCATGGCCACCGATCTGGCCGCATGTTTCGACAGGCGCTGGCAAACCGGATCGGCCATGGACACATGCGCCACGAAGCCATCGCCGAAAAAGCTCGACGCACGGCCCTTGGTGTTGTCGATGAATTGATCGACGGCGACGAAGCGGCCGGGCGCCAGTTCTTCGGATAGGGATCCGACCGCGCTGATGGCGAGAATATCGGTACAGCCCGCGCGCTTGAGCGCGTCGATATTGGCGCGCGCATTGATTGTGGAGGGCGCGATCCGGTGGCCGCGGCCGTGGCGTGGAAGGAAGCGCACCCTGACATGACCGATCCTGCCGCACAATATTTCATCGGAAGGCTCGCCCCAGGGCGATTGTACCGGAATCCACTGGGCCTCCTCGAGTGCGTCGATGGCATAGAGCCCCGACCCCCCGATGATGCCGATGGTCCACTCGCTCATGAAATCCCCTTGCCGAAAGCGCTTGTCCAGAAAATCACGGGTGGCGGTTGGCGTGCACTCTGTCCAGAAATTTACCGCGCGACGATATCAGCGCTCATCGGGGAGCATAAACGAGACCGTCCGTCCAAATGAGGGCGGAACGTAAGCCAATTTCCCTTTCGCATGCGTATTCATTGGCCCTGCTGCGGGCATTGCTTGACAGCGGCGCCGCATTGCCGCGGAACGCATTCCCTTCCCGGTGCATAGAGAAGAACGATGGCCGAAACGACGATCGAACCGACATTGGCAAGCTTGAGCGAACGCTTGCGCATCCTCCACCGACAAACGCGCGAAACGCCGCTCTTCAATCCCGTTTTCCAGCTCTCGCTCGACATTTCGCGCAAGCTGGAAGGGGGTGAGCTCAGCATCGAAGCGCTGGCCGGGCTGGTCGACGAATTGGAAACCCAGTCGCTCGGCGCGCGGGCCGCACGATTGCGCCAGCTGATCGAGCCGCAGGATGCGGTCCAGAGACTCTCGGCCCTGAGTGTCGCAAATGATGACTTCGAGATGTATCGTGCGATGTGGGAGCGGCCCCATATGCACGCGGTCTTCACCGCCCATCCGACCTTCCTCCTGTCGCCCCACAGGAGCGAAGCAGTTGCGGAGGCTGTCTTGTCGGGCGGCGAGCCCCGGCTTCGCGAAGCTCCGGAGGAGCCGGAGATCACGCTGCGATATGAACACGATCGCGCGATGGCAGCGCTCGCCAATGCGCAGGATGCGCGCGACCGCATGGTGAGCGGGGTTTTGCGGGAAGCGCGGCGGGCCTTTCCGGATCGCTGGTCCGAACTGCAGCCGCTGCCGTTCCGCTTCGCCACCTGGGTCGGCTACGACATGGATGGCCGCACCGATATCAAATGGTACACGTCCATTGCCTTCCGTCTGGCCGAGAAGGCCCAGCGGTTGGGCCGGTATGCCGATAGGCTGACGGAAATCGATGCCGCTCACGATTTTGTCGCGACCCTGCGCGCCGCATCCGACCGTGCCGAAACCAGCGCGGCGGAATTTGCCGGTGATCTTTCGGATCCCGAAGCCCTTTCGGCAGCGGCGAACCGGTTGACGAGGGATGGTCCCGACAAGCTCCTTTCGCTCACCCCCCTGATCGAGCAACTGGAGAGCGATGCAGCCGCTGGCGATGCCGAGCGGGCCATTGCCCTGCGCACGCTTGTCGCTGCCATGCGCGCGGATGGGCTGGGCATGGGCTGGATTCACTTCCGCGTGAACGCGAAGCAACTCCACAATGCCATCCGGACCCGTCTCGGGGACGCTGCGGATATCGATCTGTCGAGCCGCGGCGCCATTGCGGCGCTGCGCGAACTCCTTGCCAATGTCGAGCCGCAAAGCGCCAACTTCGCCAGTCTCGCCGTCGAAAGCTCGACCGCGACCCGCCAGTTTCTCGCAATGGCGCAGATTCTCAAACATATCGATGCCGATGCGCCGATCCGCATGCTGGTGGCAGAGTGCGAACAACCCTCGACCGTGCTTGCCGCGCTCTATTTCGCCAGATTGTTCGGGATAGCCGACAAGGTCGATGTGTCGCCGCTGTTCGAAACGGAAACCGCGCTCGAACATGGCGGACGGTTCTTGGACCTCCTGCTCGCAGAGCCAGATTACCGCGCCTATGCGCGAACGCGTGGCCGGGTGGCCATCCAGACCGGTTTTTCGGATGCAGGCCGGTTCGTGGGGCAGATACCCGCCAGCCTGGCGATCGAGCGCCTGCAGGGCCGTCTGGCCGAGGCGATGGACGCCAACGGCCTGAGCGATATCACAGCGCTGATCTTCGACACGCATGGCGAGGGAATGGGGCGGGGCGCGCATCCTTCCAGCTTCGAAGATCGTATCGAATGGGCGCTCAGCCCGTGGGCGCAACGGCGGTTCGCGCGGGCTGGAATCGCGCTCGAACCCGAAGCGAGTTTCCAGGGCGGGGATGGGTATCTGCTGTTTGCGACGCCCGACATGGCGCTGGCCACGCTGACGCAAATCGTGGCGCACAGCCCCGCGCACACCGATTCCGACGTGCCCACCGATCCTTTCTATCGCCGGACCGATCTCAGCCTCGATTTCTACCGCGCGATCAAGGATCATCAGCGCGAACATCTCGAAAGCCGCACCTATAGCCGCGCGATCACGGCCTTCGGCCTCGGCCTGCTGAACGAGACAGGCAGTCGCAGGTCGCGCCGACAGAGCGACCTCAATGCCGATCGCGAGATGAGCCTGCGGCAGATACGGGCGATACCGCATAATGCGATCCTGCAACAATTGGGCTATCCCGTGAACATCATCGCCGGGGTGGGCAGCGCGGCGGAAACCAATATCGAGGAGGTGGGCGCATTGCTTTCGGAAAGCCCGCGCGGTCGCCAGATCATGCGTTTGGTGCGCGCTTCCAACGCGCTTGCGAGCATCAAGACCGTTGCCGCTTTCGGCGAACTGTTCAACTCCGCCTATTGGGCGAGCCGCCCCTATCGCGGGACCGAGCCGCATCTGGCGCAGGCCTGCGAGGCTCTGGCCGAATATCTTATCAAAGACGATCGCAACGGGGTCTTCCGGCGCCTTGCTTCGCGGTTGCGTGTCGATGCGCTCAAGCTCCACCGGCTGTTCGATCTCGTGCCGGACGACGATCCGCATCCAGAACGCGAAAGCGTCCGCCGCGCGATCGGCGTATTGCAGGCCGTGCGACTGGCGCTGCTTCAGCACATGTTTCTCAAGGTGGTTTCGGTACCCGCATTCAGCCGCGCCAACGACATCAGCCGCACCGATGTGCTCGAAATGGTGTTCACCCTGCGTATCGACGAGGCCCTGGCGCAGCTTCGCCGTGCCTTTCCCACCAGCTTCCCCCGCAAGGACGATTTCAGGCTCGACGAGCCGGGCGAATATCCGCGCGGCGAAGGCGAAGGATATGCCGCGATCCGCAAGAATTATATCGACCCTATCGAGCAAGCCTACGCGCTGTGTCTGCGGATATCGACCGCGATTGCCAATGAATTCGGTGCGCACGGCTGATTGATATTGGAGTGAAACCGTCGCATTGTCTTCCCGTCCGATGGGGGGGAAGTAATGATGGGAAACTTTCTGCTTGGCGTAGGTGCCACGCTGCTGGCGCTCGGCGTGTTTGGTTACCTGGCCTTCCGGCTGTTTCGTCGCGGCCCGCTGACCTTCGCAATCGAGGACTTCTACACGCATGTCGTCGATGGCGATGTCGGCCCCTTCGTTCGCGATGTTCAGGCCGACGTTCCGCATGCGCAGGAATGCCGCCTGGATGACCGCCTGTCCTGCTCGATCCGCGATGCGGTGCAATCGCATAACCAGGCGGGTCGGCCCGATTGCAACGTGCTGCTGCTGTCGGGGGGCGGTCAATGGGGCGCCTATGGTGCCGGTCTGTTCGACACACTCAGCCGCAACAGCGCCAACGAACTGGCGTTGAACGATGTCGGGGTCATCACGGGCATTTCGACCGGGTCGCTTCAGACCTTGATGCTGATGGTGGCGCTCGACCCAAAGCAGACGCCCGAAATGCGCCGCTTTGCGCTCGATCGGCTGGTATGGGGCTATTCGCCGAAACGCGAGAGCGAGGTCGTCAAGCATACCAAAATGATCGGCGTCCCGGTTTACGGTTCGGCCGCGGGCACTGCGCCTTTGCGCAAGCGGATCGTCGAGGCGCTCATGCCAGGCGGCGATACGCGACTGATCGAAGCGATCGGGGAATCGAGCATCGAAGGTTTCGCCGGTTTCGTCGAGGCGGAACGCGGGGTGTTCCGCTATGCCGATATCAAGGAGCTGGTGAATGCCGCGCCCAATGCCGCGGCAGCGGCAGAGGCTCTGGCGGCGGCGACAATGGCATCTTCGGCCATGCCGGTATTCCACCAGCAATTGCGTGTCGCCGGCAGCAACGGAAAAGAGCTCGCGCTTTACGATGGCGGGGTCCGCCGCTCCGTTTTCTTCGACCGCGCCATGGCTGCCGTCGACGCCGAAGTGCGCGAGCAGATGAAGAGTCACGCGCTGGCAAAGGTTGCCGACGGCGTCACGCAAGACGCTTTCGTAAAGGATTACGAAGCGACGGCACCGAGCGTCTATGTGGTGCGCAACGGCCCCACGGCGCGCAAGCCCGACGCGACGCTCAACACCAAATCGGGTCCGCTCAGAAACGGCCAGCGCGGTTACGATCTGCTCGTCAATGAAAGCGAAATCGGAGCGATCGCAGCACTCAGGCTCAACAATCCCTATGGCCGTATCATGCTGACCAGTGCGGATCGCTACGATACCTTCCCCAGCGATGTGGGCGAGAACTTCAAGAAGGACGAGATGTTCAAACCCGCCTTCATGGCCCGCCTGCGCGATCTCGGCCGCCACAAGGCAGAACGGCCCGAGGGTCCATGGTGGCCGCTGAGCAAGATCGACGGGGTTTAAGAAGCGTCGCAAAAGCGGCGATCCCGCTGTGCGGCCCGACCCGGACATTAGCTATCATCCTGTCCTAGGTGGATTACGTATCGCGTTCGGCACAATGCATGGCGAGAGATCTGTGGCTCGGCAGACCTTGCAAGGAAGGCAGCAAAGCATGGCCACCACACCCCCGCGCGAACCGGACCGGATCGATCCCCAGTCGCCGCCCGAAACTCCGGCTCAGCCGGACGAGCCGGTTCCGGACCGACAGCCCGAGATCATCCCGACCGAACCCGATTTCGACGAACCCGATCGTAGTCCGGACGAATATCCCCCGGCGACGATTGGAGTTATCTAGTGGCTTAGCAAAAGGGGGATCGGAGGATCGGACAGCATGTCGCGCGTCACGCCTCCGAGCAGCCGCTCGCGAAAGCGCGAACGACCGTAAGCGCCCATGATGACGACCCCCGCCTTGCGTATCTTTGCCGCATCGATGAGCGTCGCGGCAATCGAAGTCTCGCCCTCGCGGGCGAGTTCGGTGATCAGCGGCTCGATATCGTGACGGGCGAGAAATTTCGCTGCCTCAGATGTCGACAAACCCCGCCTGTCAGGGCTCGTCTTTTCTCTTACGGCGAAGATATGGACCTCCGACGCCGCGCTCAGTATCGGCTGCGCCGCCTGAAGGGCGTGGGCGCTTTCCGAAGAGCCATTCCATGCGACGACCGCAGGCGCATCCAGAGCCAAGCCGGTGACCGATGGGGGGACGACGAGAACCGGAGCCTTTACGCCGACGACTGCTTCGGTGACCAGCCGTGACGGCTGCCTGGCATCCCCGACGGGGTTGCGCGACCCCAAGATCACCATGTCCGACAGCGGCGCCAGATGATCGATCTGATCGACAGCATCGCCTTTCGTGCGGACCCAGTCCCATCGCACCCCTTCGCCCGTCAGACGGTTCTCGATCTCTTTCTGGAACCGGTCCGCGTTGGCGCGGAACGAAGCCGCCATGTCCATCGCCAGGGAGAAATAGAGGTCTCCGGGCATGCCGAATTCATAGGGCACGGCCTGGAGGCAGGTGATGTGGCTATCGAAGCGTCGGGCGACGTCGAGAGCGGCCTGGAATCTGGCCTCCATGGCCTCGTCGTCGTGAATATGGAGCAGTATCGAGCGCATGGAACTCTCCCCTTCCTTGACTGTTTCTGTAGCCCGCCTCCTAGGCGGCAGAGGTCTTTGCGAAATTACGCAAATGTCCTGACGGATAGCCTCGGTAGTTTCCGTATTTGCGTCGGTGCGCACGAAGGACACGATTGCGCCAGGTCAGGAGAAGCGGCTGCCATGAGCGACTGGAGTCTTGTGAAGCTGGAGATGGCCCGTTCGGCCGACTATCCGCTTGGTTCTGTCGGTCGGGCCTACCTCATCCGCGTCCCGCTCGATCGGATTGGCATGATCGATGGGGCCGGTGTGGCACGAAACCCGAAAAGAGCAACCGTAAGGCGCTTTTGGCCGAACGAACCGGATCTGTCCGGCTATGTCGTGAAGTGTCGGGACTGCTGGAGTTTTCGCGACGGAGATTTCCCGGGAAGCAAGGGCTGTTTTGCCAGCATGCCTGATCGCTCGATCAGGGCCGACGCGGTTCTGAAGGTCATCGAACGCGACGGCACGAGTTTGCCATTTCGCGTTGCCGAGATTGCCCTGATTTAGTCCTTCCCAGGAATCTCATCCGTTTCTCCGACACCCGCCATGAACGCCACGCGAAGGAGGTCGGAGAGACTGTGCACGTCCAGTTTCGACATCAGGTTGGCGCGGTGGATCTCGACCGTGCGTGGGCTGATGCCGAGATCGTAGCCGATGGTCTTGTTGGGATGGCCCTTGACCAAGCCTTCCAGCACTTCCTTTTCGCGGGTGGTAAGCGGTTTAAGCCGGGCTTGCGCTTCTTCCCTTCTCGTCCGCCATCTGTCGTTGTCGTCAAGACGCCGCCATGCTTCGGTGATCGCGGCAAACAGTTGGCGCTTGTCGAAGGGCTTCTCGATGAAATCGATCGCGCCGGCTTTCATCGCCTTGACCGCCAGTTCGACATCGCCGTGGCCCGTCATGACCACGACCGGAAACGTGATGGCCCGCTTGCGCATTTGCTCCTGCACATCGAGTCCATCGGGACCCGGCATGCGGATGTCGATAACGACACATCCCGGATCGAGCCGTTCGACTTCGCCGAGCAACTGAGTGCCGCTTTCGAACGTATGGACCGTGTGCCCTGAGGTGCGGAGCATGAATCCGATTGAACGCCGGATCGACGGGTCGTCATCGACCAGATAGACTGGATAATCAGCCATCCGCATCTCTCAAATCGGCCCTTTTGAGTGTGAATGAGAACTCGGTTCCGCCCAATTCGGATGGGCCGGCCCAAATCTTTCCGCCATGCGCGTTGACGATCGTGTGGCATATGGAAAGGCCCAGCCCCATGCCGCTGGACTTGGTGCTGACGAAGGGGTGGAACAGTCTTTCCGCTACGCGCGGATCCAGGCCGGGACCGCTATCGCTGACCGAAACGCGGACCATCCCGTCGCTCTCGCACATGCTGTAGACGCGGATGCGCTTGCTGTCGGTATCCTGCATTGCTTCCAGAGCGTTGCGGATCAGATTGACCAGGACCTGCTGGATCTGCACGGGGACGACCAGCACCCATTCGCAGTCCGGAGCGAACTGGCTGGAGAAATCCACGTCGCGCCCGTCGCCATCGACCAAAGCGATGGCTGTGGCGGCATTGACGATCCGTCTGAGGCTGTCGATCTCCAGCTCTACATCACCACGCGATATGAAGGTGCGCAGCCGCCGTATGATATCGCCTGCACGAAGAGCTTCGTTACGGCATTCGGACACGGCATGTCGCAGGTTCTCCAGATCTTCCGGCGAGGGATCGTCGAGAAGATCCACGGCCGCGCCTGCGTAGTTGGCTATCCCCGTCAGCGGTTGGTTGAGCTCGTGAGCAATAGAGTTCGCTAGGCTCCCCATGGATGAAATGCGCGAGACATGGGCGAGATCGGCCTGTAGAGAATGCATGAGCTTTTCGCTCTCCCGCATTTGACTTAGATCCCGAATGAAGCCCGTAAAATGCAAAACTCCCGCGATTTCCACCTCGCCTAGCCCCAGCTCGATTGGGAAAGTGTCGCCGTTGCGGCGGCGCGCGGTCGTGACCCGACCCCTTCCGATAATGCGCTTTTCGCCCGTTTCGAGATAGCGTGCGATATATCCGTCATGCGCCTCGCGATCGGGCGAGGGCATCAGAACGCTGACATTCTCGCCCAGCAATTGCTCTTCACTATATCCGAATATCCGCTCTGCCCCCTTGTTGAAGGATCGGATCGCCCCGGTTCGATCGATTACGACCATTGCGTCGGGAACCACATCGATCAGCGCGTGAAGTTCGTCGATTCGGCGAAACACCTGGCTAGGGACTCCTGGGGTGGATTGATGATTGTTCATGCTGCGGACTTGTAGTTGGGCGACCTTCATTTGGGTGATGGCTAAGCGTCGAGACACAATATCTCGGACCAGGCCCTCCGATAGACGAATTCAGGCGTAAGATACTTACACTATATGGTTGCCCTCCGCGATCCCCAGTGCGGTTTACGGTGCCCGTGCCGCGCGCCCGTGCCGAAGCAGGCAAGAATGACCTGCGCGTGATCTCGCATGTCCGCGTGGGTGAGGATCGCCATACGGAGGTTTGCGTATCGTGGCCGCCTCTGGACGGATTTATGCGGTTTGCACAAATGGCAGAAAGGAGGACCGGAGAATGGCCAAGCAGACAGTCAGAGCCACCGAGCGGCGGCTAGAACCAAGCTTCGCCGAGCGCTTTATCGAGCCTTTCACCCGGATGCGAACGGGGGTCGATCACCTGATGGACGAACTGCCCGCGCGCTGGTCGGCCTTTCAGTTTCCAGCATCGCCTGTCATCGAAATGGCAGAAACCGACACGCTCTATACCATCGATGCGGAAATCCCAGGGGTCGCGAATGGGGATGTCGAGATCCAGGTCGATCGCGACACACTGATCATCAAGGGCGAAAAGAAAGAGAAAAGCCACGAAGAGCACTGTGATTATGTCATCAGCGAAAGAGCTTATGGCTCCTTCGAGCGACGCATCTCCCTTCCGCACGATGCGCTGACCGACGAAATTACTGCCGAACAAGAAGCGGGTATGCTGCGTATCGCGATCCCGCGCAGCAAGGACGCAAGATCCGAAAAGCGCAAGATCGAGATCCATTCGAAGAGCGCTTCCTGAATCAGGCTGCCCCCTGTCCCGACCTCCCGTCTATCGGGGCAGCCCGAAGGAGCAAGATGTGCCCCCACACAACGCTCCACAACGAGGCCCCGGCTCATTGACGAGTCGGGGCTCTTTCTTATCGATGTCGGGGCTGCGATGATCATGTCACCGGAGTTTGAGGCCGATGGAGGAAGGGCAGTTCGACGATGCGAATCGCTGTTTTCAGTACCAAGCCGTATGATGAGGAATTCCTCCTATCCGCCAACACCGAGGCAGGCGCCCCGCACGAGTTGGAGTTCCACCGCGCCCATCTGTCGGAGAAAAGCGCGGCACTGGCGCAAGGTAGCGATGCGATATGCGCCTTCGTGAATGATTGTGCCGACCGTCCGGCGCTGGAGGTGCTGCGCGATGTCGGCGTTCGCCTGATCTGTCTGCGCAGCGCCGGTTTCAACAATGTCGACCTTGCAGCCGCTCGTGATCTCGGCCTCGCCGTAGCGCGGGTCCCTGCCTATTCTCCTCACGCAATCGCGGAACATACCGTTGCGATCCTGCTTTCCTTGGTCCGCAAAATCCACCGATCCTATGCCCGCGTACGCGAGGGCAATTTCTCGCTCGACGGGCTGCTCGGTTTCGATCTTGCGGGTCGCACTGTCGGTGTTGTCGGCACGGGCAAGATCGGGATGTGCGTGGCAAGAATACTCACCGGTTTCGGATGCGAGGTTCTGGGAACCGATCCGCTGCCGAACGGCGATTTCCATGGTCGGTACGTTGCGCTCGACGAGTTGCTCGAGAGCGCCGACATCGTCACTCTCCATTGCCCGCTCACGCCCGAGACCCATCATCTGATCGATGCGCAGGCCCTTTCGCGAATGAAGGACGGGGTCACCATTATCAACACCAGTCGTGGGGCGGTAATCGATACGCAAGCGATCATCGCCGCGCTGAAGACGCGGAAAATCGGTCTGCTCGGACTGGATGTGTACGAAGAAGAGGAGAACATCTTCTTCGAGGATATGTCGCGCCAGGCGATCATGGATGATACTTTCGCGCGGCTCCTGACCTTTCCTAATGTTCTGATTACGGGCCATCAGGGGTTTTTCACCACCGAGGCGCTCGAAGCGATCGCGCGGATAACGATTGCCAATGCCAGCGCTTTCGAGCGGGATGGCAGGCCGCTTCATTCCGCCGGGCTGCATCCCAGCGACCAAGACTGAGCTTCAAAGTGCCAATCGGCGATATGCGGAGGTTTCCTTAATGCGCCGCCTGTGATCGCGGCTAGCTTGTCCGGTGCACCGATAGCCGAGCGAAGGATCTTTCATGAGCACGACAGGCCTCGAAGTTTTCGACAAGACTCTGCAATCGACACATATCTGGCTCGATGAAATCATGGAGGAGATCGGCCCGGACCGCCATCTGGCCTGGAAGGTGCTCACCACCGTGCTACAGGCACTACGCGACCGCTTGCCCGTGGAACTGGCCGCCCATTTCGGGGCGCAATTGCCGCTTCTTGTCCGGGGAGGCTTCTATGCGGGTTTCGATCCCTCCACGATGCCGACCCGGTGGCATACGGCGGAGGAATTCCGCCAGCATATTGCTGCGAATCTCGCCGATGCCCGCGCGGTCGGGGCGAGCGACGCGATCGATGCCGTCGTCCGGGTTCTCGATCGCCATCTCTCGCCGGGTCAGGTCGGCAAGGTCTATCGGGCTCTGCCCAAGCAGATTCGGGAACTCTGGCCGGATTACGAGGCAAGTGAGACCTGATCGGGAAGGGGCAGCCCGGCGCTCTCCCGCAACTCACGGCGTTGGCAAGGCGCCGACCCCCATCAATATGGACTAATACTGATAGCCCGCGCCGCTTCTCCTTTTCAGGGTCCCGATAAGAACGGCGGCGGCCCATGCCCCGGCGACAAGCGGCATAACTGACAGCAGAGGTACATATCCATCACCGATCCGCAGCAAGGAGCCGACGAACCTTGGTATGCGCTTGACGCCAGGGACGCCCTCAACCGCTTCGCCTCTTCCCGTAACGGCCTTGTGCAGAGCGAAGCCGAGCGGCGGCTGGCATCGCACGGGCCGAACCTGCTGCCCGAGCCCCAGAGGATGGGTCCTCTCCGCATCTTCGCACACCAGTTCACCAGCCCGCTCATCTATCTGCTCATATTCGCGGGGGCGTTATCTCTCCTCATCGGCGACAGGTGGGACGCGGTGTTCATTTTCGGTGTCCTGACGACAAACGCCCTTGTTGGCAGTTATCAGGAATACAAGGCCGATGCCGGCGCGCGCGCGCTGCGCAGCTTGGTGCCGCAATTCGCCCGCGTGGTGCGTGACGGTGTCGTGCGCGAGATACCGGCGGCTGAGATCGTGCCGGGCGACATCGTCGAACTTGAAAGCGGGATGAAGGTTACGGCCGATATGAGGCTGGTGGAAGCACACGGTCTCCGGATCGACGAAGGCTCCCTGACCGGCGAATCCATGCCCGTGCTGAAAGATGCCGATTTGTCGCTGGAGTCGGAAACCGTAGCCGGGGACCGGCTGACCATGGCACATGCCGGGACCGTCGTCGTGGAAGGGCGCGGGCTTGGTGTCGCAGTGGCAACGGGGGCGGGTACCTTGCTGGCCAATATCGGCTCCATGCTCACCGAAAACGCTCGCGGCGCGGTCGAAACACCCTTGGTCAGACGCATGGCGAAGCTTGCGCGAAGGATAGCCATTGCCACGGTATTCCTGATTCTGGTGCTGGCCGTCCTGCTTGCGCTTCAGGGTGGAGGATGGCGCGAGATTGTGCTGCTGGCCATTGCCCTTGCCGTTGCAGCGATCCCGGAAGGCCTGCCCATCGCAGTGACCGTAGCATTATCCGCAGCCGCCAGCCGTATGGCCCGGCGCAATGTGATCGTGCGGTCGCTGCCAGCCGTGGAAGGACTTGGGTCCTGCACACTCATCGCAACCGACAAGACCGGAACGCTGACCCTCAACAGGCTGACTGTCCATCGCGTGGTTCTGGCCGATGGAACCAGTTTCGAGCGCCAGCAGTGGCTCAATGGAGGCGGAAGCGATCGCCTTGGCGAGATCGGTTCGGCGGCCGCCATTTGCAACGAAGCCCATCTGAGCGATACGGGCAGCCCGGTAGGCGATGCAGTGGATGTCGCTCTGCTCGATCTGGCCCGCGAGACCGGTCACGATCCCGAGAACCTGCTCGGAATGGAGCGGCTGGCCATCGTTCCCTACGAGCCTGCGGCCCGCTTCGCTGCCGTCGAAGCTGTATCATCCCAGGGAACCCGCCTCGTGGTAAAAGGGGCGCCGGAAACGGTCCTGCCAATGTGTGCGGGAGTGCCTCCGGGCGCGGTCGAAACTGCCGAGCGGCTTGCCGCCGAGGGGTTCCGGGTCCTCGTACTGGCCTACGCCGATTCGGCGGCATCCGCAGGGCCTATCCACGAACGGCTCCACGGGCTTCGGCTGCTGGGGTTCGTCGGCTTGACCGATCCGCTGCGCTTCGGCGTTGTCGAAGCGTTCGCGCATTGCCGCGAGGCAGGCATTTCGGTGCGAATGATTACTGGCGATCATCCGGCGACGGCCCTCGCCATTGCCAGGCAACTGGGCCTGGATGTCCATCCAGGCGAGGTCGTGACCGGGGCTCAGCTTGCGGGGCTGGATAGCAAGAGCGAAGCTTTCGATCGGACGATCGGCGATGCGGAAATCTTCGCGAGAATCGAGCCTGCGCAGAAGCTGGCGATCGTGAAAGGCCTGCAACGCAACCACCATATCGTCGCCGTTACGGGGGATGGTGTGAACGATGGCCCCGCATTGCACGCGGCGGACATCGGCGTTGCCATGGGCAAGGGCGGTACGGATGTTGCGCGTGCAGCCTCCGACCTGGTCATCGCGGACGACAATTTCGCCACCATCTTGTCCGGAATCGAGGAAGGGCGCGTTACCTTCCTCAACATTCGCAAGATCGTGATCTTCATGCTGGCGACGGGGCTTGCCGAAATCCTCATGTTCATCGGCGCCCTGGGCTTTGGGCTGCCGATGCCGCTCACTCCCGTCCAGCTTCTCTGGCTCAATCTTGTCACCAATGGCATTCAGGATGTTACGCTGGGGTTCGGCAAGGGAGAGGGGGATGAATTGCAGAGACCCCCGCGGCGGAAGCTGGTCACGCTGATCGATATCGATGCCATCATACTGATGTTGCCGGGAACCCTCGTGATGACCGCAGCCGCGATATGGGTCATGGCAGGCCATCTAGCCGCGGGAGAAAGCGTCGCGGAGGCACGTAACGCCGTCCTGTTCATCGTGGTGCTGTTCCAGAACGCTTTCCTGCTCACCGTTCGCAACCTCCATCGGCCCTTTTGGAGGTGGCATGCGCCGGAAAACGGATGGCTGTTCGCGGGGCTGGGCAGCGCGTTGATGCTGCATGTCGCTGCCCAGCATCTTCCGCTGTCCCAGACATTGCTCGGTATCAGTCCCGTCGGCACCGATGTCGTCGCGCAGGGCCTTCTTGCCGCCTCGGCCGTCCTGCTTTCCACCGAAGCGGCGAAATGGTGGATCAATCGTACGCGTCGTGCCCGGTCGAGCGGTACATTACTTATGGAGCGGGGCTGCGATGGCGCCGACGATGCGGGTCGATCCAATATCCTGAGGAGAGAATAGATGGCCCGGTTCTTCAGACAGGCAATGACGGCGCTGGTCGGGGCGGGTCTGCTTGCGACGGCAGCTTGTACCTACAACAGCACGCCATACCAGCCGATTTCTTCGGCCAACCGTGTATCGGGCGGCTATAGCGATGAACAACTGGGCGAATATCGCTTTCGGGTGTCGTTTGCAGGCAATTCGCTGACCTCGCGCGAACAGGTCGAAAGTTACTTGTTGTTCCGCGCCGCCGAACTGACGCTGGAGCAGGGGCACACCTGGTTCGTGATCGAAGATCGTGTCATCGAGCACGAGGTCGAACGCAGCTTCCGGCGCGATCCGCTATACGATCCTTGGTATCGATCCTATTATGGCTATTGGCGTCCATACTGGCGGTATTACGGGCCGCGTGGCTGGCAGGCCTGGTATCCTTATCACGGCCATTCCTTTTGGACCGATCATGTCGATATCCGCGAAGTCGATCGGTTTGAGGCAATTGCCGAAATCCGCCTCGGAGACGGGCCGATGCCGAACGGCAATTTGCGCGCCTTCGACGCGCGCGAAGTGATTTCGCGGATCGGGCCGCGGGTGAAGTATCCGGGACAGGATTAGGCGCGCGGAGAAACGCGCGTACCGTCCTCGATATTACCCGACGGATTGAGGACGACGCGCTCGCCCGCTTTCAAACCGTCGCGAACTTCGGCAAAGTCATCATTGAGGTGACCGATCGCGACATCGCGCCGCCGTGCCCTGCCATCGGCTTCGACGAAGACCTGCCAGCCGCCTTCCGATCCCCGGAACAAAGCGCCAACGGGAACCCGCACCACCGCGTCTTCGCGCCACAGGATGACCGTGGCATCGATCTGGTAGCCATGGCCGAGGGGCGCGATCCGCCGGGCGGCATCGGGCGCGAAATCGATGATGACATTGACGCGTTGTTCTTCGATCCCGAGCGCGGATATCTTGAGCCTGCCGAAGGGTTCGATCCGGCGCACCCGGCCGGGCAGGGCATCCTCGCCACCCCACCGTGTGATCTTCACTGTATCGCCGGGCTTGATTTGCGCAGCCTCGCGCGACAGCAGATCGGCGACCACCTCGATGCGTGCCGGATCGCCGATTTCGACCAGCGCGGTTCCCTGCGCCACGACTCCTTCGCTTTCGACAAGCCGCCGAAGCAAGACCCCGCTTTCCGGCGAGCGTACCGCCACTGTCCCACTCGATGGCAGGCCAGAGGCGGCAGGCTCGGATAGCTGGCTCTGCAACCGCTTGGTTTCGGCGCGGATGCGTGCCAGTTCGCTGCTCGCCGTGGCAGCCGCGGCCCGCCGCGCGTCGAGGTCCGACCGGGGCAGAAAACCCCGCTCGGCCAAGGCCTCCGCGCGCTCCAGATCGGCCTTCGCCAGCCGCAGGGTAGCGGCCGCGCTCGCCTCGCCAGCGCGCGACGCGGCAATCGCATTGCCGATTTCCAGCCTTGTCCGCCGGTCGAGCGGCGTCGACGGAATTCCCGACATGCGGGCGATCACGGTCTGGCCCGCAACGACCTCGTCGCCGGGATCCAGCTCTATCCGCGTGACATATCCCGTGACCGGTGCCGTGACGGTGTAGAGATCGTGCACGCGGGTTACCCCGTCATCGGTCAGGCCCACCTCCATCGGCCCTTCGCTGACCGTGCCGAGATCGACGGCCTCCGCTTCGGGCCAGAAGCTATAGGCGAGCCCGGCTACCAGCAGCGCCGTGATGATGATGGCCCAGCGCCAGTTCTTGATCCGGTCCCACATCAGTCGCGCGCCTTCAATACACGGACCATGTCGAGCCGGGCGACCCGGCGGGCGACGATCAATGCCGTCGCGCTGGCCGCGGCCAGCACTACCAGCGCGGCGAACCCGTAGCTCGACCGGTCGGGGGCGAAGGGAAGGCGGAAGAGATCGGAACTGAACATCGCAACCATCAATTGGGCCAGAAGATAGCCGGTGAGGCACCCGACGGGTACCGCGACAACGACGAGCAGGGCGAGTTCTCCGAGCAGAACGATGCCGACTTCGCTGCGATGGTATCCCAGCACGCGCATGGTGGCGAGCTCGTGCGCCCGCTCGGAAAAGAGAATGCGTGCGCTGTTATATACGACGCCGACCGCGATGGCGGCTGCGAACGCGATATAGAAACCCATCATCACCATGATGTTCTCCTCGATGATTTCTTCGAAAAGCTGCATCGCCGCATCGCGTTCGGTGATCCCGAGGACCAGCGGCATATCGCTGAGTTCGGTTATCAACTGGTCGCGATAGAGCGGATCGATCAGCAGATTGGCGCTGCCCACCGGAGTCCCGTCGCGTGTCAGGCGGGACAGCGCCTCGTTTCGCGCATAGGCCCGTGTACCGATCAGTTCGTCGATAATGCTCGCAACGGTCAATGTCGTCTTGGTCTGGCGCCCGCCGAGCAGTTCCACTTCCGCCCTGTCTCCGGGTGCGAGGTCGAGCTTTTTCGCGAGGGAGCGGCTCAACATCAGGCCCGAAGCCGGCAGCGGAACCTCGAAGCCGTTCGCATCGACTCGCGCGGAAAGCCGGTCGTCGATTTCTGCCGCCTCGATCCCGACCCGTTCCGAGAGTGCACCGTTGCGCATGACCACCGGGACCGCACGGGCCGGTTCCACTCTCAGGACACCGGGCATCGAGGCCAGTTCGAAGAGAACCTTTTCGTTCTGCGGTTCGATGAAGGCGACGGAGATGTCCTGTCGCTGCGCCCGGAAGAAATAATTGTCGAGCATGGCACGCGAACCGTCGATGAACTGGATCGTCGCGAAAAGCAGGGCAAGGGAAAGAGCCACGCCCGATACAGTCACCGCCGAGCGTCCCGGCCAGCGTGCGATGTGGCGGATGATCATGTTACCCACAGCCGATATGCCCGCCCACTGGCCGAATTTCTCCACCAGGCCTGCGCGATAGATGGGCGGTGGCGGCGCCGACATGGCGACCGCCGGAGTCAGCGCTGCGGCAGCCCGCACCCCGCCGATGGCGCCGATCCCGGCCGACCCGAATGCCAGCGCGGCGCCGGTCGCGAACACGTTGGGCGCGACCTGATAGTAGAGGAATGGGAAGCGATAATATTCGGCATATTGCTCGGTCATGGACAGTCCCATCCACCAGCCGAGCGCGGAACCCATGAGAATGCCGATCAGGGCCACGGCAATGGCGAATTTCAGATAGTGCCAGCCGATTGCCCAGTTGCCGTAGCCGAAAGCCTTCATCAGCCCGATTTCCTCGCGCTCCGTGCGGATCGTCCGGCCGAGCACGACATAGACGAGGAAGGTGGAGACCAGCAGGAAGATCGGCGGGATGATCGTGGTCATCGCCTCGAGCTGGTCGAGTTCGCTGGTCAGGAAGGCGTTCGACATGTGGTCTTCGCGGCCGACTGCGCCGGTCCCGCCATATTGCGCGACGATGGCATCGACGTGCCGGACGACCTCGTCCTCGCTCGCTCCGCGTTCGAGCTTCAGCGACAGGGCGTTGATCGCGCCCGTGCGGCCCGAAGCGGCCTCGAGCGCTTTCTCCCCCATCCAGAAAATGCCGTAGCGACTGGCATCGGGGATCAGCTCTCCCGGTGCGATCGACCAGATGTAATCTGGCGCGAGGCCGATGCCGACCACTTCGAGCCGTGTCCGGCTGCCATAGACGACAGCATCGATCCGGGCGCCCAGTTCGAGATCATTGGCATCGGCAAACGCCTTGTCGATCACGACCTCGCTGGCCTTGTCGATCACCGGGCCGCGGCCTTCCGCCAGGACCAGCCTGTTGAGCTTGCTTTCGCCGCCCGCTCCGACCGAATTGATCAGCGCGCGGACCGGTTCGATGCGGTCGGCGAATTCCAGCGTGGCGAATTGTTCGATCCGGCCTTCGGCGATGGCCACCCCATCGACCGCTTCGATCCGCTGCACGATGCTGCGCGGCGCCCGGGTCATGCTGACGAAGATATCGCCATATTGATAGCGATCGTAATAGGCATCGCGGGTCTGAGTCAGCGAGTGGTGCACACCCATTGCCATCACGAACGTCGCCATCGCGGCACCGATCACCAGCCCAATCGCGAGCGCCTGTCCGCGCAGGCGCCACAGATCGCGCAGGAGCTTGGTATCCAGCGCCCTCACCACGTCATCTCCGAGGCCGAAATTCGGTTCTCATTGGTTTCGATCGATGCGATCTGCCCATCGAGGAAGTTGAAGACCCGGTCGGCCATGGCGGCGATGCCGGCATTGTGCGTGATCAGGATCAAGGTGGTGCCGAGTTCGCGATTGGCCTCTGCCAGCGTCTCCAGAACCCTGACGCCGGTCGCGCTGTCCAACGCTCCGGTGGGTTCGTCGCACAGCAGGACTCCCGGCCGTTTCGCAACCGCCCGGGCAACCGCGACGCGCTGTTGTTCGCCGCCCGACAGTTGGGCCGGGAAATGATGGCGCCGGTCCCCCAGACCGACGAGTTCCAGCGCTTCCTTTGCCGACATGGGATTTTCCGCGATGTCGGTTACCAGCCGCACGTTCTCTTCTGCGGTCAGGCTGGGAATGAGATTGTAGAATTGGAAGATGAAACCGATGCTGGACCGGCGAAAACGGGTAAGGTCGGCTTCGTCCAGCGCGGTGAGTTCGGTGTCGCGATACCACAGCGTGCCGGAGGTGGGCCGGTCCAGCCCGCCGACGATGTTGAGCAGCGTCGACTTGCCGCTGCCCGACGGGCCGAGCAGCACCAAAATCTCTCCGGCCATGATGTCGAGATCCACTCCGCGCAAGGCGTGAACCTCGGTTTCGCCCGTCACGTAGGTTTTGCGAAGCGATCGCCCGACAAAGGCAACTTCGCGTCCATTTCCGGGTTCTGTCATCACCGCCTCGGGCATCGCGCGGGTCTATAACGTGGGTCGCGGCCGTGCGCTACGCAACTATCCCTAGTGACACATCCTTCCCGCGCCGTTCGGCGTTACAGTCCGTCCCCCGCTGCCAGCAGAAATGCCAGCCCTACCGCATAGACGAGGATGACAGCTACCGAATCCACGCCCATTCTGAAGATCGTGCGATCCCGTCTTTCGATGAGCCCCAGCACGAATACGCCCGACATCACCAGCGCAATAAGCGCCGCCATGGCTTCGAATGCGCCTGCCATGGAGAGCACCGGGGGGCCGCTGGCGACGAGTTCGATGACGAGGATGAGGCCGAAATTGAACAAGTTGGAACCGAACACCTCGCCGATCGCCAGTTCGTATCGCCGGTTGCGAATGGCGCCGATGATGGCTGAAAATTCAGGAAGCGAAGTTGCTGCCGATACGAAAAGGAAACCCATCAGGCTTCCGCCGATGCCCGTCGCGCCCGCGATCCTGATCGCCGTGGCTGCCAGCGTCGCCCCGGCGATCATGATGATACCGGCCAGCAGCGCGAGCCACAGGAGCAGTTGCCGCCAACCGATGTCACGCTGTTTGACCTCCTCGGCGAACGCCCGCTCGCTTTGGTCGATCACCTGCCACATCGGGCGCCGTTCGGCCCGGTCGGCGATGCCGATCGACGCAATCGAGGCAGCGAAGATCAGACCTGGCCAGAGGATTGCTCCGCCTATGGGGACGCGCCCTTCGGCAGTGATTGCGGCGATGACCAGTGCCAGCACCATCATGCCCGAGACACCCTGAATCAACGTGACCGGTCGCGCCACGACCGAAGTCAAGGGACGCGGCCCAATCAGCATATCGGCCACCGCCAGCAGCAGAATATTGAAAGCCGCGCTACCCAGCACGTCGTTGGTCGCGAGAAGCGGCGCGCCGATTGCGGCCGCCGTTGTGGCAGTTGCAAGTTCGGGCAGGGACGTAATCCCGCCCAATACCAGCATTCCGGCAAAACCCTGGCCCAGTCCGGTCTTGTCGCTCAGCGCAATGACATAGCGCGGCAAGCGCGTGCCGGCCCACCATACAGCGCCGGCGGCCAGGCAGAAGCCGATAATAGCGGCGAGGAAGGATGGCTCATTCACGAGCATAGCTTTCCCGGTTCGGGCGGAACCGGACCGGCGGTGAAACGGTCGGGGCTGCGCTGGTACATGACCGCGCGTCTTCGCAGGAGCCGTTCGGCCAGGGCCATCCGTAACTATCCTGAGCGTGGCGGTTAAGGAGGGTTCCGTATTGGAAGCGTCCAGCACGACCTTCACGCTAGGCACATCGTTTGAGACTCGCTCTGCCCCGCTTCCCAAGGAGACCGTCGTGCCCGGAGACCAATTGAGAGGATTTGTGGATGCCGGGCCGCGCTCCGCCCCCCTGATGCGTCGCTCGCATTCAGTGCCGCGCGGGCTTTTTCGACCATATTGCGACGCGCCTCGCCTGGTGGCTTGTGTCGATGACGGGCAACTGGCCCGGCGTGTTTCTTATCATGCCTTTGCGATCGCTCGCAGTCTTGGAATGGAAGTGACCTTCGCGCGGGTCATCGATGCACACGGAAAATCCGGATCGCCGGCGGATCCGGTCGAATGGCAATTGCGCCAGCACAGCCAGAAAAGGGACTTGCGGCGGTTCGCTGGCGACAAGGAGGCCGCAGTGGCCGCCAACAGCGTTCTCCTGGCCGGTTGTCCGGCAGAGGAGATCAGCGATTGGGCGCTCGAACATGGCGCGACACTGCTCGTTTCGGGCTGCAGTCGAAGCGAGACCGCAAAAGGGCTCGGATCGACCGCCCAGTCGCTTCTCGATCAGGGTGAACATTCTCTTCTCCTCGTGCCTCCGGGACCGACGAAAGAGGAAGGCTACCGCCGGATAATGGTCCCGGTAGACGGATCGCACCGGGGTGATGCGGTACTCCCGATCGCCCGCCGTATCGCCCGGACTCATGGCGCCGATCTGGTGCTGGTTCACATCGTACCGCAAGCGCCGATATTGGAAAGAGAGCGCGCTCCGAACCTCCAGCGGTTGAGTGTGGAACTGGACAAGCAGCAGACTCGCTTCGGCAAGACGCATCTCGAGGAATTACGGAGCCGCAGCGTAGAGGACGGTGTCGAGGTGCGAACGATCATTCGCGGTCCCGGAGATCCGCGAGCGTTGCTTCGCGAAACCGCCGTTTCGGAGAGTATCGACCTGATCGTCATGGCATCGCACGGTGTGACCGGGCTGGACGATGTTTCATGCGGTAGCGTGGCCGAATATCTGGCGGGGCACACCCCGGTACCGCTTCTGATCGTCAGGCCCAACCTGCGATGCAGTTTCAGCCCCGAGGAAAGAAGCTGTGGCCATTCTTCGGCGTTCCGTTTGACCGGGTGACCGCGTCGGCCGATCTCGAACCACCGCTCGAACATGCTGCCAACGATCTGGCTGCGGCGCACATGCTTGGCAGCTCGCCGCCCAGGCCGCTAGCGCTGCTCGAACGGATTGCGGAAACGAAGCGATGGTTCGAGGTGGCGCGCAAGGCCTGCGTCGATCCCCCGCCTCATGCCAGCAAAGCCGCCGAATGGCTGCTCGACAATGATTATCACGTCTACCGGGCGCTACAGCAGATAGGCAAGGACCTGGCGCAGACCTTCTATCGGCAACTCGCTGCACTCGGCGGAGACCGAGAGGGAATTCCACGCATTTACGATCTGGCGACCGAATATCTGCGCGCCAGCCACTTGCAAATATCGCCGAAAGGGCTTGCCGGTTTCGTCGATGGCTATCAGCGGCACCGACCCCTCTCGATTGCCGAAATCTGGGCTTTGCCCACGATGCTGCGAATTGCGAGCGTCGAGTTCCTGGTGACTTCGATGGATCGTTTGCTGGCGCTATCGCAGAGCCCGCCTTTTACGGCCGACTGTACGTGCCTCGAAACGCTTTCGCTTGATCCAACCGAACGCGTCGCGCGTTCGATTGCCAATCTCGCAACCGTAGCTTCGATTTCCTGGAAGGATTTTTTCGACAGCGTCAGCCTGGTCGAGAGAATTCTCTCGCGCGATCCGACGCATCACTATCCGCAAATGGATTTCGATACCCGCGACCGTTACCGCAAGGCCGTCGAACGGATCGCGCGTGGCGGCGCGTGGACCGAAACCGACGTGGCAGAGGCCGCCCTGCGATGTGCTCGCGCCATGCCAAGCGCGGAGCCATCCGGTCATGTCGGATATTGGCTGATCGATCGCGGCAGGCCTGCTCTCGAACGCGAACTGGGAGTATCTCTCAGCCTGGGCGAGCGTATGCGCCGCGTCGTTCTCGACAATCCTGGAAAGTTCTACGCATCGGCGCTGGTTCTCGGCGGATTGGGCGTGTTGATTCCGCCCGCGCTTTATCTCGCCCGTGTCGGATCGTCGCTAGAGGGCTGGATCGGCGCGATGATCGTCAGCACCGTGCCTGCTTCGATCCTGGCGATAACCGCCTTGCACTGGACGATCACCCGCCTAATTCCCCCGTCCGTTCTGCCGAAACTCGATTACCGCCGAGGATTGCCGGAGAATGCGAAATGCTTCGTAGTCGTTCCGGTCGTGATCGGCTCCGATACGGAAATTGCCGGTCTTTCCCAGCAGCTCGAAACGCATTGGCTCGCGAATGTCGACGCGCGGGTCCATGTAGCTCTCCTCGCCGATCTGGCCGACGCGCCCGAACAGGAAATGGAAAGCGATGCGCCCATTTCCGATGCGCTCGAAGAGGCGATCCTGAACCTCAACCGCAGGCATGGCAAATCGGAGGGTAGCGGACCTTTCCACCTGCTTTTGCGACCCCGCCACTACAATTCGTCGGAAGCGTGCTGGATGGCATGGGAGCGCAAGCGCGGGAAGCTGGAGCAATTCAATCGCCTGATAGTGGAAGGCGATCGGTCCGCATTCTCGATCCATATAGGCGACACCGATGCGTTTCGCGACGTGCGTTACGTGGTGACTGTCGATGCCGACACCATGCTCCCGCCAGGCTCGGTAGCGCAGCTTGTCGGGACCATCGCGCATCCGCTGAACCGCGCCCGGTTCGATCCGCGAAGCGGCAGGGTTCTGCGCGGATACGCGCTGGTGCAACCGCGGGTCGAAATATCGCCGCAAGCGGGCAATCGCAGCCTGTTCGCAAGACTTTTCACCGGCGATACCGCGATCGACATTTACAGCCGGGCGGTGTCGGATGTCTATCAGGACCTGTTCGGTGCGGGGATTTTCGTCGGGAAGGGTGTGTATGACGTCGGTGCCTTCCACACCGCGATAGACGGTCGCGTTCCGGAAAACCGGATTCTCAGCCACGATCTGTTCGAAGGAGCACACGGTCGCGCCGCGCTGGCCACGGATATCGTGCTCTACGAGAATTTTCCGGCGAGCTATCCAGAGTATGCCCGCAGATTGCATCGCTGGATCCGCGGCGACTGGCAGCTTCTCGCATGGCTGTGGCCGCGCGTACCCGGTCCCGACGGCGCGCGGCTCGAAAGTTCCATCAGCGGGATCGACCGGTGGAAGATGGCCGACAACCTGCGCCGAAGTCTGATTGCGCCGGGCCTCCTGTTCATGGCGCTTGCGGGCTGGTTCGTGCTTCCCGGACATCCCGCCTTCTGGACCGTTCTCGTGATCCTCGCTCCCGGCTGGCAGCTCATAACCGATCTAGTCAGCGGGCTGGCGCGCGGAAGGAGAGTTGGCGCCAGCTATGGTCTGGCCAACCGGCTTGCAGACCAGGCAGGGCGCTGGCTGTTGCTGATGGTCTATCTGATGCACGAGGCGATCTTGTCGCTTCATGCCATCGGGATCACCTTGTGGCGCACCTTTGTCAGTCATCGGCATATGTTGCAGTGGACTGCGGCCGCGCAGGTCGCGGCCCGTATGGGACAGACCAGTCCTCGCCGCACGGTCTGGCGCGAGATGTGGCTTGGCTCGCTCGTGGCGGCGCTTGCCGGCGTCGCGCTGGCCGTGTTGCGGCCTAATGCCCTGCCGATCGCCCTGCCTTTGCTGGCGGCGTGGCTGGCCGCACCGGAGATTGCGCTTTTCACTGGGCGGCCGCGCCGGGCCAAGGCCATTCCGCTCGGCGATGGGGATGATCGCTTCTTGCGTTTGTTGGCTCGCCGCACCTGGTATTTCTTCGAATGTTTCGCCGGGCCGGAAGACAATTGGCTGCCGCCCGACAACTATCAGGCACCGCCGCACGAGGAGATCGCCCACCGCACGTCGCCGACGAATATCGGGATGCTGCTGATTTCCACCGCTGCCGCCTGGGATCTGGGCTTTCTTGGTAGGCAGGAACTGGCCGCGCGGGGGCGGAATATACTCGATGCGCTGGAGCAGCTAGAAAGGTATCGCGGGCACTTCTTCAACTGGTACGATACCCGACACTTGCGTCCGCTCGAGCCGCGTTATGTCTCGACCGTGGATAGTGGCAACCTCGCCGTCAGCCTGATCGCCTATGCAGAAACCCTGCGTGAAGCCGCGTCCTCCCCGGATATGGAAATCCAGCGCTGGTCCGGCCTTCGTGATATTCTCGACCTCCTCGAAGAAGCCGCGTCCGGCCTTCCCGGGTCCGATTCGCTGCTGACACGCCTGGCTACAATCCGTTCTGGCGCGGAGGGAGCGGAGGAAAGCCGGCCCGCCACGCAAGCGAAGATCGTCGACGGGTTTCGTAGCGGCGAACTTTTCGCACTTGCAGACGATGTCGAAGCGATTGTGGCTGCTACCGGCGATGGCGCGCCAGAACAGTTGCAGGATCTGCTCGTCTGGCTCGATCGCTTCCGCCATCATGTGGCCGAAATGAACCGCGATCTCGATGCGCCGGAGGGACTGCGCGGCGATATGATCGAGCTGGCCGAGGAGGTGGTGGCTCTGGCCTGGTCGATGGATTTCGCCTGGCTCTACGATCGTGAACGCCGCCTGTTCTTCATCGGTCACAATGTCACTGCCAGCCGGATCGATACGCATCACTACGATTTGCTCGCATCGGAGGCCCGGCTGGCGAGTTTCTTTGCAATCGCCAAAGGCGACGTACCGCCCGAACACTGGTTTCACCTTCAGCGACCCGTAATCACGACCAAAGGCGGATTGTCGCTCGTCTCGTGGAACGGTTCGATGTTCGAATATCTCATGCCGCGACTGCTGCTTCGCGGCGAGCCTGAGACCTTATTGGGCGAGAGCGAGCGTGTAGCGGTCGAGATCCAGCGGCGGTACGGGAGCAAGCAGGGAATACCCTGGGGAATCTCCGAATCCGCCTATGCCGAACGCGATCCCGAGCACCGCTATCGCTACCAGGCATTCGGCACACCCGGACTCGGGCTCAAGCGCGGGCTCGCGCGCGATCACGTCGTTGCGCCCTATGCGTCCGCGCTTGCTCTGGCCGTCGCCCCACGTCTCGCGACCGAAAATCTCAGGCACTTGACGGAGCTTGGTGCGCAAAGCCGCTACGGCATGTGGGAAGCGCTGGATTTCACTTCCGACCGTGCCCCCGCTTCGCAGCCATTTGCGCCGGTCATGGCCTATATGGCGCATCATCAGGGCATGGTGATCTGCGCCATAGCCAATGCGCTGACGCAGGATCGCATGGTCACACGCTTCCTTCGCGATCCGCAGATGGGACTGGTCTCGCTTCTGTTGAGTGAGCGAGTGCCGCGCGAGCTGCCCCCGGAGATCGAGCGTTTGGAAACAGTGGATACTGCGGCGGGAAGGGTTGAGATCGGGCCGATTGCTCCTTGGACGCCCCGCGCGATGCCCTTCCCGCAGATTCAGGTGCTGGGGAACGGACGTCTGTCGAGCTGGATCGGCGAAAGCGGGGGCGGCGCGCTGCGCTGGCAGAAACAGGCGCTGACCCGATTTTCCCCCGATGCAACACGCGATGCGGAGGGACTCTGGCTTTACCTGCAGGATGTCGAGAGCGGCGCGCTGTGGTCGGCCACCCGCCAGCCGACCGGCGCGGTTCCCGATGAACATCACGTGCAGTTCCAACCGCATCTCGCGGAGTTCCACCGCCGTGACCAGGGTATCGACCTGCGGATGGAAGTATGCGTGGGAAGCGGCGAGGACATCGAGATGCGCCGCGTCACATTGGTAAACGAAAGCGCGGGGCCGCGGCGTCTGCGGCTGACGAGCTATGCCGAGATCGTCCTTGCCCCGCCGCTGGAAGATGAACGGCACCCGGCGTTCAGCAAGCTGTTTACCGGCGGAGAATTCGTCCGTCAGATCGGCGGTATCGTATTCAAGCGCAGGCCGAGGAAACCCGGCGAAGCGCACCCATCGCTGGCTCAGTTCGTCATCGATGGCGATGGTCCGATCACCGGGCTGCGATACGAAGTCGACCGGCGGGCGTTTATCGGCCGCGGGCGCGGTCTGGACGACCCGCTGGGTGCATCGCGCCCGCTGAACGGTAGGAGCGGTTTCACACTCGACCCGATTTCCGCATTGCAATGGGAGGTCGCAATGGAGCCCGGAGAACGACGGGTGATGTGCCTGGTCACTGCCGTGGCGGCCAGCGCGGGCAATGTGCTGGAAATGGCCGCGCGCCATGCCACTCTGGCTTCGATGGACTGGATCGTCGGCGATGCGGCTCTGGAATCGGCCCGCACGATCGCGCGCGGAAAATTGCGGGCGGCGGAACTGCCCCATGTGCAGGCACTGGGTTCGCTGATGATTTACCCACATGGCGCTTTGCGGGCCGAGCCGGAGCGGATCCGGGCGAACAACCTCGGTCAGTCGAACCTCTGGGGTCTTGCGCTGTCCGGAGACTATCCGATCCTGTTGATGCGTGTAAACGGAGACCGGGAAGGGCTGCTCGCGCAAGTCGCAAGCGCGCACGAATTGTGGCGCCGCGCGGGGCTGCCGGTCGATCTTGTCATTCTGCAAAATTCCGGCTCGGCCTATATCGAGCCGCTCCGCGAAGCTCTCCTGGAATTGCTGAGAGAGGTGGGCGCCCGCGACATGCTTGGGCGCAATGGCGGTCTGCATCTTCTCTTCGCGGATCAGGGCGGTGAAGAACAGACAAGAATGCTCGAGGCAATGGCCTGGGCCATTCTCGACGATGGCTGCGGCCCACTCGACCGGCAACTGGCCCGAGCCATGACGTCGGGTGCCCTCCCGCCACCGATCTTGCCGACTTTCCCCCGCTTGCCCGTTGTGGCCGACAAGACTGCCGAGGGCGAAAAGCTGTCTTTTTTCAATCAATATGGTGGCTTCGCGCGTGATGCGAGCGAATATGTGATCCGGTTGGCACCGGGACAGAGCACCCCTGCGCCCTGGACCAACATATTGGCCAACGAAGCCTTCGGCACGCTGGTCACCGAAAGCGGTGGCGGCTTTACCTGGTCGATCAACAGCGGCGAACATCGTATCACGCCTTGGACGAACGATCCGGTAATCGACCGCCCCGGCGAAGCCCTCTACCTGAGAGACGAGGAATCTGTCGCCATCTGGACGGTCACGCCGGCCCCGGCCGGACACGATCAGACATGCCATATTCGGCATGGCATGGGCTATTCCGAATGGCGTTGCGTCTCCCACGGGCTGGAACAGGAGCAGCGGGTCTTCGTGGCGCCGGATGCCCCGATAAAGCTGATCCGCCTTCGGCTGAGGAACAATACCCGGCGGCATCGCAGGCTCACCGCGACTTATTATTGCGAATGGCTGCTGGGATCGCTCCCATCGGTCTCCCGCCATCATGTTTCTTGCCGTTTCGATGAAGCGGAGCAGCTCATCATCGCTGCCAATCCCTGGAATGGAGACTTTGCCGAACGGCGCGCCTTCCTCGGTGCCACCCATCAGGCGCACGGTTTCACCAGCGACCGTGAGGAGTTCCTTGGCCGGGAGGGGCGCTATGCGGAACCCGAATCGTTGCGCAGGTGGGGGCTGAGCAACAGGCAGGTCGCCGGGGCCGACGCCTGCGGCGCCTATCAGGTCCATATCGACCTTGCTCCTGGCGCAAGCGACGAAGTCACCTTCTTCCTCGGTGATGCCGCGAGTGACGAAGAGGCGGTGGCGCTTGCCCGGCAGTGGAAAGTACCCGCGGCCACTCCGCAAGCCGAAGCCGCACTGGCACGGAAATGGGACGATCTGCTCACGCGCGTCAGCGTGGAGACACCGGATCGCGCCTTCGATCTGATGATCAATCGCTGGTTGGTCTATCAATCGCTGTCGTCGCGCGTCCTGGCGCGCGCGGGGTTTTACCAGGCCAGCGGTGCTTTCGGCTTTCGCGATCAGCTTCAGGACGTGCTTGCCCTGTTGTTCATCGATCCCGCCAGGGTCCGGTCCCACATCCTGACCTGCGCCGCGCACCAGTTCGAGGAGGGGGATGTCCTGCATTGGTGGCATCCTCCCTCGGGCCGGGGGGTTCGCACGCGGTTCTCCGACGATCTTCTATGGCTGCCCTACGCGACCGGCACCTATGTGCGAGCGACCGGCGATCTGAGTATCCTCGAGGAAGAGGTATCGTTTCTTTCGGCGCCGCCGCTCGGTCCTGACGAACATGATCGTTATGCACTGTTCGAACGGTCGGAGGCCCGGGCTCCGCTGATCGATCATTGCGAGCGGGCTCTGGAACGGGTTGCGCTGGGCGCGCACGGCCTGCCGCTCATGGGTACGGGCGATTGGAACGACGGGATGGACCGTGTCGGCGATCGCGGAAGGGGCGAGAGCGTGTGGCTGGCCTGGTTCGCTTCGGTTTCGGCCGACCTGCTCGCCGATCTCAACAGCAGAATAGACCGTCCGCATGAAGCGGAGCAATGGATGCAGACGGCACGTCGCTGGCGGCGTAATGCCGAAGACGCCGGGTGGGACGGCGCCTGGTACCGGAGAGCCTATGACGATGAGGGCCACCCTTTGGGATCGGCGCGGGAGGCCGAATGCCGGATCGATTCGATTTCCCAAAGCTGGGCGGTCTTTGCCGGGGCGGACCCGGAACGCACGGCACTTGCGCTCGATGCGGCGCGGCGCGAACTGATCGATGGCGAAGCCCGGCTGGCGCGGCTCTTGTGGCCCCCATTCGACCAAGGGCTCATCGATCCGGGCTATATTGCCGCTTACCCACCGGGACTGCGGGAGAATGGCGGGCAATATTCCCACGCCGCGGCGTGGCTGGGCCTGGCACTGGCGCAAACCGGCGATGCCGACGGCGCGCTCGACATTTTTCATATGATATGCCCAGCCAAACGCACGGCTAGCGCCGGAGGGGCAGAACACTATCGGATCGAACCCTATGTTGTGGCGGGGGATATCGCTTCGGCACCGCCGCATGGCGGAAAGGGTGGCTGGAGCTGGTACACTGGCGCGGCGGCCTGGACCTGGCGATTGGGTGTGGAAGGTTTGCTCGGTCTTTCCTTGGAAGGCGGCAAGGTCCGTATCGCCCCGGTGCTGCCGAGCGATTGGCCCGGCTATCGCGCGACATTGCGGCGCGGCGATGCAACGCTTGAAATCGAGGTTTCGGTTGCACCGGAACTGTCCGATATTCGCCTTACGGTCGATGGCAAAAGCTTGCCCGACAATGCCATTTCCTTTCCTCCCGCCGGCAAAACCCATTCGGTTCGGGTCCTGTGTCCGGCGAAGCAGCCCGAGATCGCAGGAGAGCGCGTGTGACCGAACCCCTTGTGCTGAACTTCACCGAGGTATCGAAAAACGACGTCAGCCTCGTGGGTGGCAAAAACGCCTCCCTCGGCGAATTGATACGATCGCTGGTTCCCCGGGGCATTGTGGTCCCTCCCGGGTTCGCGACGACGGCACGGGCTTTCCGGCTGTTTCTCGAACACAATGATCTCGACGGTGCCATTGCGGGCCTTTTCGCAGCCCACGAGGCGGGCGAGGCGGGCCTTGCCCAGACCGGCGAGGCAATTCGTACTGCCATAGAAGCCGCCGAATGGCCCGACGCGCTGCGCCGGGCCATCATCGATGCCTACGCGACGATGGGCGAGCAGGCGGGCGAGGAGGCTTCGACGGTCGCGGTTCGCTCCAGCGCGACGGCGGAGGACCTCCCCGAAGCCAGTTTTGCCGGGCAACAGGAAACCTATCTCAACATCACCGGCGAAGACGCCGTGCTCGATGCCTGCAAGCGCTGTTTCGCATCGCTCTACACCGATCGGGCCATCACCTACCGCGCCGCTCATGGCTTTGCCGAAGGCACGGTTGCGCTTTCGGTCGGTGTGCAGCGCATGGTGCGCTCCGACCGGGCATGTTCGGGCGTGATGTTTTCGATCGACACCGAAACCGGCTTTCCCGATCTCGTCCTGATCGATGGCGCATGGGGCCTTGGCGAAAGCATCGTGCAAGGGGCGGTCGATCCCGACGCCTGGCAGGTGTTCAAACCCCTCCTGTCAGAGCGCGTGGCCAATCCGATTGTCACGCGCAGGCTTGGCGGCAAGCGCAAGAAGATGATCTACGCAGCCGGTCCGCACGTTTCGACTGTCAGCATCGAGACGGACCCCGACGAGCGCGAGATGTTCGTATTGTCGGACGCCGAGGTGCTGCGGCTCGCCCGGTGGGCGGTCCTGATCGAAGAGCATTACGGTCGTCCGATGGATATCGAATGGGCCAAGGATGGTCCCGACGGAGGTCTTTGCATCCTTCAGGCTCGTCCCGAGACGGTCCAGTCCCGCACGGCGGGCGGCTCGCTGAAATCCTATTCGCTGCGCAACGAAGGCGAAGCATTGCTGACCGGGTTGGCGATTGGCGGGGCTGCGGCCAGCGGTCCGGTGTGTCTGATCGAAAGTGCCGACGATATCGCGGATTTTGTCGACGGCGCCGTGTTGGTCACCGCGACGACGGATCCTGACTGGGTGCCGATCATGCAGCGCGCGGCCGCGATCGTCACCGACCACGGTGGGCGCACTTCCCACGCGGCGATCGTCAGCCGCGAATTCGGCCTTCCGGCGATCGTCGGAACGGGCAATGCCACAGGGGTTTTGCAACCCGGCCAGCAGGTGACAGTCAGCTGTATCGGCGGCGATGAGGGGGTCGTCTATGGCGGCCAAGCGGAGGTCGCCGTCGAGGATATCGATTTGAGCGCCGTGCCCGAAACCCGGACGAAGGTCATGCTCAACCTTGCCGATCCGGGTGCCGCCAGCCGCTGGTGGCGGCTGCCGAGCGATGGCGTGGGCCTCACACGGATGGAGTTCGTGATTGCCAATACCATCAAGGTCCATCCAATGGCCCTGGTGCATTTCGCGGAACTCGAAAACACCACCGTCAAGGCGGAGATCGAGCGGTTAACCGAGGGTTATTCCGACAAGCGGGACTATTTCATCGAACATCTCGCCCAGGGTCTTGCGCGGATCGCCGCAGTGCACTTTCCCCGTCCGGTGATTGTACGGATGAGCGATTTCAAGACCAATGAGTATGCCGGGCTGGTCGGTGGAGCCGCGTTCGAACCCGAGGAAGAAAATCCGATGCTCGGATTTCGCGGTGCATCGCGCTATTACTCGGAACGCTACCGTGCGGGTTTCGCATTGGAGTGCCACGCGATCCGGCATCTTCGGGAAACCATGGGGTTTTCCAACGTGGCGATCATGATTCCGTTCTGCCGAACGTTGAAGGAAGCCGATCGTGTGATCGAGACCTTGCGCGAAGAAGGGCTGGCACGTGGCCGTGATGGCCTCGAGCTCTACATGATGTGCGAAATCCCTTCCAACGTCGTCCTGGCGGGCGAATTCGCTCGGCGATTCGACGGCTTCTCGATCGGGAGCAACGATCTGACGCAGCTCACGCTCGGGATCGATCGCGATTCCGAGCTTCTGGCAGATCAGTTCGATGCGCGCGATCCGGCAGTCGCATGGATGATCCGCCGAACTGTCGAAGAGGCGCATCGTGCGGGGGCAAAGGTGGGGCTATGCGGGCAGGCCCCGAGCGATGATCCGGAATTCGCACGGTTTCTCGTTGAATGCGGTATCGATTCGATCTCCGTCACTCCGGATAGTTTCGTCGCGGTCAAAAACCATGTGGCGTCAGCCGAACGGATACGTAGTAAAGGCGGCCCAGAGCAGGAGACGGGCGCATGATGGACATCGGCACACTGACGCTGAACCCGACGATCGACGTTGCGTGCGAGGTCGAGCAGGTCATTCCCATGCGCAAGATGCGCACGCAAAACGAACGCTACGATCCTGGCGGGGGCGGGATCAATGTTGCCCGCGTCTTTGTCCGCCTGGGGGGGAATGCGCGTTGTTACTATTTGTCCGGCGGCGCAACCGGCGTCGCATTCGACGGCCTGCTGGACCTGCACCAGCTTGTGCGCTCGCCAATCAGAATCGCGGGGGCGACCCGGGTCAGCACCGCGGTCCACGAGCGCAATACGGGCCAGGAATTCCGCTTCGTCCCGGGCGGACCCGAGGTGACGGAAGAGGAATGGACCGAGTGCCTCTCGATACTGCAGCGCTCGCGCCATGATTTTCTGGTAGCCAGCGGTTCGCTGCCGCGCGGCGTACCGTCCGATTTCTACGCAAGGGTCGCGGCGATCGCGGCCAAGAACGATGTACGTTTCGTTCTCGATACGTCGGGAGAAGCGCTTGCGGCCGGGATCGAAGGCGGTGGGGTTCACCTCGCCAAGCCGAGCCTCGGAGAGTTTCGTGCCCTGATCGGTCATGATTTGCCGGACGATACAGCGATTGCCGAGGCCGCGACCGAATTGGTCCGCACCAAAAAGGTCGATTATCTGGCAATCACCATGGCTGAAAGAGGGGCGCTGCTGGCGAGCCGCGAGGGTGTGCTGCGTCTGCCGGCCATAACGGTCGAGACGAAAAGCGCGGTGGGGGCAGGTGACAGCTTTTTGGCTGCGATGGTTCATGCGCTCGCGGCCGGCAAGGAACCCGGTATCGCCTTTCGCTTCGGGCTTGCAGCTGGTGCTGCCGCTGTGCTCACCCCGGGCACCGATCTATGCCGGGTAGAAGATGTTCAACGACTGTTCGAGCGCTCAATCGCGGATAGTTGAGGCGCGGACTTGTTATAATATAACAAGTCCGCGCCATTTAAATGCTTTTCGACCCTTCTCATGACAACCTTCATTTGCTAGAGGGCTGCCAGCCCATGACCACGAGCTACCGTCGCCTTGTCCTGAAACCGTTCATCGTCCTGCTGATGCTGGTCGCGATGGTTTTTGTGACTGCGGCGGATGCTGCGGCCTGCGGGGCCGAAGTGATGCCGGAAGCTTCTGCTGTTCTGATTGACGGCAAAGGCGTTTCGGTTGCTGCGGCTTCGGACTCCATTGCCGAGGATGAGCGGGGCGGTGACTCCGCTCCGACAGAGCAGCATGGCGTATGCAATCATGGCCACTGCCATCACGGGGCAAGCTTCGCTGCTCCTGTTCAGAAGACTTCGGTTATGCATGAGCCTGTCCTTCTTGTCTCAGCTCCGCCGATGGTCCTGGTGTCGAGTGTCAGCGATCGACTGAGGCGTCCTCCTCGCGCCTGACGACCGTCATCGCGCTGCGCGCTGCAGTGCTTTTTGGATCGTCAGCAGAGGAAATTTCCAGAAATGTCAGCCATCAATTGGCGGGGGGTCCTGTTTGCAGGGCTGACCCTCGCCGCAATCGCCACACCCGTGGCGGCGCAGGAGCGTGAGCGCCTCTCGCTCGACGATGCCTTGCGTCGCGCGGATGTCATTGCGGGTCCTAACCAGGCCGCGCCCAATCCGCGCATAGCTGGTCCGCGGGCGCAGGCCGACGCTGCGCGCGCTCTCGTCGGTCAGGCTCGGCTCCGGCCCAATCCCGAAGTATCCTTCGAGGCCGAAAATATTGCAGGTAGCGGAGCGTTCTCGGGTTTGAGCGCTACCGAATATACGTTCTCCATCGGACAGCGTCTCGAGCTTGGAAACAAACGCGGGACGAGGGTCCGTGCAGCGCAGGCCAGCGCAGACCTCGCCGATCTGCGTGCCGATCTCGCGGATGTCGACCTCGCCTTTCTTGTGCGCGAGCGCTACTTGGCGGCGACAGCCGCTGCCGCGCGTGTCGAACTTGCGCGCGATGTCGTCACACGTAACGAAGAACTGGCGCGGATAGCCGGCCTGCTGGTCGAGGTCGGCCGCGAACCTCCCTTGCGTGCACTTCGCGCCGAAGCTGCCCTGGCGGAAGCAAGAGCCGAGCTGGAAGCGGCGGACGCGGCGAGCGTTGCCGCGCGTACGGCGCTCGCTTCGCTGTGGGGCGAACAGAACAGTCCCCCCACGGTTCCTGCCAGTTTCCCGGTAATCGACCCGCCCGCCCGTCTTCTCGCCGCGACGGATGGCCTTGCGCTGAAGGTCGCGCGCGCGGAAAGCCGGGTGGCGGCAGCCGAAATCGCGCGCGAGCGCAGCCTGCGGGTTCCCGACCCGCTCGTTTCGGCTGGGGTTCGCCGCTTCGCGGAAAGCAATGACAACGCTTTCCTTGTCGGTGTGTCGATCCCTCTTCCATTCAGCAACCGCAACCAGGGTAACATCGCTGCCGCAGAAGCCGAATTCAGGGCCGCATCCGCGCGTGAGGCGGTGGCACTGGCAGATTTCGAGCAGGCGGTGACGCGTGCGCGTGCCCAGTTCCTTGCTGCAGAGATGCGCGTGGAAACGCTTTCCGCCACGTCGCTCCCGCAGGCCGAAGAGGCACTGCGGCTTGTCCGTATCGGGTATCGCAACGGCCGCTTCCCCCTGATCGAGGTGCTCAGTGCTGCCGAGGCGCGCGATGCCATCCGTGAAGCGCTGATCGCTGCGCAGGAAGAACGGGGCCAGGCTGCCGCCGCACTCATCCGGCTGGCAGCACAATGAGGAAAACAATCATGAACCGCAAAACACTGGCGATCATCGCCGGGGCAATCATACTGTCCGCCGTTATCCTGTCGCTCTTCTGGCCCGATGGCGCTCAAGAAACCGAACCGGTCGAAACAGCGAGCGAGGCCGAACTGCCCGAAGGGCTCGTCCTGCTCGATGAGCAACAGATCCGTGCAGCAAAAATTTCGGTCGAGGCCGTTGGCCGGGGCTCTGCCGTCGAGCTGGTTTTTCCGGCGACGATTGCCGCGAGCCCGACTGGGAGTGCGAGGATCGATGCGCGCGCGGCGGGCGTCGTGCGGAGCGTGAACAAGACACTGGGCGACTATGTTCGCGCAGGAGAAACCGTTGCGCGCATCGAAAGCGCGGATGCCGCAGCGCTGGCATCCGCGCTCAACGCGGCCCGGGCACGGGTGAATGAACTATCGGCGGCCTACGAGCGGGAGCGCCGCCTGTTCGAGGCGAGCGTGACCGCGCGCCAGGATCTGGAAGCGGCAAGGGCCAATCTGCAGGTCGCCCAATCCGAATTGTCGCGCGCGCAGGCCGCCGTTGCCGCTGCCGGCGTCAGCGGGGATGGGAGATCGCTTGCGGTGACCAGCCCGCTTGCAGGGCGGGTCACGGCCGCGCCGATCATCTTGGGCGCGTTCGTCGCCTCCGGCGAGGAACTTTACCGCGTTGTCGATCCCGATGCGATGCAGGTCGAGGTTGCTCTGCCTGCCGTCGATGCCACCCGTATCGCTCCCGGCGACCAAGCCACTCTGGAAATAGGCACCGACGATGAGGTCAGCGCCCGCGTCCGGTCGGTGACGCCCTCACTGGATATGGAAAGTCGCAGCGCCACGGCGGTTCTTGCGCTGTCCCGGCCGATACCCGGATTGCAGCCCGGCGCTTTCCTTCAGGCGCGTATCCGGCCTTCGGGTGAGGTCGACCAAACGCGGATTTCGGTTCCCGAAGACGCGGTGCAGACCATCGATGGTCAGGACATGGTTTTCGTGCGGACCCGTCGCGGATTTCAGGCGCGACCCGTTGTAACCGGCACTCGGTCAGGCGGCCAGGTCGTCATCGAATCCGGTCTCGAAGCCAAATGGCGGATCGCCACTGCGAACGCCTTCCTGCTCAAAGCCGAGCTCGAGAAAGAGAGCGCCGAACATGGTCACTGATAATCCATCCGAGGGCCAGCACCTCGAAGAGAAGCATGGTCATGGCCTGATTGGCATGATCCTCGATGTAGCGGTCCGTTTCCGCTGGGTGATGATCGTCCTGACGGTCGGGATCTCCATCTGGGGCGCGCTCAACCTTTTGCGCCTGCCGATCGATGCCGTTCCCGACATCACGAACGTCCAGGTGCAAATCAATACCGAGGCCCCGGCCCTTTCGCCGTCGCAGGTGGAGACCCAGGTGACGTATCCGGTCGAAACGGGCCTGGCCGGTATCGACGGTCTCGAAATGACCCGTTCGATTTCGCGCAACGGCTTCAGCCAGGTCACCGCCATCTTCGAGGAGGGTACCGACATCTATTTCGCGCGCCAGCAGGTGAATGAACGGCTGGCACCCATCACCGCCTCGCTTCCCGAAGGTGCGGAACCGGTCATGGGGCCGATTTCCACCGGCCTCGGCGAAGTACTCATGTATACCATCGAGTATGAATATCCGGGCGGAAAAGGCGCACCCGTCGGTGGGGCAACCGGTTGGCAACGGGACGGCAGCTTCGTCACTGAACGCGGCGATCGTCTGGGCAGCGATGTTGCCAAGGCCGCCTATCTTCGCACAGTGCAGGACTGGGTGGTCGCACCGCTCATGCGATCGGTCGATGGCGTTGCGGGGGTGGACTCCATCGGGGGATTCGAAAAGCAATACCTGGTTCAGCCCGATCCCGCGCGGTTGACCGGATATGGTCTGTCTTTCGACGCGTTGATTCAGGCGCTGGAAGCGGCCAATCTGGCCGAAGGCGCCAATTTTGTCGAACGGTCCGGTGAAGCGCTGCTCGCCCGCGTCGATGCGCGGCTTGGCAGTATCGAAGATATCGAAAACGCCGTCGTCGCAACTCGTGAAGGCGTTCCGATCCGGATCAGCGATGTCGCGACGGTCGCCATCGGGGGCGATCTGAGAACCGGCGCTGCATCGCTGAATGGCGAGGAAGCCGTGGTCGGGACGGTTCTCATGCGAGCCGGGGAAAACAGCCGCACGGTTTCCGCTGGAGCCGCGGAAAGGCTTCAAGAAGTTCGATCCTCGCTTCCGGAGGGCGTCGCCGCCGAGATCGTGTACAACCGTTCCTCGCTGGTCGATGCGACCATTGCGACGGTCGAGAAGAACCTCGTCGAGGGTGCTCTTCTGGTCATTGCGGTGCTGTTCCTCCTGCTCGGCAACATCCGTGCCGCGATCATCGCGGCGCTGGTAATCCCGGTCTCGATGTTGATGGCGGCAATCGGAATGAACCGCCTCGGCGTCTCGGGCAATCTGATGAGCCTGGGGGCGCTCGACTTCGGCCTGATCGTCGATGGTGCTGTGATCATCGTTGAAAACAGCGTCGCTAGGCTCGCCGCGCGACAGCATCACGAGGGACGCTTGCTCACGCTCGGCGAGCGCTTGGCCGAAACACGGCTTGCCGCGCAGGAAATGATCAAACCGACCGTTTACGGACAGGCGATCATCCTGCTGGTCTATGCCCCTCTGCTGACGTTCTCCGGCGTGGAAGGCAAGACTTTCTCGCCGATGGCGATCACGGTCATGCTTGCGCTCGCTTCGGCTTTCGTCCTGTCGCTGACCTTTGTTCCCGCCATGATCGCCGTGTTGTTAAACAAGAAGATGACTGAAAAGGAGGTCAAGCCGATCCGCCTGGCGAAGGAACGCTATGGCCCGCTGCTGAGAAAAACGATTGCCCGGCCTTGGCCAGTGATCGCTGGCGGGGCTGGACTGTTCGTTCTGGCAGCTTTCGTTTTCACCCTGCTGGGTAGCGAGTTTACTCCGCAGCTCGACGAACGCGACATAGCCATCCAGTCGCTCAGGATTCCGTCCACGTCGCTCGAGCGGTCGCTCGCCATGCAACGCCAGGTGGAAGACCGGCTCGAGCAGTTCCCGCAGGTCGCGCTGGTGTTCTCGCGTACCGGCACGGCGGAGGTTGCGAGCGATCCGATGCCGCCCAACGCATCCGATGCCTACGTCATTCTGAAGCCACGCGAGGAATGGCCCGATCCGGACCTGCCGAAGGATGAGCTCGTTTCCGAAATGGAAAGTGCCCTCAATGGTCTGGTCGGCAATCTCTACGAATTCAGCCAACCGATCGAACTGCGCTTCAACGAGCTGATCGCCGGCGTACGCGGTGATGTCGCAGTCAAGATTTATGGCGACGATCTCGCCGCCATGACCTCGACAGCCAACGAGGTTGCAGGTGTCCTGCGGGACATCGAGGGTGCCGCCGACGTCAAGGTCCAGCAGGTGACCGGCTTCCCGACGCTCGACATCGTCTTCGATCGGCCGACGATCGCCCGATACGGCCTGACCGTGCAAGATGTGGCCCAGTCGGTTGCCATAGCACTGGGCGGTCGGCCGGCGGGTCTCGTCTTCGAGGGTGATCGCAGATTCGACGTGATGGTGCGCCTCGCCGATGCGACACGCGATGACTTCGACCAACTCGGAACGCTGCCGATATTGCTGCCCAATGGAGCGACCGTGCCTCTGCGGACTGTCGCCCAGTTCCAAGTGGTCGACGGGCTTGCCGAAGTGCGCCGTGAACAGGGCCGCCGCCTCGTGATCGTCTCGGCCAATGTGCGCGAACGCGATCTTGGCACCTTCGTCGAGGAAGCTCAGGAAGGAGTGCGCGATCGGGTCGAACTGCCCGCAGCCTCGTTTATCGAATGGGGCGGGCAGTACCAGAACCTCCAGGCCGCCCAGGGACGGCTTGCCCTGGTGGTACCGCTGGCCTTCGCGGTGATCCTGCTGTTGCTCTACATGGCGCTCGGCGGATGGGTACCCGCGCTCGCCGTCTTTACCGCAATTCCGATGGGACTTGCGGGCGGTGTGTTTGCCTTGGCGCTGCGTGGCATGCCGTTTTCCGTTTCGGCGGCCGTGGGCTTCATCGCGCTTTCGGGAGTGGCGACACTCAATGGACTGGTGATGGTCACCGCGATCCGCCAGCGCCTGGAGAAAGGGGTCGAACTCAGCGAAGCGGTTGTGGATGGTGCCTTGGCCCGGTTGCGACCAGTGCTGATGACCGCGCTCGTCGCGTCGCTCGGCTTCGTACCGATGGCGATCGCCACCGGCACCGGGGCGGAAGTGCAAAGACCGCTGGCAACCGTCGTGATCGGCGGCTTGATTACGGCGACAGCGCTCACACTGTTCGTCCTGCCCGCAATCGCACGGCTGGTCCTCAACCGTTCGGACGACGGGCAGAGTTGGCGCCAAAGATGGTGGGACCGCCTGCGCCGTAACGCCACACGCGACGAGCAGCGTGAGTTGGGAGACATAATTTGACAGCGCTCCTATTTGGGCAGCTCATGCACCACATGGGTGACCGAAGGATACGTTTCGGAGGAGTGGCCGTGCACAGCGGCCACTCCACCCGCCTGTCTTCCTTTGATCGCATCGCGGTGGATTGGAAGGACGGAGTGAACCAGCTCAATCGTTCCCGGTTTCGGACCGACGAGGAAATTCTTACGCCCTCACCGCGTTATGCGGCAGGAAAAGGCGTGAGGATCGCAAAGGCGCCTTCATGAGCGGCGAAGGGGAATTCAGGCTGGACACGGCGAAAAGGCGCAGGACACTCTGGGTGGTTCTGTGGCTCAATCTCGCCATTGCCATCGGATTCTTCGCGGTCGGCTACCTTGCCGATTCCAACGCACTGCTCGCGAACGGCCTCGACAATTCTTCCGATGCGCTCGTCTACGCTCTCAGTCTACTGGCGCTCGCCCGTCCGCGTCGATGGAAGCGGGGGGCCGCGCGCTTTTCCGGAATCATGCTGCTGGTCTTTGCGGCAGGCGTCATCATCGATGCCATCAGGCGTTTCGTGGACGGGTCCGATCCCGCCGGCATGATGATGTTGGCGATGGCGGCTGTCGCGGCGGTGGTCAATCTGGTCTGTCTCCGCCTGTTGCAGAACATGGAGGGCAAGGATGTGAACCTGCGCGCGGCCACGACCTTCAGTTTCAACGATTTCATTTCCAATGGTGGAATCATCATCGCCGCTGTCATTGTGATGCTGACGGGTGCTAACTGGCCGGATCTCGTCGTTGGCATCGCGGTGGCCGGGATCGCGATCTATGGGGGGATCGACATCTTGCGCGATGCTCACATGGATGGCCATGACGAGCGCGGGACGGTGCATGGCGAGGAACGCGAATGATGGCGTTCCACAGAGATATGCGACCGGGAAGATGTCCTCGGGTCCTGACCCCGGTCGTGCTTGCAGGCCAAGGGGACAGCCCCGGATTGGCTCGCGAGCAGTCGTGCGGTCGCGAATTGTGCGGTTATCGAAGCGATAACACGAATAGGGGAGCGCATTGATGGTGCAGTCGGGTGGGCATTCAGGGCACAGTCATGGGGAGGAACAGCTCAGCGATCGTCAGCTGGTCTTCGCAGTAGCGATCAATGTCCTTCTGACATTGGCCCAGATCATCGGTGGTATTGTCTCCGGCTCGCTGGCGCTCATCGCCGACGCATTGCACAATTTCAGCGATGCGGCTTCACTCGGACTAGCCTGGTTCGCGCGGCGGATAGGTCGGCGTCCCGCCGACAAGCTCATGACCTTTGGTTATGCGCAGGGCGAGGTGGTCGCAGCGCTCATAAACCTGACGACCCTGCTCATCATCGGGTTCTATCTGATTGTCGAGGCGATCAACCGGTTTGCCGATCCGCAGCCGGTCGAAGGTTGGACGGTGATCGCGGTTGCCGGCGTGGCTCTTGTCATCGACCTTGTCACCGCCTTCATCGTCTATCGCGGCGCGCATGAAAGTATAAACATGAAAGCCGCTTTCCTGCACAATGTCTCGGATGCCTTGGCCTCGGTGGGCGTGATCGTCGCCGGGGTTCTCATTATCCTGTACGATCTCTACCTCGCCGATCTGGTGATAACGCTCATCATTGCGGGTTACGTCATCTGGCAGGGCATCACGCTCCTTCCCCGGACCGTACGATTGCTGATGGGCGCGGTGCCGGATGAGTTGGAGTTCGACCGCATCGTCGAATTTCTCGAAGGTCAGCAGGGTGTCGAGAGCGTCCATCACGTTCATATCTGGAACCTAGGCGAACATCATCGCGCCCTCGAAACGCATATCGTCCCGTCGTTTGATTCGCTCGCTGCCTTCGAGGAGTTGAAGCTATCGCTCCGCGCCAGTCTCACGCAGCGTTTTGGCATCGCGCATGCCACGTTCGAAGCGTGTCTCGTGCGCGACTGTAAAGATGCGTTGGTGGCCGACCATCACGCGGCGCGCCCGCGCACCGATCATGACGATCACGAACACTAGCATGGACTTTGCCGACTGCTGAACTTTCGGCAAGAAACCGGGCTCGGCGAGCGGAGGTAGCGATTACCCGGCGATCGCTTACGCCTTTTTGCCCGCTGCTGGTGGCGATCAGGCGCGCCAGCCCGTAGCCGCCGCACCAAGACGACGCAGAGTTCCTGGCTCCGGTATCAGATGACGACGAACTGTCCCATCATGCCCGCATCCTCGTGCTCGAGAATATGGCAGTGATACATATAGGGAAGATCGGGATCGGTGTGCTCCTCAAAGCGGAGCAGCAGGCGTACCTGTTCGCGTGAATGGACGATCACCGTGTCCTTAAACCCGGTTTCCATCGGCGGAGGCGCTTTGCCATCGCGATCGAGCACCCGGAATTGCACGTTATGGATGTGGAAGGGGTGTGCCATCATCGAGGCGTTCACGATCTCCCATATCTCCCATTGTCCTACGGGAACACGTGTATTGACGACATTCATGTCCATGGTCGCGCCGTTAATCGACATGCCTCGTCCCATCATGCCCATAGCAAGCACGAAACGCCGCGTCCGGGCGGCAAGCGACGGATCGGGCGGGGGCAGCGACACTAGGTCCGCAGGCAATCGCGCGGCGGCAAAAGAGCCTGTCGGCCTTATGTCGAGAATGGGGACTACATCGCCGCCACGGGTTTCCCGGCTGCCCATCATGCCTCGCCCGCGACCGCCCATCATGCCCATGGTGTTACCCGGTGTGTGGGCCAACAGCCGCAGCGGGCGTCCATCGGAAAGATCGATGACAACCTGCGCGCGTTCTCCAGGGGCGAGGATGACTGAACGAACGGAATGCGCAGATGCCAGTAATCCGCCATCGCTCGCGACCAGTTGCATCGACCGGTTGCCTTCGAGCGAGAAGGTGTAAAACCGGGCATTCGATCCGTTGAGAATGCGCAACCGGACTTGTCCGGTGCGTGCTTCGAACAGCGCGTTCCGGGTGCCGTTGACATAGAGGGCATCGCCCTTAACACCCATCATCCGGGTGCGCATGTTCAGCGGATAGATTATCCGGCCCGAACCGTCGATGACACGGTCCTGTACGATCAGGGGAATGTCGTCGACACCATATTCGCTCGGCAGACCGAGGCGTTCTTCTTCATCGTCGCGGACGTAGATCGGCGCGGCGAGGCCCGCATAGACCTGCGGTCCAGACCGGCCATGCAGGTGCGAATGGCACCAGTAGAGCGAGGCGCGCTGGCGCACTTCATATGATGGGCTCCAGCGCTTGCCGGGCCGGATCACTTGATGAGGCCCCCCATCGGCGGCGGCAGGAAGTTCGAAGCCGTGCCAGTGGACGGTGACATCTTCGCTCAGTTGGTTGTCGATGTGAAAGCGCACGCGCTCACCGCGGCGCATGTCCAGCGTCGGCCCCAAGTAGGGGGCCTCAATACCGATCGTTTGCGAAGCTGTGCCCGGGACAAATTCCTTCTCACCCGCAGTCACGGACAGGCGGAAGGTTCGCACACCCTGCTCGATCAGACCCCTGTTCAAGGGTGGAACAGCGAGCGGATTGCGCTCGTCCGAACCGTCGAGCATCGCTGCGCTGCGTACCTGGCAACCGGCAAGCGGGAGAGCGGTCGATCCGAACGCCGCAAGGCCGAGACCCCCGACCAGCTTGCGCCGATCGATAAGGAATGGCTTTTCCTTGCCGTTCATCCTCGTACCGCTCCCTCGCTAGAGTATTGGCCTCCGGTGCTCTCCCGTTACCTTATTGCGGGGCAATGGAGGTGATGCTGCTGCCTTGCGGACCAGTGGTGAATTCGAAGGCCACTGCATCGCCCACGCCGACCTGGTCGCGCAGTTGTTTGTCGGCTTCGAAGCTCATCGTCATGGCGGGCCAGTCGATCGCGGGGATCGGGCCATGCTTGATGGTGATCGTACCCGCTTCGGGATCGATCGCGGTTACCGTGCCTTCGGCGCGAGCATCGTGCATCGCATCGGTATCCTCCATCATGGGCGTGTCGCCCGACATGGGCATGTCGCCTGACATGGGCATTCCATCGCCGTCGGGCATGGAATCGTCCATCATCGTCTGTGCCGCCTCCGGCGTTTCCTGGGCGCTGTCGCATGCAGCGAGCGCAAATGGGGCAGCCAGCAGGCCAAGATAGGTTGCTACACGCATTCGATGTCTCCTTAAGGGTGTCTCGGCGTTCAAAACCGGGTGCCGTGACAAATATGAGCTTCCCGGAGCGGAGCTATGGGCCGGAGCGAGCGGCGGCACGATGCCTTCGATTGTTCCTGCCTCCGTGCCGTTGATTGCCACGGGCTCCGCCCCGGCAGGTCGTTTGGGCTTTGCTCCGCTGAGGCAGATTGCCGACCTTCGTCATCGGATTAGAAATGACGAAGGCCGGGGTTGCATCCGGACGATTCAGGGGGGACTGCGTAATGCAATCGTCCGGATGCTTGGGTGTGGAACAAGCCGCCATTGATGAAGGGGCGCCTATTGTTGCGTATTGCCGTCCTCGGCCATGGCCGGGTTATCCGCCATCTGCGCCATCATCTCTTGCATCATCGCCATATGCTGATGGCACTGCTTCATCATCTCGGCGTTTTCACCCGACATCATCTGCGCCATCTGCTCTTTCATCTTCTTGCGGTGCTCGGCCATCAATCGTTGGCGCTCTGCCGGGTCGGTTGCCGCTTTCGCGCGCTGCCTGAGATCTTGCATCTCCTGCATGGCCTGCTGGTTCTGCTGCATCCCGCCATCGTGTTCCATCTGCATGCCAGACTTCTGTCCGCTGTCGTGCTGATGTTGTGTTTCCTGTGCGATCGCGGGAGCTGCGACGACTGCAGCCAACGCGGAGGCTACCAGAAGAAACTTTTTCATATCGTCTTTCCTTTTCGATCCGGACCGGACTGACCCAGTCATTCCCAATACGCACGGGCAGGGCCTACCCCTCAAAATTCGGTTTTTCGTCGATGAGGGGATCATGGGGTGGGGTGTTCTGCATTTGCCGGCTCATCCGCACTATCATATCGATTGGCCTGACGGGGGCGGCGCAACAGCAGATAGGCCGCGGGAAGCAGGAACATGGATAACAGAGGGGCCGTGATCATTCCGCCGATCATCGGGGCGGCAATCCGGCTCATCACTTCCGAACCTGCGCCCGTGCCTATCAGGATCGGGAACAGGCCGGCCAAGATTACGGCGACGGTCATTGCTTTGGGCCGGACCCGCAACAGCGCACCTTCGCGGATGCTCTGGTCGACCTGTTCGGCAGTGAGTTCCCCGCCGCGCCGCTCGAGCGCTGCTTTCAAATAGATCAGCATCACCACGCCGAATTCCGCAGATACACCGGCGAGTGCGATGAACCCGACGGCGGTCGCCACCGACTGGTTGTAGCCCATGAGATAAAGCAGCCAGTAACCGCCGGAAAGTGCGAACGGCAAGGTGCCCATGATAAGCAAGGCTTCATCCACCCGCCTGAAGATCAGATAGAGCAACAGGAAAATGATCACCAATGTGGCCGGCACCACGACTTGAAGCCGTTCATAGGCGCGGGTGAGATATTCGAACTGTCCCGCATAGGAAAGGCTGACGCCAGCAGGCAAATCGACGCCAGCGGAGACGGTTTCCTGAAGGTCGGTGACCACTGAGGCCAGATCGCGCCCTCGAACATCGACATAGATGTAGCCGGTAAGCCGCCCTTGCTCGCTCTTCAGCATCGGAGGGCCATCGCTGACACCGACACGCGCCACGGTACCGAGCGTGATCTGTTGCCCCGAAGGCGTAAGCAGCGGCAGCGCCCTCAGCTTGTCCACACTGTCGCGGATCTCGCGTGGATAGCGCACATTGATCGGATAACGCGCCAGGCCTTCGACTGTTCGGGCGATGTTGGTGCCGCCGACTGCGCCGGCGACGATCTGCTGAATGTCGGCGATGTTAAGCCCGTATCGGGCGGCTGCCGCCCGATCGATGTCCACATCGACATAGCGGCCGCCGGAGAGCCGTTCCGCAAGTGCCGAACTCACCCCGGGAACCGCCTTGGCGATCCCTTCGATCTCGAGCGCGACGCGCTCGATTTCCTCGAGGTCCTCGCCGGAGACCTTGATCCCGATCGGGCTCTTGATCCCGGTGGCCAGCATGTCGATGCGATTGCGGATCGGCGGGACCCATACATTGGCGAGTCCGGGCACTTTGACCACCCGGTCCAACTCCTCGACGAGCTTGTCCGGAGTCATCCCCTCGCGCCATTGATCGCGCGGTTTGAAGCGGATCGTGGTCTCGAACATGGTCAGCGGTGCCGGGTCGGTCGCCGTATCGGCGCGTCCCGCCTTGCCGAACACGGTTTCAACCTCCGGGACCGACTTGATGAGGCGATCGGTACGTTGCAGCAGCTCCGATGCCTCGCCGGGAGACAGAGCGGGCAGCGCGCTCGGCATGTAGAGCAGGTCACCCTCGTCGAGGGGTGGCAGGAACTCCCCGCCCAGCCGAGTGAAGGGAATAGCCGTGGTAAGAAAAATGAGACCGGCAATCGCCAAGGTCGCCTTGGGCCGTCGCATGACCCAGTCGAGCCCGGGGCGATATATCTTCGTCAGCCAGCGATTGAGGAAGTTGGAATCCTCGGATGGAATCTTTCCACGGATCAGCCAGCCCATCATCACCGGTACCAATGTCACCGAGAGAATGGCCGCCGCCGCCATGGCATAGGTCTTGGTGAAGGCGAGCGGGGCGAAGAGGCGCCCTTCCTGCGCCTGCAGGGTAAAGACCGGCAGAAAGGACAGGGTAATGATCAGCAGGCTGAAGAACAGCGCAGGGCCGACCTCCTTCGAGGCGTCGGCGATGATCCGCCACCGCTCCCGTGTCGCGAGAACGGCATCTGGATTCTCGTGTTCCCACCGTTCGAGATGCTTGTGGGCGTTCTCGATCATGACGACGGCGGCATCGACCATCGCACCGATAGCGATCGCGATTCCCCCCAGCGACATGATATTCGCATTGACCCCCTGAAAGCGCATCACGATGAAAGCCGCGAGCACCCCCAGAGGCAGGGTAATGATGACGACCAGGGCCGACCGTGCGTGCCAGAGGAATAGCGCGCACACCAAGGCCACCACGATGAATTCCTCGATCAGCTTGTAGGTGAGGTTTTCCACCGAGGCGTCGATCAGTTGCGAGCGATCGTAGGTCGTGACGATCTCGACGCCCTCGGGCAGGCTGGCCTGCAATTCGTCGAGCTTCTGTTCGACTGCCCGGATCGCGCTTCGCGCATCCGCACCTTGACGCAGAATGATGATGCCGCCGGCGACTTCGCCTTCGCCATTGAGTTCGGCGATACCGCGACGCAGTTCTGGACCGATCTGGATCGTCGCCACATCGCCCAGAGTCACCGGAACGCCGCCGGCCGTTGCCCGCAAGGGGATGGCCCGGAAGTCGTCCAGACTGCCGAGATAGCCCGATGCGCGGACCATATATTCGGCTTCGCCCATCTCGACGATGGAGCCGCCGGATTCCTGGTTTGCCGACTGGATCGCACTGACGATTTCGGCATGGGTGACGCCGAACGACGCCATCCGGAAGGGCTCGAGCACAATCTGATACTGCTTGACCATCCCGCCGACGCTGGCGACCTCCGCGATACCGGGAATGGTTTTGAGTTCATAGCGCAGGAACCAGTCCTGCAGGCTGCGAAGTCCAGCCAGATCGTGCCCGCCGGTCCGATCGACCAGAGCATATTCGTAAACCCACCCGACACCTGTCGCATCGGGTCCAAGCGTGCTTGTGACCCCTTCGGGCAGACGGTTCTGCACTTGGTTCAGATATTCCAGAACGCGCGAGCGCGCCCAGTAAAGATCGGTGCCGTCTTCGAAGATGATGTAGACATAGCTGTCACCGAACATCGAGTATCCGCGCACGGTTTTCGCGCCCGGGACCGACAGCATGGTCGTCGCCAGCGGATAGGTGACCTGGTCCTCGATGATGCGTGGCGCCTGCCCCGGATAGTTGGAGCGGACCACGACCTGGACATCGGAAAGATCGGGCAGCGCGTCGACCGGTGTTGTGCGAACGGCCCAAAAACCGGCCAGGGTCACGGCGATGGCCGCGAGCACGATGAAGAACCGATTTGCGATCGAGGCATCGATGATTCTGGCAATCATTGTCCGCTCCCCCGGATGGTCTCGATCCGGGGGCCCGCATCTTGCTGGATGAAGGTGAAGTGTACCCTGTCACCCTTCTTGAACCCGCGTATCTGGGTCGGGACCTTGAGACGGAAGGTCATCGTCATCGCGGGCCAATCGAGCCGTGGTACGGCGCTGTGCCGCAGGGTCACCGTGCCATCGGCAATCTTCTCGATGGTGCCCGTCGCGCTGAAGCGCGATTCCTCGTTGTTCTCTTTGGCCGCGTTAATTGCCTGATCGATCGGGCGGACATCGAGACCGGTCAGGCTGGCTTCGGAATCGAGCAGGAACTGGCCGGAGGTGACGACTTTTTCGCCGGCAGCGAGACCGGCCAGAACCTCGGTCCTGCCGCCTGCTTCGCGTCCGATACGAACCTCGGCAGGCATGAAGCCGTTCTCATCCTGGTTGACCATTACGATGGTTCGCCGCCCGGTCCGGATTACCGCTTCGGAAGGAACCAGCAGCGCCCGGCGAGTATCCGGGGTCAGGGAAACCTGCGCGAACATGCCCGGCTTGAGCCGTCCCGATGGATTGGACAACTCGGCGCGGACGGTGATTGTTCGGCTTGCATCCTGCGCGCTGGGAAGAATGGCGATGATCCGTCCCGCGAACCGTTCTTCGGGAAATGCGGTCAGGGTCGCGTTGACGGGCTGTCCGACACGGACATTCGCAGCTTGTGTCTCGGGCACTGCAGCTTCGAGCCAGATCGGAGAGAAGCCGGTGATTTCCGCCAGAGTCTGGCCCGATGTCACACTCATCCCCGGGCGCACGGCGAGCGATGTGATCGCCCCTCCGATCGGCGCCGTAACCGTGATCGTCGAGTGTGGCCGCCCACTACGCCCCACCGACGCGATAAGTCCGGGGGACATGCCGAGCAGACGCATCCGTTCGCGCATGGCGCGGGCCAGTTCGTCGTCGCCGCTGCGCAGCACGGCGAGATATTCCTGCTGGGCGCCGCCCCATTCGGGTACGAGGATGTCGACGAGGGGCGCACCGCGTCCGACCACGTCGTCCGGCGCATGGCCATAGGTTCGCTCGACATAGCCCCCCGCGCGCGGCTGGACGATCGCAACGTCGCGCCCGTTGTAGGCCAGCACCCCGGTTACGGTCACTTCGGGTTCGAGAATGCCGTACTCGGCCTGTGTCGTGCGAATCCCGAAATTCTGCACCATGCCGGGATTGATCTTCACGCCGGCCGACACCTCCTCGCCCGCACATTTGGGCAACAATTCCATATCCATGAAGGGTGACTTGCCTGGCTTGTCGAACTGCTGTCCTGGAACCATCGGATCGTACCAGTACAGCACGTCCTCGCATTCGCTGTCCGGCCCACCGACGTTCTCGTTCGGCCCGGTGCCGCTGCTGCCGAGCTGTGACAGACCATATCCGGCTGCGAGACTGATCAGGGCGACAGAGGCCGCCGTCGTCCATGACTTCTGACGCGGCGACAGCCTGTCCCACGCGGCTTGTGTTGCGGCTCTCATTGGCCATGCTCCCTGTAGGTCAGTCTTAGATTGGCTGCGGCTTCGACGGTGGCTTGCTCGCGCGCGAGAATCTCGATGCGCAGCACTGCCAGTGTCTTGATCGCTCCGATCACGTCGAGCAGGTCTGCGCGGCCTGCGGCAAAACTCGCTCGTTCGAGCTCGGCCCGGCTTTCGGCCAGCGGCAGCAACTCATCGGTGGCGCGTTGCCATTGCCGATAGGCGCTGCGCCATGACGCAAGATCCGCCCCAAACTGCGCTTCGAGCGTGCGCAGCATGTCCAGTCTGGCTTCGCCGGCAGCGGCGGCTTGCGCGCGGGCAGCCTCTATCCTGGGTTGCTGTCGGCGCTTGGCGAACAGTGGCAGGGTAACCGTGCCCATGACGGAGAACAGATCGCCATATTGGCGTTCGCGGATGCCGTAGCTGGCACCGACGCTGAAGTCCGGTCGCAGATCGGATCGTGCCAGGTCGACACCCGCTTCGGCCTGCCTGATCTCAGTTTCCGCGAGCACGATTTCCGGGGTGTACTCCAGCGTCGCGCGCAATTGCTCGGGATTGACCTCGGGCGAAGGGGGTGGGCCAACGGCCAGCGCGTCCTCCACGGCGATATAGCGGGCAAGGCGGGCCTGCGCCGTCTGCATGTCGGCCCGGATTTGTGTTCGCCTGTCTTCCACTTCGAGTACCGCGCGGCGGACCTCCAGGCTTTCGCCGGGTCTGGCTGTGCCAGCGGCCACCGAACTTCGCGCAAGGGGCACCAGGCGCTCGATCTCGTGGAGAGCGTCGCTGGCGATTTCTTCCGCCTGTTGGGCATAGGCAAGAGATATCCACGCGCGCCCTGCGCCCAGCCGTGCGGCATTGCGCGCATAGGAAAGCTCGGCGGAGGCCCGCTCGATGTCGGCCGCAGCCAATCCTGCGCGCGCGCGGCGTTCGACCAGGTTCGGTATTTCCTGATCGACGCCGATTTCGAAAGCCGTCATCATTGTCGGGTCGAACAGATCGGGACCGGTCACCGGCAGGTTGCGTAGCCCGGCCCGCAGCTTTGGATCGGGCAATTCGTCGGCTGCATCGGCTACGTCCCGCCGGGCATCGAGCCGTAATTCGCTCGCCCGGATCCGTGGTTGGTCGCTGACCGCCGCTCTCAGAGCGTCGTCGTAGGACACCGATTGGGCATAACTTGCCGACGCTAAGGCCAACAGGACCGGAAGCGCGGTCCACCATACTCGTTTCATGATTCTCATTCCGCAAAGAGGCGCGCCAGGCGCGCGGTCGGACCCTGCAGGCGGCGCGAAATGCGCGGGCCGTTCGTCCGGTGTGGGCGTGCAGAATTACTCCCGCACGAGCGCTACGCGCGTGCTTGCGGAGGCGGGGTTTCGGGGACGCGCGCGGTGCTTGCCAGGGGAAAGCCGGTAATGTCGGCGAACAGGGATAGAACTGTCAGGCGGTCTCGGGGCGCCATTGCATCATCGACGAGGGCCAACGGAGAAATGCAGCCGTGAGTTACGAGGCACTCGATCCGCATATTCTCGCACGGAGGCCCGTCGCTGTCGTGAGCGGGCGAGGGTTCGGCCGCCATGCGCATCTCGGTGCAATCGCCCCCCACCGCCGTGGAATCTTGCGGAATTGCCGATGCATGGGCGATCGATTGAACGGATAGGCCGCAAGCAATCAAGACGAGTGCAAAGGCGCGTAGCATTCGGACAAATCGTGCAGGGGCGGTCGGCTCGGCCAAAGTTTGCTTATCCCTGCTGGTCCGCGGCAGCCTCTGACGCCGCTTGCCAGGCGCCCATGGAGCCGAGATAGATATCGAGCTTTCCCAACCCCTTGCCTTGCCAGCCGATCAGACAGGACAGTTGGGAAAGTCCCGGCGTCTCGATCTTTTCCAGAACCATGTCGTGTCCTTACGCTCCTTGCCGCCAAATCGGCGCATGTATTCGGTCAGGCGATGCCGAGTTCGGTTTTCAACGCGGTCATGTCTTCGAACCGGTTTTCTTCCGGCCGTCCGATCGCCGGCTTGGCCTGCACCCACGTATTTTCGCAGACGAATTCGAGAAGGCTGGCCGCCAAGTCGGCATGACGGCATCGCAAACAGCCTTCGGCCAGCCGCTCGTCGGATATGATGGCTTCGCCGGTAAAGGGTGCGTCTAGGAGCCATCCAGGACGGGCTGCGGTCCAGTCGAGGTCGGTCTCGCGCTCCAGCGTCTTTTCCATCGCTCGCATTTCTTGGAGGATATTGTGAAGCGCGGGCCTTGCCATGAGTTCGAACCACGCCGGAATGCTGGGCTGCGGCTCTACGAAAGCCGCCGAGGTTACCACGATGCGGCGGATCGATGTTTCCCGCATCGCAAGAATTAGCTTTCGCGTTCCCTCTGTATAGAGCGGAGGCGGGTGGATGGCTGTCGAGGGGCTTAACGCGACCCCGAGCGCAGAAATGATCGCGCGGCATCCTTCAAGATTATCGGCGAATCCACCGTTCAGGACATCGCATTCGATGTATTCGACGCCTTCGATCCGATCCGATGGCGGGGGCAAGGAGTGTTCGAATGCCCGCACCGCCACGTCGCGGCGGATTGCCTGACGCAGGATTTCGCTCCCGGTTTTTCCTCCGGCTCCGAAGACGGCGATGGGCAATGTATCGCTCACTGGTTTACTTCCCTTGTCTCTGCTCCACGCTTTGATCGGCACGCGCGATCGAGGCGGATGTGCGTGGATGCTGTCAGGCGAGCGCCGGCGGATGCCAGCGCCCTCCCGGGCGCGGGCTAGGTCTCGTCACTGTCGCAGGTTGTGTAGCCCCAGAAGCCGAACTCGTCCTTCGCTCGCGGGGCAGCGACGATCATCTCTTGCATTTGCAGGCCAGCGGTTCCCCGATCGTCGAGCAGGCGCGTCCGGATGCGAAGCTCTCCGTTGGCAAAGCCCCCGGGACCGTTCGACGTTACCGGGATGAGCTTGCCGTTGATCTTGATCGCGCCCCGCCCGTCGCCATCATGGACGAAAGAGGGGAAAGCGACTTCGGTCAGGCGGAACTGGCAGGCATTCTCGGCTCCGAGAGCGGCGAGGTCCGCATCGCTCATCGTCTCGGGAAGCATCAGCCCTGGGCTGAGATTCGCAAGCGCGCTGGCCGCGTTCTCGATCGGAGCCGCGCTCGCCGGTGGATCGAGCCGGGCCTCCCGGTCATTTCCGACGGCGGTATTCGAATTGCAGGCCGCCAGCGGTGCCGCAGCCAATGCGATGAAGGCGATCCGGTTCATTGCTGCATCTCCTCGGGCAGGCGTTCTGAGGTCCTGGGGCCATTCCGTTCGATATCGTCGATCAGATATTTCATCTCGGCGATCTCGCGGCGCTGCGCGACAATGATAGCCTGGGCGAGTTCGCGCACACGCGGGTCCTTCAGGCTGGCCCTTTCGCTCGTCATGATCGCGATCGAGTGGTGCGGGATCATCGCCGCCATATACTCGGTGTCATCGACGGTGGTCTGGCTGCGCACGAGCCACAAGGCGAGCGCGAAAACCAGGGCGCCGACACCCAGAATGACGAAGTTCTTGGTCCGGTCCTTATACATGCCCCACATGAAGAGCAGCATGACGACCATCATCATCGCGCCCATCACGAACATCATCCAGAAGCGGGTTTCGCTCCAGAAGACATCGTCCATGTCGAACGTGTTGGCATACATCAGGAAGAACATGATGACGGTGGAAGTCGAAACCATGGCCATGAATCGCCAATAATTGCCGCCCCCTGCCTTGTCGGAGTGGGATGGAGTTTCGGTCATGCTGCTTCACCTTTCTTCGACATGGTTTCTCAAACAGTGCCAAGCGAACGATGTCCGCCCAGCCCCTGCAATATCTCGATAGCGGCTGTAACGCGCCAAACGACGGGCGCGGCGAAAAGCATGGGGCCGTCGGGGCGCGCAGCAGAGCCTGCGCCCCTGCGTATCTTGGCTATGATGGCGCACCTTCTTCCCTGCCCTGTCTCACGAGGATGAGAACATCCTGTCAGACAATACGATGGACCGGGGCGCATCCCTCAAAATTTGTTCGGAGATCGACCGCAGGACATCCGCTCGTCGCTTCATGCGGATACGCTTCGCGACGATCGCAGGGACGGGACCGGGCGATCCCGTTGTAGACCGCAAACAGATAGAGCGCGCATTTTTCCTGCCGCCAAGATGCCAAGAAACCTAGCGCCTGGCTGACGAGCGACGGCGGGCGGTGAGCTTGCGCCCGTCCAGCGCGTTCTTCGTCAGAAGCCAGAGATTGACCGCGCCTGCGGCGAGTTCGACCATTTGTATGGCATAGAATGTTCCATCGAAATCGCCGGCTTTCGCCTTGGCGGCCAGAAACAGCGCCGAAGGGATGAGAATCAGAACGCCGTTGGCGGCAATGATCGGCATCCGCTTGCGCTTTTTGCCGACGAGACCGCTCGATCGCCCGCCGCCGAGTGCGAAGCCGGTTCCGCCGACTGCCGCCAAAGCGGGAACGAGAATGATGAAACCCCACGGTATGAGCGTCTTGACGAGAACTACGAAAGGTTCCGAGCCCGAGAGTTCGGAGATGGCGGTAGAGAGCCAGAAAATTGCAATCATGAGGATCGCAACTCCACCGGCGAGAGGATGGATGATCTTCTTCATTTTCACTGTCCCGATCCCGCTGCGAGCGGCGCATCGGTGGGGATCGCGCGGCGATATCCAAGGCCTTCGACCACCGGCACGATTTTGAGCTCGCGCTTCTGCGTCGCAGCGGCGGCGAGGGCCATCGCGCTTTCCCGGATGGCGAATGCGGTAAGATGCTTCATTGGACCTTCCTCTCATCTACATAGCATGCTATTTTCATATACACAGCATGCTATGGATATTCAAGGTCACGAGATGTCATTCGAGAAAAACGGCTCCATGGGCTTTGTCACCAACCGGCTGGCGCGGTTGTTCGCCCAGCATCTGCACGCCCGAATCGCGCCTCTGGGGCTCGCTCCGGCGCAGTTCATGACGCTTCTGGAACTTTGGGAAGGCGATGGTCTGACCCAGGCAGAGCTTACCGATCGCCTCGATGTCGAGCAGGCGACCATGGCCAACACCCTCTCGCGGATGAAGCGGGATGGACTGATCGAGCGGACGCCGCATCCGCACGATCGGCGCGCGCAGCTTGTCTGGTTGACCGACAAGGCGCGAGCCCTCGAACAGTCGGCAAAACAGGCGGCGCATTCGGTCAACCAATTGGCGCTGGCGGGGTTGGAGGGGGTCGATGCCGCAGAGGTGCTCGGTCATATGAACGCGATGATCGAGAGCTTGCGCGAAGAGCCCGGATGAGAGTGCCAATGGCCCAGACACGGGACGGCAAAGGTTTAGGTCCTGACGCCTGGGCGACGAGCGTCAGCCATAGCGAGCGTTCCGATACTCTTTCCGATATGATCCGAAGGGCGGCTCGAAGATCGCGCTACCCTTGAAGCCTTGGACGATCTCTTCGATTTCAAGGGATTGGTGCGGTCGAGAAGACTCGAACTTCCACGGGTTATTCACCCACAACGACCTCAACGTTGCGCGTCTACCAGTTCCGCCACGACCGCACACAGTCTGCATCGGGAGCGAATCCTGCTGGATGCTCCCGCCGGTAGGAGCGCGCCACTAGCAGCGAGGCTGCGCCCCCGCAAGCACCTTTGTTGACCGAATCCGAAAGCTAGCGCGGTGCCCAGCCGATATCCGCGAACACGGCCGACTTCGGTACATCGGTGACGGCTTCGTTGATGGTCAGCTCCTCGCCCGGCGCCAGGTTCGATTGGGGGGGCTGGACGACCCAACTGTAGACCTGCCGCTCGCGCTGGTCGCGCAAAACGATCAGAATTGGCGGGATCTGCCGCGATTCGCGCGCGGTATTCGTGACAATGATCCGCGCGCCGAAGAATTCGGTCCCGTTGGGCAATGTACGCCGTTCCTGCTGGTCCACGGGGAAAGCCAGTTCGAGATCGGGTTGCGCGGCTCCGAACAGCGGGCGTGTCACTGGCACCCATTCGGGGACGCCGCCATAGTTTACCGCCGCCACGGTGCCGAGTGCGATTACCGCGAAGAGGGCCGCGGCCCAGGTCCATAGCTTGGTGACGTTCCGGCGCGGACGGAACGGGGGAGCATGATCGAAGCGTGAAGGCCCTTGTTCGCTTTCGGCCTCCGGCGGCGGCGGGAGATCCTCCTGCACTTCGCCATAGGGCGGTGCGGTTTCGTCGAAATCAGGCCCGTCGCGGCCGGTTCTTCCGCTATCCGCGTCGTCATATGTGAAGCCCGGCTTGGCTGCCGGATCGGGTGCGGCCGGCTTTTCGACTGCAGCCGGTTGCGGCGCAGTCGGCTCTGGCGGCGGTGGCGGTACCGGCACTATATCGACGTCCGCGAGGCGTTCGGCATCGGGGCCGTCCTGGAACCAGCTATGCTTGCATTTCGCGCAGCGCACCGTGCGCCCGTCGAGTCCGATGGCACTGTCGGGCACGACATAACGCGTCGAGCAAGCGGGGCAGGCGATGATCATGGTGACCCAAGGCCTTAGGCTGCCTCGTGAATCACGACAAGCGACTGCCCTGTTCGCAACCCCCGACGGCGCCTTTTTTCCACATGCAAGCGCGGGTATAGGCTGTTTCCGACAATGACGGGCGCTTTCTTCCTCTTGATCGACCGGGCCGGACTATGAGCGGGGCCGAGGGCGAAGTTGTCCAGTTCGACAATGTCGGGCTGCGTTACGGCACCGATCGCGAGGTGCTCTCCAATGTTTCCTTCACGCTCTATCCGGGGCGTTTCTATTTTCTCACGGGGGCCAGCGGCGCGGGCAAGACCTCGCTGCTCAAGCTGCTCTATCTCGCCCAGCGTCCGTCGCGCGGCGCGATCCGCCTGTTCGGGACCGATGTCATCACCCTCCCGCGCGAGCGCCTGCCCGCCTATCGCAGGCGGATGGGCGTGGTTTTCCAGGATTTCCGCCTGGTCGACCATCTCTCGGCCTTCGACAATATCGCGCTTCCGCTTCGCGTGTCGGGTGTGCGCGAGGCGGATCTGCAGGGGCCGGTGTCCGATATGCTCGACTGGGTGGGGCTCGCCAACCGGGCCGACGCCCGTCCGGCAACGCTCTCGGGCGGCGAGCAGCAACGCGTCGCCATCGCGCGCGCGGTAATCGGGCGGCCCGATATGCTCGTGGCCGACGAGCCGACGGGCAATGTCGATCCCGAAATGGCGCTCAAGCTCATTCGCCTGTTCGAGGCACTCAATCGTCTCGGCACCACCGTGGTGGTGGCGACCCACGATGTCCACCTGCTGCGAAAAGTGCCCGATTCGCTTATCATGCGGCTCGACAAGGGCGCATTGTCGGACCCCACCGGCGCGCTGCGCTATCCGCCACGCCGTGTGGGGGCGGGGGAATGAAGAAGCCTCCGGTCGTCACCCGCGCGGTGGAGCGCGGCCTGTCGCCCTTCCGGGGCCGCCGGGCAGCGCATCTCCTGCCGCAAGCGCGCCTGGGCGGGCCGATGCCGTGGGTCATAGCGATCATGGTCGCGCTTGTCGTGCTGGCCGCAGGTGGCGGGCTGGCGCTCGGCAATCTGGCCGACCGCGCGAGAGGAGAGCTGGCGGGCAGTGCGACGGTCCAGATCGTCGAAGCCGATCCCGCTCTGCGCGCGCAGCAGGCGCAAGCGGCGGCGGCGATCCTCGCGCAGGACTCCGCGGTTGCGAGCCTGTCGGTGGTTCCGCAGGAGACGGTGGCGCAATTGCTCGAACCCTGGCTGGGCACCGACGATCCCGAACAGACCGTGCCGCTCCCCGCCCTGATCGACATGCGCTTGCGCGACGGCGCCGATGCGGCGACGCTCGATCGATTGCGCAGCCTGCTTGTCGACCAAGCGCCGTCCGCACGGATCGATACGCAGGCGCAATGGCTGGCGCCGGTCCTGTCGGCGCTTTCCGCGCTCGGCTGGATGGCGCTTGGGCTGATCGCCCTGCTCGCCTTTACCGGCGCGGCAGCGGTCTGGCTGGCGGCACGCAATGCGCTGGGTGCCAATCGCGAGACAATCGAGATCGTCCATCTTCTCGGCGGCAATGACGACCAGATCGCCCGTATTTTCCAGAGATCGATTTTCGCCGATGCGCTGGTCGGGGGCGTGTTGGGGCTGGTGGTCGGTGCCATGGCCGTGTGGCTGATGGGCGCGCAATTCGCGGCGCTGGATTCGGGTCTGGTGTCCGGCGGCGGCCTTGAGACGAGCGACTGGCTGGTCTTGGCCCTTGTCCCCGTGGGCGCGGTTGTTCTAGCGGTCTACACGGCACGTTTGACCGTGCTGGCCTCGCTCAGGAAAATGCTGTGATTCTCCGTTTATTCGCCGCCGCCCTGCTGGTTTATGCGTTCGGTTTCCTCGGCTTCGCCGTGTCCCTGCCGAAGCCGGTTTCGGGCGAGCCGACCGATGCCGTCGTCGTGCTCACCGGCGGGCCGGGCCGCATCGCGCGCGGTCTTTCGGTGGTCGAACAGGGGCTGGCAAAGGAAATGTTCGTATCCGGTGTCGATCCGGAAGTGCGACCCGCCGAATTCGCGGCCGAATTCGATGTATCGGCCCGCACGATGGAATGCTGCGTCAAGCTCGGCTATCTCGCGGTCGATACCCGCAGCAATGCTGGCGAGGCGGCGCAATGGCTCAAGGAGAACGACTTTCGATCCGTCCGGCTGGTGACGACGGACTGGCACATGGCGCGGGCCGGTTCCGAATTCGCCGAAACGCTTCCGCCGGAGATAAGAGTAGTCGAGGACGCGGTTTCCTCGCACCCCAATCTCGCCACGCTCTATCTGGAATATAACAAGCTTCTGGCCGCCGCGATTTCGCAAGGCCTGCCGAGCTGAGGCCCCCCATGCGACTGCTGCGTAACTTTGCCTTCTATTTCGCTTTTTACATCGGTTCCCTGCTGATTACCTCGGCTTCTTTGATCGCGCTTACCTTCAGCGTGGAGGCATTCCGGGCGCGGGTGCGGGACTGGTCGCAATGGCAGCGGTGGTGCCTGACCCATCTGCTCGGTTGCGAGATAGTGATCGAAGGCGCGCCGCAGAATGAGCCGGTCCTGTATGCGATCAAGCATGAGAGCTTTTTCGAAGCGATCGATGCACCCGCGCTGCTGGATTGCCCCAGCGTATTCGCCAAGCGGGAACTGTTCGACATCCCGCTATGGGGCCGTGCGGCGGCTGCCTTCGGGCTGGTGCCGGTCGAACGCGAGGCCGGTGCCAAGGCGTTGATGAAGATGATCCGCTCGGCCAAGGCGTTGGTTGCCGAGGGGCGCCCGCTGGTAATCTTCCCGGAAGGCACGCGCGTGCCGCATGGCGAGAAGCGCAAGCTGCAGGCAGGCTTTGCGGGCCTTTACAAGATGCTCGGCCTTCCGGTGGTGCCGGTCGCGGTCGATAGCGGGCCGATCTATCACAGGCGACTGAAAAAGCCGGGTCGGATCACGTATCGCTTTGGCGAGCCGATCCCGCCGGGCCTCCCCCGTGCGGAAGTGGAAGAGCGGGTGCGCGAGGCGATCAACGCGCTCAACGGGTGAGTTCGCCGCGCCCGCAAGCCCAGGAAACCGGCTGTGGGAAAGAGTCGGCATCGCAAATCTAGCCGCAGTGGTCCTCGACGCGTTGGGAAAGCGGTTTCCTCTCCAGTGCATCTTCCAGCCGATCGATCGCGGCGATCGCATCGCCTGCTTCCGCGTTCAATTCGATCGCGGCCTTGTCGAGCGCATCGAACAGCGGGGCCAATTGCCGGGCGAGAGCCATCCCCTTGTCGGTCAGGGCAAGTACGCGTCGCCTGCCGTCGCGTTCATCCGCCCGTGACCCAACCAGGCCCTCCTTCTCGAGCGCGCCCCTGATGACGCTTATCGACACGTGCGAAACCTGCAGGCGGTCGGCGAGGTCGGTAACCGACATCGGCTCCCCGCTACGAAGGCAATTGAAAACGGGAAACCAGCGCTGCTCGAAGGCGACCCCGCGCTCTTCATAGAGCGCCTTCGCTTCACGATCGATTCTGTCGCTCAGGCGTCTCAGGCGTCCACCAAGCGCGGCAGCGCCATGGGCTCGGACCGCGTCTTGGGCAGGTTCTTCGGGTGCTTTTCTCATGCGGCTTGACATGTCCGTAACTGATTACATAAATGAGTTGCGATGACAAATTGGAAGTGAACCCCACAAATGTCGATGACGAAGATTTTTTGCCGCGAGGTTCTGGCCATAGGTGCTGCAGCGGCGCTCCTTGCCCCCCTTTCGGGATGTCTGGCGCCTCTGGACCGGACTGCCGCACCGAGCCTGGAAAGCTATGCGTCACAGCTCACAGAAACCGCCGACTTCAGCGGCGTAATTCTGCTGGCGCGAAAGGGCGAGATCGAGTTCCAGGGGGCTTATGGACTGGCCGATAGGCAAACCGGGCGAGCGAACAGGGTCGATACGAAATTCAGCCTCGCGTCGGTGCCGAAGATGTTCACGGCGGTGAGCATCCTCCAGCTTGTCGATGCCGGCGCAATTTCGCTGGATGACACGATCGGCACACACCTGCCCGACTATCCGAACCGGGCCGCGGCAGAGCGCGTTACCATCGAGCATCTTCTGATGCACACGTCCGGCGTCGGCAATTACTGGGAGGCGATGGAGAAGCTGGATGGTGCCAGCCTGGACAGCCATAGCGACTATCTCCCGCTGTTTGCCGACATCCCGCTCGAGCATGAACCGGGGACGGCGTTTTCCTATTCGAATGGCGGCTATGTCGTTCTCGGGCTGATTATCGAAGCGGTGACCGGCACCAACTATTACGACCATGTGCAGGCTGCGGTCTTCGACAAGGCCGGAATGCAGGATACAGGGTATTTCCTCCCCGAAAAGCCGGTGCCCGATCGCGCCCAAAGCTACATGCGATCCGTCGAGCGTCCTGGGTCATGGGATGACATGGCCGCCCGAGCCGAACCGCGCGGCAGTGCGGCAGGGGGTGGCTATTCGACCGCCGGCGACCTGCTCCGCTTCGCCACCGCGCTCAAGCAACACCGGCTGCTGAGCCCGGACATGACCGATGTCTTCCTACAAGGACGCCTTGAAACACCGGTTGGGAAGTATGGCTACGGAATCATCGAGCAATCGCTCAACGGAACGCGTCTCCTCGGCCATTCGGGCGGCCATTACGGCGTCGCGGCGGAGCTGATGATGTTTCCGGACCTCGATACCGTTTTCGTCGTCCTCTCCAACGGCGATGTCGACGCTTACTGGGATGTGGAGATGTATGCCCATGAAATGATCGCCGGACCGACCGATGAGACCCGCAATTACGCCTTCACCAAGCAGCTCATCGCGGAAACGGTTGCGAAGGGATACGATGCCGGATGGAAAATGAACCGCAACCGCGACGCCGTGCGAAAGGCGCGGGGCGGCGTGATCGATCTGGCTGCCTTCAAATATATTCACCGGAGACACTATGATAAGGGGATCGATCTTCTGCGCCTGAACCGAGCGATAACGCCCGATTCCGATGACGCCATCTTCAGTCTGGCACAGGGTTTGCGTATTGCCGGACGAAACGAGGAAGCGCTCGAAACCTACCGCGCCTATCTTGAGAGAGTGCCCGACAGTTCCGAAGCGAAATCCCTCATCGCTGCGATCTCGCGGGAGGGCTCCTGATCCCTTTTCGCCCCGGCGCCGGTCGTCGGGGAAACCGGGTTCCGGCAGGCTGACAGCCAGCCAGCCGCTCACCGCCTAGTGGTCGCCCCGCCCGAAATCCGCCCTCGCATCGTCCTGGCCTTCGTCGATGATCGAACGGCGGATCGTGCGGGTGCGGTCGAACAGGTCGAACAGGGTGTCGCCGTCGCCGTTGCGGATGGCGCGCTGAAGGAGGCTGAGATCCTCGGTGAAACGCCCCAGCACTTCCAAAACCGCGTCGCGGTTCGACAGGAAGACGTCGCGCCACATGGTCGGGTTGCTCGCCGCGATGCGCGTGAAATCGCGAAATCCGCCGGCTGAATATTTGATCACCTCGCCCCGGGTCACATCTTCCAGATCGCTCGCGGTGCCCACGATGGTATAGGCGATGAGGTGCGGGATATGGCTGGTTACCGCAAGCACGAGGTCGTGGTGGCCGGCATCCATGATTTCGACCTTCGCGCCAAGGCCCTCCCAGAAGCCGCTGACGGCTTCGATGGCATCTTGCGGTGCGTCCTTGCCCGGAGTGAGAATGCACCAGCGATGGCGGAAAAGTTCGGCAAAGCCTGCATCCGGCCCGCTCTTCTCGGTTCCGGCGACCGGATGGGCGGGGATCACCACGGCCCCGGGCAGTGCCTTGGTCAGCGCCTCGCCCACGCTGCGCTTGGACGATCCCACATCGCTGACCACGGTTCCCGGCCTCAGATGCGGAGCTATGGCTTCCGCGGCATACCCCATGGCGCCGACGGGGACGCAAAGGATGACCAGATCGGCCTCGCCCACGGCATCGGCCACGCTGTCGCACACGGCGCCGACCAGCCCGCGTTGTGTGGCACGGGCGCGCACGTCGGAATCGGCATCCCAGCCAGTGGTCGCGACTTCGGGCTGCATGGCGCGCGCCGCCAAACCGATCGATCCCCCGATCAGGCCCAGCCCGATAATCGCCACGCGCTCGATGGTCATGCGTCTTCCCCGCACAAACTGCGCAGCACGCCGATGATCTCGTCCATTTGATTTGCGGTGCCGATGGTAATGCGCAGCGCTTGCGCCAGGCCCTGCCCGGGCAGGTGGCGAACGGCATATCCCGCCTCGGCTATGGCATCGAGCGCGGTTTCGGCCGCAAGATCCCCCTCGAACAGAACCAGCACGAAATTCGCCTTGCTGGATATTGCACGCAGGCCGTGATTGCCCAGCCCCTCGATCGCCGCGATAAAGCGCTTGCGCTCCTCGCGATTGGCCTCGCGCGAGCGGGCGAGAAAGGCGTGGTCGGCGATGGCGGCCAAGGCCGCACGCTGCCCGCTGGAGGTGACATTGAACGGGCCGCGAATGCGGTTGAGCACATCGATCAGGTTGGGCGTGCCCGTTGCCCAGCCGATACGCTCGCCAGCCAGGCCGTAAATCTTCGAGAAGGTACGCGTGACGAGCACATTCTCATGCGCCATCGCCAGGTCGAGCCCGCCGTCATTCTCTCCGGGTTCGAGATATTCGGCATAGGCCTGATCGATCACCAGCAGGGCGTCGCCGGGCAGTCCCGCATGAAGCCGCTCGACCTCTGCCCGCGGCAGATATGTCCCGGTCGGATTGTTCGGATTGGCAAGGAACACGACCCGTGTGCGCCGTGTCACCGCGGCGAGCAGGGCATCGACGTCGGCGGTGTAATCCGTGTCCGGCGCTTCGACGGGGGTCGCCCCGCATCGGCGCGCGGCGATGTCGTAGACCGCGAAGCTGAAGCGGCTGAAGAGCACCTCGTCGCCCGGCCCGGCGAAACCCTGCGCGGCAAGGTTGAGCAATTCGTCCGAACCCGTCCCGCACACGATTCGCGCGGGATCGATGCCGTGCTGCTTGCCGATCGCGGCGCGCAGGGCCGTGGCGTCCGGATCGGGGTAGGCGGCAGGCGCATGATCGGTTGCCAGTGCCGCCAATGCCGAGGCGCTACAGCCCAGCGGGTTCTCGTTGGCGGAGAGTTTGACGAGCCTGCGCCCGTCGGCGCGGGTCGACTTGCCGGGGACATAGGCGTGGATGCCCTCGATCCAGGGCTTCATTGTGGGAACTTGCTTTGCCATCTGTGCTTCGCCGCATGAAAGAATTACGTCGCTTCGACAAGCACAGGACGAGTGGCGAGGAAAAAACATATCTCGCAAAGGCCGAGGCTGAGCTTGTCGGAAGCGAAACTGGCGCGTAGCGCCAATCCTTGTCCTGTTCCTCTCGCGAAGGTCAGTTTTGAGCGCGACGTCGCAAACGATCACACTACCCGGACCGCTCCCTCTCGATGGGGGAGGCGACTTGGCACGTGTCGAGGTGGCGTTCGAGACCTATGGCGAGCTGAATGCGGACCGGTCCAACGCGATCCTTCTGTGCCATGCGCTGACCGGCGATCAATATGTCGCCTCGGCCCATCCGATCACCGGCAAGCCCGGCTGGTGGGAACGGATGGTGGGGCCGGGCAAGCCGATCGATACGGATCGCTTCCACGTTATCTGCGCGAATGTCATCGGCAGCTGCATGGGCTCGACCGGCCCCGCAAGCGCGGCCCCCGACGGCAGCCCCTATGGCATGCGCTTTCCGGTCATCACCATCCGCGACATGGTGCGTGCGCATGTCGGCCTGCTCGATGCGCTCGGGATCGACCGTCTCCATGCAGTAGTCGGCGGATCGATGGGCGGGATGCAGGCGCTCAGCCTTGCCGCCAACTGGCCAGAACGCACTGCCCGTGTTCTGGTGATTGCCTCGACCAGTCGCCATTCGGCGCAGAACATCGCTTTCCATGAACTTGGACGCCAAGCGATCATGGCCGATCCGCGCTGGAAGCAAGGCAATTATTACGGGGGCGAGGCGCCCGATAACGGCCTCGCCGTGGCGCGCATGGCAGCGCATATCACCTATCTTTCCGAAGAGGCGCTGACCGGAAAGTTCGGGCGGAACCTGCAGGACCGGGACGCCAAGAGCTTCGGTTTCGATGCCGATTTCCAGGTCGAAAGCTATCTGCGGTATCAGGGCAGCGGCTTCACCCGGCGGTTCGATGCCAACAGCTATCTCTATATCACCCGCGCGATGGATTATTTCGACCTTGCGGAAGAACATGGCGGCAGGTTGGCCGATGCGTTTGCGGGGGCGGATGCGCGTTTCTGCCTCGTCAGCTTCGACAGCGACTGGCTCTACCCCACGAGCGAGAGCCGTCATGTCGTTCACGCCCTGAATGCGGCGGGGGCCGCGGTGAGTTTCGTCGAGCTTTCCGCGCCGCACGGGCATGACAGCTTCCTGCTCGACGTGCCCGCGCTCGACCGGGTTATCGGGGGGTTTCTGGGATGAACCATCCCGCAACCGAACTGCGCCCCGATCTCGCGGTGATCGCTGACCAGATCGAGCCGGGCAGCCGGGTGCTCGATATCGGTTGCGGCGATGGCGCGCTGATGCTGGCCCTGCGCGAAAAGGCATGCGACGTGCGCGGGATCGAGATCGACGGTGCCTGTGTCGAGCGCTGCGTATCGCAGGGCCTGTCCGTGGTGCAGGGCGATGCCGACCGGGATCTGGGCGATTATCCGGATAAAGGGTTCGACTATGCCGTGCTGAGCCAGACGCTCCAGACGGCCGAACGGCCCGACCGGATGCTCGATGAATTGCTGCGCGTGGGCAGGCGGGCCTTTATCAGCTTCCCCAACTTCGCGCATTGGCGCACCCGCGCCGCGCTGATGCTGGGCGGCCGCATGCCGGTGACGCGCAGCATTCCGGTGAGCTGGTACGAAACGCAGAACATCCACCACGTCACCATTCTCGACTTCCGCGACCTCGCTGCCGAAAAGGGCGCGACCATTGTGCGCGACTGGTATTTCGCCAAAGAGCGCCCGATCGGTCGCTTGGCCGCCAACAGCCGTGCGGAGTTTGCTGTGTTCGAACTCGCGCGCTGATCGTCAGCCGGCTTTCTTCGGAATTTCCGCCACGTGCGGTTCATGCCCCCAATGGCGCAGCAGGGCGAGGACATGCTTGCCGGATAGGCCGAGCGTGCCGGTGTTGCGCAAGGGGTGGACGTTCATCCGCTCCGCCTTGGCGAGCGATCGGTCGAGCACCACGATCACACTTTCGGGCTGTGCGTTGATCATCGCGAGAGGTGTGACCGAACCGGGCGTTATGCCCAGCAGGCGGTCCATATCCCCGGCCTTGCCGAAACTCACGCGCTTGCAGCCGATCGCGGCGGGCAGGGCCTTCAGATCGACGCGTGCCTCGGCTGGCACGGTGACCAGCCAGAAGGTGCCGCCTGCATCTTTCAGGAACAGATTCTTGGTATGCGTGCCGGGAATGTCGGCATCGATGTTCCGGCTCTCCTCGACTGTAAAGACCGCCGCGTGCTCATGCGCTTCGAACGGGATTGCCAGCGCGTCGAGGTCCGCCAGCAATCCCGCTTCGCCGCGCATCACGCTTCGCGGTGGATGCCGCAGATTTTGTGCCCGTCGAGATCGCGGAAATAGGACAAGTGCATCGTGCCCATGGTGTTCTGGCGCGGGCCCGGCGGGTCTTCGATGCTGGTGCCGCCGGCCGCTATGGCCGCATCGTGCAATTCCTTCACCTGTTCGCCGCTGTCGCATTTGAAGCCGATCGTCATGCCATTGGCGCAGGTGGCTGCTTCGCCATCGATCGGCTGGGTAAGGCAGAAGGTGCCGCCATTATGCATGAAGAAGACGCGCTTGTTGCCCTTCGCATCGGTATTGTCGATCGCCATTTCGCAGCCGACGACCTTAAGCACTTTTTCGTAAAAGGCCTTGGCTTTGTCGATATCGTTGGTGCCGATCATGATGTGGTTGAACATCCCGTCTCTCTCCTTTGAGTTTCGATTCGCCACCTTACTGGGCCGCAGCATCCTGGCAAGCGGCGATCGTATTTCGTCGCTTGCGGTTCAGCCAGGCGCGCGTAAAAGCGCCGCATGTCGACTATCCTCGCCTCGCTCGCCCTGTCCTTCATGCAAGCCGCCACCGGCGCTCCGGCTGCCGCCGCCACGGACCTGCCCGATCTCACGCTCGAACAGGCCAGCGGATTGCGCTGTTCGGTGGCCTTCGGCCTGGTTCACCGCGCCCAGCGCGACGGCGAACTCGCCAACTATCCCGTCATGGCCGAGCGCGGGCAGGAATTCTTCGTGCGTACCACCGCCCGGCTGATGGACGAGCTAGGGGCGGATCGCGATACGATCATGGGCCTGGTGGTGCGCGAGCATGAAGAGTTCGGCGGATCGCCCGAGCGGCTGGACGAAGTGATGCCCGCCTGCCTGCTGATGCTGGACGCATCGGGTCTGTAACTCCCGTTCAGGATCGCGTCAGTGCGCATGCGCTAGCGGTGTGCGCCGATTGTGAACCTGCCGGGGATACCTCATGCGCAAAATCCTCCTGCCCGCCTTGCTCGCGGCGCTCGCCACTCCCGCGATGGCTGAAGCCGCCGGACCCACCAACGCGCCGCTTGCGGGTGTGGGCGAACAGATGCACGATCCCGAACGTCAGCGGGACATGGCGCTGATGCTGCGGGCGATGACCGAAGTGTTGCTCGATATGCCGATCGGTCCGCTTGCCGAAGCCGCCGCCGAAATGGCGGGTGAGGACGTGCGCCCTATCGATCCCGATATGACGCTGCGCCAAATGACGCCCGAAGCCGATCGCATCGGCGACGAAGTTGCGCGCAATGTGCCGCGCGCCATGCAGGCCGCCGGTTCGATGGCCGAAGGTCTCGCCGCGATGACCCCGCTGCTGCGCGAAATGGCCGAGCGGTTCCGCGAAGCGATGCCGGAACGCGATTGATCCACCGCTAAATTGGCAACTTGCCTTCTTGGCCCGGTGGACGGGCGGCCCGCCCTTGTGGCAATGCGGCTGAATCCATGTGGCAACTTCATCAATTCCCCCTGTGTCCCTTCAGTCGCAAGCTGCGCCTGTTGATGGGCGAAAAGAACGTCGCTTACGAGCTGGTGCGCGAATACCCTTGGGAAGGGCGCGACGAGCTCTGGCACCTCAATCCTGCCGGGCGGACGCCGGTCTTGCATGACCCCGCGCGCCAGGTGGCGCTGAGCGACAGCCAGGCAATCTGCGAATTCCTTGAAGAAACGGTCGACCGCACACCGTTGATTTCCGGCAGTGCGCTGCAGCGTGCGGAAATCCGCCGCCTCGTCAGCCTGTTCGACGAGAATTTCTACCACGACGTGACCGAACCCGCGCTGCACGAGAAGATGAAGAAACGCATTGTCTTGCGCCAGTCGCCCGATGGGCAGGTGCTGCGCCAGTTGGGCCGGATGCTGCACGGCCATCTCGACTATATCGACTGGCTGGTCGATACGCGCCAATGGCTCGCGGGGCCGACGTTGAGCCTCGCGGACCTGACCTGCGCAGCGCATCTGTCGGTGGTCGATTACCTCGGCGCGATCGACTGGAAGGGGCACGACCAGGCGCGCCAGTGGTACATGGTCATGAAAAGCCGCCCCAGCTTCCGCCCGCTCCTGAGCGAGAAAATGGACGGCCTACCCCCGCCACGGGAATATGCTTCGCTGGATTTGTGAGGTTTCGGAATATCGCTCAGCGGGAGTCCCAGTAATCTTTGAAGCTGGGATGCTGGCTGAATAGCTCGTCGAATGAAGGCTCGAATATCCCGATCAGATCCACTTGTCGCTCATCAATTTCGGGGAAGTCCTGAATGGATATAGCTTCGGCTATCATCGCCTTTCCGTCTGGCAACTCAAGTCGCAGAATTCCCGACCTATCGCCAACATAGTCGGCGTTGATGACATTAGCATGGCGCTCGGCGTCATAGGCGGGAGCTGGTGCAAATTTGCCATCGCGACGCACATCGGCGGGTCCAAAGCAAAAACCGTCGCTTCGCCGATCAGCGTGGCATTTTCGAAGATGCTTATCTTCATGAATCGGACCCTCACCTCTGACAAACGGGACAGTACCATGTGCTGCGCCCGCCCTGCACGATGCGGCGGATCGTGCCGCCGTCTTCGTGGTGGCAGGGCTCGCCCTCGCGGCCGTAGACGTGGAAGCGAGTGGCGAAATAGCCCAGCTCGCCATCGGGCTGGGCGAAGTCGCGCAAGGTGCTGCCGCCGTCGCGGATGGAGCGCTCGAGCACATCCTTGATTGCCGGGACGAGGCGGCGAAGTTGCGGCATGGTCACCTTGCCGCCTGCCTTTCTTGGGGAAATGCCCGCATGCCACAGCGCCTCGCAGACATAGATATTGCCGAGGCCCGCCACGATCCGCTGGTCGAGCAGCAGCAGCTTGATCGCCTGCTTGCGCCCGCGCGTTGCCTCGCGCAGGTGCTCGGCTGTCAGGTCATCGCCCAGCGGCTCCGGCCCCAGCGCGGCGAAGGGTTTCCACGTCACCAGCTCGCCGCTGGTCATCAAATCGACCGATCCGAACCGCCGCGGATCGTTGAGGGCAAAGACGTTGCGCTGCGTCTCGATCACCAGATGGTCGTGCTTGTCGGCCTCCTCCGGATCGATCCGCCACCGCCCGCTCATGCCGAGATGAAAAACCATCGCGTGGTCGCGGCTGGTATGGATGAGACCGTATTTCGCGCGGCGCGAAAGATGCGTTACGCTTGCCCCGGTCAGCGCCTGCACCAGATCGGGCGGAAAGGGGCGGCGCATATCGGGCCGGTTCACGCGCACGCTGACGATCCGCTCGCCCTCGAGAAAGCGCGCGAGGCCTCGAACGGTGGTTTCGACTTCGGGTAGCTCGGGCATGGTGCAAGAGCGGGTAACAGGGACTCTTGATGGCGTCTATTCGCTCCCTTCGGTCGCTGCGCCCTGTTCCGTCCCACGCCCCTCCCGACCACCCACGGCACGGTATCTTATGGGTGGTCGGGAGGGGGCGTGGGACGGAACAGCAAGGGAAGCGCGGATGCGCTTCACGCACGCGACAAAAACTCACTTCCAACCCGCATTTACCTTGCGCCCATCACCCCCTAAGGCCGTTACCCATGAACGACACCGTTTCCTTCGGCTACGAAGACATCGACGCGACCGAAAAGACCGGCCGCGTGGGCGAGGTCTTTTCCAATGTCGCCGCCAAATACGACGTGATGAACGACGCCATGAGCGGCGGTATGCATCGGCTTTGGAAAAATCGCTTCGCCGCGCGCGTAAAGCCGCAGCCGGGCGAGGCGATCCTCGACATGGCGGGCGGCACGGGCGACATCGCCTTCCGCATGGCGGAGCGCGGAGCGAGTGTCACCGTTTCGGACATCAACCAGGACATGCTCGACGTCGGCATCGAACGCGCGATGGAGCGCGGGATCGACGGGCTGGTCTGGTCGCGCCAGAACGCCGAGGAGCTGACCTTCTCCAGCCGCACATTCGATGCCTACACCATCGTCTTCGGCATCCGGAACGTCACCTATATCGACAAGGCCTTGCGCGAGGCGCACCGCGTGCTGAAGTTCGGCGGTCGCTTCTATTGCATGGAATTCAGCCAGACCGAATGGCCGGGCTTCAAGGAAATCTACGACCTCTATTCGCACAAGGTCATGCCGCAGCTTGGCAAGGTGATCGCGAATGACGAGGACAGCTATCGCTATCTCGCCGAATCTATCCGCCGCTTTCCCAGGCCCGCCGAATTCGAGGCGATGATCCGCGATGCCGGTTTCGAGAATACACGCGTCGAATCGATTCTCGGCGGCGCCGTGAACATTCATTCGGGGTGGAAAATCTAGAGCGTGGTACGGCCCGCAACCCACATCTGGCGGCTTCTCAAATGGGGCCGCACGCTGGCACGTCACGGTGCGCTGCGCGGGATTGAGCGCGATCCCAACACACCGCCGCCGGTCAAGCGGCTGGTGCGTATTGCCCGCTTCGGCACCGTGCAGCCCAAGGAACCCGACTATGCGGGCGCTTTCCGCGAAATCGGCCCGGCGGCGATCAAGCTCGGCCAGACGCTCGCCACGCGGCCCGACCTCGTCGGCGAGGACGCGGCCCGCAATCTGCTGACCTTGCAGGACGATCTGCCACCGGTCGCCTTCGAGCACATCAAGCAGAGTATAGAGGCGAGCTTCGAGCAGCCTCTCACGGCGCTGTATTCCGAATTCGATCCCGTCCCGATCGGTGCCGCCTCGATCGCACAGGTTCACCGCGCGGTCACGACCGAGGGCAAGCAGGTTGCGGTCAAGGTGCTGCGCCCCGGCGTGCGCGAGCAGTTCGCGCGCGACATCGACACCTATGAATGGGCCGCCGCGCATGTCGAGGCGATGGGCGGCGAGGCTTCGCGCCTTCGTCCGCGCCTGGTCATCGCCAATTTCAAGCGCTGGACCAATCGCGAACTCGATCTCCGGCGCGAAGCCGCCTCCGCCTCGGAACTCGCCGAACATATGGTCGGCACGCCTGGATACGAGATACCCGGCATCGACTGGGACCGCACCAATGGCCGGGTTATGACCATCGACTGGATCGACGGCATCAAGATCAGCAATACCGAGGCCATCCGCGCGGCGGGCCACGATACCGAAGACCTTGCCAGTCGTCTGGTGCTGGCCTTCCTCAAGCAGGCGATCGCTGCGGGTTTCTTTCATGCCGACATGCACCAGGGCAATTTGTTCGTGAAGGCGGACGGGACCATTGCCGCGATCGATTTCGGCATCATGGGCCGGATCGACCGGCGCGCGCGCATGTGGCTTGCGGAAATCCTCTACGGGCTGACGACCGGCAATTACAAACGCGTCGCCGAAATCCATTTCGAGGCGCAATATGTGCCGAGCTATCACAATGTCGACGAATTCGCGACGGCGCTGCGCGCGGTGGGCGAGCCGATGCGCGGCAAGCCGGTGAGCGAGCTGTCCGTCGGGCAGATGCTCGACGGGCTGTTCGCCATTACTCGCGATTTCGACATGCAGACGCAGCCGCACCTGCTGCTGCTGCAAAAGACCATGGTGATGGTCGAGGGCATCGCCACGCAGCTCAATCCCAGCATCAATATGTGGGACACTTCCGCACCCTATGTCCGCAGCTGGATCCGCGACGAGCTGGGTCCGGAAGCCGCGATTGCCGACCGTATTCGCGAGGATACCGAGACGCTGCTGCGCATTCCCGACCTCGTCCGCAGGATCGAGGATCGCTTTCCGCCCAAGGGCGGCGCGCCCGAACCGCCACCGCTGCCCGATGTGGAATTGATGTGGGAAAGGCGCCGTCGCAAGGAGCGTTCGCGAGGGCTGCTGGGCTATGCCGTGGCGGCAGTGGCAGGGGGGCTGGCGACATGGGCGGCGATAGCACAGGGGTGGATCGGCTAGGCAAAGCCGCTACGGCGCCAGCCTGGGACCGCTTCGCCCACTGGAGGTCATGGCCCGCCCGCATTCTGTTGGCGGCGGTGGTTGCCCTGCTGGTTCTTGCCGCGCTCACTCCGCTGGGTGCACGCATGGATGGCATGCCCGCGGAAGGTCTCGACCTGCCCTCCAACGAGCCGTCAGCCGAGAGCCAACCTCGGCGCGACGATGACCTTGCCTTCTACGATCGCGTGATCGAGCGGATCGCGGGCGGTGAGGCCTATTACGATTTCGTCGTCGAGGAGCAGCGCGCGAGCGACTATCCGGTGCGTCCGGGCCTTGCGGTGCGGCTCCCGACGCTCGCCTATATCCACGCTGCTCTGGGCGAAGCGGGGATGACTGTCCTCGCGATCCTGCTGATGGGCGCGACTGTCTGGGCGTGGTGGAAACGCCTCGGCGAAGAACCGGGCGGTCGGCGCGTGCAGCGGATCGGTACGGCGTTTATGTTGATGGGCGCTTCGCTCGGGGTCCACCGCTATCATTTCGTGCTGCATGAACTGTGGGCAGGAATGCTTCTGGCGCTGGCCTTTGGGCTGCACCGGCCCGGGCGCTGGGGCGGGGCTCTGGCTGTGGCTGTGGCTGCCCTGGCTTTGGCCATCCGCGAACATGCCTTGCCTTTTGTCCTACTCATGGGCGCGATGGCGGTCTGGCGGCGCGATTGGAAGGAGGCAGCGGCATGGGGCGTTCTGATAATGGCTTTTCTTGCGGCAATAGCCTGGCATTTTTCGCTGGTTTCGTCGCACGTCCTGCCCAGCGATCCGGAAAGCCCCGACTGGCTGGTGCTGCGCGGATTACCGGGCTGGCTCGGCAATATCGTTTTGAGCTCGAACCTGCGCTTCCTGCCGAATGAAATTGCCGGACCGCTGGTCCTGCTGATGGTGCTCGGCTGGGCGGGCTGGAAATCGCCGGCAGGCACGACCGGCACGCTCCTTTTTCTTGGCTATGGTCTTGCCTTCATGCTCGCGGGTCGGGCGAACAATTTCTACTGGGGGGCGGTCGTGGCGCCTGCAATGTTCGTCGGGCTCGCCTTCGTGCCCATGGCCATCACGTCTTTGGTGCAATCTGCGCGAGGTAAGGCGTGACCCTGCCCGAACGGCCTTTCGCACGTTTGCCGCGTTGGGCGGCATTGGCGCTGCTGCTGGCGATGCTGTTCGCCTGTGTCGGGAACGCCTTTGCGCTCGAGGCGCGCAATGCTGCGCACGAGGCGGATATCGAACAGCGGCTCGAACGCGGACAGCGGGTCGATATGGACCTCTACCGCGCGGTCAACGCGCGCGTGGCGGCCGGAGAGGACTATTACAGAGCGGTGGCAGACGAGCATCGCGATTTCGGCATGCCGCTGACGCCTTTCGTCACTGTGCGTACACCGATTCTGGCATGGACGAGCGCGCTTTGGGGGGAAGGGGGCTGGCGCATTATCGCGGTAATTCTCTGGAGCGCGAATGTGCTGGGTTGGATGGTCGCTTTGCGACGGGAACGGCGGTTGGAACGCCTCGCCGCAGGTGCGCTGGCCGGGCTGTTCGGCATGGTGGCGTTCATTGCCGACATTCCTTTCAGCCACGAAATCCTGGCCGGGATGCTGCTGTCGCTGGCGCTGGCCGCTTCGGCGGGCAGCCTGTGGGTTGGCGGCTTGATGCTGGCATTCGCCGCAATCGCCTTGCGCGAACTGGCGCTGCCCTTCCTGCTTGCGTGGGGCGCCATTGCCATATTCGCGGGCGAACGACGCAAGCTGGTCGCGATTTCAGGCGCACTGGTCCTGATCGCGCTTGGCCTTGCCCTTCACGCGTCGGCTGTCGCCGATGTGCGTGCGCCCGGCGATCTCGTCTCGCCGGGCTGGCGCGGGATGATCGGACCCGCTCTGCCGTTTTACGGCATCCACATCACCACCTTGCTGCAAACGCTTCCTGCATGGCTCGCCGGCCCGCTCGGTGTGCTCCCGCTGTTCGGCTGGCTTGCCGTGGGTGGTCGGCTTGGCATATTCGCCAGCCTGTGGTTCGCAGGCTTCATTGCGGCGGTCGCGATTTTCGCGCGGCCGGAAAATGTCTATTGGATGGGTCTGTTCATCCCCGCCTACGGTGTTGGGCTGGCCTTCGCCCCACGTGCTCTCGTCGACCTGGTCGGTGCGATCAGGCGTCCGGTTTCGGAACGCCCCAGGCCCGCATTGCCACGATGATGACGATGCAATGGAAAGCCTCCACCGCCATGGGCATCATCCACCCGTCATAGGGGCCTTGCGCGATCACGTTGATGAACCGCCCGATAAAGGCGATGCCGAACAGGCCGAGCGCGGGCAGCAACGCTTCGGGACGCCGCTTCCATGCGCCCCAGGCAAGCGACACGGCAGTCACATAGAAGAACGCGGTCATGTCTCCGCGCAGGGTGGATTCGCCATGAGTGGATGCGATTGCCAGCCCGAAATCGCCCGCCGCGCCTGCCGGGTCGACCAGAAAGCTGGTTCCCAGCACCAGATCGAGGATCGCCAGCGCAAGCAGTATCGCGCTCAGGATCACATGCATGAAAACCTCCCCGTTTCCCCTTTTTTCACCATGTGATGTTAGGCGGATTCGGGAAAAACGCCAGTGCTATGCGCTGGTCATGTCGGACAGGGGGCGCTAGCAAGCGCAGCGATGAGTTTACGGGTTACCATTCGCCGATCGGCCCGGAAGGGCGCGGGTATGATGCAGGCCGGTGGGGGCGCGGCATGAGCGGTCCGAAGATCCTGCTCGTCATCGGCGGCGGCATCGCGGCCTACAAGTCGTGCGAGCTCGTCCGGCTGATCCGCAAGGCGGGGGGCGAGGTGACGTGTGTGCTGACCAAGGGGGGGCAGCAATTCGTCACCCCGATGGCGCTCGCCGCCCTGTCCGAGAACAAGGTCTATACCTCGCTGTTCGATCTCAAGGACGAGGTCGAGATGGGGCACATCCAACTCAGTCGCGAGGCCGACCTCGTGGTCGTTTGCCCTGCCACCGCAGACCTGCTGGCCAAAATGGCGGCGGGCATTGCCGACGATCTCGCCACCACGCTGATCCTCGCTACCGACAAGCCGGTGCTGACCGTGCCGGCGATGAATGTGAAGATGTGGGAGAATTCGGCAACCCGGCGCAATGCCGACTGGCTGCGCCAGGCGGGTGTGGCGGTAATGGATCCGGACGAAGGCCCGATGGCGTGCGGCGAGTTCGGTCCGGGCCGGATGCCCGAGCCACCTGCGATCCTGGGCCGCATCGGCGAGGAGCTGGGTCTCGATATCGAAGTGCCCGAACTGATGGCGCCCGCGCCCGCGCAGCTTGCGGCGCCCGCAGAGGACATCGCCGACGATTCCTACACGGCGGAAGACCTCGAGGACGAGGACGAGGCGGAGCCGAGCGGCGGCGGATTGGGCGGCCTGCTTGCGATGATTATTCCGCGCTCGACCCAGCAGCGCAGCCACGAGGAGATCGAGGCCGAGCTCGAGGACTTGCCCGAAGCGGATGCGCCCGAGATCGCCGAACCGCCCGAGGCGGGCGAACCGCTGCCCGATGCGGGGCCGATCCTTGCCCAGAAGGGCAAGGCGTCGTCCGCCCCGCCGATCGACCCCGCGGCGCTCAACCACGAAGTCGCTCGGCAGGACATGCGCGCCATGCCGCAGCCGGTCGCGGATCGGACTGCGACCACTACGGTCGCATTCGACGATTCCCCGCTGGCGGGGCAGGCCGCTTTCGATCCCGATCCGGCGCATCGCCCACTCTACGGCAAGCATGTGCTGATCACCGCCGGGCCGACCCGCGAACCGATCGATCCGGTGCGCTATATCGCCAACCGGTCGAGCGGGAAGCAGGGCTTCGCCATCGCCGCGATGGCCGCCGCCGCCGGTGCGCGGGTCACGCTGATCGCCGGGCCGGTCCATTTGCCGACGCCGGTGGGGGTGGACCGTGTCGATGTGGAAACGGCAGAGGACATGGCCGAAGAGGTGCGCCGCGCCTTACCTGTCGACATCGCTTTCATGGTCGCCGCCGTTGCCGACTGGAAGAGCAAACATGTCGCGGGCGAAAAGATGAAGAAGCGCGGCAGCGCACCGCCAGCCCTGATCCTGGCCGAGAACCCCGACATCCTCGCCAGCACCGCCGCGGGGCAGAAAAGACCGACATTGTTGATCGGCTTCGCCGCGGAGACCGAGAACGTGGTCGAGAACGCCAAATCGAAGCGCAAGCGCAAGGGCGCCGACTGGATCATCGCCAACAATGTTTCGGGCGCGGAAGGCGACAGCGTGATGGGCGGTGACCTGAACCAGGTTCACATCGTCACCGTGAGCGGTGTCGAAAGCCTGCCGGAAATGCCCAAGGAAGACGTGGCGCGCGAACTGGTGCTTCGCGCCGCCAAGGCCCTTCAGCCCGTAGAGGACGACCATGACTGAACCCGTCGGCGTGCGGCTCAAGCGCCTGTCTCACGGACAAGGGCTCGATCTGCCCGCCTATGCCACCAGCGGCGCGGCGGGGATGGACGTGCTCGCGGCCGAAGACCTGACCTTGAAACCGGGCCAGCGCCATGCGGTTGCGACCGGCCTCGCCTTGGCGATCCCCGAAGGGTATGAAATTCAGGTCCGCCCGCGTTCGGGCCTGGCATTGAAGCACGGCATTACCGTGCCGAACACGCCGGGCACGATCGACAGCGATTATCGGGGTGAGGTGAAGGTCATCATGATCAATCATGGCGCTGGCGATTTCGCGATCGCGCGGGGCGACCGCATCGCCCAACTGGTGCTGGCTCCGGTCACCCAGGCCGCGTGGGAAGAGGTCGAGGAACTCGACGAGACCGATCGCGGTGCGGGCGGTTTCGGTTCGACCGGCGGGCACGCGCGGCTTGGCTAGATGACCTTGCCGGTCGCCAGTTCGACCCAAAGGAGCATCGCGATTGCAACCGCCCCGCCAATGCCGATCAGCCGCGCCGAGGGTGTCCGGGCGAGCCGCAAGACGATTTCCAGGCCGATGCCGAGCAGGGCGAGCAGCGCGGCCATGCCCGCGAAATCGCGCAGATCCCAGGCCACTTCGCCGGTGAATTGCATCGCGATTGCCGGGATCATCAGCACCAGCAGGGCCAGGCCGACATATACGCGACGGACCGATCCCGATCGGGGCAGCCGCAAGTCGGGTCTAATCATTTCCCATCTCCTTCGCCTGGTATTTTAGCCGGGGAAGGGCGCGAATGCCCAGGTCGCCCATCGAGCGAGCAGGGACGCAGGCAGAATTAAGCGAACGCAAACAAACGAAAAAGGGCGGTCCGATCCATCGGCCGCCCTTTTCCTGCCATTGCGTCGGTCGGATGCGCCGCTAGTCGATACGGCGCACCGTGGTCTTTTCCGGGGCGATCGAGATGCGCAGCGTCTCGCCCGAATTGCCCGGGAAGTCGGTGAACATCGCCTCGACCAGATTGGGCACCAGATATTGCAGACGGTTCGAGGTGGATACCGCCTGGGCCTTGCCTTCGAACAATCGCTCGCCGGTCGCCGCGCGGTCGATCTTCATGTCGATGCCGCTGGTATAGACGGTATAGCTGCGCACCTCGGGGCCGCCGAACCACGGATCGTAGAAGCCGTAGCCCCAGCGACTGCCGTAATAGCGCGGGCGGTAATATCCGAGCCGCGAACGGTAGCCGAAGGGCGAACGGTAACCGTACCAGGGCGAATAGAACGGGTCGTGAAAGCCTGTCGTGCGCACACGCTCTCGCCCATTGTCGACCCCGTAATCGAAGCGCACCAGCAGCGAGGCATCGTCTGCCGATCCAGCTTGCGCATATCCAAGCCGCGCCATCTGCGCTTCGACGAGATCGGCATATTGAGCGAATTCGAGCCCGCCCGCCAGCGCCGGGTCATCCGCGACCACATAGTAACTTTCGCCCTGCGGAGCGGGCAACTGCGTCTGATAGCGCGAAACGTCGGCTTTGAACGGCGTGGCGCAGGCGGCAAGGCCTGCCAGGATCATCGGAACGGAGGCAAGCTTGAGTGTGCGCCCCCAACCCTTTTTGCGGTCGGTCATCATCAGTCCTCTTCGAACGAGCACGCAGTCTACCACGATTACGCGCATTTGCGCAGTCCGCCGCTTCCCCAAGGCACACTGCCAGTAACTGTGCCTGTGTGTAGACGAACGCCCATGAACCCGATTTGAATGCCCGGATTCACATTTCTTGTATCTACGTACCGTCTTTGAAGGACTTAACGGATAAGACCCAACGCAGTGTAGGCCGCCTCCAATGTCGGCCGTCCGATTTCGCGCGCCTGGCTGGCGCCGCGCGCGAGGATTGCATCCAGCGCTTCGCGGTCGTCGAGCAATGCGGTGAAGCGCTCCGAAATAGGGCGCAGGGTTTCCACCAGCAGTTCGCCCAGCGCCGGCTTGAATTTGCCGAAACCCTCGCCGCCGAAGTCCTTCAGCACGTCCTCGACGCTGGCATCGGTCAGCGCGGCATAGATTGTGACGAGGTTCAGCGCCTCGGGGCGATCTTCCAGACCCTTTTCCTCGCTCGGCAGGGGTTCTGGATCGGTTTTGGCCTTCTTGATCTTCTTCATCACCTCGTCGGGCGAGTCGGCGAGTTCGATGCGGCTCATTTCCGAAGGGTCGGACTTGCTCATCTTCTTGGTTCCGTCCCGCAGATTCATGATCCGCGCGGCCTTGGGAGGGCTGATCGGATCGGGCAGGGTGAATACCGGCGCATCCTCGGAAGCGAAGTCGTTATTGAACTTCTGCGCGATGTCTCGGGCGAGTTCGAGATGCTGTTTCTGATCCTCGCCCACGGGGACGTGTGTTGCCTGATACAGCAGTACGTCGGCGGCCTGCAGCACTGGATAGGTGAACAGCGCCGCGCTGGCACCTTCGCGGTTCTTGCCGCTCTTGTCCTTGAACTGCGTCATCCGGTTCAGCCAGCCCATCCGCGCAGTACCATTGAGCAACCATTGCAGTTCGGCATGGGCGGGCACCTGTGCCTGATTGAACAGCACGCTGCGCGACGGATCGATGCCGCAGGCGACCAGCGCGGCGGCCATCTCCAGCGTCGCCCGTCGCAATTCCGCCGGGTCATGCGGCATGGAAATCGCATGCAGATCGGCAAGGAAGAACAGGCATTGCTCGCCATCGCCCATCTCGTCCTGCATCCGCACCCAATTGCGGATCGCCCCCAGATAGTTGCCGAGGTGGAGATTGCCGGTAGGTTGGATGCCGGAAACTACTCTCATTGCAGGGCGCATGGGGTCAGGGATTCCTCTTTTTGGTGAGGGCAGCGATGCGCTGCCGGTCGATGGCGCCGACGGCGAAGGCGACGCCGAAATAGACGATGGCCGAACAGGCGACGAGCACCGCGAGGGCGGCGAGGCGCGCGAACAGTCCCGCAGCGAACCAGCCGGTTAGCAAATCGCGCGCATAGAACAAGGCAAGGCCCATCGCCCCGGCTGCGACCAATTGCCGCGCGATCCGCAGCAGCAGCGCGCCCGGCAGCGCGTACCAGCCGCGTTTCGCCAGTACGAGGCAGAGGAAGCCGACATTGATCCAGGCGCCGATCACGCTGGCATAGGCGACGCCGATCACTCCGAACCGCTGGAGGAAGGCGAGGTTGAAGGCAATGAACACGCCCAGCGATATAAACGCCGCGACTACGGGCGTTTTGGTGTCCGCCCGGGCGTAGAAATTGGGCACCAGCACCTTTACCAGCACATAGGCCGGAAGCCCCAGCACCAGCGCGGCCAGCACTTCGCCCGCAATGGCTGCATCCTCCACGCTGAACCGGCCGCCCTGGAAAATCATGGTCACGAAAGGCGTGGCGCAGATCGCCAACGCCACCGCTGCGGGAATGGTCAGCAGCATCGACAGTTCGATCGCGTCGGACTGGATGCGATCGGCGCCTTCCTTGTTGTCGCTGCCAACGAATTTCGACAGCGTCGGCAGGATCGCGGTGGACAGCGCAATGCCGATGATCCCAAGCGGCAACTGGTTCAGCCGATCGGCATAATTCATGTAGCTCACCGAGCCTGCGGCAAGCTGGTTGAGGAAATAGAGCTGGACGAGCGTGTTGATCTGGTAGGCGCCGCCGCCGATCGCGGCGGGCAGGGCGATGATCGACAGGCGCTTTACCTCGGGCGTGATCCGCGGCCACAGCAGGCGCGGGCGGAAGCCTTCCACCCTGCTCCAGTAATAGAGCCAGGCCAGTTGCAGCACGCCGCCCCCGGTGACCGCCCAGGCCACGCCGAAGGCGACCTGCTCGACGCTCCAGCCGAGCGCGCCCATGGCAAAGTCGCCCGCCAGCAGCGCGGCGATCAGCACCAGGTTGAGGATGATCGGAAAGCTCGCCCCGGGGGCGAAGCGGCTGACCGAATTGAGCATTCCGGTAAACAGCGTGACCAGGCTGACCAGGACGATATAGGGAAACATGATCCGCGCGAAGGCGACGGCGATATCGAATGTCGCGGGATCGACCGGCTTGTCCGACAACAGCCAGATAACCCCCGGCATGGCGAGCATCATGATCGCGGACAATGCGATCAGCACCGGCAGGAATACGCTCAGCACATCGTCGGAGAAACTGCGCGCCTCCTCGATCCCGCCTTCGCCGTTCAGGCGTTTCGAGAACATCGGGACGAAGGCAGCGGAAAACGCCCCTTCCGCGAACAGACGGCGGAAAACATTGGGGATGATGAAGGCCTGAAACCAGGCATCGGTCACCGCATTGGCGCCGAGGACGCGCGAGAAAATCATCTCGCGCGCCATCCCGGCCACGCGGCTGACCATGGTCAGCCCGCCGATCGTCCCGACGTTCTTGAGCAGGCTCACCTGTCAGAGCCTCGGTTGCAAGTCAGGCGCTCAGGCGTCGCCAGCGGGCGGCGTTGCGCCCTGGGCTTGCTGTTCCTGCGCGCGGGCGGCCAATTGCTGCTGGTAAAGCGCGCCGAAATCCATCGGATCGAGCATCAGCGGCGGGAAGCCCGCATCGCGGCTGGCATCGGCGATCACGCGCCGCGCGAAGGGGAACAGCAGGCGCGGTGCTTCGGCGAAGAGGAAGGCGTGCGCATGTTCGTCTGGCAGGTTGCGCATGCCCATCAGCCCGCAATAATCGAGGTCGATCAGGTAGAGATTGCCCTGGCTGGTCTTGGCCGTGGCCGTGATCTTCAGCGTTACCTCGTGGACCTCGTCGGTAACTTTGTCGGCGCCGATATTGACCTGCACGTCGAGCTGTGGTTGCTCGTTCCACTGGAAACATGCGGGCGCGTTCGGGTTTTCGACCGACAGGTCCTTGATATATTGCGAGATAATGCCCGCGCTGGGCTGGTTGTCGACGCCATTGGCGCCGGCTGCGGGATCCATGTTGAGGTCGGTGAGAACGTCGCCTTCGTCGGCCATGAGCAGTCGCTTTCCAATTATCCGAATGTGCGTCCCCGCGAGCCGCTGGTGGTCGCACGGGACTGTCGGGGCGCGCGCCTAGCATTGTCGGCGGCGCGTAGCAATGCGTGGCCGCGAGCGGTCGCGGCACAGGGCGATGTTCGTCGCACTACCATTGTCGGTTTGTAATTCCTTCCTATCTAGGGCAGGAAAGACGCTGGACTGCCGGGGGCACGCTGCCGCCCGCAAAAGAAGTAGGGAAGCAGGTTACTTACGTGATCATCGAGATCGTCATTCTCGCCATGATCGCCGCCTTTCTCGGGCTGCGGCTCTATTCGGTGCTCGGTCGCCGTTCGGAGCATGAGGAAGAGGTGATTCCACACCGGTTCGAACGTGGGGATACCCCGCCGCGTGCGGACAATCCGCCGCGTCAGCTACGCCAGCCGGTCGTTCTGCGCGGGGTCGACGACAGCCGCGCGCCGGCCAACGAAGCGGGCGTCCGCGCGATTGCTTCGGCAGATCCGGCTTTCGATCTGCTCGGCTTTCTCGAAGGGGCCAAGAGTGCCTATGGCATGATCCTCGAAGCTTTCTGGAATGGCGACAAGGAAACCCTGCGCGAACTCACCGACGATGACGTTTATGCCAGCTTCGCGGGCGCCATCGATGCGCGCGAGGAAGCGGGCGAAACGCTCGACAACCGTCTGATCCGGATCGAGGACGCCAGCGTCCATTCCGCCGAACTCGACGGGCGGACCGCCCGCATCGCGGTGCTTTTCGTCGCCGATATCGCTGCCGTGACGCGCGATGCCGATGGGAATGTGATTGCCGGTTCGCTGGACGATGCGATCGAGAGCCGCGACATATGGACATTCCGCCGCAATATCGGCGCGTCCGATCCCAACTGGGTGCTCGACGAGACGGACGAGGGCTGACGCCCCGCGCGCAACGGGGAGGGTTCATGCACAAATCGATGGTGATCGCGATGACGCTGGCGCTTGCTGCCTGCGTCAGGATGGTGCCCGATACCAGGCCGGTCCAGGGTGTGGCGCTACCGCCGGGAACCGTCTCCAGTGCCGCCTTCGCGCCGATCGAGCGCGGAGCGGATGTCGCATCGTTGGGGTTGGCGCCCGACGATGCAGGCACGGCGCTGGTATCCTTCATCGAATCCTGCCCCTCGATTCTCAAGCGTGAGGATGCGAGCGGGCTGACCTTTGCCGAAGACTGGCGCCCCGCCTGCGAAGCCGCGGCAACGTGGCCGGTGTCCGATGCGCGGCGCTTCTTCACCAGCTATTTCGAAACCGCGCGTGTGGGCGATGGCGCGGCGTTCGCCACCGGCTATTTCGAGCCCGAAATCCGCGGTAGTCGCACCCGCATGCCGGGCTATGACGTGCCTATCTACGCCGTGCCCCCGGAACTCGTGCGGACCTGGCCCGATGATATGCCTGAAAGCGAGCGCGAAGGGCGGTCCCCCCTCGGGCGTTACAATGCCGGTGGGGCCTTCGTCCCCTTTTACGACCGTACCGAAATCGAACTCGGCGCGCTGGAAAATCGCGGGCTGGAGATAGCCTGGGCGGCGGACCCGGTAGAGTTTTTCTTCCTCCAGATTCAGGGCTCGGGCCTGCTGCGCCTGCCCGACGGTTCGCTTATGCGGATCGGTTATGCGGGCCAGAACGGGCGCGAATATGTCGGCATCGGGCGCGTCATGCGCGAGCGCGGCCTGATCGGCGAAGGCACGCCTTACGAAACCTCGATGCAGGGCATCATGGCCTATATTCGGGACCATCCCGCCGAGGGGCGCGACATCATGCGCCTCAATAAAAGCTGGGTGTTCTTCCGCGAGCTGAATTCGGATGGCCCGCTGGGTTCGCTGGGCGTGCCGGTCCGCCGTGAAGCCTCGGTCGCGGTCGACCCGAAATTCGTGCCCTATGGAGCCCCGGTATTCCTCGATATGGAAACCGATGTCGCCGATGGCCTGTGGATCGCGCAGGATACGGGCGGCGCGATCAAGGGGGCCAATCGGTTCGACACGTTCTGGGGCAACGGCCGGGATGCGCGCGCGATTGCGGGCGAGATGAGCACGCGCGGATCGGCGCTGGTTCTGCTGCCACGGGGGACGATCGAACGGCTCCAAGCCCGGCGATGAGCGCGCCGCGCGGATTGTCGGCGGAAGAGGCCGCGGCATGGGAGAAGGTTGCGGCGACGACAGTGCCGCTGCATCCGCTCAAGCCTGTCCAACCCCGCCCCGCGCATGAGGCGAAAGCGCCCGCCCGGCCCGCACCGCCCAAAAAGGCAAGCTTGCCGCGCGCGCCGAAGCCGGCCCGCATCGCGCCGCCGCCGACCCGGCCGACTCAACCCGACCGGGGTCTCGATTCGCACTGGGATCGGCGGCTGAAATCCGGCGGGCTGCAGCCGGAACTGACGCTGGACCTGCATGGCCACAATCTCGATGCCGCCTATGACCGGCTGATGAGCGGGGTGGCGCAGGCACGGGCGATGGGCGCGCGCACGATCCTGCTGATTACGGGCAAGCCGCGCCCGGTCGCTGCGGCGGATCGCAGCGACCGGAGAGGCGCGATCCGCGCCAAGGTGCTCGACTGGCTGGCTGCATCGAGCCATCATTCGGCCATCGCCGCCGTCCGCCGTGCGCATCAGCGCCACGGCGGAGACGGTGCACTCTACATCGTGCTCAGGCGCGAACGCTGAAGGGTCATTCGGCGTCGGCCTTCGCCGCCGCGCCCTCACCGGAAATCGACAATGCGCTGGCCATGCCCGGTGCGTTCGACTTACCCCCGATTTTGTCGCGGACGGCCTCTTCGATGCGATCGCCGATCGCGGCATCGACATTGCGCCAATATTCGAACGCCCGCACCAGAACCTTCTCGCTGACGCCATCGGCCAGATGGCCCGCGACATTGGACACGAAGCGATCGCGCTGGGCATCGTCCATGACGTCGCGCACGAGGATGCCCGCCTGTGTCCAGTCGTCATCGTCTTCGCGCAGGGTGTAGGCCTGCCGCACCATATCGCCATCGGCGTGCCAGGTCGCTTCGCCGCCCACTTCGGGCTGGGCCGCCGGTCCACCATAGGAATTGGGGGCATAGACCGGATCGACGGCATTCTTCACCCGCATGTCGCCTGCGCGCGAATAGGAATGTACCTCCGCGTTTTTGGCCGAATTCACCGGAATCTGCTTGTAATTCACGCCCAGCCGCGCGCGATGCGCATCGGCGTAGGAAAAGCCGCGAGCCAGCAGCATCTTGTCGGGCGATAGACCGATGCCGGGGACCATATTGTTGGGTTCGAAGGCGAGCTGTTCGATCTGCGTATCCCAATCGACCGGGTTTTCGTTGAGCACCAGCTTGCCGACTTCGATCAGCGGATAATCCTCATGCGGCCAGACCTTGGTCAGATCGAACGGATTGATGCGATAGGTCTTGGCATCCTCATAGGGCATGATCTGCCATTTGAGCGTCCAGCTCGGGTAATCGCCCTTGTGGATCGCGTCGAACAGGTCGCGGCGGTGGTAATCGCTGTCCTCGCCCGCTTTCTCGACTGCCTCGTCCTGCGTCAGATGGGCATTGCCGCTTTCCGTCCCGACGTCGGTGTGGAAGTGGAATTTGACCCAGAACTTCTCGCCATCCTCGTTGATGAGCATGTAGGTATGGCTGCCATAGCCGTTCATCTCGCGCCAGTTCTTGGGCACCCCGCGATCGCCCATCAGATAAGTCACCTGATGCGCGCTTTCGGGGCTCAGCGTCCAAAAATCCCACATCATGTCGTGATCGCGTAAGGCATTGTCGGCGCGGCGCTTCTGGCTGCGGATGAAGTGCTGGAACTTCAGCGGATCGCGGATGAAAAAGATCGGCGTGTTGTTGCCGACCATGTCGAAATTGCCGTCTTCGGTATAGAATTTGACCGAAAAGCCGCGCGGGTCGCGCCAGGTGTCGGGGCTGCCACGTTCGCCCGCCACGGTGGAAAACCGCATTGCGACATCGGTCTTCACGCCCGGCTGAAACAGCTTGGCCTTGGTATATTTCGAAACGTCTTCGGTCGTCTCGAAGTACCCGAAGGCGCCCGAACCCTTGGCATGCGGTTGGCGTTCGGGAATGCGCTCGCGATTGAAGTTCGCCATCTGCTCGATGAGATAGTGATCGTTGAGGACGATCGGCCCATCGCGGCCGATCGTCAGCGAATGCTCGTCGCTCTGAACCGGGATGCCTGCATCGGTGGTGGTGGGGGGGATTTTCGTGCCGGACATGGGCGACGCCTTTCTGTGTGATTGCGATAGACATACGAGCCGATCGCCGGTTCGGGTCCCGGGCCTGGTGACACATTTTGCCGTTCGGTGTGATCGGATCGCGCGAATACAAAAACCCCCGGCATCGCTGCCGGGGGTTTCGTGCGAACCGGCGGGCCGGATCAGTGATATTTGGCGTATTCGAGATCGAAACGATCGGCTTCCATCACTTTGGTCCAGGCCTTGACGAAATCGTCGACGAACTTCCGCTCGTTGCCGTTTTCGGCATAGACTTCGGCCACGGCGCGGAGCTGCGAATTCGATCCGAAGACGAGGTCGGTGCGCGTGGCGTGCCACTTCACATCCCCCTTGAGGCGGCACTTGCCGACGAACTCCTCGTCTCCGCTCTCATCGACCACTTCCCACACCGTGCCCATGGCGAGCAGGTTGGTGAAGAAGTCGTTCGACAGCACGCCGGGGCGATCGGTGAGGACGCCGATGCTGTTGCCATGCTGCGTATGCTTGCTGACCGCTCCCAGTGCCCGCATGCCGCCGAGCAGTGCGGTCATTTCGGGCATGGACAGGCCAAGCAGATGCGCCCGGTCGACCAGCATGTCTTCGGTCTTCACGCTCGCCTTGGTCCTGAGATAGTTGCGGAACCCGTCGGCAAACGGCTCGAGCGGTTCCCAGCTTTCGGCGTCGAACTGATCTTCGCTGGCATCGCCGCGGCCGGTGCTGACCGGCACGGTGATGTCGTAACCACCGTCCTTCGCCGCCTTTTCGATCGCCGCCGCACCGCCCAGAACGATGGCGTCGGCCATCGAGATGTCGCCGCGCAGCTCGTCGAGCTTGGCCAGCACCTTGCCCAGTTCCTCGGGATCGTTGACGGCCCAGTTCCTCAGCGCATCGAAGCGGATATGCGCGCCATTGGCGCCGCCGCGATGGTCGGAATTGCGATAGGTCGAGGCCGAGGCCCAGGCTGCCTTGACCAGTTCGCTGACGCTGAGGCCGCTATCGAGGACCGCCCGTTTGAAGTCGGCGACCGCGCTGTCCGACGCCTGCTTCCCGGCCGGGACCGGATCCTGCCAGATCAGGTCTTCGGCCGGAACTTCGGGGCCGAGATAGCGGACCTTTGGCCCCATGTCGCGGTGGCACAGCTTGAACCAGGCGCGGGCGAAAGCGTCGTCGAGCGCGGCCTGATCGTCGCGGAAGCGTTCGGAAATCTTGCGATATTCCGGGTCGCGTTTCAGCGCCATATCGGCGGTGGTCATCATGGTCGGGACCTTCTTGGACGGATCGCGCGCATCGGGCGCCATGTCTTCCGGGTCCGGATCGATCGGCTGCCACTGGTTCGCGCCGGCGGGCGACTGGACCAGCTCATAGTCGTATTTGAACAGCAGCCGGAAATAGTCGCCGCCCCACTGGGTCGGATTGGGCGTCCAAGCCCCCTCGATACCGCTGGTGGTGATATGGCCCTTGCCGATTTCTTCGGGGTCGGTCAGCCAGCCAAAGCCCATGGTGTGCAGGTTTTCGCCCTCGGGTGCCTTGCCGAAAGTGTCGGAAGGCTTCGCGCCATGCGCCTTGCCGAAAGCGTGGCCGCCTGCCGTCAGCGCGACGGTTTCCTCGTCGTTCATGGCCATGCGGGCGAAGGTTTCGCGCATGTCGCGCGCCATGCCTTCGGCATCGTGCGGATTGCCGCCCGGACCTTCGGGATTGACGTAGATCAGCCCCATCTGGATCGCCGCGAGCGGGTTCTCGAGCGCCTTGCCCTCATCGGGAATGATGCGCGTTTCCGCACCGGTATCGACCCACTGTTCCTCCGTGCCCCAATAGACGGTTTCGGGCTCGAACACGTCCTTGCGCCCGCCGCCGAAGCCGAACACCGGGCCGCCCATCGACTCGATCGCGACATTGCCGGTGAGGATGAACAGGTCGGCCCAGCTGATGTGCTTGCCGTATTTCTGCTTGATCGGCCACAAGAGGCGGCGCGCCTTGTCGAGATTGCCATTGTCGGGCCAGCTATTGAGCGGAGCGAAGCGTTGCTGGCCGCTGCCTGCGCCGCCGCGTCCGTCGCCGGTGCGATAAGTGCCCGCCGCGTGCCATGCCATGCGGATGAAGAAAGGGCCGTAATGGCCGTAATCGGCCGGCCACCAGTCTTGGCTGTCGGTCATCAGATCGGTCAGGTCGCGTTTCAGCGCCTGATAGTCGAGCGCATTGAACGCCTCGCAATAGTCGAAATCCTCGCCCATCGGGTCGGCACTGCGGCCGCCCTGCTGGAGGATTTCGAGTTGAAGGCTGTCGGGCCACCAATCGCGGTTGGTACGGCCCAGCAAGCCGCGCATCCCGCCATCGCCATGGAAGGGGCAGCCGCTCATTTCACCTGTCTTGGCGTCCATCGTCTCTCTCCACTCTCTTTAGATTCGAAAATCCGGTGAAAGGATGATGCGCCTTTGTCGTTAATTCGTCCAATCGATTAATTGCGTCGAATTGATTGCCTCAGGCGATGATGTGCAGTTGTTTTCCCGTCATTGCGAGGAGCCGCAGGCGACGCGGCAATCCATGGTGGCGAAACCAACATCTGCGGCACATTGGATTGCCGCGCGACTGCGTCGCTCGCAATGACGGGGATGTTTTCTAGGCGGCTTGCGCGACGTCCTCGGCCGGCTCGGTGCGGATGAGGTAATCGAAGGCCGACAGGCCTGCCTTCGAGCCTTCCCCCATGGCAACCACGATCTGCTTGTAGGGCACGTCGGTAACGTCGCCTGCACCGAAGACGCCGGGAAGGTTGGTGCGACCTTCCTCGTCGGTGACGATTTCGCCGAATTTGGTGAGTTCGAGGCCCGAACCCTGCAGCCATTCGGTATTGGGGACGAGGCCGATCTGCACGAACACGCCTTCCAAATCGATGCGGCGCTCCTCGCCCGACTGGCGGTCCTTCAGCACGAGGCCGTCGACCTTGCCGTCCTTGCCGGTGATCTCGGTGGTCTGCCCGCTGGTGACGATCTCGACATTGGCCATCGAGCGCAGCTTCCTTTGCAGCACCTCGTCGGCGCGCAAGTGATCGTCATATTCGATCAGCGTGACGTGACCGACGATCTTGGCCAGGTCGATCGCCGCCTCGACGCCCGAATTGCCGCCGCCAATCACGGCAATGCGCTTCCCTTTGAACAGCGGACCGTCGCAGTGCGGGCAATAGGCCACGCCCTTGTTGCGATATTCCGCTTCGCCCGGAACGCCGAGATTGCGCCAGCGCGCGCCGGTGGCGAGGATCAGGCTGCGCGCCTTGAGGCTCGCACCATTGCCAAGCTCCACCGTGTGCAGACCGCCTTGCTTCTCGGCAGGTATCAGCTTCACTGCCTTGGCGAGGTCCATCAAGTCGATGTCGTATTCGCCCACATGGCGCTTCAATTCGCCGGCCAGCTTCGGCCCTTCGGTATAGACCGTGCCAGGCAGGTTCTCGATCCCCAGCGTATCGTGCAACTGCCCGCCGAAACGTTCGGCAGCGATGCCCGTGCGAAAGCCCTTGCGCGCGGTATAGATGGCGGTTGCTGCCCCGGCCGGGCCGCCGCCGACCACCAGCACTTCGAACGGGTCCTTGGCCGACAGTTTCTCTGCCGCCTTCGCTTCGCTGCCCGTGTCGAGCTTCGCCAGGATTTCGGCCAGTTCCATCTTGCCGTTGTAGAACGGTTCGCCATTGAGGAAGGTCGCGGGCACGGCCATGACCTCGCGTGCATCGACCTCGTCCTGATAGGTCCCGCCCTCGATCAGCGTGGCGGTTATGCGCGGATTTTCCAGCGCCATCAGGGTCAGCGCCTGCACCACGTCGGGGCAGTTGTGGCAGGAAAGCGAGAAATACATTTCGAAAGCGTAATCGCCTTCAAGTCCGCGGATCTGTTCCAGAAGATCGGCATCGACCTTGGGCGGGTGTCCCCCGGCCCATAGCAGGGCCAGCACAAGGCTGGTGAATTCGTGACCCATCGGCAGGCCCGCGAAACGAACCCACTTTTCCGCATCGCCGCCGCGGCGAATGACGAAGCTGGGCTTGCGCTCATCGGTTCCGTCGAAACTCGCGCTCACAAGGTCGTGAAGCGCGGCGATTTCTTCGAGCAATTCGCGCGTCTGCGTGCTTTTGGCGTCATCGCCGAGCGAGGCGACCAGTTCGACCGGTTCGCGCAGGTTCGCGAGATAGGTCTTGAGCTGCTGGGTCATGGTTGCGTCGAGCATGGGCGGACTCCGGGCTCCGGGTGGGACGAAGGATTCGAAAATCTTGAGGAAGGGAAAAGGCCCGGGGCGAGGGGGGAGGGGAGTGCCCCGGGCCTTCCAGCGACCCGAGTTTTAGGCTCGGGCTCTTATGCGGGCGCCCTTAGAGCGCCCGATCTGTCATCAGGCTTAACGCCTAGATCTTGCCGACGAGGTCGAGCGAAGGCGCCAGCGTGTCTTCGCCTTCTTCCCATGCGGCCGGGCAGACCTGGCCGGGATTGTTGCGCACATACTGGGCCGCGCGGATCTTGCGTACCAGTTCGTTGGCATTGCGGCCGACACCTTCGCAGGTCTGTTCGACGAGCTGGATGACGCCATCGGGATCGACCACGAAGGTCGCCCGATCGGCAAGGCCGGCGCCTTCACGCAGCACGTCGAAATTGCGTGCCAGCACGTGGTTCTGGTCGCCCAGGAACGGGAAGTTCAGCTTGCCGATCTTCTCCGAAGTGTCGTGCCAGGCCTTGTGGCTGAAATGGGTGTCGGTCGATACGCCATAGACTTCGACGTCCAGCTTCTGAAGCATTTCGTAATGTTCGCCGAGGTCTTCGAGTTCGGTCGGGCAGACGAAGGTGAAGTCGGCCGGATAGAAGAAGAAAACGGCCCACTTGCCCTTCACGTCTTCGTCCGTGACTTCGAAGAAGTCCTTGCCGGCCTGGAAGGCGGTGGCGGTGAACGGTTTGATCTGGCTTCCGATGATACCCATGAATGTCTCCGTAGTTCGGGTTGAAACTGATGGGGGTCAGATAGGCCTTGTTGCGATGCACAAAAGCGATAAGTTGCGATTGCGAGGATCGAAATAATCGATCAAATCGATGGAACCTTCGATAAGCTCGGCATCTGGACGCGTTCGTGCATTTTCCATCCTGTGCTGTTCGGCTCGCGCGGTTGCCGCCACAAAGCCGCCCATGGAGGAACGCGTGTATGGACGGGTCGTTGTACCTGTCATGCGGGCCGACGATGACGTGAAGGCCGCGACCTGTTTACGAGGAGGAACTCGATGATGCGGAAACTGGGAATTTCGATGGCGATCACGGCGCTGGTCGGCCTTGCCGCGTGCGAGCAGGCTGAGCAGGATGCCGACCCGAATACCGCAGAAACGGAAATCGCGGAGGCGGAAATCGAGCAGGTTACCGGCTCGGAAGCTCCGCTGGCGGAACGCAAGATCAGCTTCTGCGATGGCGAAGGCAACCGCTATGCGAGCGAAGAGGAAGCGCAAGCCGCCGGTCTCGAACCAGCGGAATACGGAGCGACCTATTGCCCGGAATATCTCGAGCCGACCATGCACCCGAGCTGGGATAAGGACGGCGATGGCCTAAACGATTGCGAGAAGGACGGTATTTGCGACGATTCGGTCGATTACACCCAGCCCAGACCCGACGCATAACGCACTACATTCAATGCGCGGCGGAGTGTCCCCCGCGCGGGAAAGCCGCGGTTTTCAAGCCTAGCTATGCGGGGCTGACAAACGCGCGGGACGCAAGGGCCATCGCGTTCCGTCCGGTTCATGCGGCATCCTTTGGCGCCCTGGGTTTGCGCACGATGGCCGAAGATTCGGTTCTTTCGAAATAGGCTAACCGTTCGACAACCATACGGTCGCGGCCTTCGTCCTTGGCGCGATAAAGAAGGACATCGCACCGCGAATACAAGGTCTCGTAATCGAGTTCGCTATTCGCATCGATCCCGGCGAGGATGATGACACCCATGCTGCATGTTACTTGCCATTCGATTTCCGGTACGTCGCTTGCGATAGCCTTCGCGACGGCTTGACGAAGATCGGCAAGCTGCTTTTCCGGCCGGCGGTGGGTTGTTTGGATCAGGAACTCCTCGCCGCCCAAGCGTATGGCGCGTGTCTGCGGTTCGGTGCGCAAAACGTCGGCGAGTGCGCAGAGCACGCGATCGCCGACGATATGGCCATAGGTGTCGTTGATTGCCTTGAAATAGTCGATATCGAGGATGGCGATGGCCGACGAACCGACAATCGGTTCGCTCTTATCGTCGAGCGCACGCCGGTTGAGGAGCCCGGTGAGGCTGTCGTGTCGGCTCACCTCGTCGAGTTCATCGGCACGGACAATCGCCAGGTCCCTTTCACGCCGCAATGTCAGAAGACGATCGGCAACGCCAAGAGTGACGGCGACTTCTTCGAACACGCATCCGATATAAAAGAACAATGTCGTATCATACTGCGCGCCGATCGGGCTTAGCTGTCCCAGAAGGCGCCAGCCGCCAAGCAGCATGAGCGGAGCGAGGCCGACTATCAGATACCAGACGTATCGGCTGCCCCGCCGCGCGGCGGTTGCGAGATACACGACGAGAAACGCCAGGATGGGGACGAAACCCATATGGTAAGCTTGGAATTGCCAGTTCGGCGCGGCCAGCGGAAATACCGCATTGGCGACGCTAATGAACAGCGCCCAGCCCGCGAAAATGATGGCCAGTTTTCGCAAGCGAGGGGGTACGGCGTCTCGCTCGACGAAATGGGTGGCGAAAATCAGGGTTGCTGCAACCGTGAAGCCGGTGTCGGCCAGCGCCATGCGGACGAGAAGGCCCATCGGCACTCCCGCAATCTTCGATAAAAGACCCGAATTGATAAGAACCGTGGCAAGCAGGGTCGTTGCGGTGGCGAAATGCCAGAATACGAATTTCTGCCGGAGCACCTGATAGACCGCCATTCCGAAGATCAACGGCATGACGAGCATGCCAGCCAGAGCGGCAATCAAAAGAACGAGATTGTCGAGCCCGGGCTCGGCGGCGGGATCGCGGTCGACCAGACGGGCGGTTGTCACCACACGCGGATCGCCTAGTCGGTCGATAGCCACAACCACATCTCTGCCCGGTGGGGTCGGCAGCTTGAAGAGGTCGGTGCCGACGACCGGTGTGAGATCATCGATCTTCCAGGACCGGCTGCGAATACGCCCGTCAGTATCCCGCGTCACCACATGGATCCGCTCGAAAACTCCGCGTTGGGCCGTAACGAAGCGCGTACCGCCATGCGTTGGCCCGGCATCGATGCGCAAAAAAATCCGTTCATTGTCGAGCGAAACCGTTTCGCCATCGCATCGCCAATCCTGCGCGAAGGCCTCGGCTCCTGGCGCGCCTTTCGCTACGGGTAGCGCGGCAATGCAATTCTCCACGCCAGCCTGAACGGAAGCGCTGGTGGGCGCGGCAAGGCTGATCGCGAAGAGAAACAGGATCAGTAGCGGTCTCATCGAACGACCACCACTAAGGCAGGCTCCAAAAAATACGGTTAATATGCTATGATTGCGGGCTCTCACCCCTGCCCGCACTGCGCGCGGTGGAGCAGCTTGTGGTCCGCCAGCACCAGCGCCATCATCGCTTCGACCACGGGTGTTCCGCGGATACCGACGCACGGATCGTGGCGGCCCTTGGTACGCACTTCGGTTGCCTCGCCGTCGCGGGTCACGCTGGCGACAGGGGTGAGGATCGAGCTGGTCGGCTTGAAGGCCACGCGGCAGGTCACCGGCTGGCCGGTCGAGATGCCGCCCGCGATCCCGCCTGCATGGTTGGCCTCGAAACGGGGGCCGTCATTGCCCCCATCGTTTAAGGAGGGGCGCATCGGGTCGGCGTTCTGTTCGCCGGTCAGCCGCGCGGCCTCGAAACCGTCCCCAATCTCGACCCCTTTGACTGCGTTGATGCTCATCATGCCCGCCGCCAGATCGCTGTCGAGCTTGGCATAGACGGGTGCACCCCAGCCCGCCGGCACACCTTCGGCCACGCATTCGACCACCGCGCCCAGCGACGAGCCGGCCTTGCGCGCCTCGTCGACCAGCCTTTCCCAGCGCAATGCGGCCTGTGCGTCGGGGCACCAGAAGGGATTGCGCGCGATTTCCTCGCGGTCGAAATTCGCGGGGTCGATCCGGTCACCGCCGATTTCCGCGACATAGGCGACGATGCTTACCTCGGGGATGACCAGCCTCGCCACGGCGCCCGCCGCCACGCGCATCGCCGTCTCGCGCGCCGAACTGCGCCCGCCGCCGCGATAGTCGCGGAAGCCGTATTTCGCGTCATAGGCATAGTCGGCATGGCCCGGTCGATAGGATTTCGCGATTTCGGAATAGTCCTTCGATCGCTGGTCGGTGTTCTCGATCAGCAGGCTGATCGGCGTGCCCGTGGTCTTGCTCTCGAACACGCCCGACAGGATGCGGACCGCATCCGGTTCCTGGCGCTGGGTGGTGAACTTGTTCTGCCCCGGCTTCCGTGCGTCGAGGAAGGGCTGGATGTCGCTTTCGGACAATGCGATCCCCGGCGGGCACCCGTCGACCACCGCGCCGATCGCGGGGCCATGGCTTTCGCCCCAGGTGGTAAAGCGCAGGGTCCGTCCGAATGTATTCCAGCTCATGCGCCTGTCTTGTCCCAAGCGGCCAGGCCTGTCCACTTTGCCTTTTTTGGGGCGGGGTGAAGCCGAGATTTTCCTACAGGGCCGAAAGTCTGCGATAGGAATGGGGAGTGAGAAAGGGGGGGCGGGGTGCCCGCAATGTGTCACCCTGGTCCTGGAGCGATATTGCGCCGTAAAATCAGGGATTTGGGTCACGAACCTATGGGGTGACGGGGTGTCGCCTTTGTCACCCGGACCCGGCCGGGGCAGGCGCTGGCGATAATTCGGCCGCCGGACTGGTCAAGGCGCCCAATGTCGGGCAGGAACAAACCATGATTGCAAAGCTCAAGGGATTGCTCGACGAAACCGGCGCCGACTGGGCGGTGATCGATGTGTCGGGTGTCGGCTATCTCGTCCATTGCTCGACCAAGACGCTCGCCGCGCTGGGCGAGGTGGGCGGGGCCTGCACCGTCTATACCGATTTGCAGGTGAGCGAGACCGATATGCGCCTGCTGGGTTTCGCCGAGGCCGCCGAGCGGGACTGGTTCCGCCTGCTCACCCAGGTACAGGGTGTCGGCAGCAAGGTGGCACTGGCGATCCTCTCCGCGCTTTCGACGGGCGAGGTGCAGGCGGCCTGCTCGAACGGCGACGCGGCGATGATCGCGCGCGCAAACGGTGTCGGGCCGAAGCTGGCGGGGCGCATCGTCAACGAGCTGAAGGACAAGGCCGGCGCGTTGCCGGGCGGCGGGATGGTCGGCGCTGCGGGTGTCGCCGTGACCCCTGCGGGCAGTGCCAGCGCCGATGCGGTGAGCGCGCTCGAAAACCTCGGTTTCAAACCCGCCGTGGCCGCGCGCGCGGTGGCCGCGGCAAAGGGCGAACTGGGCGAAGATGCGGGCGAGGGCGACCTCATCCGCGTCGCATTGAAGAGGGCAGCAGGATGAGAGTGGCAATTTTGCGATATGCGTTGACGGCGGCCCTGGCGGCGCTGGTAGCTTCGGCGGCAAGCGCGCAGGACATGAGCGCCTTCGAGACGGGGCCGGTGTTCAAGGACTTCGGGCCTCACGCGCCGGTCGAGGGCGTGGGAAAGCTGTCGGCGGGCACGGCGTTCAAGCACAGCTTCGACGTCAGCGAGGCTGCGAGCGAGGGGAAGGCCAACCGCCATATCGAAAGCGCCGCGCGCTTCATCAACATGCACGCTGCCGCCGGAGTCGATCCTGAGGATATTCAGGTCGCGGTCGTGGTTCACGGCGGCGCTTCGCTCGATCTGCTCAAGGAACCGGCGTGGGAGGCACAGGGCAAGCCCGGCGTGAACGCCAGCCACGCCCTGGTGCGCGACCTTCTCGACCACGGTGTGCGGGTAATCCTGTGTGGCCAGAGCGCCGTCGCGCACGGCATCACGCAGGACGACCTCGTCCCCGGCGTCGAGATGGCGCTCTCCGCCATGACCGCGCACGCGGTGCTGCAGCAAGCGGGCTACACGGTGAACCCGTTTTGAGTGGGATATCCCCCCATGTCGTCATCCTGAACTCGTTTCAGGATCCATTTTTCGGCTCGTCCGAAGCAAGCGGCTCGAAGCCCAATTCTATAGCCAAATCTATCCAGTGCGGATTGTCCCCTTCGATGAGGTTGATCTTCCATTGACGATGCCAGCGCTTCAACTGCTTCTCGCGCAGGATGGCCTGCTCCATGTCGCCGAACATCTCGAAGCGCACGAGACGATGGACCTTGTAGCGCGCCGTAAATCCGCCTGTAAGGCCCTCCCGGTGTTGATAGAGACGCTGCATAAGGTCGCTGGTGACGCCGACATAAATCGTTCCGCGCGGCTGACTCGCAAGGATGTAGACGCAGGGTTGGTGCTCGATCGGCATGCGTGGGTGATTGCCGCGCGATGGATGCTGAAACAAGTTCAGCATGACGGTATGGGGGTGGTGTGACCGAACCCGTCCCCCTCCATTCGCCCGACCGGCAGCCCGAAGACCCGGATGCGGCGCTGCGGCCCAAGAGCCTTGCCGAGTTCGTCGGACAGAAGGCGGCGCGCGAGAACCTTCGCGTGTTCGTCGAGGCTGCCAAGGGGCGCGGCGAGGCAATGGACCATGTGCTGTTCTTCGGCCCGCCCGGGCTAGGGAAGACGACGCTGGCGCAGATCGTCTCGAAGGAGCTGGGCGTGGGGTTCCGCGCCACCAGCGGCCCGGTCATCGCCAAGGCGGGCGATCTGGCCGCACTGCTCACCAATCTCGAGCCCAACGACGTGCTCTTCATCGACGAGATTCACCGGCTCAATCCGGTGGTCGAGGAGATTCTCTATCCGGCGATGGAGGACCGCGCGCTCGATATCATCATCGGCGAGGGGCCGTCGGCGCGCAGCGTGCGGATCGACCTGCCGCCCTTCACGCTGGTCGGCGCGACCACGCGGCAGGGCTTGCTGACCACGCCGCTGCGCGACCGCTTCGGCATTCCGGTGCGGCTGACTTTCTATACCGAGGACGAGCTGCTCAAGGTCGTCACCCGCGGCGCGGGGCTGCTCGGCATGGGCATCGACGAGGGCGGCGCGCGCGAGATTGCCCGCCGTTCGCGCGGCACCCCGCGCGTCGCAGGCCGCCTGATGCGCCGAGTGCGCGATTTCGCCAGCGTGCTGGGCGAGCCGATCGTGACCACGAAAGTGGCGGATGAGGCCCTGACCAGGCTCGAGGTCGATTCGCTCGGCCTCGATGCGATGGACCGCCGCTATCTCACCATGATCGCAACGACTTACAAGGGTGGCCCGGTCGGGGTGGAAACGCTCGCGGCGGGCCTGTCGGAACCGCGCGACACGGTGGAGGAGGTGATCGAACCCTATCTCATCCAGCTCGGCCTGATCGCGCGAACCGCGCGGGGGCGCTGCCTCAACGATGGAGGCTGGGCGCATCTCGGCTTGTCGCCGCCATCGACACCGCAGGGAGACATGTTCGACAAATAGGGTTATCGAAGCGGTAAGAAAGCTGCATCAGAGGGTCCCGAAACGGGACGGGGCTTGCACAACCCTCGTATTTCCGCGAAAAATTTACTTTCTAGATGCATGAGCGATCAGTAAATTCGCGCGAAAATCCGAAAACGGGAGTCGCAGAAAGAATCAAGGGTCGCTGCAAGGCGCGGAAATTCCTCCGCTCCTTGGGCGGTCGCAAGAGGAAGTTTCACGATGTCGGTCAAGTCAGCTCTAGCCAAACTCTCGGCCACCGCGGCGGGTGGAGCGTTGCTTGCAGGCGGTGCCGTGCATGTCGCGGAAAAGCCGATTTCCGACAATCCGCAATACAAATCGAAAGCGGTGAAATACGTCAAGCAGGCCAAGCCGCGCGCTGTGCCGCGGCCGACCGTGCCGCGTGCCCGCACCATTCCACGCCAGGTCGAATGCGTGCCCGCCGAATCGCCCGAAGCGGCCTATAACCCGAACAACATCTGCCCGCCGGTCTATCGCCAGGCGATGGCCCCCGTTCCCGTACCTCCGCTGCCGGCAGCGGCGCCGGTCGGCGGTGGCGGCTCGGCCCGCTCGATCCCGGGCGGTGGCTATGGCGGCGGATATGGCGGCGGCTTCGGCGGCGGCTTCTTCGGCGGGTTTTTCACCGGCTCGAGCGGAGGCGGCAGCGTCATCGTCAATTCGACCACCACGACCGGGGGCGAAACGCCCGACGTGATCGTCGACGTATCGACCACCACGTCTACCGGCGGCAGTTCCACCTCGACCTCGACGGGTGGGTCCTCGACCTCGACCTCTACAGGAGAGGTTTCCACAACGACCAGTTCGAGCAGCAGCACGGGTGAGGTGTCCCCGTCGACCGGCGCGAGTACGAG